>JZRA01000104.1 GCA_001567485.1 Chloroflexi bacterium OLB13
TATGCCGTCCACGAAGTCCATGATGAAGAACGGGAAGTCCAGCGGCTCGTGAGAATCACACAGCCAACGCACCCGTGCACAAGTGACACCGTGGCGGTGCGCTGCCTGCATCAAGGTGAATTCCTGCGCACGCGTCAGTGCAGACCCGGTCATCGTCGTCGCGAGATCGCGGCGCATGACGAGCCGTTCGCGGGTTCCGTCGGCGTGGACGGCGGTGAACGCCCAGCTATCGCGCGAAGCGCCCCCGGCGAGTGGGTGCAGGTCAGCCACGTCGACCGCCGAGCCGGTGACGCTGGTCAAATAATAGCTGAGGCGACTCGCGAGGTCGCTGAGTTCCATGTCGATCCCTTTACCTAAGCCGGTGTTCGTAAGTCGAGAGATTCGGTCTCCCATCTTGCAGCGTTAGTCGAGCTATACGACGCGGCGTTTTCTCATCACTCATCACTCAACACTTTCAACTTCGCGCTTAGTTCGTCGTGGGCTATTCGCAGGATACAATCTATTCCAGTACGTGCTGCATACGAATTGAGAAGCAGATATGGTTGATTTCAGTATACCCAGTCCTATTCAAAACCTTGTAACGCGCATTCATCAGTTCTTGGAGGATGTCGTCATCCCGCTTGAGGCACACGCCGACGAGGATCCGCAAGACGGCCTTCCGCTTGAACGCCTCAAGATCGCTCGTGAGCAGGCGAAGGCAGCCGGACTGTGGTGCCCGACGATGCCGGCCGATCTAGGCGGTATGGGGCTGTCGATTACCGAGATCATCCCGGTGTTCGAGGCGGCGGGGCGCAGCTTGCTCGGCCCGCTGGTCATGGGATGCGCTGCCCCGGACGAGGGCAATCTGCACCTGCTGCACCTGTTTGCCAGCGCGGAACAGCGTGAGCGTTACCTCAAACCACTTGCGGCTGGCGAGGCGTTCTCTGCGTTTTCGATGACCGAACCCGCGCCGGGGGTGGGCAGCGATCCGTCGATGCTCAGGACGACGGCGCACCGGGACGGCAATCAGTGGGTCATCAACGGGCATAAATGGTGGTCGACTAACGCGACGCAAGCCGACTTTCTCATCATCATGGCGCGCACTGACGACTCCGGCGGGAAGTCAAGCGCCACGCTCTTTCTTGCGCCGATGGACACGCCGGGGATTGAACTGGTGCGCAACATCCCGCACCTCGGCGGGCCGGACTTCGGCGGTCATGGGGAAATCCGGTTCAACGGGCTGCGATTGGGCGATGATGCCGTGCTGGGCGATGTCGGCAGCGGTTTTGCGCTGGTGCAGGCGCGGCTCGGCCCCGCCCGTCTTACCCACTGTATGCGCTGGACGGGCATCGCGCAGCGCGCGCTGGAGATCGCGGCGCGGTATGCCAATACGCGTGAGGCGTTCGGCACCACACTAGGCGGACATCAGGCCATACAGTGGATGCTGGCCGACAGCGCGACCGAGCTGCACGCCGGGCGCTTGATGATGCAGCACTGCGCATGGCTGATCGAGACCGGCAAAGACGCCAAGCAAGAGATGTCGATGTGCAAGGTGCATGTCGCCGAGACAGTCAACCGCGTGCTGGATCGGGCGATCCAAATCTGCGGCGGGCTTGGGATCAGCCGCGATCTACCGCTCGCGCGGTGGTACGAGTCAGCACGGGCATTTCGTATTTATGACGGGGCGAGCGAAGTTCACCGGATGGTCGTCGCGCGTCGCATCTTGAAGACGTACCGCAAGGCTTAGGCCAGCTTCAAGCCGACCTCGACGGTGGTTCCAGCGTTGGGCGCAGACCGAATAGCGCAGGTTCCGCCGTACAAGTCCGCAAGCCGGCGGACAATCGCCAGCCCCAACCCGACGCCTTGCTGCTCGAACAGGTTGCGTTGGAACTGCGTATAGGCGCCGATGTTCTCGAGTTCGGTGGGATACAAACCGCGTCCATGATCGGAGACGCTGACGATGTAGTTATTCTCGCGCACAAAAGCCCGCACTTCGATCGGCGTGCCGGGCGGTGAGAACTTGCATGCGTTATCTATGAGTTCAGACGTGAGCTTGTAGAGATTGTTGCTGCTTATCGTAACGGGAACGCTGGAAAGCTCGTGCCGGAGGTCGTTGAGACGGTCGTGCTGCTTGCAGACCTCAACAGCTGCATCGTAAATCGACCCGCCCGGATTCTCCGTCCGTTCCCGCGCGACGTCATCCCGGCGGCTTAGATCCGATGCCATCATTTCGATTTGTGCGTAAAACAGATAGTTTTCAATGAGACGCTGAAGCCGGCGGCCAGAGCGCTCGATGATGCGGGCGACATTCTGAACGCGTTCAACCTCCAAGCCGGCGGGGTGATCCATCAGCAGGAATTCGGCGCAGCTCAAGATGCCGGTCAGCGGCGAGCGCAGTTCGTGGGGCAGGGCGTGGACGATGGTCTTGCGCAGGTCGTCCAGACGCTCGTCGGTGCGGTGCTTGATTTCGTCGCGCCGGCGCAGGCGGGTTGCTACCGTGTCGAGCAGTTCGCGGTGCGTGAACGGCTTGGCGATGTAGTCGTCCGCCCCGTGCGACATCCCCTTGCGGGCACTGGCGCGGTCGGCGAGCGCGGTCAGGAACACGAACTGGGTATCCGCAGTGCGGGCGGAACTGCGAAGTTCAAGCAGGACATCCCACCCGGTGATTCCCGGCATCAGCACGTCGCACAGCACGATGTCCGGGTTGTGCTGCTGCGCCAATTCGATCCCGACCATGCCATTCGGCGCGTCGATCACGTCGTAGTCTTCGTACGACAAGATTTCGCAGATGTTGCTGCGGATATGATCTTCGTCTTCGATGACCAGAATAAGTGGCATAAATTCGATCTACTCCGTATTTCGCTGGCGGGCCTGATATGCCGGCGAGGTTCGAGATCCCGATGACGATGCGCATACTCGCCGTTCGGGTGTGCAGCGGACGCGGGTGATCTTACGCAGACGTGCAGGCCGGCTCGGGCAGAGGACGTCCGGGTGGGTCATCGTAGACTCGTTGTGACAACCCGGCACAAATCCGCAGTAGATCAACTGACCTTCCTATTGTCGCTAACGAACGCCGCAGTTTAGAATTAAGGTTCCCCAGCCGCGAGCGATTCTCATGTCAGTAGCCGACGAAATCAAGGCGCGACTCGACATTGTTACTTATATACAGCAGTACGTCCCACTCAAAAAGGCGGGGCGGACGTATAAGGCGTGCTGCCCGTTCCATCAAGAGAAAACCCCATCGTTTGTCGTGGATCCAGTGCGCCAGACGTGGCGGTGTTATGGATCATGCGCGACAGGGGGCGACGTCCTGAACTTCGCCATGCGTCAGCACGGATGGACGTTCACCGAGGCACTGCGCGAACTTGCACGGACGACCGGTGTTCAGCTCAAAGCGCGAACACCCGAACAGCTGCAAACCGATGACCGGCACGATTTTTTGCGCGGCTTGCTGCACTCCGCCGCCGAACAGTTTCACCGGTGGCTGATCCAGCCCGACACGGCGCCGGGGCCTCACGCGCAGGCTGCCCGATCTGTGCTCGACTATGCGCGGGGCAAGCGCGCGTTGAGCGACGAGACGCTGATCAAGTTCCAGATCGGTTTTGCACCGCCGGAGTGGTCGGGACTGCTGACGACCATGAAGCAGATCGGCTACACCGAAGACGACCTCATCGAAGCCGGCATGGCAGTGCGTAACGATGCAGGGCGCGTGTACGACCGGTTCCGCAACCGGCTGATGATTCCGATTCGGGATGATCGCGGCCGTGTGATCGGGTTTGGCGCGCGTGCGCTCGACCCTAACGACAACCCGAAATACTTGAATACGCCGGAGACGCCGATCTTCAACAAGAGCCGGACGTTGTTTGCGCTCGATACCGCAAAGGGCGCCATCCGTGACAGCGGCGCCGTCGTGATCGTTGAAGGCTACCTCGATGCGATTCAGGCGCAGCAGGCGGGTTATGGCAACGTCGTTGCGCAGATGGGGACGGCGCTCACCGACGCGCAGCTTCAGCTCGTCGCGCCGCGATATGCACAGCGTGTCTTGTTGGCGCTCGACAGCGACGCCGCCGGCCAGAACGCCACCATGCGCAGCCTTGAGGTAGCGCGCCGGGCGTTGAGTCAGGACTACGCCGGTCGTATGCAAATCGACATGCGCGTGCTGTCGATCCCCGGCGCGAAAGACCCCGATGATCTGATTCGCGAACAGCCCGACTTGTGGCCGCAGATCGTGGATCAAGCGCGGCCGGTGGCGGACTTCGTGATCGAATTCGAGACGCGTGACCTATCACCGAATGCGACGATTGTTGAGAAGGAAGCGGCGGCCCGGCGCATCCTGCCGCTGCTCATGGCGTCCGAGCGCGAGCTGTATCGGCAGGACAACTTGCAGAAGTTAGCCGCGCATCTGCGTGTGGCCGAAAAGACGCTCATCACATGGGCCGCCTCGCAGCCTGCCGAGCCGAGGGCGGCGCGTCGTCCACCTGCACAGTCTGCCCCTCGGGAATTGACGCCGCCGCCGGAATATGACGAGTTCGGCGATCCGATAGCCGTCGATATCGGGATCGATGACGCGCCGCCCGCAGTGCAGCCGGCCCCGCGGCTGCCTGCCCCGCAAGACGAGCTGGCGCTGGAACGGTACTGTCTGCGCCGGTTGATCGAACAGCCGGCATGGGTCTATGCCGCGAATCAGCGGTTGCGTACGCTGTCGGAAGACAATGCGGCGCTGTCTGATGGGCCGCTGTGTGATTTGACGGAGGAGGATTTCCTCGACAGCACCCACCGGTCGATCTGGTCGGCGATTCGCGAGGCGCTGCACTCGGCACAGGCTGAACCCGGAACGCACATCGAAGCGCGGCTCGATGCGGACAGCGTGGATGTGTTGATCGGGCTGCGCGTGTCCGACGCGGCGCATGTGCGCGCAAGCATTAAGGAACGGCTGGATGGGGATGCTGCCGTGCTTTGGGATGAATTGAGCAAACGTGCTGCGCCGGCGTTCGACGCAAAAGAGGACTTGGTCGTCGCCGTGCTGCGGTTGCGCGCAGCGCGAATCAGCCGTGATCGTGAATCGCTGACCGTGCTGCTGGCGGAGTCCGAGAGTGACGGGGGAGAGACTCGACGTCTGATGGTATCCTTGAATGTTCTGGCTCAGGCGGTGCGTCAACTCGACGCTGAACTGTCACGACGCATACGCTAGAATAGCACGCACGCAAAGGGGGAGTGCGTATATGCCTGATCCTAACAACTTCGGCGACGACATTGATTTCAATGAGGATTTCGAGGAAGTTGAGTCTCTTGATGAAGACGACGATCTCGATTCGCTGTCGCCGTCTGCCAGCGATGATGTCGACTTTCAGCCCGGCGCCGAGGAAGAGATCGAGGACGACCTGAGCGAGGTGCAGATCGACGCCGTCGTCTCGACGGATGATCCGGTTCGCATGTACCTGAAGGAAATCGGCCTTGTGCCGCTGCTCGACGGGAACAGCGAAGTGTGGTTGAGCACGCAGCTTGCCGCCAACGCGATGCTGCAGTCGTTCACGGACAGATTGTCGACACCGAACGTACATGGCGGGTCGGATGATCCCGGATTGCCCGCGCCGCACGAGATCGTCGAACTTGCGTATCACACCATACTGCATAGTTGGGGCGAGATTCAGAAGCGGGCCGCTGCGCTGAAGGTCGAGGAGCCGGATATCCTGCGGCTGATCGAGGAGGTTCAGGCTATTGTGGGCGGCGATGAGTCGGAAGGCAAGTCGTACGTGCGAAGCTACCTGCGTCAGCGCGAATGGGGCCGCGACGAAGCGTGGTCTGACTATGCCTCGCCGATCTTCGAGTTCATGCAGGGCTTCTATTTCGTGCCGCCGCACCTGCTCTCTCAAGTCAAGGCGATTGTCCGCAAGTCGGGCGAGCTTCCGGATGCTTCCGTGTTCAGCCGCATGCTGATGGACGACGAGGACGCGGTCGAAGACCTGCCCGCGATCTTCGAAGCCATCGAGCACCGCGCGGAACTGGCAAGCGAGGCGTTGACGCGGGCGAACCTGCGCTTGGTCGTCAGCGTGGCGAAACGGTACATGGGCCGCGGGATCAACTTCCTAGACCTCATTCAGGAAGGCAATATCGGACTGCTGCGCGCCGTGGCAAAGTTCGATCATACTAAGGGGTTCAAGTTCAGCACCTATGCGACATGGTGGATCCGTCAGGCGATCAGCCGCGCGATTGCCGATCAGGCGCGCACGATCCGAATCCCTGTGCACATGGTGGAGACGATCAACCGCCTTGTGCGCGTGCAGCGCCAACTGCTCCAGCAGAACGGCGCGGAGCCTACGGCGGAACAGATCGCGCTGGAAATGGACTTCTTGACGCCGGAGGAGACGAAGGCGATCAAGTACCTTAAAGAGCAGGGGATTCCGCTTGAGATGGGCTTGCAGCGCAAGCTGCGGCGCGCCGCCCAGAAGGTGCGCAAGATCCTTCGAGTGAGTCAGGAACCGCTCAGCCTTGACCAGCCGGTCGGGCAGGAAGAAAGCAGTCAGTACGGCGACTTCATCCCCGACGACAAGACGCCTGGGCCGGCCGAATCTGCGACGCGCCAGCTTCTCAAGGAGCAGATGCAGCAGGCGCTGGGCATCCTCAGCGACCGCGAGCGCGAAGTACTAGAGATGCGCTACGGGCTGATCGATGGGCAGGATCGCACGCTCGAAGAGGTCGGCCGCTATTTCGGCGTGACACGCGAGCGCGTCCGCCAAATCGAAGCGAAGGCGCTCCGCAAGCTAAGACATCCGACCCGCAGCCGACAACTGCGCGATTACCTCGATATGTAACGATGGCACTTCCACCGCCAACCTACTGCCCGCGCTGCGCCGCCGAACTTGTCACGCGCAAGGAAGGCGGCCGCATGCGGCCCGCTTGCCCGAACTGCGGCTACGTTCATTATGTCAATCCCGTCCCGACGGTTGGCGTGCTGATCGAGATGGACGGTGGCATCGTGTTGATCAAGCGCGGCAACCCGCCGCATCAGGGAGAGTGGGCATTTCCCAGCGGCTACGTCGAAGCCGACGAACGTCTTGAAGAGGCGGCGGTTCGGGAAGCCGAAGAAGAGACTGGCCTGCGGGTTGAAATCCTTGAGCTGACCGACCTGAACAGCTATCCGGAAGGCCCACCGGCCAGCGGAATCATGGTGTTTTACCGTGCGCGGCCGGTAGGTGGCGTGCTTCGTGCCGGAGATGACGCCAGCGACGTGCGGATATTCGCGCCCGACGACCTACCGCTGATCCCGTTTCGCACCCATCGGGAGGCGCTCGCTCGCTGGTTTGAACGTGCCGGTGTTGCGCCGCGCCTACCCTTGGCCGAGCGCGCCGAAAGCGAGATCATCGTGCGGCCCGCGCGCTTGGCGGACTATCAACAAGTCCTTGCGCTTATCCGCACGATCCCGTCTAATCACGACCTCAGTGAGGCGCAGTGGGAGGCCGCGCGCCAGCGCCTGAGCGAGGACTTGTCCATTGTGACGCTGGTCGCTACAACGGCACAGCAACCTGACTTGATTGTCGGGTGCGTCATCATGAGCACCGCGCGCACGATCACGTCCGGGTACGGGGTCATCAACGATACCGCCGTGCTGCCGGCGTTTCAGCGGCGCGGCATCGGCGCGGCGCTGCTGGAGGGGTGTATGCGCCGTGCTGTGGAACTGAACCTCAATTCCCTGATCGTCAACGAAGAGCGCGCCAACGAGACCGCGCGCCGCTTCTACGAGTCGGTCGGGTTTAGCGAAAGCCCGGCGCTGCTGCTCAAACTTCGCTGAATGCACTGCTAAATCTCACGGCGCGGCCGCGTATGCGAGGCGGTGCGTTGTGCGACACTTTGCCGCGGAACTCAACCTGCGCGTCCCTGATACGCGCTGCTGGTGACCATGTTCAAAGACATCTCCGAACTTATACGTTTTAATCCGCCGCAGCTTGGCTATGGCGTCGCTGTGACTGACATTGACGGGGACGCGGAGTTCGAGTTCGTAGTCGCCGGCTTCAACTTTCCGAACCGTGTGCTGAAGTGGAACGGGCGCGCGCTGGTGGATCTCGTCGATCCGGTGCTGGCGGATAACCAGCGTCAAGCCATCGGGGTCGCCGCGGCCGACATCAACGGGGACGGCCGCGAGGAGATCTATTTTCTGAACAGCGACACCTTCGGGGGACGGAAGCGCTTTGGCGACCGGCTGTACCTAAATCGAGGGATGCGCTGGGTCGACCTATTCGACCTTGAGGAGAATCAAGGGGTGATGAACCTCACAGCCGGACGGTCTGTGGCATGTGTCGACCGGGACGGCGATGGGCGTTACGGGTTCTTTGTCGCCAATTACGGCGGCCCTATGCGCCTCTATGAACTCAACAACGAGGGCTTCGTTGTCGATGTCGCCAGCAGGGTAGGGGTTGATCTGACGTCCAGCGGCCGGTCGCTCTTGTCGCTCCCTTTGGTGAGTTCGGGCATGGATGTGTTCGCCGGCAACGAACGCGGCGCGAACTTCTTGTTTCAGAACAACGGTGACGGCACGTTCATTGAGATCGCCGAGCGCGTCGGAATTGCGGACTCGCTCGAAAATGTGCGCGGTGTCGCGGTGCTGGATGCCGACGGCGACGGCCAGCTTGACATCGCTTATGGGAATTGGGAAGGCCCACACCGCTTGTTTGTGCGCACGCCGCAGGGCGTCTTCCGCAATGTCGCCCCGCCGGAGCTGGCGCTTCCGAGCCGCGTGCGCACGGTCATCGCCGCCGACTTCGACAACGACGGCTACGAAGAGCTGTTCTTCAACAATTTTGGTGAGCCAAACCGGCTGTTCGGTTTCCGCAATGGTGAATGGACGCGGCTCAATCCGGGGGCGGCGTTGGAATCGACCGAGCTTGGCACAGGCGCTGCCGTCTGCGACATCAACCGTGACGGGCGGCTCGAACTGCTCGTCAGCCACGGCGAGGCGGCGATGCAGCCGATCACCCTGTACGCGCCGCATGCTAACCTCAGTCATTGGCTGCGTATCCTGCCGCTTACCCCGTTCGGCGCGCCAGCGCGCGGCACAATCGTCAAGCTGCACGCGCGCGATCGAACGCAAATCCGCGCGATCGATGCCGGCAGCGGCTATCTGTGCCAGATGGAGCCGGTGGCGCACTTTGGCCTCGGCCCCGAGCCAGACGACGAACTCACCGTAGAAGTACACTGGCCGTCGGGCGCGCATACGATTCTCGACATCGCGCAGATCGACCGCCTCTATACGATCGAACATCCGGAGTAACGCGGCCTACACACAACAGCCTTACGGCGTGATGCGTAAGATCGCCGCCGCTGGCCCAGCGCCTTCGGTGTTCAAGACGCCCAGCAGTATCGCGCTGTTGTCCGGCGTGAAATTGAGCGAGATTGCGAGCTGCGGGGACGGCAGCGAGACCTGCTGAATCACCGCGCCTGTGGCACGATCAAGCACGAACAGCGCGTCGGGATCGTGTGTGACAGCGGCGATGAGTGAGCCATCACGGCTGACGTCCATCATGAATAGGCGGTCGGCGACGGTGGCGATAAGCCGATCCGTTCGCGTCTCGACATCGAACTCATGCAGTTCGCCAGAGCGCAGCATATAGACCAGCGTGTGATTGTTGGCGAATACCATGTGCGCGATCGAAAGCTGCGGGAGATCCCCCTCGCCTTCGCGTGCCGTGAACCAGTCGTGCGTCTCGATTTCCCGAATAACGATCTCGTCGAACCCGTTGGCCGCCGCATAGCGCAGACCGTCAGGCGCGAGCGCGGCCGCAATGGCGGACGTGCGCATGAGGCCCTGCGGTTCACTGAGTATGGCGCGTAGCTCGCTCTCTCGGGTGTAATGCCGGCCAGCCATGCCGACGATCGCCCCGGATGTCACATCCATGAACAGCAGCAGCGGCTGTGTGCCACTTGTCAGCAAGGTCAGCGTTTGTCCGTCTGGCAGGAATCCGAGAGTTCGTGCGTTCATGTGAAGCGTGGCGTGCGTATCGCGCAGCGACCAGTCGGCCGTATTCCAGAGGGCGACGTCGCCGTTCGCGTGGACGACAGCTAGAAGGGCGCCGTCGGCGTTGAACGCGACCGAGGTTGCCAGATCGACCGGGCCGTCAAGCGCGGTGACGACCGAATTGTCGCTCATGTCGATGATCGTCATGCCGTTAGACAAATCCATGTTGGCGATCATAGCAGCGCGCGCGCAGTGAATGCGACCGCGACGGCTCCATCGGGTGAGGGGACGACCTGCGATCCGTAGCCTTCGACGGGCAGCGGCGTGAATTCAGGCTGGGCGGAGACGGGAACGGACGCCAAAACGAAGCAGAACAGAAGGGCGATGACCGTGCGCGGTGACATGGAGGGCCTCAGTCGCGTTTGTACTTGATAGATATGGCTTACGTTAGCACAACTCTGAATCTGGTGCTGAATCGGCCACGACTTCGCTTTACGGCAGTACGCCCATGCGCTATAATCTGGCCCATTCGAGGCAGGAATTTAACCGGATGTCAATTTGACAAGCTATCCCGGTTATGTTAATCTCGCCGCGGGTAATTGTGCGAAATTGAACAAACGAAATTCGGGGGCTAGCCGATGGCTCTACAGCAATTTGCGCCCATCGCCGTGATGATCGTTATGGCGGTCGCTTTGACGTTTATCATTCTGGTCATCTCGCGCATCTTTGGCCCGTATCGGCCGACCTCGCGCAAGAATGCGCCGTACGAGTCCGGCATGAAGCCGATCGGCCCCGGCACGCGCCGTATGCCGGTAAAGTTCTACCTTGTCGCCGTCTTGTTTATCTTGTTCGACATCGAAGTGATCTTTTTCCTTCCCTATGCCGTTGTCCTCCGTGACCTCGGCATTTACGGATTGGTGACGATGGGGCTGTTCTTGTTCATCCTTACGGTCGGCCTTGTATACGAGTGGAAGAAGGGCGCGCTGGAATGGGAGTAACACCAAAGCTCGGTAACCTCGGCGTTGTTACGACGACGCTTGAAACGGCGATTAACTGGGCGCGCACTGGCGCGACGTGGCCGCTGTTGTTCGGCCTCGCGTGCTGCGCGATTGAATATATGAGCACCCAAGCGGGACGCTACGATCTGGCCCGTTTTGGCATGGAGCTGAACCGCGCGAGTCCGCGTCAGGCCGACTTGATGATTGTCGCCGGCCGCGTGACGCGCAAGATGGCCCCGGTCGTCCGTACCCTGTACGATCAGATGACGAACCCCAAGTGGGTTATCAGCATGGGGGACTGCGCCTCCTGCGGCGGCGTCTACAATAACTATGCCGTCGTTCAGGGTGTGGACGAGGTGATCCCCGTTGATGTGTACGTGGCTGGATGTCCGCCGCGGCCTGAGCAGTTGATGCACGGCATTCTGACGCTGCACGAGAAGATCAAGGGCGAGCGGATTCAGGGGTGGGCGAACTAATGGTTGCGATCGATCCTGTCAAGAATCCTGCTGATGTGCTGAAGGCCACACTGCCCGGCGCTGTTCAGGACGTGGTCGAGTTTGCCGGCGAAACGACACTGGTTGTCGACCCCAAGCAGATCATCCCGGTGATGCGGGTGCTGCGCGATACGCCGGGCCTGATCTTCAACTTCATGAGCGATGTGAGCGCGGTGGACTACTGGGAACCGGGCGGTGTATACGACCGGCCGGGGCGTTTTGCCGTCTCTTATCACCTGTATTCGATGCTCTACAACGTGCGTCTGCGCGTAAAGGTCTACCTCGACGAAGACGAGCCTGAGGTCGAGACGGTCTGTGGCATTTGGCCGGCGGCGAACTGGCTCGAACGCGAGGCGATGGACTTGATGGGCATCACCTTCTTGAACCATCCCGATCCGCGGCGGCTGTTGATGCCGGACGACTGGAACGGCCACCCGCACCGGCGTGATACCCCGCTGGGTTACGAGATTGTCCAGTTCTCGTTCAACGCCGATGAGATCATGAAGCACAAGCCGTTCGTCGAA
Source organism: Chloroflexi bacterium OLB13 (assembly GCA_001567485.1). Taxonomy (GTDB): domain Bacteria; phylum Chloroflexota; class Anaerolineae; order Aggregatilineales; family Phototrophicaceae; genus Flexicrinis. The sequence continues at coordinate 11,945 of JZRA01000104.1, forward strand.
GAGTAAGTTGAGAGGCTACTATGACTGATAAAGCGGCTTTGGACTCAGCGATCACCGAGTGGGCTGGGAGCCTCGACGACGTCAAGAATCTAGTCTCTGAGCGCGCTCTTACGGGTGAGACGATGCTGCTCAACATGGGGCCGCATCACCCGTCCACGCACGGCGTACTGCGCCTGCTGCTGGAGCTTGACGGCGAGGAGATCATCACCTGCCTGCCGGATATCGGCTTTCTACACACAGGTATTGAGAAGACGATCGAGAGCAAGACATACGAGAAGGGCGTCCCCTGCACCGACCGGATGGACTACCTGTCGCCGATGTCCAATAACGCCGTCTTCTGCATGGCGATTGAGAAACTGGCCGACATAGACGTTCCCGAACGCGCGCAGGTGATCCGCGTGATCTGCCTTGAACTGTCGCGTATCGCAAGCCATCTGGTTTGGCTCGGCACACACGCCATCGACCTCGGCGCGATGAGCGTGTTCCTGTACTGCTTCCGCGAGCGCGAGAAGATCCTCGATATGTTCGAGATGATCTCCGGCCAGCGGATGATGGGCAGCTATCTACGCCCCGGCGGCGTGTGGCGCGACCTCACGGCGGACTTCTTGCCGGCGCTTGAGGTGTTCCTTGACGACTTTATGCGCCGGGTGGATGACTACGAAAAACTGCTTACCGCCAACCCGCTGTGGGTAGATCGCACGCAGGGCATCGGTGTGATCGAACCGGATGTCGCGCTGGCATGGGGCCTGAGCGGCGCGAGCCTGCGCGGCAGCGGCGTCAATTGGGACATCCGCAAGGCGATGCCCTACAGCGGCTACGAGCAGTACGACTTCAACGTGCCGTTGGGCGAGCATGGCGACGTGTTCGACCGGTACTACTGCCGCATCCGGGAACTGCGCGAGAGCCACAAGATCCTGCGGCAGGCTGTCAAGCGGCTGCCGTCCGCTGGCGGCGGGTTCCGCACGGATAACCGCAAGTTCGCGCCGCCCCCACGGGCTGAACTCGGCCAGAGCATGGAAGCGGTCATTCACCACTTCAAGCTGTGGACGGAAGGCTTCCCCGCGCCGGATCAGGAAGTGTACGTCGCCATCGAAAGCCCACGCGGCGAGATCGGCTGCTACCTGCACGGCACCGGTGGCAACAAGCCGCGCCGCGTACATTTCAAGACCCCGTCGTTCATGCACATTCAGGCGATTCCTGAGATGTCGCGCAACCACATGATTGCCGACCTTGTGGCGATTGTCGGCAGCATTGACTGTGTTCTGGGCGATTGCGACCGCTAACCTGAGGAGATCGACTGCCGATGAATACGCTGCAAGAAAAGTACGCAGACCGCATCGAGACGACGCTTGCGAAGTATCCGGACAAGCGCTCTGCGGTGATGGCACTGCTGTACATCGCGCAGGAAGAGTATGGTTGGGTCAGCCCTGAAGGAATTCAGGATGTCGCCGAGGTGTGCGACATGGATCCGACACAGGTTAAGTCCATCGCCGGCTTCTACACGATGTATTCTGAGCGGCCAAAGGGGCGTTTCTGGCTGCAAGTCTGCACCGATCTGCCGTGCGCGCTGAAGGGCGCCGAGAAGTTCCATCACGACCTCAAGGAGTATCTTGGAGTCGATGAGGGCGGCACGTCCGAGGACGGCATGTTCACGGTCGAGCATGTCATGTGCCTTGCCGCCTGCGATAAGGCTCCGCTGCTCCAGTGCAATTTTCACAACTATGAGCACCTCGACATGGAAAAGATGAAGGTGCTCTTGGATCAATGGCGGGCCGAAGTCAACGCGCAAGTGAACAAGTCGTAACGCAAGTCAAAGTAAAGGTGCGCGATGAGTCTCAACATCATCTTCCGTGAGAAGGACATCCCGAACATCCGGGAGTTCGATGTTTACAGCAAGAACGGCGGGTATGAGGCGCTCAAGAAGGCGCTGTCTCAAACCCGCAAACAGGTGATCGACGAGGTCAAGGCGTCCAACCTGCGTGGGCGCGGTGGCGCGGGCTTTCCCACGGGGGTGAAGTGGAGCTTCATCCCGCAGGACAACCCGATCAACTATGTTGTCGTCAACGCGGACGAGAGCGAGACCGGGACGTTCAAAGACCGTCAGATCATGGAGAACAACCCGCACCAGATGATCGAGGGCGCGCTAATTTGCGCTTACGCGATCAAGGCGGCGGCGGTGTACATCTATCTGCGCGGCGAGTTTTGGGACGTCGCGCATGCGCTGGACGCTGAGATCGCACGGGCGCGCAAGGCGGGGTTGTTTGGCCCCAACGGCAAGTTGAAGGACGCCGACGGCAACCCGTTTAAGGTGGACATCTTTACCCATCTCGGCGCCGGCGCCTATATCTGCGGTGAGGAAACCGCGCTGCTCAACAGCATCGAAGGCAAGTTGGGCCAACCGCGCGTGCGTCCGCCGTTCCCCGCCAACAAGGGCGGCGGCCTATACAACGAGCCGACGGTTGTCAACAACGTCGAGACGCTTGCCAACGTCCCGTGGATTATCAACAACGGGGCAGAGGAGTACAAGAAGATCGGCGTTGGCTCAAGCTCTGGAACGAAGATCTTCTGCTTGAGCGGACACGTCAAGAATCCGGGCAACTATGAGCTGCCGTTCGGCGTCACATTCCGCCAGCTGCTGTACGATTACGGCGGCGGCCCGCTGAATGGCGGGGAGTTCAAGGCGATTCTGCCCTCCGGCGGATCCGGCCCGATCCTGCGCGTGACCGACGAAGTACTCGATACGCCGCTTACGTACGACGACCTGCGCAAATTCAACTCGATCCTCGGCTCGGCGTCAGTGATCGTGATGGACGATACGGTGGATATCGTGTGGGTTGCCTCGAAGGTCACCAAGTTCTTCAAGCACGAGAGCTGTGGCAAATGCACACCGTGCCGCGAGGGGACGTACTGGCTCGACAAAGTCCTCGACCGCATCCTCGCCGGTGGAGGCAAAGAGTCGGATGTCGACCTGATTATGAGCGTGGCGAAGAACATGCAGCCGACGACGCTTTGCGCCTTTGGCGAGTTCGCCGCGAACCCGACCATCTGGACGATCAACGTCTTCCCGGAAGAATTCAAGGCATGGGTGGACGGGAGCAAGAAACCGGCTGAGGAAAAGGCCGTTGCGCGCCCGGCTCGTGAGCGCGTCGCGGCCGCCGCGGCGCCCGCTGGCGACTAGGCTTGACCATGTCCGGCCCGTCGCTGGGGCAGCGCCTGCGGGGTTGGATCGCTCCAACCCGCGCCGAACGCCAACGAGAACTCGTCGGCCGGATCGAGGCGCTAACGCGAGCGATGGGAACAGATGCCAACGCCGCGGTGCTGTGGGTCAGCCGTGGCGAAGCGCTGCTCGAACTTGGGCGCGCGCGAGAAGCTGCCAGCGACTTTCAACGTGCGCTAACGCTGGCGGATGAGGACTTAAGCACGGAATCTTGGGGAGTGATCGCACAGGCAGTTCGCGACCGCGCCCTGTTGGGACTCGGGCAGGCAGCAGCGTTGACGCGGACTGCCCGCGCACGGCAGAGTATGGTAAAGGGTTGATCCGCCGATGGCAGAACAGAAACTCGTCACGATCACAATTGACGGCAAGGCCTATCAGGTGCCGGCCGGTGAAAACCTAGTCGATGCGGCTAGAAACCATGCAGACAACCAGATTCCGGTGTTCTGCTACCATCCGAAGATGGCGCCGGTGGGGATGTGCCGCATGTGCCTTGTCGAGATGGGCACCCCTGAGCGCGACCCCAACACCCGTGAGATCGTTCACGACGAAGACGGCAACGTCAAGGTGCGGTGGATGCCCAAGCTCCAGACCGCCTGTACGCAGACCGTCAGCGATGGCATGTACATCCGCACGACGACCGATCAGGTCGCGGATGCGCGCAACAACGTGTTGGAATTCCTGCTCACCAGCCACCCGCTGGACTGCCCGGTCTGCGATAAGGGCGGCGAATGCGCGCTGCAAGACCTGACTATGGCCCACGGCCCCGGCAAAACGCGCATGGTCTTCAGCGAGAAGATGCATCTGGACAAGATTGTCCCGCTGGGTGATCTCATCGTTCTGGATGAGGAACGCTGCATCCAATGTGCGCGCTGCATCCGCTTCCAAGACGAGATCGTGGGGGACGATGTGCTGGCCTTCCATGAGCGCGGGCGCACGCTTCGGATCATCACCAAGAGCGATCCGGGTTTCGATACCTATTTCAGCGGCAACACGACTGACATTTGTCCGGTTGGCGCGCTGACGACCGTGGACTTCCGCTTTGGCGCGCGGCCGTGGGAGATGACGTCGGTGCCGAGCATCGACCCGTGGGACGCAGCGGGCAGCAACATCAGCCTTGACATGCGCCTTGACCGTGACTTTGGCGGCCGCGCCATGATTAAGCGCGTGATGCCGCGCCAGAACGAGTGGGTGAACGAAATCTGGATCAGCGACAAGGTGCGGTTCGGACATCATTTCACCCGCGCCGAGGAACGGATTTGCGCGCCTCTGCTGCGCAATAACGGCAACCTGAACGAGGTGAGCTGGACGGAAGCGCTCGATACGGTCGCTGGCGTGCTCAAGGCTGCCAATGGCGATATCGGCCTGATCGTCGGCAGCGGCGCCAGCAACGAAGACCTGTGGGCGCTGCGGCAGGTTGTCAACGGGCTGGGCAGCGAACGGCTCGGCGCGTGGCCGGTGACGCACACCGGCGGCGAGCTGATCGCGCAGGTCGGCGTCGGCAAGGGCACGAACCTCGGCAAGCTCGGCAAGGGGGACGTCGTGCTGATCGTCGCCAGTGACATCGAAGAAGAGGTGCCTATCTGGCGTCTGCGCATCAAGCAAGCGCACGACCGTGGGGCAGCTGTGATCGTCGCAAATGCGCGCAAGACTCGCATGGACGATTTCGCGTCGCACACCTTCCGCTATGAAGCAGGCAAGGCGGCGCATTGGCTTGCCGACCTCAAGAAATCCGCGCCCGAAGCGGCTGAAGCAGTCAAATCGGCGGCGAACCTGATCATTTTGACTGGCGCTGAGGGGCTTACGCTGGAGGGACACGCCGCCCTTATGCAAGCTGCGGCGAACCTGCTGATCGAGACCGGTCATGTCGGCAAGCCCAATAACGGCCTGCTGTCTACGTTCCCCGGCGCGAACGGCGTCGGCCAGTACTACCTCGGCTACACGCCGGAGCAGTCGGTGGCGATGGCCGCCAAGCCGCCGAAAGTCCTGTTGGTCGCGCAGGCCGATATGCTCGCCGATGACCCGTCTGTAGCCGCGTGGCTCGATAAGGTCGAGACGATCATCAGCTTCAGCATGCTGCCTGACGGCATCACGGCGAAGTTCGCAAAGGTCGTGCTGCCCATTCAGAGCTTCGCCGAACGTGATGGCACGTTTACCAATGGCGAACGGCGCGTACAGCGGTTCTATACCGCGCAAGGCCCGATGGGCTGGTCGCTCCCCCTTTGGCAGATCGCGAACCGCTTGGGCGAGAAGCTCGGTCAGGGTAAAGCGAAGTTGTCTGCCGCTGCGGTGATGAAAGAAATCGCCGCTTCAGTACCGGCATTTGAAGGCATGGACTACCGCGCGCTGAGCAAGGTCGAGAAGCAGTATCCGGATGTTGGCGGGGCGTCGGACAGCTATTACTACAGCGGGACAGCTTGCAAGAATACGGGCGGCCTCGGCGTCGTGATACCGACCGCGGCCGACAAGGGCGAAACGGTGAAGGCGGGTGAAGTGAAGCTGCCCGCTGTGCCGAAGGCCGGCAAGGGCGAGTTCGTCATCATCCCATCGACCCGCCTGTACAACCGTGAGGCGCAGTTCAAGCTGAGCACGGTGGTGCATCCGCGCGTCATGGTTCCCTTCGCCGAGATCAACAGCGCCGATGCCGCGAAACTGGGAATCACCAGCGGCGATGTCGTGCAGATCAGCGCCAACGGGGGCAGTGTCCGTGTCCGCGCGAATGTCAACGGTGGCGCGCCGGAAGGCAGTGTTGTGCTGCCGCGCCACCTGACCGACGAACCTGTCCCAATGGCGATCACCGTGGGTCAGGTCAGCAAGGTCTAAGAGGAGACGGTTTGATGATGAGTCGCAAGATTTTCGGAATACCGCTGCCGTACATCCTCGGCGCACTGCTGGTAGGCCTGATCGTCACCGTCGTCTTGATCCTGACGGTTGGCGTTGGGCTGTACAACATGCTGGCGGATGGATCGTACAACACCCCCATCGCCTGCGAGCAGAGCGAGGGCTGTCGTGTGCTTCAGCCGATCCTCTTTACGGCGCTTTTCCTGTTCATCGTCGTGACGGGATTTGCTTACACGACACTGCTCGAACGCAAATTCATCGCGTGGTTCCAGCAGCGTGTCGGGCCGAACCGCGTTGGGCCGTCCGGCCTGCTTCAACCCGCCGCAGATGGCGTGAAGCTGATCTTCAAAGAAGACATCATGCCGGCGAAGGCGTACAAATTCGTCTATATCCTAGCGCCGATGATTAAGGTCGTGCCGGTATTGATCGTCATGGCCGTGACGCCGCTTGGACCGCGCGTGACGATCCCGTGGTTCGACGGGCACTGGTACAACCTCCCCCTATATGTCGCCGACATCAACGTTGGAATCCTGTGGATCCTCGCCATCACCAGCATCGCCACGTATGGCGTCGCGCTGGCCGGATGGTCGAGCAACAACAAATACGCGATGCTCGGCGCGCTGCGCGCTACCGCGCAGATGATTAGCTATGAGCTGGCCCTCGGCTTGGCGATGGTTGTCCCGGTCATGCTGGCCGGCACGATGAGCATCATCGGAATCATCGAGGCGCAGTCCGGGTCGCCGCTCAACTGGTTCGTGTTCCAGAATCCGCTGGCGGCCGCGATCCTGATGATTGCGCTCCTCGCCGAGACCAACCGCGCGCCGTTCGACTTGCCGGAAGCCGAGCAGGAGTTGACCGCCGGTTACATGACCGAATACAGCGGCATGAAGTTCGCGCTGTTTATGATGGCCGAGTACCTCGGCATGATCGGGTCGAGCTTGATCGCCGCGTCATTGTTCTTTGGCGGCTATCACTTCTTCCTTGTCGAGAGCGCGCCGTTCCTCGGCCCCATCTTCATGATCGCCAAGGTGGTGCTGTTCCTGATCGGGTTCATTTGGGTTCGTGCCACGCTGCCGCGCATCCGCTACGATCGGTTGATGAGCTTCGGCTGGAAGGTTCTGCTGCCGCTGTCGCTGCTCAGCGTGGTGTGGACGGCCATCGCCGTTGTCATCGGGGATGTGTTCGGGCCGGTCGGCTATACGATCGTCTCCGGCGCGTTGTTCGTCGTGTTGATCGGCGGCGCTTACTTCGCCTTCTTCCGCAAGCCGGAGGCCGATCCGGACGCCGCCGAAATCGAGTTCGACCCGGTGATCACCGGCGAACGGGGCGGCGCGGGTTGGGTGGCGCTGCAAGTGGTCGGCGGTATGCTCTCTGTACCGTTCGTGTTGTACAAGAACACGATCTCGCTGTTGGACAAGTTGGCTACGCTGGCGCCCGAGGACAAGCCGCAAACGAACGCGATTGAACCCACTGCCTCGGGTGATTCGTCCGGGGCCGGCGGCGCTGACTAGAGTAAGGGAACCAGATAAACATGAATGTGATTCGCGGGTTCGCCACGACGTTCAAACATCTGCTCGAAGAGCCGACAACGCTGAACTACCCGGAGCAGGTGCGGCCGTTTCAAGAGCGTTTCAAGGGGCGTCATCATCTGCGGCGCTACGATAACGGCCTTGAGAAGTGCATCGGCTGTGCGTTGTGCGCGGCGGCCTGCCCGGCCGATGCGATTTGGGTCGAGGCGGCGGAGAACACCGACGAGGAGCGTTACAGCCCCGGCGAACGGTACGCCAAGACCTATGAGATCAACATGCTGCGCTGCATCTTCTGCGGATACTGCGAGGATGCCTGCCCGACTCAGGCCATCGAGCTGGGCCACGAGCACCGCATGAGCTTTACCGACCGTCGTGATGCGATCTATACCAAGCAGATGCTGATTGACCCGGTGCCGGAAGGTGGCCGTGAGACGCCGCAGGAGGTTGAACCCGGCGTGTTTACGCGTCCGATCCCGGACATGGAGAATCCGCTCTAAAGCGTCGATTTGAGCGACAGAAGCAGCGCCGGAGCATTGGAACTCTGGCGCTCCTTGTGTTAAACTGCACAAGCCGCTGAGGCCCGCGCAAGGAAGAACTGGCATGATTGAAGTCTACCTGTTTGGCGCTGTTGGTGTTTTGCTCATCACCACCGCCGCGTTGATGCTCCTAAGCGAGAACGCTGTCCACAGCGCCTTGTTTTTGATTGTCAACTTTATCGGCGTTGCGCTGCTGTTTCTGATGCTCGAAGCGCCGTTCCTTGCGCTCGTCCAGATCGCGGTCTACGCTGGCGCCATCATGGTGCTGTTTGTATTCGTCATCATGCTGCTCGGCGCTGAGAAAGCGCGCGGCGGCGCATCGACCCGAAGGTTTCCATGGTTGGCCCCCCTTGCAATGGGGCTGACTGTTTTCTTCATCATCGCCGTTGGCTGGGCGATGACGCAGGGCCAGATCGATACTTTGCAGACGCCGCCGGGTAAGGGCGTTGTACGCATCATTCATGCTGCCCCTGAGGACGCCGTTGGGGTAGCGCAAGCCCCGGCCGCCGACGAAACCCCGGCTGAAGGGACGAACACCAGCGCCGTGCCGACCCGTCCGGAGATCGTCTTGCCGCCCGCAGACCGCGTATTTGTGCTGTCTGTCGATGGCGACGTTGTTAGCGAGGCGTTCGGATTTGGCGACTCCACCGCGTTCATGGAGCTTGAACCCGGATCGCATACCATCAGCCTCGCGACGGCGGACGGCCAAGACGTGCTTTCCACGGAGCTTGCGGTCGAACCCGACGCCGTGCTGAATGTGGTCGTCGCTGGCGAGACGGCGCTGGACATCATCACGACGCCGCAAACGACCGACACCGGCCTGACGATCATCAATGCGTATCCTTCGTCGAGCAGCCTAGCGATTGGCGACCTGCAGAACGCGCTGTTTGACGACAGCCGCGTCATTAATCTCGTTGTCGCGGAACTCGGCTATGGGGAGGCAGCGGAAGGGCTGGATTATCCGCCGGGCTTCGCCAACTGGATCATCTTCGAAGCCGGACGCGTGGACGCCGTACAGCAAGGCAACACCACGCCGATCCTGCTGCGTTTCTCAAGCGTAGCTGCGCCGGCAGTGGGCGCCGATGCCGTGTACGTGTTGTCGCCTGACCGCCGGCCCGATGGCAGCTTGCGCCCGATTGTGACTTCGCTTGACCTCTACGCCGCAACACCGTTTGGCTCGCCGAATGCGTTGGGCGAGCGGCTGTTCGCCGGGTACTTGCTGCCGTTCCAATTGGTTGCGATGCTGCTTCTGGCGGCGATGGTCGGCGTGATTGTGATTACGTACCGCGGCGAACACGTTCCGAAGCCGTCGCGCACACTGCGCCGTAAGGTGAGCCGTCCGCTCACCAGCGTGATTGCGAATCAGACTGGGGCCGAACTGACCAGCGGCGCCCCACAGCTTCCGGAACGTTCGGAGACTCCGGCTGGCGATTAGCCGGGCCGCTGCAACGGGGGGATGGACGAGATGGTACCAACTGAAGCATATATCATTCTGAGCATGGTTCTGTTCGCGATGGGCGCGATGGGCGTGCTGCTGCGGCGCAACGCGATTGTCGTGTTCATGTCAGTCGAGTTGATGCTCAACAGCGCCAACATCGCGTTGGTGGCGTTCAGCCGCCACTGGAATCAGGCCGACGGTCACCTGTTCACGTTCTTTGTGATCACCGTCGCCGCCGCCGAAGTCGCGGTTGGCCTTGCGCTGATCGTAGCGATTTTCCGCACCAAGCAGAGCATCAATATCGATGAACTGCACCTGATGGAAGGTTAAGCCGGATATGCAGAGTCTCGCGCTCATCGCGCCGCTGATTATCCTCCTACCGTCGCTCGGCACGATCATCAACTTCTTCTGGGGGCCGAAGCTCAACGAACGGTTCTCGTCGCTGATCGGCATCACAGCCTCGGCGAGTACGTTCGTGGTATGGCTGGTGCTGTTCTCGTACTTGAACGGCAACTACTACCAGCCGGCGATTGTCGACCTGCCTATTCTCGACGGCTGGATCCGCATCCCGTCGGTCGGCCTTGAGATCCCGTGGCAGCAGCGAATCGATACGCTGAGCGTGACGATGATGGGCTTCGTGACGTTCGTCGGCACGCTGATCCATATCTACGCCAGCGGCTACATGCACGGCGACCCCCGCTATGCACGGTTCTTCGCGTATCTGAATATGTTCCTCGCCTTCATGCTCATCCTCGTGTCGGGCAACAACCTGCTGATGCTGTTTGTCGGCTGGGAAGGCGTGGGGTTGTGCTCTTACCTGCTCGTCGGTTTCTGGTTCGACAAGAAGCACGGCGTCGGCCTCAAGAACTCGAACGCCGCGCGTAAGGCATTCGTCGCCAACCGCATCGGCGATTTCGGCATGTTGATGGCGATCTTCCTCGCCTTCTGGACGTTCGGCACGCTCGACCTTTACAAGCCGACCGAGGTCACCAACCCGCACATGATGGAAGCGCTCGCGTCGGGCGGCGGCCACGGGGAAGAAGGCGCAGCGCCCGCCAACGGTGCTGCTGAAGAAGGCGGCCACGGCGAGGAAGCTCCGGCGGGCGAAGAGGGCGCGGGCGATCACACTGGATCGGCTGCGCAGCTGGTGTCGCTCGCTTCCGATCTCCCAATCGATCAGGAAGGCGATCACGGCGAAGCGGCCGCCGAGGATCATGGCGAGAGTGCGAGCGAAGGCCACGCGGGGCCGGTTATCGCATACACCGACAACACGCATCTGACCTTCAGCCAACTGGGCATCTTCGCGCAGGCGGAAAGGCTCGCCCAGTTGGGCGAGGGCGAGACTCTCGAACGTGGGGACGGGACGACCGCCGGCCGGATGATCAACTTCGGCGCGTTCGAGCTGGACATCGACACCGTTATCACGCTCATTACGCTGTTTATGCTGCTCGGCGCGACAGGCAAGAGCGCGCAAATCCCGCTGTTCGTCTGGCTGCCTGATGCGATGGCCGGCCCTACGCCGGTCTCTGCGCTGATCCATGCGGCCACGATGGTGACGGCCGGTGTCTATATGATGGTGCGCGCGAACTCGCTGTTCCACCTCGCCGAGTTCTCGTCGCTGGTTGTGACGATCATCGGCGTGCTGACGGCGCTGTCGGCCGGATACGTCGCGATGGGCCAGTTCGACATTAAGAAGGTGCTGGCGTATTCGACGGTCTCGCAGCTGGGCTTCATGGTAGCGGCGGTCGGTGTTGGCGCGTACGGTGCGGCGATGTTCCACATGATCACGCACGCGTTCTTCAAGGCGCTCCTGTTCCTCGGCAGCGGTTCGGTGATCCACGGCGTCGAGCACGGGCATCACCACGCGCATGAACATAAACACGACGATCACGGGCATGACGAGCATCACGCAGAGACGTTCGATCCGCAGGATATGCGCAACATGGGGGGGCTGCGGCGAAAGATGCCGATCACCTATGCGACGTATTTGATCGGAACGCTTGCTCTCGCAGGGTTGTACCCGTTCGCGGGCTTCTGGAGCAAGGATGAGATCCTTGCCGACAGCTGGGTCGCCGCCATTCAGGACGGCAAGTTCGCCGGCTTCGTTGCGCTTGGATTGTTTGTCGCGGCCGCGCTCACGGCGTTCTATATGTGGCGTCAGATCGAGATGGTCTTCCACGGCAGCCCCCGCACCGAGGCAGCTGAGCAGGCCAGTGAAAGCGTGTGGTCAATGACCGTGCCGCTGGTTATCCTCGCGGTGCTCAGCCTGCTGGGCGGGTTCTTGAACATCCCGTCAGGGATCGGGCTTTTCAGTTTCGGCTTGCAAGGCGTCTTTGGCGAGCACACGCTGTCGACGTGGCTGGAGTACAGCGTGGTACATCTGCACGTTGGCGCGTTCCAGCCGTTGATTGCGATTGTCTCGCTCGTGCTGGCGGTCGCCGCGATCATCCTCGCCAACCGTATTTACGGCTCGAACAAGGCGATCAACAGCGAGGGCCTCGATCCGCTGGAGGCCAACCCGGCCTCGCGGCCGATCTTCGCGCTGTCGAATGCGCGCTTGTACTGGGATGAGATCTATGGCCGGCTGTTCATCACGCCGTTCAACCGGACTGCTGCGTTCTTGGCGAACGTGGTCGACATGGCGTTCCTTCACGACTACTTCCACGACTCGGTGATCACGAAGGGCTTCAACGGGATCGGCCGGTTGCTCAGCCACCCGATTGACCTTGGCATCATCGACGGCGCGGTCAACGGGATCGGACGTCTTACGCGCTGGATCAGCGGCGGGTTACGCCGTACGCAGGCCGGATATGTGCGCGTTTATGCGGTGGCGCTGTTGATCGGCGTCGTCGCGGTGATTGTATTCATGCTGCTGCCAGTGCTTCAGGGCTAAGTGAGGGGTTCCAATGGATGTGTCTGGGCTTTCGCTCGTAACGGTGGTGCTGTTCCTCCCCTTGGTAGGGTTCGGCATCCTGCTCTTCATGAACGAGTCGACGCAGCGCCAAGCGATCAAGTGGACGGCGTTCGGCTTTACGATTGCCACCCTCCTTGGTGCTGTCCTGCTGTGGTCGCAGTTTGATCCGTCAAACCCCGGCCTTCAGTTCGTTCAGCGGAACGACTGGCTGCCGACGTTCGGTGTCAGCTACTACGTCGGCATCGACGGCATCAGCCTGATCCTTGTGCTGCTGACGGTGTTCATCATGCCGCTGTCGGTTCTGGCGAGCCACGTCAGCCACATTTTCGAGGAACGCGGCCGCGAGAAGCTGTACTACATGTTCATGCTGATGCTCGAATGGTCGATGATCGGCGTGTTCGTCATTCAGGACTTGATCGTCTTCTACGTGTTCTGGGAAGTCACGCTGGTGCCGATGTACTTCTTGATCGGCATCTGGGGCGGTGAGAACCGCGTCTATGCGGCGCTGAAGTTCTTCCTGTACACGATGGCCGGCTCTATCCTGATGCTGCTGGCGATCCTGTACGTTGGAAGTCAGGCCGGCACGTTCGCGCTGCCAGAGATTACCGCTGCCGTTCAGTCCGGTGACCTCGTCTTCCCGTTCGGCGGCTTGCTCAGCCCACAGTCGTTCCTGTTCCTTGGTTTCTTCATCGCCTTTGCGATCAAAGTCCCGGTCTGGCCGCTTCACTCGTGGCTGCCGGATGCGCACGTACAAGCGCCTACAGCTGGCTCGGTCATTCTGGCCGGCGTGCTGCTGAAGATGGGAACCTACGGGTTCGTCCGCTTCTGCCTTCCGATGTTCCCCGAAGCGTCCGTCGGATGGGCGCCAGTTGTTGCGACGCTCGGCGTTATCGGGATCATTTACGGCGCGTGGGTGAGCTATGCGCAGACCGACTTCAAGAAGCTGGTCGCGTATTCTTCGGTGAGCCATCTGGGCTTCGTCGTGGTCGGCATCTTCGCACTCAACGCGCAGGGCCTACAGGGCGCAACGATCCAAATGGTCAACCACGGTATCAGCACAGGCGGCTTGTTCTTGATGGTCGGTATGCTGTATGAGCGCCGCCATACCAAAGCGCTGGACGCGTTCGGCGGCATCTGGAAGGCGCTGCCGCTGTTCGGCGCAATCAGCCTCGTGATTACCCTAAGCTCCATGGGGCTGCCCGGCTTGAACGGTTTTGTCGGTGAGTTCGTAATTCTGCTGGGCACGCTCGGAAGCTCGACGCTCGGCTTTGGGTTCGCCTTGTTCGCCACGCTCGGCGTGATCTTGGCCGCAGTCTACCTGCTCTATATGTTCCAGAAGATCTACCTCGGCGAGCTGGACAAGGAAGAGAACAAGAACCTACCGCCGCTGGCATGGCAGGAGATCGCGGTGCTCGTCCCGGTGCTGGTGCTGATCTTCTGGATCGGCGTTCAGCCGGCGGTCTGGTTCAACATGCTCGACGCCTCGACCAGTACTGTGGTGGCCGCGGTCAACCCGTTCCTGCAGCAGGTAGCGCACATCGTGCCTGCTGTCGCAATGCTTCCGTAAGGGGAGAAGCATGGATATTCCAAGCTTTGCTGACCTGAATCTAGGCGTTACCCTGCCCGCGGTCTTTCTCGCGCTGGGGACGACCGTCCTGCTGCTGATTGACGCGTTCCTCCCTAAGGAACGGCGTCACCTGACAGCATGGTTCGCGCTGGCAGGTGTGCTCGTCAGCTTCGTCCTCACACTGTTCAACTTCGGAAGCAGCGAGACGGCGCTGGCGGGGATGTTCGTCGCGGATTCATTCACCGGCTTCATGAACTTGGTCGCGCTGACTGCCGCTGCGATCACGATTTTGCTCAGCATCGACTACCTCAAGCGTACTGGCAACGCGCGCGGCGAGTTCTATTCGCTGCTGCTGCTGAGCACGGCCGGGGCGATGTTCATGGCGAGCGCCAATGACCTGATCGTCGTGTTCGTCGCGCTTGAACTGCTCTCGATCCCGCTGTACATCATGGCGGCCTTCCGGCTCAACAACGCCAAGAGCGAAGAGTCGGGTATGAAGTATTTCATCCTCGGCGCCTTTTCGAGCGCATTCCTCGTCTACGGCTCGGCGTTGATCTACGGCGCGACCGGCACCACCAATCTGCAAGAGATCCTCGCGTCAATCGGCGGTATCGTAGAAGCGGGCAGCAGTGCGATCTTCTACCTCGTCATCGGCGCTGCGCTGATCGTCGTCGGCTTGGGCTTCAAGGTCGCCGTCGTCCCGTTTCACATGTGGACGCCGGATGTTTATGAGGGCGCCCCGACGCCTGTCACGGCGTTCATGAGCGTTGGCGCGAAGATCGGCGGTTTTGCGGCGCTGCTGCGCGTTCTGGTGACCGCCCTGCCATTTCTGGTTGCGGGTCAGACGGTTGAACCGGTTTGGCAGAACACGATCATGATCGTCGCTGCCTTGACCCTGATCGTCGGGAACTTCGTCGCCATTTCGCAAAGCAATATCAAGCGTATGCTGGCGTACTCCTCGATCGCGCACGCAGGGTACATCATGATGGCGGTTGCCGCCGCTGCGAACCCCTTCACGGCAGACTTTGCGGCACGCAGCGCGCTGATCTATCTACTGGCGTACACGTTCACCAACCTCGGTGCTTTCGCGATCGCGTTGGCAATTGAGAAAGACGACGGCTCCGGCACGGACATCAAGGACTTCGTCGGCCTTGCGCGCAGCAAGCCCGTGCTGGCGGCGGCCATGGCGGTCTTTATGTTCAGCCTGACCGGCATCCCGCTGACGGCCGGCTTCACCGGCAAGTGGTTCGTCTTCCAAGCGACGATGCAGGCGGGGTTAGTCCCGCTGGCGGTGATCGGCGTGCTGACGAGCGTTGTGAGCGCGTTCTACTATGTGCGCATCATCGTCAACATGTACCTCAGCGACGGTGAGGGCGATGAGGCCGCGGGCGCGACTCCGTTGGTCAATTGGGCGGTGTATATCTCGTTCGCAGGCACGCTGCTGCTCGGCGTTTTCCCGATCCTCGCGACGAACCTGACTGAGACCGTCACGCTGCTCGCCAGCGTGGCACCCTAGCGCGCCTATACCTGTCCCGGAACAAAGCGCCCTCTGAACCCGTATGAAGGTTCAGGGGGCGTTTGCTATGGGGTGTGCGAATGAACGACCTGACGATTGATCCCGAAATGCGCCGGCGGCTGTCGGAGAACCGTGAGGGCAGCCTGACTAGCGATCAATGGCTGAGCCTGAGCTTGGCGCCTCTCACCGCCTTGATGTTCGTGCTCGTCCCTGCTGTGCTGATGTTGACGATGCGGTTCCGGATGGTGGGCTTTGCCGTTGCGATGGTTGGCGCACTCGGCCTGCTGCTGGTGTTTGGCACGCAGCGCCTTGCACAGTATGCGCGGCTTCCGGTGTGCTATGAAGTGATGACAGCTGTCACCGATCTCACATCGGCGGGGCGCGGGACTTTCGACTTCGTTGACGAGCGTGACGAAGTCGTCCGCTTCGTGCGTCACCTGACACCGGGGCTGACGACGCGCAAGGGTTTACCGTACCACGTCTACTACGTGACCGATGGGCGAACCCGTGTGCTGCTCAGCCTCGCGCCTTACACTGAGGGCGAGACACGAACTTGGGAGCCTACCGCGGTGTTCAAGGCCCGTTATGAGAGGCGCGTGCAGGAGAAACCGAAGGGCAAGCCTAAGCGGGGTTAAGCCGATTCGAGCCGGTTTGCCTCGTCCCATAAGTCGTCGGCATACGGCTTGAATTCGGGGCCAAAATCGTACATCTCTTGCGCATATTCCCGCAGCAAGCGCGGCGACCGGCCAACCAGCGAAATCAACCGTTCATACAGCGGGCTTTTGAGCTGTACCGGCAGCAGACGTCTCGTGTCCAGCGCAAGCGCCGCCCGAATATCTTCCGGACGGCGGACGCGGCCAAGCGCCTGATGAAACAGCTTCTCGGCGCGCTCGAAGTCGCTTTGACGGGCGCGAACCCCGAAAAGTCCAAGATAGTGATAGGTGGCTTCGGGTAGTGTGGGTGGCGTGATCCGCGAAGGCATTGCGTGTGTCTCCCTGCGGGTTTACGGTACGATACGCAGCCGTACGGCGTGCGATGGTTGCAATTCTAAAGGAAAACCGCAAAAATCTAAATGGATGTACCACGCAGATACCGGGCTAACCCAAACTGTATGTCAGATCGCACTCAACCGCTGCCTATCGCGCTGCTGCGGTGGCACGACCCTGAAACCGGCGACGAACACTCTACCGACCTCTATGAAGGGGCGCGGTTGACGATTGGTCGCGCGGCCACTAACGAGATTTGCATCCCGCAGCATCACGTCAGCCGCCAGCATGCCCAGATCGAGTATCAGGACGGCATGTTCTTGTTGACCGACCTCGGCAGCGCCAACGGAACCTTCCTCAACGACCAGCTGATCACGACGCCGACCCCCTTAATGGCGGGCGACCGGATTCGCCTGTATACGCCCGAACTTGATTTCGTTGCTATCACCTCCGACGAGACAACACAAAATCGCATCTCGAACTCGCTGGCCGCCGTTAACGACAGTGGCATCATCGGCGTGCCGCGCTTGATCTTCCTGAGTGGGCCGCAGAAAGACGATACGGTCATCCTCAGTATGGAGGAAATCCGAATCGGCCGCGCAACACACAATCATAATTGGGAGATCGGCATACAGGATCCGTCGGTGAGCCGGCCCCACGCGCGGCTAACACGCATCGACAACGCATGGGTGGTCTACGACCTCGGCAGCTCCAACGGCACGCAGGTGAACAGTGTAAAGATCACCGAGAAAGGCAAAGTCCTGTCGGATGGTGATGTCATCACGTTCGGCAAGACCATGATGCAGTTTCGCACGCTCTAAAGTGAGCAGTTGAACGTGCCGGGTGATGAGCAAATGCCATGCTGTATTGCTCACTGAACACGGCGTCATGGGAGACCCAATCTCGCGGCTTTCGATACCCTATTTGAGCCGCACGTCGTTAGTTTTCAGTCTCCAGTGTTGTGTTACGGATATAAGCTGTTGAGCGGAAATGCTGCATTTTGACTGGCAGCTGACGACTCTCGACTGCTGGCTTAGCGATCAGGCGCGTGTCAGCGTCACCACGCTGTCCAGATAGTAGGTCTGCGGCGAGAGGTCAATGGGCTGGATGTCCTCGACATAATACCCGTGCCGGACGAGGCGCTTGATGTCACGTCCCAGCGTCGCTGCGTCACTACTGACGTACACGATCCGGCGCGGGCGCACCTGCTGACCCAGCGCATCCATCGCGGTGAGGCTGAGGCCGTCGGACGGTGGATCGACGATCACGGCGTCCGGCGTTGACGCCGTTGAGGACTGAAGCGCGTTTTCTACCGTGTCGTGGATCACGGTCACGGGGAGGTCAGCCGTGTTCTCCACCGCATCTGCGGCGGCGGACGGGTAGCTCTCGACCGCCGTGACCTGCGCGCCGAGCATGGCCGCGCTGGCCGCAAAGAGGCCCACGCCAGCGTACAGGTCGAGCACGGACTCGCCGCCTTGCAGCGCCAAGCCGGTCTCCACCGCGGCGATCAATGCGCCGATCTGATCGTAGTTGGCGCGTATGGCGCTGCCGGCGGTAACGCGATATGGCCGTCCATTCACCATGACCGTAACGTGCAGGTCTCCAATCAAGTTGACCGGCGTCAGGTCTGGAAGGATCAGATTGACGCTCGCGGTGAAGTCCAGTTCCAGTTCAGGGGCGTCTGCCTCGTCGATCACCGAGAGCACCATCATCGGCGCGCCTTCCGTGCCGCGCATAAGCCGCACACGCTCGACCTTCGCGTCCGGCTCGAACTGCACCTTGCTCAGCACGTCTTGCAGGTCGGGGTGCAGGATGAGGCACGTCTCGATGACGACTTGACGGTCGTTGTCGAGAGACGGCAGCGCGAGGCCGTCCGGGGTGATGGTGAAGCTCAGCGAATTCGCGTACTGCCACGCGGACGGGCTGCGGATAATCGGCTTCAGGGTGCGCTCAAGTATCGTTTCGTCCAGCCCGCCGATCCGCATGAGCTGGTCGGCGAGGACGTCCTGCTTGAGCAGAAGCTGCGCGTCGTAGTGGATGTGCTGCCACTGGCACCGGCCGCAGCGTCCCGGGCCAAAGTGTGGACACTCCGGATACACGCGGTCGGCGCTGGCCTCCAGCAGGGTGATGCCCTCGGCGAAGAGCGCCCGCCCACGCGACTCTACGATGCGCGCCTCGACACGTTCGCCGGGGATGGTATATGGCACGAACACGACTTGTCCATCGACACGGCCAAGCGCCCGCCCGCCGTTCGCCATCGCCGCCAGTTCGATTGTGATGGTATCGTGGCTGGGGTGTTGAGTCACGGCCGGGAGACTTTGAAGCCTTCTTGCAGCACCGCGGCGATAATCGCTTGAATTTCGCGGGGCATGTAACCGTCTTGTGCGGTGAGCAGCAGTTCGACCCCGTCGTAATCCACCAGCAGCTGGTACGTGTACGGCATTGGCCCTTCGTTGATGATCGGGCCTAAAAAGTTCGCCTGTACCGCAAACAAGTTGACGGAATTGAGCACGTCGTTCAACGCGCTGACCGACTGCTCATCGATCCGGCCGGTTGCGCCGTTTCGTGTCACGGCGCCGTTCGACTCAATGGTGATAGTCTCGTCGAGGGTCTCGCCAGCCTCATTGGTTGGGCCACCGGTGCGCACGAGGACGACCCGCGAAAACTGCGTCGCACGTTCGGGATCGACCGTCCCTTCCGCGACCAGCGTCCCCACGCCACCGGGGCGCGCGCACCGGGATCGGGGACTTCGAGGGTAGGGATGGACGCCGGATCAAGCGTCGGTGGGCGCACGCTCGTCGGGAATGGGTTCGGCACCAGCGGTTCGGCGGAGGGATCCGGAGTCACTTCCTGCGCCGCGACGGTTGCCGTTGGGCTGTCGGTCGGGGCCGGTGTGCTGCTGGTACACGCTGTCACCACGACGGCGACGACGAATGCAAACAAGAGTAGGGTGATCAAACGACGTGTCATGTGTTCAGTGTGCCGCAAAATGGAGACGTGGGCAAGTTAAGTTTCGTGATTCTTGCGGGGGATGTATAATACGCGGGAACTGCGGCTGAACGACGAGGACGACCCGATGGGCTGGATGACGCGGATGCGCACAGTGTTGTGGAGCGCGCTGATTGTGGTTCTGGTTGCCGGTGTGCTCGTGGCGGGCGCACAGGAGGGCGATCAAGCCGCAGCGGAACCCGCGTTCGAAGTCGCGGTTCGGGCCGACCTCGAACTGTTGGCGGAAGAAGCGTACGGCGCCGGTATCCGGCCTGAGACGTGGACGGGTAACACCAACCTTGAAGCGGGCAATTACCTCGCGGATTTGTTCTACGACAATGAACAGTTGGCGGATCGGATTTTCGGGCTGGGTGTGCGCCCCGATGACTGGTTTGGCGCGTCATCGCCCACTCCGTCGCTCATCGTTCGCAATATCCGCCACGACTTAGAGCTTATCGCCACGGAATACTATGGCAGCAGAACCGCACGCCCTACGGAATGGTTCGGCGCGCCGGCCATCGTGCGCTGTGACCGTGCGCTTCAAAACATCGTCCTTATTCTGGATCGTGACTACAACATTCAGCCGGCGACGGTCGAGGCTGTGTTGGATTACTGCACCGTCGTAAAGGCCGAGGTTGAAGATCGCATCTTCGGCGAGCTTCTACAAGACACCATCGCGACGACGTTCACGCCGGAACTGATCGGCAGCCTGCGCGGCGACCTCGAACGCCTCGCAGACGAGCGCCTCGGCCTCGATACGCGCCCGGACGGGTGGATCGGCAACCGCGTTGACGGATCGCCTACCTTCATCAGTGACGTATTCATCGACCTTGATACGCTGGCCGATAATCAGCTCGGGCTGGATATCCGCCCGGAGAACTGGATCGGTGTGATCAGCGCCTCGCCGCTGGTGTCGTACCGCAGCATCCGGCTTGACATCGAGACGCTCGCAGACTTGACGATGGGCGAGGGCGTGCGCCCGCATGGGTGGCAGGGGACGAATCCGGTCGTGCGGTGCGACACAACGCTGCAAACCTTAGTGACCCTGCTCGAAGCGCGCGTTGGCCCAGTCGCGCAGGGCATCGACGCGACACAGCCCGATAACGACGTCTACTGCGCCCAACTGGCCGAGCTTGCGATCCAAACCGCCGAGACCGAGGTGCAGCTCGAAGAGATCACGGGCGAGGTCGATGAGGAACTGCTGTTTGAATCGCAGAACGCGTTCTCTTATCTGGATGTGGCCGCGCTTGAATACATGGGCGTGATGCCGTTCAATACCGTGTTCCGGCCGTGGTTCCGCAACTTTCAAGAGTCCAACATGATGTTCGTCACCGGCGACGATTTCGCGGTGTTCATCGACCGGCGCTGGACGACCATGCCGGAAGAGTCGTTCCGCTTGCTGCCCAACCTCGAAGGCCGGCGACCGCGCACGTTCTGTGACGCCGCGTGGTGTAACGGCCCGCAGCCCACGCCCACACCGACCGGCTCTGGCCCGATCATCGCGCTGTTTGAGGCGGCTACGCCGGTCGCCACCAGCGAAGCCGTGCCTATTGGCCCGGTGCCGGTCAATAAGACGCTGGTGACATGGAACAACATCCGCGTCACTTACATCGTCGATAATCCGACCACCCGCGCGGTACAGGTGGCGCTTGAAATCTGCGCCGAACCCGCCCAGATCACCTGTGAGCCGGTGCTGAACGTCTATGACGGCAACGCGGGCATCTTCAAGCCGATCATCCAGCAGTTCAACGGCCTGAACGTGTTCGAGTTGAGCTACGGCTATCAGACGAACGTCATCGTCGAAGGCGCTACGCGCTACAGCCGCGACATCTTCATCAGTGAGCCGGGGCTGCGGTAACAGCGCAAACCGATCAACAGCAAGCGGGCTGTCCAAGCGACGGCCCGCTGTAGTTTCTCTCGTCGTCACAACCGGATTGTGAACGGTAGGTCGGCTCGCCTATCCTAGCCGAAACGACCGGAGATGTAGTCGGCGGTTTCTCTCTGCGTAGGTCGGTTGAACAACGCCGCCGTTCGCCCGAATTCCACCAGCTCGCCACAGCGCCGATCCCGGCCGTCGTCCAATCCCTGACTGCGAATGTTGTAAAACGCGGTGAAGTCGGAGATACGCTGCGCTTGCTGCATGTTGTGGGTCACGATGACAATCGTATAGTGCTCCTGCAGCTTGCGCATCAGCTCTTCGATGCGTTGTGTCGAGATTGGATCGAGCGCCGAACATGGTTCGTCCATCAAGATGATCTCTGGCTCGATAGCGATGGTGCGGGCGATGCACAACCGCTGCTGCTGCCCGCCCGAAAGCGCGTGCCGGACTTCTTGAGGTCATTCTTGACTTCATCCCAAAGCGCCGCGTCCCTCAGCGATGACTCGACGATGGTATCAAGGCGCGCTTTGTCGCGGATGCCGAGCAGGCGCGGGCCGTACGCCACGTTGTCGTAGATGGACTTGGGGAACGGGTTTGGCTTCTGGAACACCATCCCGATTCGCCGGCGAACCTCGACCGGGTCAATATCCGGCCCGTACAGGTCATGCCCGTTGAACCGAATTTCGCCGGTGACGCGCGCGCCGGGAACGAGGTCGTTCATGCGATTGATGGCGCGCAGCACGGTTGACTTGCCACAGCCGGACGGCCCGATAAATGCGGTTATCCGGTTCTTCGCTATCTCTAGGCCCGGCACGACCACGGCGCGCGTTGATCCGTAGAAGAATTCAGCGTCTCTGATCTCGATGGCGGCGCTCTGCATTGGCTTACACCCTCTGATTGACAGCACGGTTGCGCAGGTAAATCGCGGCGGAATTCATGGCGAGCAGCAGCGCCATCAGCACAATGATGGCGGCGCTGGCGTTGAAGCGGAACAACTCGTCGGGCTGACCCGTCCACGCGTAGATTTGCATGGGCAGCACGGTGAAGCGGGATCCGGGGCCGGTGGGATCGGTGTTGATGAACGTCGCGGCGATGCCGAACAGCGGCGCGGTTTCACCAATCGCCCGCGACAGCCCCAGAATCGCGCCGGTTAGAATGCCCGGAAGCGCCGACGGAAGCAGCTGCCGCGAGAGGGTCTGCCAGCGGGTCGCGCCGAGGCCGTAAGATGCTTCGCGGAGGCTGGAGGGCACCGCCCGCAGCGCCTCACGCGCACTGATGATGATGATCGGCAGAATCAGCAGCGAAAGGGTGAGCGCGCCAGAGACGATACTGCGCCCGCCAGTGACGCCCTCGAATGTCCGCACGAAGACGGTGAGGCCCAGCATGCCGTAGATGATCGACGGGACGCCAGCCAGATTGCGGATGTTCGTCTCGATGATCCGATTAAACCAGTTGTCGGACGCGTATTCTTCCAGATACAGCGCCGCG
The DNA here is from genome assembly GCA_001567485.1 of Chloroflexi bacterium OLB13. Lineage (GTDB taxonomy): Bacteria > Chloroflexota > Anaerolineae > Aggregatilineales > Phototrophicaceae > Flexicrinis. Next base: position 34,841 of record JZRA01000104.1, read on the forward strand.
CCGACGCCCAGCGGAAACGAGATCAACACCGTCAGCGCGAGCAGCCATGCCGTACCCAAGATCGCTTGACGAATGCCGGTCTCGACCGGCCGTGACGAGAGCTGCGACGTGACGAACCGGACGTCCAGCCACGATTTGAAAACGAGTTCCGAGTCGGGGTAGTTCGTCAGCATGTCAACTTCGATCGCGGCCCGATTCAGCAGGCTCTCGTGCAGCGACCACCCCTTGTCGATCTCGGTTTTCACGATCTCTGCGTCGATGATCGCGCGCAGCACGTCTTCGCTCACATTGAGGCCGAGCAGCTCCGCAAAGATCCGGTTGCGTTCCGCTTCGGGAAGATCCGTTGGCAGCAGCCCGTGAACCGTTTCGGGCACGTCGCCGTCGATGCTTTCGCCGAGCGTCAGGCGGGTGAACGCCGCCGGATCACCACGGTACAGATTGTCGCGCACGATGACGAGCAAGCGGCGCGGAACGTGCTCAAGCAGCACGGCCGCCAGCTCCGGAGGCGATAGCTCGGCGAGCGGCCGTTCCGCCAACGTATCTGGATCGACCGTGTATCGCTGCGCCACCAGCCCGAACGCTTGGTTGACGACGTTCAGCAGCAGCAGCGCAAGCACGATGATCGAGACGGCCAATGTCGCAAGGGAGAGCCGCTGCATGATGAGCGTGCGCGCGTTCCGCCGCTTGACCTGTGACCGGTATGCTCCGGAGTCGATCAGGTTCGCCATCGGCCCTAGTACCTTTCGCGCAGACGGCGAGAGATCAAGTCGCTGACGATGTTGAGCGCCAGCGTCGACACAAACAGCGTCATGCCGACCGCGAAGATGCTGGTGTAGTCCAGCGAACCGTAGGAGATGTCTCCGGTGCTGATGCGCGCGATATGGCCGGCCATCGTCTCTGCGCTTTGGCGCAGGTCGAACGTGAAGTTCGGGCCAGCGCCCGCGGCCAACAGCACCACCATCGTTTCGCCCACCGCACGCGACATGGCGAGGATGATCCCGGCCGAAATGCCGCTGACCGCCGCCGGCAGTACGACTTTGACCGTTGTCTCAAGGCGTGTCGCGCCGACAGCGTAAGACGCCTCGCGGAGCGAGCGCGGCACGGCGCTGATGGCGTCCTCGCACATCGAGCTAATCAGCGGAGTAATGAGAACGCCAACAGTGATCCCCGCTGCCAGCATGTTCAGCGAGTTGAGCGATGCGCCGAACAGCAGGTTTCGTAAGGTCGGCGTGACGAACGTGAGGGCGAAGAAGCCGTACACGACGGTCGGGATGCCAGCCAGCACTTCGAGGGTCGGCTTGAGGGCATTACGGACGCCGGGCCGGGCGTACTCGCTCAAATAGACCGCCGCGCCGAGGCCGAGGGGAATGGCAACCGCCAGCGCGACGCCGCTAATCAGCAGCGTGGCGGTGATGAGCGGAAGGATGCCGAACTCGCCACTTTGAGGCTGCCACAGCGTGTTTGAGATGAACTCGCCGAACGTGACGGGATCCGGAATCGCGATGTTGGCGCCGGCGGTGTGATTGTTGACCACCGTGCCTTGAACGCCGCGCTCAACGGTCAGCGTATCCCCTTCGACCGCGCTCACGCGCATGATCTCGGCGTCGACTTCGATCTCTTCGCCGGGCGTAAACAAGTGACCAAACCCCGTGCTGACCCTAAGCGACGTGTCATCAGAGGGCAGGGCTTCGGCGGCTTTGGCGAGATCTTCGGTCATGGGCGTGATCGCTGTCCCGGCCGGATACGCCGCCGGCTGCGTGCCTTTCATCCCACGCGTGACCTCGATGGTCGACGTGCCGCGCTTCGTGATGCGCATGATCTCGCTGCCGACGAGCAGATACTGCTGATTGTTGAACTGGCTGCCGTCGGCGAGATAAACGAACGGCAGTGATATCGTGTGGTCTTCGATGGCCGTGGTGAGCTGCGCCAGCGGCTCGCTGGCTGCAACCGGCTGTCGTGCCAAGACCCACGCGCGCGCCTGAAAGAACGCCACCGTGTTGCCGGCAAGAACGAGGACGATGCCAACCGTCGTGAAGATCGAGACAATCCCGCACGCCATCAAGACTGCGCGAATCAGCGCCTCGCCGGGGCGGAAGCGGCGGGATAGATCGGGGCCGTCCTCGACCTCGAACACGGCGAGGCTGGGCGCGCCCGGCAGCTCATACGATCTGCTTCTTTGCATTCTGGCTTCCTTACTTCGCTAACGTCTGAAAGTCAGCGGACTTCATTTCTCACTTTGGAGCGATAAACAGACGGCACGACTCGCACTCGCTCCGTGTCCGCCGCGTCAAGCACACGAAGGGAGCGTGCCTCACTGCGCGCTCCCTTGTCACATGGGCCAACGACCGGCCCATGGTATGAGTTAGTTTGAACTGCTTGCGGTGTTCACCAACGCCACGGCTACCAGCTTGGCGGTGTTGAAGGCATACGGATTGGCCGGGAAGTAGCCCGTCGCCGCGATGGCATCCGGCATCCGGCTCAGCGTGTAGAGCAGATACTGCCCGACATACGGTTTCTCGACAAGGACATCGGCGGCGGTGTAGATGAACAGTGGACGGGCCAGCACATAAGCACCGCTGGCGACGCTTTCGGCGGTCGGGGCCACACCGTCGACGGCGACCAGTTTGACGCGGTCGGTGTTCTGGACGTAGTAGGCGTAGCGAAGTAGCCGATCGCGCATTCGTTGGCTGCGACGCCGTCCAAGAGCACGTTGTCATCCTCGTTCAGGTTGAGCTGGCCGGCGGCGAGGATCGGCGCCGTGTCCTCCTCGAACACGACTTCGGTGAAGAAGTCGAACGTGCCGCTGTCGGTGCCCGGCGAATAGCGCACGATCTCGCACTCCGGGAAGCCGGGGCGGACATCAGCCCACGTCACGGCGGTCGAGAAGGCCAGCGCCAGTTCGGCGAGCGTGAGATCACCAGCCCAGTCGTTGGCGGGGTTGACGACGACCGACAGGCCGTCGTCGCCGATGCGGAACTCGACCGGAACGCGGTTATTGTTGGCCGCGCACGCGTCGATCTCGCTCTGGCGGATCGCACGGCTCGCGTTGGCGATGTCGCTGGGGCTTTCGGCGGCGCAGAAGCGCTCGTAGCCGGCGCCTGTACCGATGCTGTCCACCGTGATCTCTCCGGTGTAACCCTCGGCGGCGAACTCGGCGGCGATGAACTGAGACACCGGGAAGACCGTCGAACTGCCTGCGTTGGCGATGTCGCCGGTCACGCCGGCCGCCAGTACCTCAGGAAGTGCGATCGGCGGGATGATGACGCTGTCGATGGTATGTACGACGCCGTTGCTCGCTGCTTTATCAGCGGTGATGACCCGGGCCTGATCCACGAGCAGATCGGCATCTTCAGCGGTGAGAGTGATTGCAGCGCCGTTCATCGAAGTGACCGGGCCGGACACCGCCTGATCGCGGGTCATGGCCGCACCCGGAACGACGTGGTAGGTGAGAACGCTGGTCAAGACTTCGGGATTCGAGGTCAGGTATTCGACGACGAAGTCGGGCAGCGCGGCGAACGCGTCATTGGTCGGGGCGAAAACCGTGAACGGGCCTTCATTGCTTAGCGTATCGGCCAGCCCGGCGGCTTCCACCAGACTCGCCAGCGTCGAGAGATCCGGATCACCGGCGATAAGCTCGACAAGGTTCTGATCCTGAGCCACCACGGCGCCCGTCAAAACCAGCGCGATGACCAGCACAATCGCTAATGCACGGAACTTCTGCATGTAACCTCTAGCTCCTCGTTAGACAGGGTAGGTGATGTCGCGGCACATACCGCAACTTCGCGCCTAGACTACCGGTACTGGGTTAACGTGCTGGGGTCGCCCATTTAAGACCTGCGCTGGACGGTCTTAACGAAAGTACAAAATCGGACAGGAGTCCTTAACAGTCGATCCGATCCTCCCTGATGATACCTCATTTTCGAACCCGGCCGCGTCGCAGCACGTATCAGAAGCGGTGCTGGCGTTGGCGATCGCGCATCCACCCACTTTCCGGTGGTTTACAGACCATCACTTGTCGATTACGCTTTTTGGGTGCTAAGATGGTTCTGTATGGTTCGCAACGGGTCATCATAGAACCATTTCGGGCATTGGAACATTCTCAAATGTTCAAGATCCGTTAGACTTCAAGTACAATAGAAGTCTGCACACCTTCAGGAGAACATGATTCGTGGCAGTCAGTGCTTCCGCCCCCCATCTCACGCACCTGATAAAACGGCCGGATTACGACCTTCAGGATGCCATCCAGTCGAACCGTCTGCGCGGACTCTGGCGCCTGATGACCGGATACCGCCGGCACTACTTCGGCGCGATTGCGGCTCAGGCGGTCGCGGTAGGCGCCAAGACAACGGCGCTGATGCTGCTGAGCCTGTTCGTTGACGACATCCTGTTCCGCGACGATATGCTGACGATTGTGCCGTTCGTCGCGCTCGGCTTCCTGCTGCTCGCGCTGACTGAAGGCGGCGGGTCGTTCACGAGCAACCGGCTTGCGGCGCAGACATCCGAGGGTGTCACGCTGCGGCTGCGCAATTATCTGTACGACCACTTACAGCGGCAGAACTTCACGTATCACGACACGCACCCCACCGGCGATCAGGTACAGCGTGTGACGTCGGATGTCCGTGCTATCGGCGCGTTCTTCACCGAACAAGGCGTGTGGATGGGGCGCATCGTGCTCCTGTTCGTCGTTAATGTCGCAGCGATTGCGACGATACATGCCCCGTTGGCGCTGGTCTCGTCGCTTGTCGTGCCGCTGGTGGTGGTGGTCTCGCTGTTCTTCTTCAGGCGCGTCAACAAGCGTTACGAAGAAATGCAGACGCAGGAAGCCATCGTATCGACACGCCTGCAAGAGAACCTGACGGGCGTGCGCGTCGTCAAGGCGTTCGCACGGCAGAACCACGAGATGGAACGCTTCGATCAGGAGAACTACAAGCACTTCCTGAAGGGGCGTCGCCTGCTGATCATGCACTCGCTGTTCTGGCCGACCACCGACCTGCTGACTGGCTTTCATCAGATCCTCGTGCTGTATCTCGGTGCGCGCCTCGCCCTCAACGGTGAGATCACCGCCGGCCAGTTCATCGCGTTCGCCGGTATGGTCGTCTATGTGATCCACCCCATGCGCAACTTGGGGCGTCTGATCGTTCAGGCATCGGCGGCGATGGTCAGCTACGACCGCGTGATGGAGATCATCCGCAGCCCGCGCGAGCCGCTGGGCGAGGCAGAGACCCCGCCGGTTCCGGCCATCCGGGGCAGTGTTGAGTTCGATCATGTGTCTTACGAGTATGAACACGGCCTGCCCGTCCTGACCGACGTGTCGTTTGAGGTCAAGCCGGGCGAAGTTATCGCCTTGATGGGCGCGACGGGCAGCGGCAAGACGACCGTCATCAATCTGCTGATGCGCTTCTACGAACACTCCAAAGGCCGCATCCTAATTGACGGCGTCGACCTTCAGGATTACCCGCGCGACTTTTTGCGTCGCAGCATCGGCGTAGTTGAGCAAGAGCCGTTCCTGTTCAGCCGCACGATCAAGGAGAACATCCTATACGGCGTCGACCGACCAGTGACCGATGATGAGGTGTACGAGGCGGCGCGTGCCGCGGCGATCCACCACGTTATCGAGAGCTTCCCGAACGGCTACTCGACGATGGTCGGCGAGCGCGGCGTCACGCTGTCAGGCGGACAGAAGCAGCGCGTAGCGATTGCGCGCACCCTGCTGAAGAACCCGCGTATCCTCGTTCTGGACGACGCGACCTCGTCGGTGGACAGCGAGACCGAAGCGGCCATCCGCGACGCGATTCGCCAGCTGCTGCCGGGCCGGACGGGCTTCATCGTCGCCCATCGCGTTCAAACCGTGATGAGCGCGGACAAGATCATCGTTTTCGAAAAGGGCCGTATCGTGCAGACCGGCACGCACGACGAACTGATCGCACAAGACGGCTTCTACCAGCGCATCTTTGACATGCAGTCGCGTATCGAGGAAGAACTCGAGAGGGAACTCAACGCATGAGTGAGGTCGAACGTTTTGAAGAAGAGGAATTCAGCTCGCAGCTCAACGGCGGCACGATCCGCCGCTTGATCGGCCAGTTGAAGCCCTATCGACGTGCAGTCATTGTGTTCCTCGGCGCTGCGATGGGCGTGAGCCTGCTTGAATCTTACTTCACGCTGCTGACCAAGCGGATCGTCGACGAGGGCATCGTGGCGAACAACCCGGATGTGCTGCTCGGACTGGCGGCGCAGTATCTGGGCCTGATGGTGCTTTTCGCCGCGATGGTGTTCACGTTCATCTATATCTGCGGCATCCTCGGCTACCGCGTGCAGTACGACATGCGCAAGCGGATGTTCGAGCATTTGCAGCGCCTATCGTTCAGCTACTACGACCGCAAGCCGGTGGGCTGGATCATGTCACGCCTCACCAGTGACCCCGAACGCGTTTCCAACGTGCTGACGTGGGGGTTCTTGGACGTCACGTGGGCGGTCACGAACATCACCATGTCGCTGATCTTCATGGCGACCATCAGCTGGCAGCTGGCGCTGATCGTCGCGCTGTTGATGCCGATCATCATTCGCGTGGCGATTTGGTTCAAGCAGCGTATTCTGGTTGAGTATCGTAACGTTCGTAAGCTGAACTCCATGATCTCCGGCGAATACAACGAGAGCATCACCGGCATCCGCGTGATCAAGTCGATGCGCCGTGAGAACAAGAACTTAGGCGAGTTCAGCAACTTGACGCACAACTACCATCGGTCGGCCTACCGCGCTGCCTATATGTCGGCGCTGTTCCTGCCAACGGTGCAGATTATCAGCGCGGTTGCCGTTGGCGCGGTGGCGTGGTACGGCGGCTGGCAGGTCAGCACCGGACTGCTGACCATCGGCGGCATTCAGGCGTTCGTCAGCTACATCACGTTCATGATGTGGCCGGTGCAGGATGTCGCGCGCGTGTACGCCGACCTTCAGCACGCGGTTGCCTCGGCAGAGCGTATGTTCTCGCTGCTCGACAGCCAGCCGGACGCGTCGACAAGGAAAACGCGGCCGACCCGAAGACACTGCTCGGCGAGATCAAGTTCGAGAACGTCGACTTTTACTACGAGCCAGAGAAGCCGGTGCTCAAAAACTTCAGCCTGACGGTCAAGCCGGGTGAGACGATTGCCCTAGTCGGCGCAACCGGCGGTGGCAAGAGCACGATCGTGAACCTGTTGTGCCGGTTCTATGAGCCGCGCGCCGGCCGGATCACGATCGGCGGGACGGACTACACCGACTTCACCCTGCACGGCATTCACAGCCGGATCGGTATGGTGCTGCAAACACCGCATCTGTTCAGCGGGACGATCCGCGACAACATCCGCTACGGACGGCTTGACGCCACCGACGAGCAAATCGAACAGGCGGCGAAGGCGGCAGGTGCGCATGCGTTCATCTGCGCGCTGGAGAAGGGGTACGATGAGGAGGTCGGCGAGGGCGGTATCCTGCTGTCGGTCGGCCAGAAGCAGCTGCTGAGCCTAGCGCGGGCCGTGCTGGCCGCTCCGGAAATCTTCATCATGGACGAGGCGACCTCGTCGGTCGATACGCTGACCGAAGCGCTCATCCAGCAGGGCATGGAGCAGATCATGAAGGGGCGCACCAGCTTCGTGATCGCGCATCGGCTAAGCACCATTAAGCGGGCGGATCGTATCATCGTCGTCTCTAACGGTCAGATTCAAGAGATGGGGTCGCACAGCGAACTGCTGCGCAAGAAGGGGTACTACTACAACCTGTACACCCAGCAGTTCCGGCAGGAGTTGGAACGCAGTTACGATGACGTGTTCCGCGTGTCGGACGACGATCAATCATCCGAAGAACCGTTGGAGAAGGCCACGGCCTGAGCGAATAGATCACGGCAGTGTGGCGGGGCGTCTGTGAACGGCGCCCCGTTTTCGTTCCCGCAGCGGTGAGTGCCGGTCACCGTGCGTTCGCGGTACAATAGAACGATTGTTTGGGCATGTTTGGGGTCTGACAGTGCGGCGACTCGATGCATGGCTTAAAGAGCGACCTGAACTGACGCCATTGGTGGTGCAGCGATGGGGGCTTAAACTGGGAAAACGCAGCCAGAACGATCCTGAAGCAGTCGCCAAACAGATGCTCGATCCCGCCAATGCGACTCGCATCTACGACAGCCTGCCTCAAAAAGGCCGCGACGCACTCAAGATGCTCAACGGTTCGGGCAATCAAATTTCCGAGCAGATGTTCGTTCGCATGTACGATCCGATCCGCAAGATGGGCGCGGGCCAGATCGAGCGCGAAAAGCCCCACGAGAAACCGGTGGGCACCACTGAGACGCTTTACTACGCTGGCTTGATTGGGTTTGGCATCGACAAGCTGTCCTCCGGTCTTGGCCCGATCGTCTACATCCCTGATGATCTCGCGGCCGTTCTGCCGTTCAGCCGCACCAGCTACAACCTCGATCCTAACGCGGCGACGCTGGAAGACCTCGAAGATGAGATCGACTTTGACGACGAAGACGAGGATGAGGACGCCGAGCAATCCACGCGGGTTGAGGCTCAAGCATCGCACGCTCACGCGCCTGCGCCTGTTCCGGCTCATGAATCGGCCCCGCAGCCAGCCCGCGCGTCAGCGCGAATCCGCAAGCTAGAAACCGTCGAAAACCCGCGTGCGGCGGATACCAGCCTCGTCGATGATCTGACGACTCTGTTGGCGTTCTTGCAGGTGATGGCGGTTCGCATCAGCGGCACGTTCGCGATGGATGAAGCAGCGCGACAAGTCCTGCGCCGGCAGCTCATCGTTAACGATCCGCAGCGGCTCACGTTTCTGTTCCTGTTGGGTATTTCATCCGGCATGATCTATGTCGAAGACGGCGTCGCGTACACTCAGCGCGATGTCGCACGGCCGTGGCTGGAAGCCAGCCGCGCTCAGCAAACGCAGCAGTTGGCGCAGGCGTGGCGCGCCTCGAAGGACTACGTCGACCTTCTGCATGTGCCGGGGCTGAATGTTGAAACTGAAGGCTGGTCGTACGATCCGGTAACGTCGCGCGGTGAGATCCTGAACCTGATTCACAGCTTTGTGCCGATTGATGCGGCATGGACGGTTGACGAGTTCATCAGCGCCGTCAAAGAGCGTGAACCGGCGTACCAGCGTCCGGGCGGCGATTTCGACTCGTGGTATATCCGCGGCGAGTCGGGCGATTACCTGAGTGGGTTCGAGGACTGGGACGCTGTCGATGGCGCGCTGCTCGACTTTGTGATTACCCAGCCTCTACACTGGCTTGGCCTGCTCACCCTCGGTGATAACGCCGCGCAGTTGAACGCATACGGGCGTGCCTTCCTCGCTGACCAGCCGTTCCCATCGCGCGCTGAACCGGACGACCGACCGACCCTCGACAGCGACGGGATCCTGCGCGTTGGCCGTGCGTTTTCACGGTTCGACCGCTTTCAGATCGCGCGCTTCACGACGTGGGTGAGTCCGGCTACCGCTGTGAAACCGTATGAATATCGAATCGACGCGGCGGGCATTCAACGCGGCGCGGCGCAGGGCATTTCGACCGATCGGATCGCCAAGTACATGCAGCGCGTCATGGGGTTGGAGCAGCTTCCAGACACTATCGGACAGCTCCTCCATGTGTGGAAGGCCGGCGCGCAAGCCGATGCATGGTTCGAACAGGTCGTCGTGCTGCGAACGACGTCGATTGAGGTGTTGGACGCGATCTGGAAAGAACCGCAGTTCCGGCGCTATCTCGGCGCACGGTTGGGTGAAACGGCCGTGACGGTTCGCGCCGATCAGCTCGAAGCGCTCGAAGCCGCGCTAGGCGCCGCCGGGATCGACGTACAGCGGTCATAAACTGCCGGGGCCAACACCCTGCTGCGGCTCTGGTGTTGGAACAACCTCGCCAGTCAGCGCGCGCGCATCCCAGACGCGGGCCGTGCCGTCCCAACCCCAGCTCAACACGTAATCCTCGCTCTGGTTCCACACCGCGCCGGTGACCAGCATATCGTGCCGGAACTCGCCGAGTCTTTCGCCGCTGTCTCTCCACACGAATACGCTGTCGTATGACCATGTGAGGATGCGCGTCTCGTCTTGGCTGAAGCGCGCGCCTTCGACCCAGTCGATATGCCGCAGGGTGAGTATTTCGTCGCCGGACTGCGCATCCCAGACCTTAGCCGTGTCGTCGCCCGACCATGAGAGGATGCGCGTTTCATCGGCGTTCCACACGGCGCCGTCCACGAACGTGCGATGGGGGAGGGTTAGGCTCGGCGCAGATGTCCCCGCTCTCCAGACCTGTACACCGTGCGACATCGTCCATGCCAAGACGCGGCCTTCCGCGGCCGTCCATGCCGCGCCCAGCGCATCGCCGCCGAACGCCTGCTCGCTGATGCGTTCGCCGGTCGAAGCGTCCCAGATGACGGCCGTGCCCGCCTCGGCAAAGGTCAGGATGTGCGCGCCGTTGTCACTCCACTGCGCCATGCGCACCGGGGAGCGATGTTCGAGGCGAAGCAGTGGCTCCCCGTGCGTTGACCATTCCATCACCGCGTCACCACCCCACGCGAGGATGGATTCGCTATCCGGCGCAAACATGACGCCGCGCACGGGTGGGCTGTATGCGAGGTGTACGGCTGGTTCCGCTTGATCGACCGACCATAACGTGATGTCGCCCGCATCCGTCCACGTCACAAACTGCCGCCCAGAGCGATCCCACGCCGCGCCGCGAACCGGCGCCCCGTGATTGTAGACGCGCACCGGTTCACCGCTGGCGTGATCCCACAACCGCGCTGTCCCATCCTCCGACGTCGTCAATAGGGTGGACTCATCCGGCGACCAGCCTGCCCACGTCACGACTGCGTCATGTATAAGCGTCATGACTGCGCTGTCTGCCCCCGCCGGCCGGATCGGCACGAGCAGTAATACGAGTATTGTGGCAAGCACCCATCGTGTATGGCTCAGTACAGACATCCCGTTATCGCTCATCAACCTGTTATACTACGCAAACGCGTCCCGGCGATTGCTCACGCGGGATCTGCCGGACGCCGCTTGCATCAGATAGTACGACGGAATCGGGGCCAGTCGATGAGAAACGCGCATGAGAAGTTCTTGAAGGAAATCCTGATCGACGCCGATACGTTACAGGCGCGCGTCGCCGATCTCGGCGAGCAGATCAGCACCGATTATGCCGACGCGGAGGACTTGATCTTGGTATGTATCCTCAAAGGCGGCGTGATGTTCCTAACTGATCTGGCGCGGCATATCACCGTCCCGCATGAGATGGACTTCATGGCCGTCAGCAGTTACGGGCGCGGCGCACGCCAGACCACCGGCGACGTCCGTATCGACATGGACTTGTCCGTCTCGGTGTCAGGCAAGCACGTCTTGATCGTCGAAGACATCATCGACAGCGGTTACACGTTGAGCAGGGTGATCGAAATGCTCAAGACGCGCGGCCCAGTCGATATCCGCATTTGTACTCTGCTCGACAAGTCAAGCCGCCGCAAAGTTGACATTAAGGTCGACTACGTCGGGTTCACGATCGAAGACAAATTTGTGTTCGGCTATGGGCTTGACCTCGATGAACGGTTTCGCAATCTACCGTATATCGGGGTGGTTGACCTCGACAAGCTGGGTATCGCGCCCAAATGAGCAGTGTGGAACCGCGTGAGCCTGCGCGCCCGCTGATCTGGCCCAACATCGTCCTCCAACTCGCTGATGCGCTCGCGGATGCACCTGAGCCGATCTACGTGGTTGGCGGCGCGGTGCGCGATGCCTACGCCGGGGCGCCGATCAAGGATCTCGATCTCGTGACGCATCGAGGCGCGACGCCATTGGCGCGCCAGATCGCGAACCTGCTGAACGGCGACGTGTTTGTGATGGACGCCGAGCGCGATGTCGCCCGTGTGCTGCTCGATACGCCGGACGGACGGCTAAACATCGACGTTGCAGCGTTCCGTGCTGACGATCTCGAGGGCGATCTGCGTGAGCGAGACTTCACGATCAACGCTATGGCGAGCCAGCTTCAGGGCGAGATGACCCTACTCATTGACCCGTTGAACGGTGAGGCCGACCTACGGCATAAGCTGATCCGCCGCTGCAGCGCACAGAGTTTCACGTCCGATCCTCTGCGGACTCTACGCGCGGTGCGCTTGAGCGTGCAGATCAACGGGCATATTGAACGCGAGACGTTGGCGGATATGCGCCGGCACGCCGCCGCGCTGCCCAGTGCGTCGCCGGAACGGCTGCGCGACGAGTCCGTCCGTGTGCTGGCCGGTATCCGGCCTCACGCCGCCATGCGAATTATGAGCGTGGTGGGGCTGCTTCCCGCCGTGCTGCCGGAGCTGTCGACGCTGCCGTCTGCCGATCGAGAGATGGCGTTCCGCGTTATCGAACGGCTTGACCACATCTTGACCGCCATCAGCCCACAGCGCAGCGACAATACCGCTGCCGCCTTCGGGTTGGGCGCATTCGTCGTGTCGCTCGACCGCTTCCGTGCTGTACTACAGTCGCATGTGTCGGCGCATTGGGCAAATGAACGGCCGCATCGCGCGTTGTTGATGATCGCTGCTGCGTTCGCTTGTTCCGTACCAAACGCCGCGTCGGCGGTTGACCCCTTATGCGACCGGCTGCGCTTCAGCAATCCAGAACGGGCACGGCTGATCGCGATACTCCGCGCCGACCGCGCGTTGGTGGCCGATCTGGAGCGCCCGCTGGATGATCTGACTCTGCACCGCTACTGGTACGGGCCGCGTGATGCCGGTGTGGACGCGGTGCTGATCGCGCTGGCCGAGGAGTTGGGCCGGGCCGGCGTAGCGCTCGAACAGGATCGGTGGGTGCGTGTGCTGGAGCGCGCGCAGGTCATGCTTGGGACGTTCTTCGAGCGCGCGGGTGAGGTGGTCGAGCCGCCTGCCGTGATCGACGGTCACACTGTGATGACAGCGTTGAAACTGCGTCCAAGTGCCGTCGTCGGCAAGCTGCTCACGGCGATCCGCGAGGCGCAGGTCATGGGCCGCGTATCCGATGCGGACAGCGCGCTTGCCGTCGCGCGCGAGGTGCTCGACGCGCAGACGTAGTTAGGGCTGCGGCTTGTCTTTGTCCGTGCGCAGGTTGAGGCGAAGCTCGGCGTCATCTTCGGGTACCATGAACGCCATCGCAATACCAATCGGGTTGCGGTCGCGTTCTGGCAGCTTTTCGATCAACGACCACGGCATCAACACCATACGCGCGTAGTCGGCGATACGGTCGGGTTCGTAGCCGACGAGGTCGGGGAGTTTATGCTGAATGCCCCACTCGGTGTGAACCACCTGACGTACCACAAGACGGGCAATCGAAATCCGCGGCGCAAATCGGTCTCCGCGTGACGTGAAGCTCAACGTCAGCTGACCGAGATCGATCTTGGGCCACATGCCGGGTTTCGGCGTCATCATAATGGTGTCGATGGGCACGGGCGGCGAGGTTACGCCAAACTCGACGATCAGGGCGTCCGCAGCGGCTTCAAGTTCAGGAAACATCATGCAGGTGGATCCTCAGTATTGTCGGGCGCGGCCTCGGCGGTGTGCTGGAAGAACCACAGCAGGGTACTTCCATACCGTCGTTCATCATAAGGCGAAAAGTGATTCAATGCTATAGGCGTGCGCTCCTTAGGGTCGATCTGTACGACGATCACGCCGGCGGGCGCAAGCCACTGAGGTGTCGTATCCAGCGCGCGCAGCGCATCCGCCCAAAGGGTGTGATACTGCGGCGGCGCGATATAAATCACGTCGCACGGTGTCACCGGCCCATTGAGCACTTGAAATGCGTTGGCGCGACGCACGTCGGCCCTGCCGGCAAGGCCCGTCGTCCTGAGGTTATCGCGGATCGTGTCGATGGCGCGGCGTTCGAGGTCAACGAAGATGCAGTGTGCTGCGCCCCGGCTCAGCGCCTCGATGCCGACCGCGCCCGTACCGGCGAAGAGATCGAGCACCTGCGCATCGTGGATCCTGCGACTGAGGATGCTGAACAACGCCTCTTTGACCCGATCCATGATCGGGCGGGTGGTATCACCGGGGACGAGTTTGAGCCGACGGCCTTTTGCCGTTCCGGCGATCACGCGTGTGCTCATGAGGTTCCGCGCTCCACAGCTGTGCGGGCGGCTCTCAAGTTGCCGTGCGGCACCGTCACCGGCAGCGGCCGGCCGCATCCCACGATCAAGCGGCGGTTTCCCATCGTATGCAGGCTGGCGCGCACTGCTTCGCGTATACCGGCGGGCGTACTCGCCCGCAAATCCAGCTCCGCATCGAGTCCGCCGAGGATCGGGCCTGACCACATCGACCGGCCCGCCGCCAGATCGGTCTCGCTCGAACGGTCGTCCCACGCGACGACCGTTGCGGGCATCCGCGCGAACAAGCGCGTCATCACGGCCGCACCAGCGAGATAGGCGATCCTGAGCCAAACGCTCTTGGGTGCGCTGGTCAACACCGCCGAGTCGCCGGGCAGGCCGAATGACTCGTACTCGGGTTCAGAGAGGACGTTGCAATCGGCCAATTCGCTGACAAGCACGATGCCACTTACCGCCGCGCCGCGCAGAGAATCAAGGAACCGGACGGTCGATTCGGTCAACGTATTCAAGCCGGTCATCAGCCGATCCGGGCGCAGGCGTAAATGTCGGATGAGCAGCTCACGGCCGACCAACCGCTCGGCCTGCGTCAATGGACTCAAGACGCCGACGACCACCGGGACGCCTGTCATCTGCAGCCCGTCGAGCACCGCCGCGATAGTTTCGGCAAGCCGCCCGAGTTCCCCTTTTGACGGTTCGGCGGGGCGTAAATCTGTCCAATCCAGCGAACGACGGATCGGCCGGCGCACGGCGACCCGTTCGCCGTTGGGCGCGCCCTGCCATGCCTCCTGCAGCCCGTAATCGCCCCCGGCAAAGCTCCACGGCGGCGCGACCATGCACAGATCCCAGTCGTAGCGCAGTTGAAAATCGACGACGGCTTGAACATAGTCCGCGGAACGCAAATCGTCGCCGGGAAACGGCCGCCACACGGCAATCGGCGCACGGTCGGTGGCTTCGCCCGCGAGCGTCCGTTCCAACCGTTCGCGCTTTTCCATATAGGGATCGAATTTCGAGCTACATCTCGGCGAGGCGTTGTTGCAACATACGAATGAGCATCATGCACCGGTCGTCGCCGCTTGACTTCAGATCGTTCGACGTTGAGCCATGACTCGCCTCGGCCAGCATGCGCTCCGAGATTGTCTTGGCCTTCTCAAAGCTGGCCTTTGCGCCGGCTTTGTCGCCGCTGGCTCGCTGGGCCAAGCCGAGACCATAGTGGCCGTCGATGTTCGCGTCATCCGACCGGACGATGTCCTTGAACGTGGCAATCGCGCCGGCATAGTCGCCACGCGACACCTGCGCCCATCCGTCGCCGATTTTTTGATAGTTGGGATCGTTGCTGCTGCTCATTGTGAGGTCACCACCATAACTGCTATGCGCGCGGAATGTCGCGTGATTGTACTCGTAACAAGGAAAAAGGCCAACAGATTCTATTCGCGTGGTTCGCCGCTGACAGCGATCACCTGCGGAAGAAGCAGAGTCTGGCGTTCGACGCCGCGTGTGTCGCGGAAGGCGATCCGTTGATCTGTCGTACACTGCGCTTGACACGTATATGCCGACAGCGCGACTTGATAGATCCCCGCCGGCAGGTCAGGCGGCAGATGCACGTTGCGGAGATCACGAACCAGCCTGTCAGCGGGCCAAAGCCGCGTATCGATCAGGCCCGGCGCGCGCGGCTCGGACAGCAGCGCCCACGCCTGTTGATCCAGATCGACCAGCTCCGCCGCAATCCGGACGTTCCTCGTTGATTCCGAGACCGCTGTCCAGTACAGCTCAAGCCTTAGCGTATCGCCCGGCGTCGTACTGCTGCTGCCGATGCGATAGGCGACGAGCGAGATCGGCCCGGCGTCCGCGCTGAGCAGTGACGCGCCTGTGAGTGACGACAGCCGGTCGGCGTGCAGGGCGATAGGCGCGTCGGGCGACGCGGTGAGCAGCACTGCCGCGATCACCCCCAACACGGCCACGCTGGTGAGCCGCGCTTCCGACGTATCGTAGCGCGGAAGCTCGCGGGCACGCGACGCGGGTGTAAAGCGCGCTAGGGCTGCGAGCGCCACCATGCCGAGGCCAACCAGCGCCCATCCCACCCACTGCACGGGAGTCATCGTTTGGGTGAGGAGCAGTGTAGCGTTCGCCGTCTGCGGAACGGAGATGCGGGTTAACCCGGTTTCCGGATCGCGCGCGGTCGCGAGGGGGACGCCATCAAGATACGCCTGCCAACCCGGATAATACGCCTGCGACACGACGATTGTTTGCGGAGACATCGCCGACACTTGCCATGCGCTGGCGTGACTCTGGGTGTAGATCGGCGTTACGCGGATGGGCGTGCCGGGGCGGATACGGACGAGCAGGGGGTGGCGGTACGATTCGACGAGATTGGGGTCGGCGCGCACCGGCTCGATCAGAGTCGTCGGGATGGCCTGTCCGCGCGCTAAGATCGCCGTGTCGAAGCCCATCTGCTGATGAGCGATCTGCGCGGCGGGGGAGAAATCGGTCGCGGCGCCGGTGTCGACAACCGGCCAGATCGGTGCAGAGGCGGCCGCAAGTCCGATGATCGCGGCTGGAACGAAGGCCCGGCGCAAGGCCAAGGGAAGCCGGGTGCGCCACGCCGCCGCGGCCCCGGCCAGTACCGCCGCCGCCGCGTTGACGCTCACGAACCACCATGCCGTGGGTTGCAAAACGGCGCCGGCAAGGCTGCTGACCAGCAGCGCCAGAGCGAGAACCATCGGGCCGCGCCGGGTTCGTTTGCGCGCCAACGTCAGCAGCCCGATGCCAGACAGCACGAGCGCCGGAACGCCGGGGCCGAACATCAAGGGCGGGTTCAGAAGCGCGGGATCGCGCAAGGTGATCGGGGTCAGCAGGTCGGTCAGATGGAAGACTCGATCATCGGGCGCCGGGTTATCGACCCACGTGACGGAACTGCTGTTCGCCAGCGCGGGCAGCCAGAACGGCGCGAACAACATCACCGCCGCGCCGATGCAGCCGATCACACGTCCTGCGGCCGCGCGACCGACGAATACCGCATAGACGAGCGTCGTCACGGCGCTGACAGCGGCCAGTGCGGGGTGGACAGCCGCTTGCATCGTCAACCCGGCCGTGAAGAATATCACTGGGGGGCGTGTGGGGGCCTGCACGACACGGGCGCCGGCCCACAGCACGCCGGGAACCAACGCGCTGCTTACGACGAGTGCTAGATCGCCGAGGGCATGAGGCGCGGTAAAACCGACGAATGGGCTGAGCGCGTAGACCGCCGATCCCAACACAGCGGCCGTTGGAGAGAGCAGCGTGCGTATCCAGCCGTACATCATCATGGCCGCCAGCGCCAAGGATGCAGAGAGGACGGCCTTCACCGCCGCAGACGTATCCCCGGTGAATAACTGCTCGACTACCGCCGCCAAGTACGCCGCCCCTTGCGGGATGTGGCTCGGAACCGGCGCGCCATAGCCGAAGTTGGCGTGGGGCGACCAACGCGGCAGAATCTGGCCCTCACGCAGTGCGGCGGCGAGGTCTGACGTCATGAACGCGCTGGTATACAGGTCGGACAGTACAGGGATGCCGGGATGAACGATGATCGTCCACGCCATCGCCAAGCCGATCAGGCCGGTGAGTACGAAGCCCCAATCGATCTGGCGGCGCGATTGGCGCATCCATTGCGGAAGTTCGGCGGGGGTTGCGACCTCGAATTGCATAGCGTGAGTGTACTTCGTTTGCGCGTGTCGCACAGCGTCCGCCTTGATCGCATTGGGTGCGGGTGCTATGCTGACAGCGAAACGCCCGCTTGAGGGGATTATGCGAGTCCGCCACGCGACTGCTGACGACCGGCCTGCGCTCCAACACTTGTACGACGAACACCTGATGTTCGTGCGTTCGGCAGATCGTCGCATTCGCCGCCTTCCAGAGATCGTGTGGAACGGCCGTCAGGGTGGCGAGGTTTGGGTCGGTGAGGTGCAGCAGCGCGTGGTGGGGTATGTGTCCACGTGGCTGAGAAACGACGAGCAGTGGGGGCGCACGGTGTGGATCGACCACATGGCGGTGGATGCCCATCACCCGTATCCCGGCCTCGGACGCCGGTTGATCGAAGCCGTTCGTGCCGCAGCTGTTCAGTTCGAGTGCGGGGTGCTTGCCGCCGATGTCCCGCAGCGTAACCCGATCGAGCAGGCGTTCTGGTTGGCGCTCGGCGCGCAGCGTGTGAATCACCGCGGTGCGCCCGGCTGTGACGTGATGAGATTGATCCCATGAATTTACGAGTCGCTGAAGAACGCGATATTGAGAGAATCGGCCGGATGTGGGAGAAGCTGGCGATGCTTCACCACGATCTCGATCCGGTGCTGCCTCCAGCGGCGATGGGCGGAGGGCGTGTCTATGCTCGCCGTCTGATCGGCCGCCTCAACGATCCCTTGACGCGGATCGTGGTCGTTGAGGACGAGGAACGGCTCGTCGGCTTTGCGCTGGCAGTGATCATCGATGTCATCCCCGATATGTTCGTGCAGGAGAACAGCGGCCTACTGGCCGATATCTTCGTCGAGGAGACGCATCGACGCTGTGGAGTCGGCCGCTTGATGGTGGAAGATATTAAGGCATGGCTCAAAGCCAACGGCGTGCGGTGCTTCGAGTGGCATGTCGCCGAGAAGAACCCCGCAGGCCGTAAATTCTGGGAGGCCATGGGGGGTGAGCGGGTG
>JZRA01000105.1 GCA_001567485.1 Chloroflexi bacterium OLB13
TGCCTCTATGTGCTCGAATGCTCTGTATCTGATCAGGTCTTTTGTGGCTCACTCCGTCGCCGAGCCAATCCATTCTCGCCGTCCAAACAGCCTCTTTAGTAGGCTTTGAACGTATTAGCCGTGCGTTTCAACGCTCGGCGGCCAGCGGCGTGAGGGGTTCCACGCGGCGGACGAGCCGTATTCGAGGATTCCCTCTGTGCCCTCTGTGTCCTCTGTGGTTCAATCGGTTTGCCCTTCACTCGGCACTCCGAGAAACCCTCACCCCCGGCCCCTCTCCCGACCTGCGGTGCTCCCGTTGGTCGTCAGGGAGAGGGGAGAAGGACGTGCGTGCGGTGGGAGTGTAAACGCCCCTCCATGTGCTCGAATGCTCTGTGTCTGATCGGGTCTTTTGTGGCTCACTCCGTCGCTGAGCCAATCCATTTCCGCCGTCCGAACAGCCTCTTTAGTAGGCTTTGAACGTATTAGCCGTGCGTTTCAACGCTCGGCGGCCTACGGCGTGAGGGGTTCCACGCGGCGGACGAGCCGTATTCGAGGATTCCCTCCGTGCCCTCTGTGACCTTTGTGGTTCAGTCGGTTTGCCGACTTCACCGCATCACTTATCACGCGTCGGGGCGTCAACCAACTGCCCTTGACGCCTGACAACTGACAACTGGCGCCTGAAACCTGACCCCTCTCGCCTAACAGCCCCCACCGTCCACCCGGATGGAGCCTGCGTCTGTGTCGATGAACGTGCGCGCAAACGCCACGAACCGGTATACGTCGGCGAAGTTGCTGGCGATCCCGACGGAGACGCGAATCGCGCCGACCGCCTTGTCGCCCTGCAGAGACATCGCGGTGATGAACTGCTCGAAGGTCATGCGTTCACTGCCGTGGAAGTACGGCAGCAGTTCGTCTTTGGTGAACCCCGCGGCCATCTCGCCCGCGCCCGGATTACAGAAGCAGCCCGTGCGTAGGGAGATGCCGCGCTCGTTGGCGAGCTGTTCAACCCACCGGAAGTCGATGAGCTTGCCGTTTCGATCGTATAGGTTGATGGTGACCGTTCCGCCGCGCATGTGCGTATCCACGGGGCCGTAGATCGTCACCAATGGCTTCCCGCTGCTGTGCCGCAGCGCGCTCAACTGATGCAGCAGCCAGTCAGTGAGACACATCACGCGGTTGTGGATGCGCTCGATGCCGATTTGCTCGACATAGCGCAGCCCGATCTCGATAGCGGGCAGGTTGAGGTAGTTGATCGTGCCGTCCTCGAACGCGGCGACCCCGTCTTCCAAGTAGTAGCCGTCCGCCTGCACCGAGGCCAGCGAGATCGTTCCGCCGGCGAACCACGGGCGGCGCAGTTTGGGCAGGATGGACTTCCGCACGATCAGACAGCCAACGCCGGTCGGATAGCCGAACATCTTGTAGAACGAAAGGCTGACAAAGTCGGGATGATGCTGGCTGAGGTCGAGCCGGTTGGTCGGGGCGAACGCGGCAGCATCCAGCAGGACGTCCCAGCCGCTGGCATGCGCCTCGTCGATCAAGTCAAGGTCGTGTTGAACGCCAGAGAAGTTCGACTGTGCGGGATAGGCGAACAGGCAGGAGGCGTCCGATTGCGCGAACCGAAGGAATTCGCGCAGCTTGCCGGCGTCGATGCGCAGCTCCGGCGGCAGAACAGGGACATACGTCACGGCGGCGCCATGCGCACGCGCAAACTCGCGGATTCCGTTGACCGAGTTGTGATTGTCGAACGTCAGCAGATAGTGGCCGCCGGCCGCAAAGGGATACGACTCGCCGACCAGCTTCAGCGCACCGCTGGCGTTCTGCGTGAAGATGACGACGTATTCATCCGGTGACGCGTTGAAATAGTCGAGCACATAGTGGCGCGCGTGCTCGTCAAGCTGGGTGCTGGCGGCCGAGGTCGGGTTGGCGGAATGTGGATTCCCGAATACGCCCGTGCGCAGCATATCCATGTGGGCGGCAAGCTGGGAGTTGGCGTACAGTCCGCCGCCGGTGTAGTCGAGGTAGACCTGCTGCTGTGCGTCGAGCCGTCCATACTCTGTGCGGCGAAGCGCGTCGAGCGTGTCCGTGTCGAACTGCGGGTGCATCTGCTCGAAGGCGGTACATGCTTCGGCGTATTCGTCATTGACTGTGAACATGAGTCTCTCTGCAACCTCGCTGCCCTTGTGCCGAGAGTCGATCTGCCGTCAAACAGCATCGATCCCGCATCGAGTCCAACCGGCTAAATAGTACCGCACACGGCGAACCCGTGCATGTCCCGGCCTGCGAACCGGTTGAGCTACAGGCAGACTCCGGCGGGCTGGCTCTCAAGAGTCACGGTGTTGGGCAAGCTGCGGCATCGGCCGCGTCGCATCATCCTGCCGCGCAGTGCTTAATACTTGCGCACGATGTTGCGATACACCACCGGCTGACGCATCTGCATGACCTGCGAGTCCTCGCGCGTGCGCCGCACGTCCTCAAGGTCGATCTTGGCGACGATCACGCCCTCTTTCGGCGCGCCGGTCTCGGCGTCGGTGTTGTCCGCGAGCGTTGCGACGATTTGCCCGCGCGGGCCGACGATCATGCTCTCGCCGCCGAAGGTCTGCGTGACATCCGTGCCGACACGGTTCGCGCCGACGACGAACACCGCGTTCTCCATCGCCCGCGACCGGATATACGTCTTCCACGAGTCCATCTCACCGGCTTCCCAGTTGCCCAGCGCCAGCAGGACTTCCACGCCCTCCAGCGCTGCGCATCGCGCAATCTCAGGGAAGGCGAGGTCAGAGCCGAGCATCATGCCGAACGTGCCGAGTTCGGTGTCGGCGGTGGTCAGCTTGAAGCCTTCGCGGAAGATCATGCGCTCCTCGCCGCGCAGGTGCAGCTTGTGATACACCTCGACCAGCTCGCCGCTTGGGCCGATTAGCACGGCCGAGTTGTACAGCACGCTCTCGACCTTCTCTTTGGTCGCCATGCCGAACGCGATATACGTGCCGAAGTCCATCGCGCGCTGCGACAGCGCATTGACGACCATGCCGGGGACACGCTGCGCCATCTCGGTGAACCGGACGCCCAGTTCAGCGCCGGATGTGATCAACTCAGGAAAGACGATCAGGTCGACGCGCTGGCGGGCGGCGACGGTCGTCACCCATTCGGCCATCTTGACGAGGTTTTCCTCAAGCTGGCCGAGCTTGGGCTGCATCTGAACGACGGCGATGGTCAAATCGCGAGCCATGAAGTTCCTCCGCGGGTGATAGACCCGTGGATTATAGGGGCGGTTGGAAGGTGTGACGAGGGGGCAATCCGGCGCTGACCTGTGACGGCAGAGGCGCCGCATGGATGCTCCAGCGCCTCAACCCGGATATGAGGATCGGCGTCCAGACGTTCCCTTTTACAGTGTGGAGTAAGGAACGCACTGCATCGCTTTCATCACTCCCCACTCGACACGTTCCACCTTTGGCTCAGCGTGGCATGGTCGGGATCAGCAGATTGATGGCGCCGATCAGCGCGTCGTCGTCCAGCGGCACACGGCGCGCGTCACCCTCGACGATCTCCTGCTTCTGCTTCCTGCCGAGCAAGCCGGTCTTGTAGACAGTGCGCTTGCGGCGCGTATCGACCAAGTAGCCGATGGGCCGGTCGTTCTCGTTGAAGATCAGCTCGACGACCAGCAGGGTCTGACGTTCGGTGACTTCGGGCGGCGTGCCGGTGAATCCGCTGAACTCGCCCACACCGGGACGGGCGGCGTAGATGCGCCATCCGTAGCGACGTTCGGTGCTGTCGACCTCGATGTTGTCATCGACGCCGTATTGGTCTTGGTTGGGTAGGTGATGTTCGAGCGCCTCGTTCAGGATACTCACGACGCCCATCGCATGATTGACCATCGCGTCGATGCGCTTCTGGTACTGTTGAAGCGATACGGCCGTCGTCAAGAGCCGCCCGGTGTGGCGTTTCATATCGTCGGACATAACACACCTCAAACATGAGCCAACAAATTATGGGTGCTGTTCATCTCATTGTATTGGATTTTCGCGATCCCGACATCAAACCCCGTGTATTGAAGGAAAGCGGACTTTGCGCGGGGCAACGTGCTGGTTGAGATTCAGCTTCACGGCGTGCAGCGTCTGACGCGGCACGCCGCGCGATAAGCGACCAGCGCGACCCTTACGATCATCGGCCAAACGGCGGGAGACACGCGCTTTCTGCTGCTTGATTCGGAGCCGCTAGAACCCCGCCTGAATCATCATCGCCCGGCCGATCATGACGCACAGCCCAAGTGCGAAGGCCGCGGCCAGCGCGAGCGTCAACACCACTGCTGAATATCGCATGACCAGTGACATACGCGCCTCCCTGTGGATCCGGACACTGTATCGTACATACGATGTCCGGCCATGACGGGTCGCACGCGCGCGGCCTACGGTTCCCTAACGGCGGGGAAGGGCCGCCGGCTGCTCGACCGTTAGCCGCATCCGTATCTTGAACGGGTCGATCAGCGTGACCGACTCACCGCGCTCGACGGCGAAGCCGCTTGAGCGACACGCTGTGCCACCCGTTCGACCTCGCCGGCGTCAGGCAGCACGACTGTGTAATCGATCAACCCGATGGCGTCATCAGGCGCGGCTGGGATCCCCGCCCCCGCCCAGACGTTCGCGCCGAGGTGATGGTGATAATCGCCGGCCCGGAAAAACGCCGCCCCGACGCGCGCATCGCTGAACACGCAGTCAAACCCGACCGCATCGCGATAGAACGCGGCCGCCGCGCCCAAGTCCGCGACGTGCAGATGCACATGCCCGACGACGGTATCGCGTGGAAGGCCCGTCCACGGCGACGGGTCACGGCCGATTTCCGCGATCAAATCCTCGACGTCGATCGGGGCGTTGCCCAACTGAAGCGCGTCCTCGAACGACGGCCACTGCTCCTTCGGATAATCCCACGCCAATTCGATGCCGTTGCCGTCCGTGTCGGGCAGGTAGATTGCCAGATGTGTGTGATGATCGACGAGTCCCTGCACCGGCGTGCGCGTTTGGGCGATGCTGCGCAGCAGATGCGCCAGCGCCCAGCGTGACGGCGCCAGAAACGCCGTGTGATACAGGCCGGTTGTGCGGCGGTAACGCTTGGCGTCGGCAGATTGAGTCAGCCGGATCAAGTCCTCGCCACCCGCGCCGAGCCGGATGTCGCCGCCTGAACGGTCGTGGATCGTGAATCCGAGGATGCCGGTATAAAACGCGGCCAACCGTTCCGCGTCTGGCGTGCGGTAATGCACCGGCCCGAGCCGCATATCCGGCGCGATTCGGACGGAGGCCGTCCGTTCAGGGTGAGCAGTTGTCATCGGGGATTCCTTGAGGATTGTGCGGTCTACCCGCTGTGGTGTGTGATCCCTAGACGCGCCCGGATATGTCTGGCTTTCGTCATCATGGTCACAACTCGCGCGCGTTCGGTACACTGGAGAGGGGAGAGGTGTAACAGTGAGGTGTGTGATCATGGCGGTAGCGTTCGATTACATCATCGTTGGGGCGGGGCCGGCCGGTTGTGTGCTGGCGAACCGATTGAGCGCCGATCCGTCGATCCGTGTGCTGCTGATCGAGGCGGGGGGCGGGGATCGCAGTCCGCTGGTGCAGACGCCGGCGGCCTTCTCGCGCTTGTTTCGCGGCGCGCGCGACTGGAACTACGAGGCCGAGGGCGCGCTTCCGCAGCAGCAGCAGTATTGGCCGCGCGGCAAGATGCTCGGCGGGTCGGACTCCATGAACGCGATGATGTACGTGCGCGGCAACCCGGCCGATTACGACCGCTGGCAGGCCGCTGGTGCGGAAGGGTGGGGCTTCGAGGACGTGCTGCCGTATTACCTCAAGCTTGAAGGCGACCGTCAGCATCAGTCCGATCTGCGCGGCGGCGATGGCCCGATGACGATCAGCGCGCAGGTTGAACCCAGCCCGCTGACTCGCGCTTTTCTCGCCGCAAACGCCGAGCTGGGCGTGCCGATCAACCCCGACTACAACGGCGCGACGCAAGATGGCGCGGGGCTGACGCAGGTCAAGCAGGTCGATGGACGGCGCTGGAGCGCGGTCGATGCCTACCTTCGCCCGGCGATGCAGCGCCCGAACCTGACGGTCGTGACACATACGCAGGTCACGCGGGTGACGATCGACGGCGGGCGGGCGCGCGGAGTCGAGGCGGTACAGCGCGGACAGCCGATCACATACCGCGCCGAACGCGAGGTGCTGCTGTGCGGGGGCGCGATCAACTCCCCGCAGCTGCTCATGCTGTCGGGTGTCGGGCCGGCGGATCACCTGCGCGAGCATGGCGTCGCGGTCGTCGCGGATGTACCGGGCGTGGGCCAGAACCTGCAAGATCATGCGGTGAGCGGCGTCGCCTACGCGATCAATCAGCCGATCTCGCTGATCCGGGGCGAGAACCCGCTCCAACTGATCCCCTATCTGCTCCGGCGGCGCGGCCCGCTAACGTCCAACGTCGGCGAGGCGATCTCGTTCATCCGGGTTAGGCCCGACACGCCTCTGCCGGATATCGAGCTGATCTTCGCGCCGACGTTCTTCGTGTATCACGGGTTCCGCAGCCCGAAAGGCCACGGCTACACCATCGGCGCGATCCTGCTGCGCCCAAAGAGCCGCGGGCAGATTCGACTCGCCAGCGCCGATCCACTGAGCGCGCCGCGCATTCAGCCGCGCTACTTCAGCGATCCGGTGGACTTGGCGTTACTGCGAGAAGGCGTGCGGTTCGCGCGGCGTGTCGCGCAGGCGGATGCGTTCGCATCGTACCGCGTGCGCGAGGTGCTGCCGGGGCCGGACGTGGTCAGTGACGATGCGGTGGACGGTTACGTACTTGAGGAATTCCAGAGCCTGTATCATCCGGTCGGAACGTGCGCGATAGGATCGGTGGATAACCCGAACTCGGTGGTCGATCCAGCGCTGCGGGTGCGCGGCGTGGACGGTCTGCGGGTGGTCGATGCGTCGGTGATGCCAACGATCATCGGCGGCCACACTGTCGCGCCCACGCTGATGATCGCCGAGAAAGCCGTCGATCTGGTGCGGGGATAGGGGATCAGTGGTTAGGGATCAGTGGTCAGTAGTCAGGAGGCAGTAGTCAGGGATCAGTGGTTAGTAGGCAGTAGTCAGGGATCAGTGGTTAGTAGGCAGTAGTCAGGGATCAGTGGTTAGGGAGTCAGTGGTCGAGTGGGCAGGTGGTTAGGGGGCAGTGGGTTAGGGGGCAGGTGGTTAGGGATCGGTGGTC
>JZRA01000106.1 GCA_001567485.1 Chloroflexi bacterium OLB13
CGACGCAGCGGTGCTGTCGGCGTACGGCTGGGATGACCTGCTTGGGCGTCTGCGGACTATCGACGGCGACGAAGAACTGCTACGGCGTCTGCTGGCGGAGAATCAGCGGCGGGCGGCGGAGCAGTGACGAAGTACCGTCTTTACATCGATGAGGTAGGCAATGCCGATCTTGAGTCGTCCAACAATCCTAACGAGCGATACCTGAGCCTGACGGGTGTGATCATAGATCTGAACTACGTTCAGAAGGATATCCATCCTGAACTGGAGGCGCTGAAAGAAAGATACTTCGATTCTCATCCCGATGATCCCGTCGTTCTGCATCGCAAGGAGGTTATGAATCGCAAGTATCCGTTTGCGGCACTGCGCGATCCCAAGATCGAGCGTGAATTCAATACTGATCTTCTGACGCTGCTCGGTCAGTGGAACTACACGGTCGTCACGGTTACGCTCGATAAACTGGAGCACAAGAATCGTTATTCGGTCTGGAGATTTCATCCTTATCATTACTGTTTGCATGTCCTGCTTGAGCGGTATGTGTCATTTCTTGAGCAGGTGAGCAGCGTGGGTGATGTGATGAGCGAATCGCGCGGGGCTAATGAGGATCGCAAGCTAAAGTCGTCGTTTGAGAAGTTCTTCGATCACGGAACGGATTATCTAGACGTCAACCGTCTTCAGGCGTGTCTGTCGAGTCGGCAGCTTAAGGTAAAACAGAAATCGAACAACATTGCCGGGTTACAGCTAGCCGACTTACTCGCGCATCCAAGCTTCAAATCAGCGCTCGCCAGTCATCAGAACGCAAAGCAGCCCGCGAACTTTGGCGGGCAAATCGCTCAGATATTGCTCAGATCCAAGTATTTTAGGAGTCGTGCCGGAAAGATAGAGGGCTGGGGGAAGAAATGGTTGTCCTGAAGCAAGAAGCCCCTTCACGGGGCTTCCCGATGGCATCTAACCATCCACCTCCAGATTAACTGGATTGAAATCAGTATACATCGTCGCCATCATAATTGCATTAGAACGGGTTGTGTTCCGTGAAATCACCGCCCTCCGCTCAACACTTGATCTGATCTCAACCTGCTTGGGCGTCTGCGGACTCCCGACGGCGACGAAGAACTGCTACGGCGGCTGCTGGCGGAGAATCAGCGGCGGGCGGCGGAGCAGAGATAACCGCGCGGCACGATGTACTGCTGGATCACGTCGCGCTCGGTCATCTCCGCGAGCCGGTTCTGATGCCTTAGCCCGTCGTACTTCTGTATCAGGTCGGTCAGCTTCTGGCGGGCGTCGGCTTCGTTCCACATCATAGGTAGTCCGTGATAACGCGAGATAACAGGCCGCTATTATACCCGGAAATCACCCCTTTCCCCCGTTTCTTCACGCTTGCGCCGGCCCACGGCGTGTACCATAGAGGGGTCGATTCGCCCGCACCCGACCGGACATCCCCATGTTCCGCAACCTCACCATCTCGCGCACGCTGACGATCATCCTATGGCTGCTGCTGCCGGTCGTCGGTCTGCGTGTGCAAAACGATCCCGACGTGTGGTGGCAATTGCGCAGCGGCGAGCAGAATCTGGCCGCCGGCCATATCATGCAGGCCGACCAGTTCTCGTATACGTTCGCCGGCAGCGAGGCGCGCTTGCAGCACGAATGGCTCGCGCAGCCTGTGTTGGTCGCGTTCTGGCGGACGCTGGGGCATGTCGGGCTGTCGCTGTACGCCGTGATCTGCGGACTGTTGGGGATGGCCATGCTGTACCGCACGATGCACGGCGGGCCGTACTTGAAGGCGTTCATCACCGTGCTGGGGGCCACGTCCGCGTCGATCTTCTGGGGCGCGCGCCCGCTGATGCTCAGCTTCATCCTCGCCGCCGTCACGCTGTGGCTGGCTTACGGCTATCTGCGCGGGCGCAGCGTGTGGCGGCTGTGGGTTCTGCCACCGATGTTCGTGCTGTGGATCAACTTGCACGGCGGATGGCCGCAGGGCGCGCTGATCCTGATGGCCGCCGCCGCCGGCATGGTCGTCAACGTGATCGTGTTCCGCCGCGTGCTGCCGCCACGCGCCGCCGCCGCGCTGGGGGTCGATCAGCCCGATACGCCCGACCTGCGTGCCGAAATCCGCAAGATCGCGCTGTTCCTCGCGCCGTGCATCGCCGCCGCCGCGCTGATCCCATTCCTCAACCCGTATGGGCCGCAGCTGCTCACCGTGCCGATCGACACCATCGGCTTCGACTTTCAGCCGATCTTCATCGAGGAATGGCGCGCCCCGACGTTGGCCCGCATCGAGATGATCCCGTTCTTTGCCACCGTCACGCTCACCGCGCTGGTGATCGTGCTCGACTGGCGTCGGATCAACTTCGTCGAGGTCATCATGGTGGCCGGCGCGTCGTATATGGCGCTCACCAGCGCGCGGCATATCGCGTTTGCCACCAGCATCGCGGTCGTCCCGCTGTCGATCCACCTCGCCAACCTCGGCGCGGATCGAGGTATTCGCATCGGCCGGACGACCCGTGTCACGCCTCGCCGCGCACGCCTCAACGCCGTGCTGATCGCGGCCATCGGGTTCGCCAGCCTGATGTACGTCACGTTCATGCTGGCGCCGGTCAACCTCGACAAAGAGCTGCGCGAACGCCTGCCTATCGACGCCGTTGCGGCGCTCCACCGCATCAAGCCGCCGCAGCGATTGTTCAACAGTTGGAACTTCGGCGGCTACCTGATTTACTTCGCGCGCGACTATCCGGTGTTCATCGACGGCCGCGCCGACCTGTATCGCGCCTTCACATGGGAGTACATCGCCATCCACCGCGCCGATCCGGGCTGGCAGGACGATCTGGCGAAGTGGGACGTCAACAGCGTGCTGATCGAGCCGGAGACTCCGCTGGCCGGGGCGCTCCGCACCGAGCGGGGTGGTCGATCGCGTATGAGGACGCCGTGGCGGTGCTGTTCGTGCGCGGGTGAGGGACTACCAGTGTGTCGGCTTGGTGATAGTGCCGGAGGCGTCGGTGAGAGTCGGCGGAAACTGGCTCGCTCTAAGGTGCTGTTTGGTAATCGACTTAACAAACGTTGCCGCACGCCTCAACTCGGCACTCGGACGCGACGCTTTGATCTGTGGATTCAAAACGCCCACAGGAAGTCGAAGATCTTGCCGCACGAGACGTATCGCCTCCACAAGATCGGCGTCATTGGAGATGATTATCGCCAACTCGTAGTCGCCACGGTGCCCATCATGCAACAAGTGGAGGGCGAGGTTGACGTCCGATCCTTTTTCATCGGTTCGGACGACGTAGGCTTTGTTCTGTTGTTCAACCGGATTAACCAGCGGCATATATACTTTTCGCGTTTGGAACCGGCCGAGTATCGTCGTCAGATTGGGGATCGTATTTAGCGCCCGCAAATAGGTCTGCTGGCGCATGGGTTGGTCAGGATCGTTTGGGCGCGCTGAGACTTTAGCAGTGAAATACTTGATCTGATGGATGGTATCGGTTGGAAGAAGGGCTTGGGCAAGTTTCGAGACATCGAGCCACTTGAATGGAGAGTCTTTCAAACACCCGTAGTAGAGATTGAATCCGTCTATATAAATGTTCGCCTTCATCGATATTCCTAATGGGTAAGATACGGTGGGAAATAAAAACGAGAAGCCGCTTTCGCGGCTTCAACCCAACCACCGAAGCGATTGGGGGGGTATAGCGACATTATAGCCCGTAATTGCGTCCCTGACAATACTCCACCACGCGATATCCGACGCCTGCACTGCCGCAAGAAAAGCCCTGCATCGCGCGATCAGGGGCCTAGACCTCGATATAGCGCTTCCACGCGTCGGGGCCGCTGCCGACCGCGATCACCAAGTAGCTGGTGCGCGGGGTCTTCGGCTCCCAGAGCATCTTCAGGCCGGCCTCGTGCGGCAGCCTGCTGCCCTTGCGGTGGTTGCAGTGATAGCAGGCGCAGGCCGTATTCGTCCACTGATCCTTGCCGCCGCGGCTTCTCGGCACGATGTGGTCGATGGTGAAGTCGTCCTTCGTCAGCACCTTGTTGTGGCTGAGCGATCCGGGCATCACGCCGCAGTAGATGCAGACAAAGTTATCGCGCAAAAGCACCCCTTTGCGCGACCAATGCGCCTGCCGGCGCGGCACGTTGATGTAGCGCCGCAGCGCGATCACCGAGGGGACGGGGAATCGAGACCTCACGGTGCGCAAAAATTCGCCGGTCTGTTCGACGATCACCGCTTTCTCCGCGATGATCAGGTTGATGGCGCGGGTCAGGCTGACGACCGCCAGCGGTTCCCACGTCGAGCCGTTCAGCAGTAGAACTCGCCCCTGTGAAACTAACCCATTGTCGCCCACGCGTACCTCAAATACACGTCCTTAACTGCGCGATTCTTGGAAACATTATAGCGCCATTTCATTCGCCCTGCTTCAAGTCGAATGACATCCGGTTAGGAAGCGTCCGACTCGATCTGGTCGCTGGGCGCGTCGCGTGGCAGCAGGTGCAGGATCGGCTCACCCCGGCGCTGAGCCTTCGGAGCAGGACGCTGGCGCAGTTCGTTCAGCGTCTCTTGCGCCACGTAGATCAGCTCTTCCAACAAATCCGCGACATCCTCAGCCGAGAGCGTCGTTATCAGCGGAAGCACGTCGCAGCTCACGGCGGTGTGCACCTGATCGACCAACTCGACGATATCCGGCAGGCAGTCGTGGGTATACAGCTCGGCTATCCGGTGCAACGTAGATGTTTTCTCGGAGGTGGTGTGCGAGTTCATAGCGAGAGATCCCCTAGTTGTCCAGCGTGTCGCTGGTGTGTTCGTCGTTCGCGTGGTGTGAAACAAAAAGGACATGGGCTGTTGTCAGTCCATGTCCCTTCCGGCGTCGGTTCGGAACACGTGCGTCGGGGTGATGACCTCAGGTGAGGACGGCGCCTCGATCGCGCGACTGACAAGTGGTGGTGTTAACGTTCAGCGAGAAGAACCGTGCAGCATTCCGGCCGTCCTTGCGGACATCCCCGGTAACGCGCGGCGCCTTGCCCCATGCGCCGCCCCGGTCGAGACGTCCATCAGGCAGAATCCACCCAAGGACAGCGGCTGCGATAGGCCCTGCTGAAGTCGCAAAACGAATCGCGGCAGGGAGATGCGCTTCCGTCATCCGGCAGCCCAAAACGGCGCCGGGGCCGGTCAACGCGAAGGAAGGCGTCGTGTTGATGACGAAGTGGTTACTCATCTTCGATGCCTCCTTTCCTGCCGAGCGATGCGCTTTACGCACCCTTGTCAATCGCGGTCTGGTTCAGCATCGCCAGAATCGAGTCGCCGGTGATAAACACACGGCGCATCCCCGTCGGCTTGCTGATCTTGAGGTGGCCCCGCGCAATCAGACGCTTGAGGGTGCTCAGGCTGATGCCGAGCGCCTCAGACGCTTCTTGGCGCGAGTAGACCGCACCCGGTTCAATGGTCGCTTTCACTTGTGCCATCGATTACCAATTCCTCCTGCATGCAAGAATGACACACTTTCAGGCTCATGTCAAGCGGTTAACGACGGGTCACGACGTGTCGGGACGATGATCTGCGCGTCGGAACGCACCAAAAAACCCCTATGCGCTGGGGGTCTGCACCCCGCCTCAGCCGCTGCACCGATGCGGCCTGCTGTATGCCATTGATCAGCAATCTTCACAATTTCTTTAGGTACGATAGTACTTGTTGACGTCAAATAAAAACCCAACTACCCTGAAAGAATTCCACTCGTTTTTATCTGGTATTCACAAGGGCTTTATCCTCTATGTACATGCAGAATGATCTTCTCTTCCCGCGCAGTGCCATTAAGTCGCTCCGCCATGCCCGTGGAGATAAGTTCTGTATGTTGGTCGATCACGTGTGCAGCCTGCCTGAATGTCACGAAGAATCGCTGGCCTTCATGTATATGATGGTACAGCTCAACGGGTGCGTTAGCTGTGCGACCGACAGCTACCGCGCCATGAACGGCTGTTCGCTGTGCGCGTATCGTGTGCTGAAGCGCTTCAAGGGGTCGGACGACGATCTGCTCGCCCGCTACGCCGATGCCTTGCGCGAGGTTCGCGCATTCCGCGCCCACTCCGGGCGTCCCGCTGCCGCGCTGATCGTCGGGACAAGCATCCCGGCCTACGCCATCGCCGGCGGCTAACTCCTCACACCCAACAACTGCGCTAACGTCAAATCCAGCCACCCGTCGGTGAACTGGCCGATACTGACCGCGCGAATCATCCCGTTAGGGTCGATCACATACGTCTCCGGCGCGCCGGTGATGCCGAACCGACGCGCCACACTCAGGGAGTCGTCGTGGCCGTTGGGAAACGTCAGCCCGAACTCATCGATGAACGCCAGCGCGCTGCGCCGCACATCGCGAAATCCGATCCCGACGACCATCACGCCGTGGTCGCGGTATTTCGTCCACACCCGCTGAAGCTCCGGCGCTTCGTCACGGCAGCCCTGACACCAGCTCCCCCAGAAGTTCACCACCACCCACTGCCCGCGGTGATCCGACAGCGTGAACGTGGCGCCGTCGTGCAGCGGCAGCGAGAAGTCGGGCGCGGGGCCGTCCGTGAGCAGCTGCGCCGTCTGGCGCATAACGGCCATCGTGGCGACCGCCACCGCCAGCAGCGCCGCGGCCAATGCAAACACGACCCCCGGCGTCATGCGGATGCGCCGGCGGCGGGAAGTCGTGGAAGATGGGGTTTGATGAAAAGACACGCTGTCGGATTTCCGGCTCACTACTGCGGCGGCGCGCCTCGGCCACGCACCGATCACCGCGTATGATGCCCCGGCAGACTAAATCGTGGGTGAATCGCAGACAAACAACCGCATAGAGGGCCGGCGTTCTTGATCGGCGCGCATCACTCGGTGAGGCCGTCCCCTGCGCGGATGCGTGCGCGAAGCGTGTCAATCGGGTAGAGACAGCCCGCTTCCTCGTAGAACCAGCACGTCCACCCGTTGCACGTCAGCGCATTCCCGAACGCCGCGCCCAGCTGATGAATACTGCCACGTTCGCCGGTCGGTGAGCGCAGCCTGCCATCAGCCAGCACGGTCGCTGTCCGCTGTCGATCACCGTCAAAGAACAACGCCTGTCCCGGATGCAGCAAGCCCCGTTCGAGCAGCGACGCGAACTTCACACGCGGCAGTTTGCGCGGCCCAAACGCACGGCCGAGCGCCTCGTCGTCGGCATCCGGCAGCTCGATTGCGTCGATACGCGCCCGCGCTGCTCTAATGTAGACCGTGTCGCGTTCGATCCCAATGTAGTGGCGCCCCAACTTCTTCGCCACGGCCCCGGTCGTCCCGGTACCGAAGAACGGATCAAGCACGATATCGCCCGGATTGGACGATGAGAGGATCACACGATACAGCAGCGCCTCCGGCTTCTGGGTGCTGTGTACCTTCCGCCCGTTCTCATCGACCAGTCGTTCCGCGCCGGTGCAGATCGGGATTTCCCAGTCCGAGCGCATCTGCACGCCGTCGTTGACCGACTTCATGGCCTGATAGTTGAACGTGTACTTCTTCTGATCCTTGGATTTTTTCACCCACAAGAGCGTTTCGTGGGCGTTCGTGAAGCGCACGCCGCGAAAATTCGGCATCGGGTTCGTCTTGACCCATACGACATCATTGAGGAACCAGTAGCCGAGGTCTTGCAGGATTACCCCAACGCGGTAAATGTTGTGATAACTCCCGATCACCCACAACGTGCCGGTGTCCTTCAATACACGCCGACAGCCGCTCAGCCACGCGCGCGTGAAGCTGTCGTAGGCGGCGTAGTCATCGAACTGATCCCACGCGTCGTTGACCGCGTCGACTTCGGTTTGATTCGGCCTCAGCAGCGCCTGCTGAAGTTGAAGGTTGTACGGCGGATCGGCGAAGATCAGATCGACGCTCTTTTCAGGGAGACGGTTCAAGACTTCGATGCAGTCTCCCTGAACGATCGTGTCAACATTCAAGCTTGGGCTGCTCACTAGTGAATCTTTCCGGTGCAAAAGTGGATTCCTCGTATTCTATCGTAATCGGTGCGCCTTTGGATACTTCGTTCGTTGATTGTGTTGCGCAGATCAGAACATCCGGTCTATACTCAGATGACCGAGCGAGGAGGCATCCCCCATGTGCCGCAACATCCGTACCCTGTATAACTTTGAGCCGCCAGCAACTGACGACGAGATCCGCGCCGTCGCGCTCCAGTTCGTCCGCAAGCTGAGTGGGTTCAACAAGCCGTCAAAGGTAAATGAAGCCGCCTTCAACGCTGCCGTCGATCACATAGCGGACGCAGCCCGCACGCTGCTCGCATCGCTGACGACCACGGCTGCTCCGCGTGATCGCCAGCAGGTCGCCGCGACACTGAAACTCCGGTCGGCGCGGCGGTTCGCCCGCTGAACCCGAGGGCCGCGCGATGGAGCCATTCGTCTTTGAGTCCCGCGCGTCCAACTCGCCGCTGGTCGATACGATCTGGCGGATGTCCTCATCATTCCGCGGGCGTGATCGGCACACCCCGCACGATCTCGCGGGCGATCCACGTCTGCAAGAAACGTGGGATCAGCCGCCCACCGAAGGCCAGAAATCGCTCGAACAGGCCGGGGACGATCAGCCGGCGACCGTCCAACGCCGCCTCGACCACCCGGCACACAACCCATCCCCGGTCGCGGTAGTAGAGCCGCTCGCGCCACCGGATCGGCCGCATGCCGCCACGTTCGAACAACTGTGTGCGAACAGGACCGGGAGCCGCCGCCGTGATGTTCACGCCTGTTCCGTGCAGCTCATAGGCGAGCGCCTCGGTCATACTGAGGATATACGCTTTGCTGCCGCCGTACGCCGCGTGATAGGGCAGTGGGAACAACCCGCCCAATGAGGTCATGTTGAGGATGACCCCCTCTCCCCGCTCCGCCATCTCGCGCGCGTAGTGCTTGCTGAACTGTGCGACCGCGCCCACGTTCAGGTTGACCAGTTCGCTGAGATGCGTCTGCGTCTGCGTGACGAACGGCCCCGTCCAGTCCACGCCGGCGTTGTTGACCACAATATCAACCTGCGGCCCCTGTCCGAGTGTTTCGAGCAGGCGGGAACGGGCGTCGCGGTCGGCGAGGTCAAGGGCGTGAGTCGTCACGTCGACATCGGGATACGTCCGGCGCACGAGATCGGCGGCCGCCGCGAGCTTGCTAGGGTCATGCGCGACGAGGATCAGGTTCGCGCCGCGCCGCGCCAATTCGTGCGCGACCGCCTCGCCCAGCCCACTTGATCCGCCGGTAATCAGCGCCCAACGTCCTGCGACGTCGTATGGCGCGCGTCGAGAACGCATCGGCTTAGGCACAGGCATCGGCGCCGCCGCTGACGACATAGCGCGCAAGCAGCACGCGGCTCGTCGGGCGGATACACAGATCCCGTGTCCGCCCCTCGCTTAAGAGGATGTCGTGGATCAGGCTCAGCGTTCTGCTCAGGCCGGTATCGCCCAGCACCCACACCACATCGCCGCGCAGCCCGTCCAGCGAGGCGCTCAATTCCTCGCTCGCGAACGCACGCCAGCCGAGGTCGATGCCGATCCCCGGACGGAGGCTGGCCTGCGCGTGGTGATACCCTAACGGCGAGTCGGGCCGGAACACCGTCAGCACCGGTTCGGTGAGCGCGCGCTGTTCGGCCAACGCCGTGAGCGCGGGGTGATAATCCGGCAGGGGCGAGAGCAGCGGCGATGCTGCTGCTGCTGCGAGCACGAGCGCGGCGCTGATCCCGCAGTCGAAAGCCGTCCGTTTCCAGTTACCAGTCAAGATGCAGCATGTCCGCGCAAGCGCTGAACGGTAACGCGAAACTGGAGACTGAGAACGAATGACGGGGAGCCTAGCGGCCGTCACGCCGCCCCACGGCATACGTCGGAGGATCAGCCGGTACAGAAACGCCGCCGACAGCACGAACAGCAGGCCGCGCGCGACCGCGACGCTGGCGAGCGAATCGCCGAACAGCGTCGTCCAGCCTTTGAGCGCCAGCAGATCGGCGCGCAGCCCGCCCGCGCCTGCATGCGATCAATCGACGCACGCCAATGGGCGAGGACAGCCCGTGCGACGTCCTGCGGGGCGGCGGCGCGTATCGGCGTCGCGTCATGGATCAGCCACGCATTGAACGCCGCCTGATCGCTGACCGGCGAACGTGATGCGCCCAGCACGCACAACGCGAACACGCCCCAAAGCGCGCCAATCAGGACGACCGGGACTCGCCGCATTCGCCGTTACTTGGCCGGTTCGTTCGGCTCGACGTACATCCACCAGAACCGTTCACGCGGATAAGCCGGGATCAACGCCTCGGCCCACGCGAACTCGCCGGGCTTGACATAGCGGCGCAGCATCGAGTCGGCCGCCTTCGCCTTGAGCGTCAAGTCTTTCACGTCCTCGCCCATTTCCTCCAGCGCGATCAACGCCTCCTCGGCAATCGTGCGGCGCAGCACTTCCGGGCCGTAAACCTTGACCGCCAGTTTCGGATCGGTCTTGGCTTCCTCGAAGAACGGACGCATGGCATCCAGCCGCGACACGACCTCGCGTTCGAGCTTGGCCCGATAGTGTTCGTGCCACGCTTTGACGACGCTGGCGCGCTTGGCTTCGATCTGCGCGAGCTGTTCGAGTTGATCGCCGGACAACTGAGTCTGCAAGACGTGCAGGCGGCGCAGTCGCATCGCCAGCGATCCTGCCGTCAGGGCCGGCATCCGGCCGCCGGTGAACCATCCGCCGCCGACCGATCCATAGACTTGATCGCCCTGTACGTAGGTCTCGAGGCTGTCGACGAAGGCCTGCGCTTCCTTCAAATCCTGCGCGACCGAGTACGTTTTCGACATGGTTAGTTCCTTTCAGTAGACCGCTATTTTAGCACGGATACGAGGGGTGTCAGGACTATGGCATAATGACCGTTCTACGACCGCAAGGAGGCCGGCATGAACCCGAAGGCGCTGTTGGAACAATACGATTTGCAGCCTCGCAAGAGCCTCGGCCAAAACTTCTTGCACGACCCCAACGCGCTGGAGAAGATCGTCACCACGGCGGAGGTCATGCCGGGCGATACCGTGTTGGAGGTCGGCCCCGGCACCGGCCTGCTGACCGAACGTTTGGCGCGCGCGGCGGGGCGGGTAGTGGCGGTCGAGGTCGACACACGCCTGAAGCCTTTGCTTGAAGCGCAGTTCGCTCAAACCCCCAATGTCACGTTGATCTGGGACGACATTCTCAACGTCAACCCGGATACCCTGTTTCCCGAACGCGACTTTATCGTGGTCGCCAACGTACCGTATTACATCACCAGTGCCATTCTTAAGCATCTGCTTGAACGCGAACACCGACCACGCCGGTTGGTGCTGACGGTTCAGCTTGAGGTCGCGGAGCGCGTGTGCGCTAAGCCGGGCGACATGAGCCTGCTGGCGGTCAGCGTGCAGTTCTTCGGCAAACCATCGCTGGCCGGGAAGCTCAACCCGGCCGTGTTCTGGCCGCGGCCGGACGTCGACAGCGCACTGCTGCGGATCGACTGCTATCCGACGCCGCCGGTCGACGTGCCCGGCGTCGGCGCGTTCTTTGCCGTGGTCAAGGCGGGTTTCAGTCAGAAGCGCAAGCAGCTCAAGAATGCGCTCGGCGCGGGGCTTAAGCTGCCCGGCGAGGAGTTGATGCGGTTGACCGCAGGCAGCGGCGTCGACTTGACGCGCCGTGCCGAAACGCTCACCCTCGAAGATTGGGCGGCGCTGACCCGCGCACTCGCGTATAATTTACCGTAGGGGGTAAGCGGGGACGTATGCGGATCAAACGGCCAGATCAAATCTTTCTCGCGTTTATGGCGGCGCTCACCGGTGTGGTACTGCTCGGTGGGCAAAATGTCGGCCTTCCGGTTATGGTCGCGACGATGCTGGCGTTCGTCGCCGCCATCGGGCTGGTCGCGTTCCGCCCGGCGCTCGACCGCATCCGCGAGCAAACGGTCGCCGCCGCGTCCGGCCGACCAACCGGCACACAGGCGGCGCAGGAAGCGGCACAACGCGTGCGTGCCCGCGGCGTGATTCCGTCGGTCGGCGTGAAGCTGGCCGATGTCGGCTTGATCGTGTCTGAGACTACCAGCGATGGTGTGACCTTCCGGCGCACGCGCGAGGTCGATCACGATGACGACGGCGTTCGCCCCTATGTGCAGCTCGATGCCGATGCGCTCGGCGCGGAACGGCGCGCGGTCGTGCGCTACGAGATGATCGACCCGACCGGCGAACCCGTGTTTGTTCACGAGGACGTGGTTTATTTGCAGTTGGGCGAGAACGTGCTGCATCCCACCCGTCACCTGCCGCTGGCAGGAGGGCTTGACATGCAGCAGCTCGGCCGCTGGGACTTGCACGTCTTTCTCGACGGCGAGCTGATGGGGATGCTGAACTTCGCCGTCACCCCCTCTGACGAGGAGCGTCGGTCGCGTTTGGCCGGCCGGGCCGAACCGGGCGCGACCAGCTTCGAAGACCTGCTGCGACGAGGCAGCCGGTCGGGAGATAACCGGTAATGAACATTCGATTTACCCGTGAATTCGCGGTTATCGCGGTCATCGTCGGCGCGATCGTCATCGCGAACCCCAACCTGTGGTGGCTCTTGTTTTTCGTGTTCGGCGGGTTCTGGTTCAACACCGATCAATCCGGTGAGCAAAGCTCGTCGCGTCGGATGCCGCGCGGGCGCTATCAAGAGATACGTCGCACCGACGGCACGGAACGCCGACCGACCACAACGCGCGAACTGCGCCGCCAGCGCCTCGGACAATCGCAGGAGATGATGCCGGGGGTGTTTCCGCCGCGCCCGCTCGAAAATGACAGCCCCACGCCGGCTCCGCGGCGCGCGCCGTCCACCAGCGGCCCGATGCCCCACGCCGCAGAGGCCGTGCGCGCCGCAGGGCATCCACTGGACGGCTTGGCGCTGCTGCCCGTCGACATCGGCCTGATGGCCTACAGCGGATCGCAGCGGCCTGTCCTCCACCGCGAGGCGCCGGTGCCCGATACGGTCGATTTCGTGCAGCCGTTCGTCGAACTCCAACTGAGCCGCCCCGCCGCAGGTACCCTGCGCTTTGAAATCCTCGACTCCACCGGCGAGGTCGTCTACCGCCGCGAGGAGCGCCGTCAGCTGCCGGCCGGCCGCACGCCTGTTATCCCGGCCACGCGCATGCCTGTCGGGGACTTCCTGTTCACCGAAGGCGGGTGGACGCTCAACGTCTACGCTGCCGATACGCTGCTCGCGTCGCATACCTTCGGGTGGGGCGAGCCGGCGGACGCGACCGGCGTCCTACGTGAACACCTCGCGCAGGACGGCGAACTGAGCGCCGATCTGGCGATGCTGGTCGAGGAAGCGCACCTCCAGCCGCTTTCGCTGGACGATCTGCTTGACGCGCAAGACGAGCCGCGGCATTTCGCGCGCAGCTCGTAATCCGCCCGCGCATGGCGGTACGCGCCCCCTGCGCATCGCGCGGTAGAATGATGCGCTAGGAGGCGCACACGATGATCGGAAAACGAATCCTCATCACCGGGGTCACCGGGCGGCTTGGCAGCCGTTTGGCAGCCTTGCTCGAAAACGGCAGCAACACCGTGATGGGGTTCGATCGGTCGGCGCTCGACATCACGGACTGGGCGACCGTTCGGCAGGTGATCGCCAATGCGCATCCGGACATCGTCATCAACGCCGCCGCCATGACCGACGTCGACGGCTGCGCGCGTGATCCCGCCTTAGCGCACCGGATCAACGGGCTGGGCGCGGGGAACGTCGCCGCCGCCGCATACGCCGCACGGGCCTTGATCGTCCATATCAGCACCAATGAAGTGTTCGACGGCAGCGCGGCGCGCCCGTATCGCGAGTACGATGCGCCGTGCCCGATCAACCCGTATGGCGAGAGCAAGTGGGCTGGTGAACAGGCCGTGATCCGCGTCAATCCGCGCCATGTGATCGTGCGCACGGCGTGGCTGTTCGCCCACGGCGGACGCAACTTTGTTCACGCTATTCTCGGCGCGGCCCGTGCCGGTAAGCCGCTGCGCGTCGTATGTGACGAGGTCGCCAACCCGACCTATACCTACGACCTCGCCGACGCGATCATTACGCTGGCGCAAGCTGAACGGCCGGGGATCTACCACCTCGTCAACGAAGGCACGGCGACTCGCAGCGCGTTTGCGCGGCGTATTCTTGACCGCAGCGGGTATGCCGACACGCCCATCACGCCGATTCTGCGCGCGCAGTGGCCGCGCCCATCCTGCCCGCCGGCGCACGCCGCGCTCGATAATACCGCCGCGGCCCTGCTCGGGATACGGTTGCGCCCGTGGCACGCCGCGCTCGACTCATTCTTGGAGCGCGAGGGGCTGCTGGCCTAACCCGCCGCATCCCACGCGCCGTACCGGATAGGTGAACATCACGATGCACATCGCGCTCAACGCATGGTTCTGGGATCAGCCGTACACCGGAAGCGGCCAGTACGTCCGCCGCTTGACGGCCGCCTTGCGCGCCGCCCGTCCCGACCTCAAGCTGACACTGGTGACTCCGCCGCGCATCACCGCGCCGGAAGGTGTGCCGGAGGGCGTCGCCGTTTATCGCGCGGGCGGGATCGGTGGCAAGGTCGGCAAGGTGCTGTTCGAACAGCGCGGGTTCCCGAACGCAGCGCGCGCCGTCGGCGCAGACCTCGTGCATGTGCCATATTGGGGGCCGCCGTTGGCCTCGCCCGTGCCGCTGATCGTGAGCGTCCTCGACGTCATCCCGCTGGTGATGAAAGAGTACAGCGGCAGTCTGGCGTCCTCGTTCTATACCTCGCTGGTGACCGCCGGAGCGCGCGGCGCCAGCCATATCATCACCATCAGCAACGACAGCAAGAACGACATCGTGGCGCAGCTCGGCGCGGCGGCAGATGACGTTACGGTGACGTATCTGGCGGTGGACGACGTGTTTCATCCGCGCCTCGGCGCCGAGCGCGACGAAGCGGTGCGCGCCAAGTACAACCTGCCCGATCGATTCGTGCTGTATCTCGGCGGCTTCGACGTGCGCAAGCAGGTCAACGAACTGCTGCTGGCCTATACCTACGTGACGCGGGCCGAAGGCGATCAGGTGCCGCTGGTACTGGCCGGCCGCGAACCGGAGTGGGGCGGCGCGGTGTTCCCCGACCTGCGCCAATACGCGCACGACCTCGGGCTGGACGAGATCGTGCAGTGGGTCAACGCGCCGGACGACGCGGACAAACCCAGCTTGTATCGACTGGCGGCCGCACATGTCTGGCCGAGCCGCAAGGAAGGATTCGGGCTGCCCGTGCTCGAGTCGATGGCATGCGGCACGCCGACCATCGCATGGAACGCGCCGGTGATTCAGGAGATCGTCGGCGATGGCGCCTACTTGGTCGATTCCGCGCGTGAGATGGCCGGCGCGATCCTCGCTGTGCTGGGCGAGACGTCGCTGCG
Source organism: Chloroflexi bacterium OLB13 (assembly GCA_001567485.1). GTDB lineage: Bacteria > Chloroflexota > Anaerolineae > Aggregatilineales > Phototrophicaceae > Flexicrinis. Next base: position 15,378 of record JZRA01000106.1, read on the forward strand.
CAATACGTTGGTGAATCAAGGTTTGGCGCAGGTCACACGGTATTCGTGGCGTAAGACCGCGCGCGAGACCGCCGCCGTGTACGATCACGTGTTGGCGGCGGTGAGAACGGCTCAAAAGGGGGGATGACGATGAAGGATCGAGGACTGCGCACCCGCGTCACACGGATGTTTCAGCGCCGCGCCGGCAACGAACTTACCTATCTGGTGATGGGTGTGGCGCTCGGCATCATCATCTCGCGTATCGGCGACCTGATTAGCGATCAGCCGCGCTCATTCTTTGAAAGCCTTGTGCCGGAGTTCATCGGCATCGTCTTTACCGTGTTCGTCATCAACCGGCTGGACGCCGTGCGCGAAGATCGCCTGATCCTTGAGAAGCTGCTGCGCGAGATGCACAGCCGCTATAACCCGGTGTCGCTGCAAGCGATCGAAGAGCTGCGCGTGATGGGCTACCTCGACTCCGGCGTGCTGCGTGATCGCGATTTTCGCGGCAGCAGTTGGCAGGAGGCCAATCTCTACCGCGCGGATTTACGCGGCGCCGATCTCAAGCACGCCGACCTCGAAAACGCCGATCTGTACGAGGCGAACTTGGAAGGCTCGACCGTGACGCCCGACCAACTGCGCTTATGCAAAACGCTGCGGCGCTGCATCATGCCGGACGGCTCGCGCTATGACGGACGCTACAACCTGCATTGGGATCTGTACTTGATGCGCCGCGACGGGTTCAACCCGGATGATCCGGCCAGCGCAGCCTCGTTCTACGAAGTGCCGCTGGAGACGTATCAGGCGGGACAACTGGCCGAGAAGCGGTAGGGGCGGCGGACGGGCAGCGGAAGCCTGACAAGTAGCCTCAGCGCCTCATCTAATGTAAGAAGTTGAAAGTGCTGAGTGCTGAGTGATGGGTGACTACCAGCCTTCACCGCTCGTGGAATCCTCTGAGGCGGAAGATTAGGTTTGCTGACTTTCGATAACCCACTTAAGCTGGGAACACGTCCACACAGCAGCGCAGCGGAATCGACGCACGATTCGAGACGCGCTGTGTCCCGGCCCATTCCGGAGTTCACACCAACGCTAGATTCATGGTAGCTTTATTCTTGGGGGGATCATCACGTGTTCGACGCTGCATCACGTGATACCCTGAGCTTTGGCATGTCCACCAACGACGTGCTTGTGTTTGTGCTGCTGTATTCTGAGGCGGTAAATGAAGATCCTGACCGTAGTTGGCGCCCGACCCGAATTCATCCAGATTGCCCCGGTTGATCGTGCGATTCGCCGGCGGCATACCCAAATCCTCGTCCATACCGGCCAGCATTACGATGACAGCATGTCGGACACGTTCTTCCGTGAGCTGTCGATCCACGAGCCGGAGATCAACCTTGGCGTCGGCAGCGGCACGCACGCCGAACAAACCGCGCAGATGCTGCTCAAGCTGGAGGAGGTGATGCTGGCCGAGAAGCCGGATTTCGTCGTCTCGATCAGCGACACCAACTCGACACTGGCGACCGCGCTTACGGCCGCCAAGCTGGTGCTGCCGCTGGCGCATATCGAGGCCGGCCTGCGCAGCCGTGATCGCGCTATGCCGGAGGAAATCAACCGCATCGTCACCGACGCGATCAGCGACGTCCATCTCGCGCCGACGAAGGTCGCCGTTGAAAATCTGCGGGCCGAGGGGATCAGCGAGCATGTGTACAACGTCGGTGATGTGCGCATGGATACCATCATGTTCGTCATCAACGACGCGCGCGAACGCCTGCCCGACCTGCGCGCACGGATCAACCTGCCGAACGGCACGCCGTTTGTGCTGGCGACCATCCACCGCGCGGAAAACACCGACCATGAGGATCGTCTGCGCCGCGTCTTGGGTGTGCTGGCGCTGACCGAGCTTCCGGTCGTGCTGCCGGTGCATCCGCGCCTCGCCAAGATGATGCGACAGTTCGGGCTTAAGTTCAGCAAAAACATCGTCAAAACTGAACCGATCGGGTTTCTCGACACGCTCGCCCTGCTTGACGCCGCCAAATTCCTGATCACCGACAGCGGCGGCCTGCAGAAAGAAGCGTACATGCTGCGTCGGCCGGCGATCACGATGCGCAGCACGACCGAATGGACAGAGACGGTCGACTCGGGCTGGAACCGCTTGTGCGAGCCGGAGCCGGACGCCTTCCGCGCGGCGGTGGCAGAGGCGATGGGCGCACCGCCTTCCGAACATCCGCCGTTCTATGGCAAGCCGGGGGTCAGCGAACGGATCGTCGACGTGCTGGAGGCGGTCACGATTCGCAAAAGTTCGGCGTAGTGTTCATGGTCATGACGCAAAAGGACGTGGGATGAAGATACTGATCACCGGCGTCGCCGGTTTCATCGGATCGAACCTGACCGACGGGCTGCTCGCTCGCGGCCATTCTGTCGTCGGGATCGACAACCTGTCGCAAGGCACGCGGCTGAACATGAAGGCGTTCCGCGATCATCCGGCGTTCGCGTTCCACGAGGTCGATATCCGCGATGAGCAGGCCGTCCTCACGCTGGCTGAAGGCTGTGACGTGATCGTGCATCTGGCGGCGTTCAAGATCCCGCGCTACAGCGACGCCTACGACACGCTGACGATCAACGCCTACGGGTCGGAGAATTTGCTCAAGGCGGCGGTCGCGCATAAGGCCAAGATCGTCGCGGCGTCGACCTCCGACGTGTACGGCAAGAACCCCGACATCCCGTTCAGCGAGGAGCACAACTCGGTGATCGGCGCGCCGACGGTCAAGCGGTGGGCGTATGCCATCTCCAAGATGTTCGAGGAGCAGATGGCGTTCGCCTATCACGAGCGCCACGGCATCGACGTCGTGCTGCTGCGGTTTTTCGGCGGCTATGGCCCCAACCAGCATCTGACGTGGTGGGGCGGGCCGCAGTCGGTGTTTATCAATATGGCGCTCGACAACGAAGAACTGCCGATCCACGGCGACGGCCAGCAAACACGCACGTTCACGTACATCAAAGATCACGTCGACGGCATCATCCGCACCATCGAGATGCCACAGGCCAACAATCACGTCTTCAACCTCGGCGGCGTGCAGGAGGTCACGATCGAGCATCTGGCGCGGCTGGTCTGGCGGCTCGTGCGCGGCGAGGACGATCCGCCCAAGATCAAGTTCATCCCGTATGAGCAGTTCGGCAAATACGAGGACGTAATGCGCCGCGTGCCGGACATCACGAAGGCGCGCACACTGCTAGGCTTTGAGCCGAAGTTCAACCTTGAGGCCGGCTTGCGTGAGACGATCGCATGGCAAATCGAGCGTCGCAAGCGGCTGGCTGAGGCAATCCCTTGACCCATCATCATCAAGCACCAAGTAGGTAAGCATGCGAATTTTGACCGTAATCGGAGCGCGGCCGCAGTTCGTCAAAGCGGCCCCTGTCAGCGCGGCGCTGAGAACCGCGCATGAGGAGTACCTCGTCCACACCGGCCAGCACTACGACTACAATATGTCGGACATCTTCTTCGAGGAACTGGGCCTGCCGGCGCCCGACCTGAACCTCGGCGCGGGTAGCGGCACGCACGCCACGCAGACGGCCAGCATGATCGCGCCGCTCGAACGCGCAGTGATCGCACAGAACCCCGATATGATCCTTGTTTACGGCGACACCAACTCGACTGTCGCGGCCGCGCTGGTCGCGCATGCGCTTGATGTGCCGCTGGCGCATGTCGAGGCTGGCCTGCGCAGTTACAACCGCACGATGCCGGAGGAGATCAACCGCATCGTCACCGACCGCGTATCGGACTTGCTGTTCTGCCCGTCGCAGATCGCGGTCGAGAACCTCGCCAAAGAAGGTATCCGCGAGGGCGTTGTCCTCACCGGCGACGTGATGGTCGATGCGGTGCTGCGCGCGGTCGAAACCGCCAAGCAGACGAGCATGATCCACGTCACGTTGGGCGTTAATGCGCCCTATGCGCTGCTGACCATTCACCGGCCGGCCAACACCGACGACCCGGACGCGCTGGCGGCGATCCTCTCCGGGTGCGGCGGCTTGGACTTGCCGGTGATCTTCCCGGTGCATCCGCGCACGCGGGTTGCCATGGATCGCGCCGGGATCGCCCTGCCGGAGAACGTGCGCCTGATCAATCCGCTGGGCTATATCGACATGCTGTGCTTGCTGGAAGCCGCCGAGGTGGCGCTGACGGACTCTGGCGGCCTGCAAAAAGAGGCGTATATTTTGAAGACACCAGCGGTCACGATCCGCACCGAAACGGAATGGGTCGAGACGGTCGCCAGCGGGTGGAACCGATTGGTCGCGCCAGACGCACAAGCTATCGTGAGCGCGGTGGCCGAAGCAGCGCACAACCAGCCCGAAACACATCCGGATTATTACGGCGACGGGAACGCCGCAGAGCGAATCGTCGCCGCCCTTGAAGCCTTTGTGGAGGAGCATCATGCTGAGCGATCTGGCACGCCGAATTGAGGACAAGTCGGCGGTCGTTAGCGTCATCGGGCTGGGATATGTCGGACTGCCGGTGGCGTGCATGTTCGCACAAGCCGGCTTTCAGACGTGGGGCGTCGATGTCGCTGCCGAGCGCATCGCGATGCTCAACGCCGGCAAGAACCCGATCGAGGGCAAAGAACCCGGCCTTGCCGAGCTGATCGCGGATGTCGTCGGGCGTGGGCGGCTCAAGTGCACGACCGACTACGCCGACCTGCGCGATGTCGATGTCGTGCTGGTGTCGGTGCAGACGCCGATTGACGAGGACGACCACCTGCCGCGTTATGCGCATCTGCGCGCGGCGCTGACCGCCCTCGGCGCGGTGCTCAAGTGCGGCGCGCTGGTCGTCATCGAGTCGACGCTTGCGCCCGGCACCGTGCATAAGGTCGTGATCCCGACGCTCGAAGCATCGACCGGCGGCAAGGTGGGGGAGGCGTTCTTCGTCGGCCACTGTCCGGAGCGCGTCATGCCGGGCCGGTTGATCCACAACCTCACGAACATGGATCGCGTTGCCGGTGGTTGGTCGCCGGAGGTCGCGGAGGTGATGCGCCTGTTCTACCGCAACATCGTGCGCGGCCAGATCGACACGACCGATCTGTTGATGGCCGAGCTGGTCAAGACGACCGAGAACGCCTACCGCGACGTACAGATCGCGTTCGCCAACGAGGTCGCGCTGGTGTGCGAGGCTTTAGGCGGAGACGTGTGGACTCTGCGCGAACTGGTCAACAAGAGTCCGGGGCGCGTGATGCTGTACCCCGGCGCCGGCGTCGGCGGCCACTGCATCCCCAAGGACTCATGGCTGCTGATCGCCAACGCACGCGACGCGGTGGAGGCTCAGGTGATCCCGTCGGCCCGTGCGGTCAACCGCGCGATGCCCGCGCATGTCGCGTCGATGACCGAAGCGGCGCTGATCGAGTGCGGCGTGGCGATCGAACATGCGGTGATCGCCGTGCTGGGCTATGCGTATCTCGCCAACTCGGACGACACCCGTGACACGCCCAGTCAGGCGTTTATCGAGATCATGCGGGAGCGCGCGGCCGAGGTGCGCGTCCATGATCCGTACGTGCACGAGTTCAACGGGGATGCAGCGGCGGTGCTGCGCGGCGCGGATGCGGCGGTCATCCTCGTGGCGCATGACGAGTACGTCGACGCGGACTGGACGGCATGGATCGAGCTGCTGCGCACGCCGGTGCTGATCGACGCGCGCCATGTGCTGCCGGACGGTTTTCGCGCCCCCGGCGCACAGGTTCGGGTGTTGGGTAAAGGATAATCCGGGAGGCGGGGGCGTGCTGAGTTCGCGGCGGTGAACTCAGGTCGTGACGGTTCGTTTACGGAACTTCGCCCCCGTCGCGGTGCGTTCAGCCCGTCGGTTAAGCCGCCGAGAATTCGGGCCGTGTGTAAACCTTCGCGCGCCAAAACACCAGTACGGCCAGCATTGCCATGACCCCGCCGTAGAGCTGCAGCGCCAGCGGGACGCCCAGTCCTTCGGCCAGCATACCGAGCAGCAGCGCGCCAAACGGCGACAGACCGAACACGGTGAGCATGTACAGGCTGAGCACCCGGCCTCGAAAGGCGTTTGACAGCGTGAGCTGCAAGTCGAGGTTCATGTTGACCAGCGTCAGCACCATGCACAGGCCAGATGCCATCGCGAACAGCACCGCGCCGGGAACCGACGTCTGCATGCCGATCAACGCCATGACGGCGGCCGCGCCGAGCATGGCCGCCCCGATGATGCTGATGCGGGCGTAGTGCGCCGCCAGCCAACCCACCATCAAGCCGGCGATAATCGAGCCGACGCCCTGTGCCGCGCTGAGCAGTGCGTACCCCTCGCGCGAGTTGTCGATGGTGGTCTCGGCGATGGCCGGCATCATCTGGAAAATCGGCAGCAGGAAGAAGCCCGCAATGGACGACAGCATCAGCAGCCGCTTCACAGCCGGGTCACGCCTGACGTAAGCGAGTCCCTCGCGCATCTGCTGCACCGGACGCGTGCGGACTTTCGGGATCGGCAGCGCGAACGGCACATGCATCGCCAGCAGGCAGCCGAGCACGACGAGGAAGCTGATGGCATTGATGAGAAAGCACCAGTTGAGGCCAAGCTGTGCGAGCACCGCGCCGGCGGCCATTGGCCCGAAGACGCGCGTCGAGCTGTTCATGATCGAGTTGAGGGCAAGCGCGCTGGACAGATCGTCGCGGCCGACCATCTCGACCATGAACGTTTGTCGGGATGGCGCATCGACCGAAATCGACAGGCCGAGGATGAACGCCAGAACGACGACGTGCCACACTTGGACGGTATTGGTGACGGCGAGCACGGTAAGGATGGCCGCCAGCGACATCTGCGTGATATTGGTCGCCACCAGCAGACGCCGTCGGGGGATCATCTCGACGATCACGCCGGCGAGCGGAGACATCAGCAGCACGGGCAGCCCCGCGGCCAGCGCCACGATACCCAGCCACGCCTCCGACCCTGTCAGGGTGTACACCAGATAACCCTGCGCGATGTTCTGCATCCACGTGCCGGACTGCGAGACCAATTGACCGAAGAAGTAGAGACGGAAGTTGCCGCTGCGGAGGGCGTGGAATGTCCCGACAGTCGGGGCGGCGGCGGTAACAGCCATGAGGCGATCTCGTCTTGTCCTGATTGGTCTCAATCTCATCATTATTGCGCGATGCGCGCGCGGATTGGTCTACGTTGGACTGCCCGCAGCGCCCTGTGCGGTGTGCCGGATGATAGGCAAAACGCATGTATTGATAACGATACTAAGAACGATAGCGATGGAACACTCATGAATGTCTAAAATTTATCGCGTTCGTAAGTATGTTCCAAATGAACGCCCACGCGGAGAAATTAGGGTTGTGTTGGGAACATATTGGTGGACGCGTGCGGTCGGAATTGGATGGGCACGATCAAGCGCTTGTCATTGATAAAGCAGGGCCGCTGTGTTATCCTCTGCGCCGTTAACACCCGTTAACGCGGGGGAGGCATGAGTCGGATGCTGGCTCCCGGTTGCGAATACAAGTCCGACATTTTCTAAGGAGGACCGTAATGAAGCGCACTTTTCGTTTCATGGTAGTCGGCCTGATGCTGCTGGCGATGTCACTGGGGATCGTCGCCAACGCGCAGGATGGCTCCGTACTGGTCATTGGCTGGGAACAGGAGCCCCCGCTTCTCTCCCCGCGCAGCATCTCGCGTTTGCTGCTCTTATGACCAACTTCTATGGCCGTGACGTGTGGAACTGGGACGTCAATCGCCAGATCTACCCGGAGATGGTCGAAGAAGTCCCGACTGTGGCTAATGGCATGGTCACCACGCTTGAGAACGGCGCCACGCAGGTGACGTACAAGCTGCGTGAAGGCATGGTGTGGTCTGACGGCACGCCGATCACCACCGACGACTGCCTGCTCACCCACGAGCTGATGATGGATCCGACGAAGGCCACCTTCCAGCGCGGGACGTACCCTGAGGTCGTCGAGAGCTTCGAGGTTGTTGACGACACCACCTTTGTGCTGACCTACAACGCCCCGTGGCCTGACTTCCAGTCTGACAGCTACGCCACCTGCGGCACCTTCCCCGCCCACATCTTCCGCCCGATCCTCGAGGCTGAAGGCAACATCGACAACGCGCCGTTTTGGAGCGGTCAGGGCGTGGTGGGTTACGGCCCGTACGTCTTCACCGAGTGGATCGTCGGCGAGAGCGTTCGCTTCGAAGCCAACCCGCTGTGGGATGGTCAGGCGCCCGCCTTCTCGACCGTCATCCTGCGCATGATCACCGATACCGCCCAGATGCAGAACGCTCTAGAAGCTGGCGAAATCGACGTCGCCTTCAACTTCAGCGACGATCTGGTTCCGGGTTATCAGGCTATCGAGAACACCGAAGTCTTCAGCACCCCTGGTGTCTTCGGTGACGCGATCTGGATGAACTACGGCAACGGCGGCCACCCGGCCCTCGCTGACAAGAACGTCCGTATCGCCATCATCAGCGCCATCGACCGCAAGACCCTCGCCGAGCAGCTCGTTGGCCCCGGCACCGAGGTTCCTAAGGCATGGCACTCGTCCGCGTTCTGGCCGGATGACCTCGGCATTGTCGAGTACAACGTTGACGAAGCCAACCGTCTCCTCGACGAGGCGGGTTGGGTCGACACCAACGGCGACGGCATCCGTGATAAGGATGGCGTCGAGATGATCCTGCGCTTCTTCACCACCGACCGTCAGATCCGTATGGACTATCAGGTCGCCATTCAGGATTACCTCTCGAAGGTGGGCATCGCCACCCAGCTGCTCCCGGTTCCGGCGACCATCCTGTTCGCCGACTACCTCGAACGCGGTATCCTCGACACCGGTGACTTCGACATGGCGATCTTCGCCCTCAGCTCTGGCGCGCTGTCGCCGTTCGCTGGCGCGCCCGACTGGTTCGGCTGCGATGGCATCCCGACCCCGGAAAACCCGAACGGCAACAACGGTTGGGGTTCGTGCAGCCCTGAGTTCGACGCGCTCGACCTTGAGGTCGGCACCACCGTCGATCCCGAAGCGCGTCTTGCCATCGCTGGCGAGGCCATCAAGGCGTTCGTCAATGAGCAGTTCTGGCACGGCCTGTACCTGCGCCCGACGTGGTACGCGATCAACACCACCGTGGTTGATCCGGCGACCGCTAAGGACGTGGGCACGCTGAGCAGCAACTACTTCAACAAGATCGAGTACTGGGCGCCGCCGAGCTAGGCTCCCCGGCACACGATCTCCTGCCAAAGGATGGATGGGAGGCGTCCGTGAGGGCGCCTCCCCATCCATTTTGTCGACACGCTAACGATTCCCGGATTCCAAGACGAGGCGCGCCGTCATGGGCAAGTACATTATTCAGCGAATCTTGCAGGCTATCCCGCTGCTGATCATTATTTCGATCGTCGTTTTTTCCTTGATGAAGTTGGCGGGCGATCCGTTCGCGTATCTCGCGCAGGATCCGCGCGCCACGCCGCAAGACCGCGCGTTGATGCGCGCAAAGTACGGCCTTGATGATCCGCTGCCTGTTCAGTACATCACATGGCTGGTCGGCGACGATTGGCGGATGCGTGACAAGACCGGCGATGGCGAGCTTGACAGCTATGGTGATCGGCGCGGCGTGCTGCGCGGCGACCTCGGCGAATCAATCGTGTATGGTCGCACGGTCGGTGAGGTCTTCAGCATCCGGCTTCCCAATACGCTGATCCTCATGGTCACGCAGTATGTCGTGACGATCTTTCTCGCGCTGTTTATCGGGATTTTCGCGGCGCTTCGTAAATACACCGTCGCCGACAACATCATCACCGGTATCTCGTTCGTGCTGTTCTCGATGCCGGTGTTCTTGCTGGCGCTGCTGCTCGTTCAGGTTTTCGCCGTGCAGTTTAAGCATCTCGGCTTGCCGTATCTGCCGGTCTCCGGCATGTATGACCCCCGTGGTGATCGGTCGATCGATGAGCTGGTGCGCCATCTGATTCTGCCGGTCGCCAGCCTCGCCGCGATCAGCATTGCTGGGTACAGCCGTTACATTCGCGCGACCATGTTGGAGGTCATCAACTCAGATTACATCCGCACGCGCGCGCCAAAGGCTTGTCCGAACGGCGTATCACGTTCCTGCACGCGCTCAAGAACGCATCGCTTCCGTTGGTCACGCTGGTGGCGCTGGACGTGCCATTCTTGCTGGGCGGCGCGGTCATCACCGAGACGATCTTCAGCTGGCCGGGGATGGGCACCGCGTTTATTGAGGCGCTGCGGCGGCCCGATATGTTCCTGATCATCTCGTTCGTCTTGATGACGGCTGTCGCGGTGGTGGTGTTCCAGATTGTCGCAGACATCGTTTATTCGTGGCTCGACCCACGAATCCGTTACAACTAGGGAGATTCGTCTCATGGCTAATGCAGCCGCAAAACAGGCCCAGACCGTCGTGACGCTCGGCGAACGCGAGCCTGAAGCGGAATCTCTGCTGAAGATCGCCGTGCGTCGGTTCTTCAAACATCGTATGGCGGTGGCTGGACTAGTCATCATGGCCGCGATCCTGCTGTACACCATTGGCGGAGCGTTCTTCGTAAGCGAGGAATTCGCCAACGACGCGGACGTGACTCAACGCTTCGAAGCGCCATCCGCCGCGCATCCGTTCGGCACCGACGAGGTTGGCCGCGATCTGCTTGCGCGCACGATCTACGGCGGGCAGATTTCGCTGGCAATCGGCCTCATCTCGGTCACCATCGCGATCAGCATCGGCACCGTAGTGGGGCTGGTGTCTGGGTACTTTGGCGGCCTCGTGGACAGCATTCTGATGCGCTTTGTCGAGGCGATGCTGGCGATCCCGACGCTAATTCTGCTGCTGCTGCTGCAACGACCGTTGATCGAGGCGAGCGCGACGAACATCGTGATCTTTGGCCGTCAGATCAGCGTCACCGTAGTCGCCATTATCTTGATTATCGGCTTGACGTCGTGGTTGGGCCTCAGCCGGATCGTGCGCTCGCTGGTGCTTACGCTCAAGGAACAGGAGTTCATCACAGCGGCGCACATGCTCGGTGCGAGCAACTGGCGCATCATCTTCGTGCATATTCTGCCCAACTGCCTCGCGCCGATCCTTGTGTCGGCGACGCTCGGCATCGGCGGCGCGATTGTGGTCGAGACGGCGCTCAGCTTCCTCGGCTTCGGCGTGCTTCCGCCGACCGCGACGTGGGGCAACATCCTCCAGCGCGCCCGGGTCGATCCTTACGAATACCCGTGGATGTGGATGGCGCCCGGCGCGCTCATCACGCTGACCGTGCTGTCGATCAATTTCATCGGCGATGGCCTGCGCGACGCCTTCGACCCGCGTTCGATGAAGGGTGGATAAGGGCGATCGGAGCGCCCTTCACGCCCTGATGAAACCCTCACCCCCGGCCCCTCTCCCTCAGGGAGAGGGGAGAAGGACGTGCGTGCGGTGGGGTGTGAATGCCCCCCTCTGTGACCTCTGTGGTTCAATCGGTTTGCTCTTAACTCATCACTCATCACTGATGAAACCCTCACCCCCGGCCCCTCTCCCTCAGGGAGAGGGGAGACTGACGCGTGTGGTAGTGGGCGGGGCGTAGTGTCCGAGCCGGCGTTGCGGCCCTCCAAGGCCTCCTCTGTGATCTCTCCGTTCTCCGTGTGCTCTGTGTCCGCTTTTGCCCTTTACTCGCCACTTATCACTGACGAAGCCCTCACCTTCCGGCACATGACCTATCCCCGATTCAACGGACAGTCAGAATGTCAGGGGCAGGCGAGCTGCTCGAATTCGGCAGGGCTGAGATAACCCAAGGCAGAATGCCGCCGCTGACGGTTGTACCACACCTCGATGTACTCAAAGATCGCCTTGCGTGCTGCCGCACGGGTCGGGAATGGGCGGTCAGCGCACTCGGTCTTGAGCGTTCCCCAGAAACTCTCCTGCATGGCGTTGTCATAGCAGCGCCCGACATCACTCATACTGAGGGTCACGTGGTCATTCTCCAGCAGGCGCAGGTAGTCGTCGCTGGTGTATTGGCTGCCTTGGTCGGAATGATGCAGGCGTGGTGCGCCATACCGTCCTACCGCCAGTTTCCACGCGTCACAGACGAGGGTTTTGGTCGGGCGGTCGCTCATCGCCCAGCCGACAATCCGCCGCGAAAACACGTCTTGAATACCGGCCAGATACAGCCATCCTTCGTGGGTCGCGATGTAGGTGATATCCGACAGCCACTTTTCGTTCGGCTGCGTGGCCGTGAAATCCCCTGCCAGCCGGTTCGCAACGCGGCGATGGGTCTCAGCGCGCCGAGTGGTTGTCTTGAAACGTCGCCGTCCTTTGGCCTGTAAGCCCATCTGACGCATCAGCCGCGCAATCCGGTGTTTGCCCACGCGTTGGCCTTGTGCGCGCAGCTCGGCCTGAACGCGCAGCATCCCATAGGTCTGGCGGCTTGCCGCATGGATGGCTCGGATCCGCACACTCAGCCGGTGATTGGCTTGCGTGCGACGACTGGGCGAGCGCTTCAGCCAACTGTAGAACCCGCTGGTTGATACCTTCAGTACCGCGCACAGCCGCCGCAGCGGATACTCCGTTCGTTGCTTGGCGATGAACTGGTAGCGGCTCACGACTCCCCCCGCGAGAACACTCGGAT
>JZRA01000107.1 GCA_001567485.1 Chloroflexi bacterium OLB13
TGACGATCTGCACGGCGGTGAGCTTGGCGTACACGCCGGCCCCGTCGATGGCTTGCACAACCCCGCCCGCTTCAAGCACTTTGTTGGCGACGCGCGCGCCGCCGATCTTCCCACCCCATACGACGACCTCATAGCGACCCTTGCCGTCCTGCGGGAGGAAGGCGTTGCGGGCCACAGCCTCGGCAGAGACATTATCGCCTATCAGCGCCGGCGTGATCGCGGCAGCAAGCGTCGGATCGACTTTATCGGCGGCGAAGGCGTAACGGCCGAGGCCCTGCACAGCAACCGGCGCAACAGGCGGCTGGAGGCTGTTCGGGTCGAAGCGTCCGAGGCCGTTGTCCGGCGGGACGATGGGCTGCACCGTGGGGATCGGGTCAGTCTGCTGCGCATCGGGACTTTGCGGCACGGTCAGCCGTTCTTGCGCAGACGCGAAGCCCAACAGGCAGACAAGACTCAGCGCCAGCACGGCGCGGGTCATCGGGGCGAGTGTACGGCTCATTGTGATGTCCATCCTCGTCACAATTTGCAGACGGTCATCCTCTAGTGTATTCGCTATCCCCGTTATGCAAACAGTAAAAGAATCAACTTTCCGACAATTCTTGAGCGTCGTAGAGCAGGCGTAGGATTGTCTGCTGTGTCCGGCGCTTCAATGAAAAAGGGAGGCCGAAGCCTCCCACAAACGCGTCCACACGGGACGTTAGCCCTTCTTGTAGCCGATTTGTGTGCCGGCGGGGATCAGCTTGTTCGGGAACGCTTCGAAGTAGTTCGGGTTGAGATCGGTGCCGAGGATGACGCTGTGCCCGATCGTATACCCCGCCGGGATGTGCGTGTTCTTGCCGACGCAGGTGATGCCGAGTTCGCCGACTTCCGCGATCTTGCCGACACGCGCGCCCTTGCCCACCACCACGATCTTGTCGAGAATGCACCGCTCGACCACCGCGCCGGCCTCGATATACGCGTCGTTCAGGATCACCGAATCGCGCACGACCGCGCCGGGGCCGACGAATACGCCGGGCGACAGCACCGACCGTTCCACCACCGCCCCTTCGCAAATCGTCGAGCCGTCGGTGACGAGGCTGTCGCGGATTTGTGCGCCGTTGTAGATACGCACCGGAGGCAGTTCTTCCGAACGCGTGTGGATAACCCACGTCCGGTCGTTCAAGTTGAGCGAAGGCGGCGACTCGAGCAGATCCATGTGCGCTTCCCAGTAGCTGTCGATCGTGCCGACGTCGATCCAGTAGCCGCCGTATGGATATGCGTAGACGTTCATCCCCTCGCGGATCATCTTCGGGATGATGTTCTTGCCGAAGTCCTTGCTGCTGGTGGGGTCGTCGTGATCCTCTTTCAGCACGCGCTCAAGCACATCGTAGTTGAAGGCGTACACCCCCATGCTGGCGAGCGTGCCGGGCGGGTTGGCCGGCTTCTCGACAAAATCAATCACGCGATTGTCGTCGTCCGTCGCGCAAATCCCAAAGCGCGAGCCTTCGTCCAGCGGCACCTGAATGGTCGCCATCGTCAGATCGGCGCCCTTGCTGCGGTGATACTGAATGAACAAGTCGTAGTCCATCTGATAGATGTGATCGCCGCTCAACAGCAGTACGTGTTCCGGGCGGCCGCTGCGCACGAAGTTGATGTTTTGCGCGACCGCGTCGGCCGTGCCCGCATACCAGTCGGTGTCGAAACGTCCCTTATACGGCTGCAAGATTTGCACGCCCCCGCTGAAGCTGCGATCGAGATCCCATGGCCGGCCGCGCGCGATGTGATTATTCAGGCTGTGCGGGCGGTACTGCGTCAGGATCATCACGTCGAAGATATTGCTGTTGACGCAGTTGCTCAGCGTGAAGTCGATAATGCGGTACTTGCCGCCGAACGGGACGGCCGGCTTGGCGCGCTTCGCGGTTAAGGTGGCGAGCCGGGTTCCCTCTCCACCGGCGAGGATAATCGCTTTAACTCTCACAGCGTACCTCCAATCCATGTACAGGTAATAACAATGAGCGCTGCGCTCAGGTCATAAAAGAGGATAGTTGTCACATGACGGGGATCAGCGATGGCGCTCCTTCGACTCGGCATACAGATCGGCGTACTGCCGCGCGCTGATGTCCCAACTGAAGTCGATCTGCATTGCGCGTTGAACCATGCGGTTCCACGCCTCACGCCGCTGTTGATAGGTCTCTAGCGCCCACTTAAAGGTATTGTACAGCGCGTACGGCTGCTGCCACAAAAAGGTAAAGCCCGTGCCGTAGTCGGCGGTCAGGTTATCGTAGTTCTGAACCGTGTCCGCAAGGCCGCCTGTTTCACGCACCAGCGGCAGCGCGCCGTAACGCATCGCCAGCATTTGCGACGTGCCGCACGGTTCGAAGTTCGACGGCATCAAGAACAGGTCGCATCCGGCATAGATCTGATGCGCCAGTTCCTCGGAATAGCCGTTCATGTAGGCGCATCGGTTCCCGAACATCTGCGACAGGCGCTGGAACCCGTATTCGTAGGAGTCCTCGCCGCTGCCCAGCGCGACCAACTGCACATCATGGGAATGCAGCGCGCCTTCCATCGCCGGCAGCAGTAGATCGAGACCCTTCTGCTGCGTCAACCGGCTGACGATCCCCATCAGCATCACGTCATCGCGCTCAGGCAGGCCGGCGCGGCGCTGCAAGGCGGCTTTGTTGACCGGCCGGTGCTCCTCCCACGTATCGGCGTCGAAGTGCTGCGCGATCATCGGGTCGGTGGCCGGGTTCCAGTACTCCATGTCGATACCGTTGAGGATCCCGCGCAGGTCGGGCAGGCGCGCGCGCACCAGCCCTTGCAGTCCGTACCCGTTCGGCTCGTGCTGGATTTCAATGGCGTAGCGCGGGCTGACGGTCGTCACGAAGTCGGCATAGTTGATCCCGATGGCGAGCAGGTTGTTGTCCCGTCCCCCCGCCCACAGGCGCGGATCCATGCGCGGCGGCACGCCGGCCTCATACAGAAACGGCCCCGACCAGTTCCCCTGATACGCCATGTTGTGGATGGTGATGAGCGAACCGACCCCGCGCCATTCCTTCTGCCAGCGGCTCACCTCCAGCAAGAACGGCACGAGTCCGGTGTGCCAGTCGTGCGCGTGCAGCACGTCCACGGTGAAGCCGTCACGCACACTGAGTTGGTAACCGACCGCCTGAACGAGCTGACTGAAAAAGATGAAGCGCGGGTAGTCGGCGCTGAGATCCTGATAGACCGAGGACTCGCCGCCGATATACGGCCACGCCTGCACGAAGTAAGTCGGCACGCCGTGATGTTCGACGCCGTACACATGGACGTCCGTCTCGCCGCGCTGATGTTTGAACGGGAAGTTGAATAGGGGCTGGATGTTGTGCTTCGCGTGCTGAATCACGCCGGCGCCCGGCAGCAGCACCCGCGCGTCGATCCCAAGCCCGCGCAGCGCCGCCGGCAGCGAGCCGACGACATCCGCCATGCCGCCCACCTTGGCGAACGGCGCTGCTTCGACACTCGCAAATAGCACGTTCACGGGCGTTCCCCCTACGGCGCGATGTTCGCTGAGATGCGGTCGATTGTAGCGCGCCGTATCGACTATAATCAAAGATGATCGACAAGTTCGTCACGGAGGCGACGCGATGGTACTCAATGTCCCCGCATTAACCTCGGCCGAGGAGTTCGAGCGCTTTGCCGAACAACCGGAAAACGCCGACAAGATTCTCGAACTCATCGCTGGAGAGGTGGTTGAAGTGCCGTCGAATATCTGGTCATCTATCATTTCGTCGCGCATCAATCGCCGCATCGGTGAGTGGGTCGAGACCCACAATCTAGGTTTCGTGACCGGCGAAGCGGGCGGATATCGCGTCGAGGGCGATCGCTACGCGCCGGATGTCGCGTTCATCCGCAAAGACCGGCAAATCGCCACGCGCGGCTACAACCCGGACGCGCCAGACCTCGCCGTAGAAGTCGACTACCCGTCGGATTTCGATTCACAGCGCCGCTTGCGCTACAAGGTCACAACCTATATGGCCGCCGGGACGGTGTGCTGGCTGGTCTTCCCGGAGACTCGCACGGTCGAGGTCTACATACCCGGCCAAGCCCACAAAACACTCACGGAGGCCGATACGCTAGACGGTGCGCCGGTGCTGCCGGGGTTCACGCTCGCGGTCAAAGACATCTTCCCGCCGCTGCCAGAGTCGCCGGAGCAATCTTCGCAGTAGCCGCCAACTGCGAAAACGAGTTCGCGCTATACTGAGTATGCCGTCGGTGGCATCCTCCGGTCGTCGCCGTTAACTCACGCGGCGGCCCGGACTCAGGTGTTGACACCACCGTTCAGGAGGTCGTATGCGACTCGTCCTTTTCGGTATCACAACTGCCCTGCTTACGCTGATCCCCGCCTTCGCCCAGCCCGCCGATTCGTGTATCTCGCTTGTGCAGCGCGCGCTCAGCCAAACGGAGTCATCCTGCGAGAACTTGGGCCGCAACCAAGCGTGCTATGGCAATCGGCTCATCGACGTTTCGCTCAAGCCTGAAAGCCCGGTCGCCTCGTTTGACGCCCCCGGCGATCTGCTCGCGCTGACCGACATCGACTCACTCAACCTCAGCCCGATGATCACGCCGGACGAATGGGGGATTTCGGTCATGAGCCTTCAGGCTAACCTTCCAGACTCGCTGCCCGGCCAGAACGTCACGATGGTGTTGATCGGCGAGGTCGCGGTGCAGAACCGTGGCGCAGACACCGCGCTGCCTGAGGTGTTGATCTCTGCCCGGAACAATGTCAACGTCCGCAGCGGCCCCAGCACCAGCAACAGTGTGATTACCACGCTTACGCCCGGAGAGCCGGTCAAGGCGTTCGGCCGCAATGCCGCTGGCGATTGGGTGCTGGTTCGCATTGACGACGACACGACGGGATGGGTCGCGCTGTCCGTCACGCAAGCCGAAGGGGATCCGTCCGCGCTGCCCGAACTGGAACCGACCGCCACCGTTGGCGGGACGACCTACGGCCCAATGCAGGCGTTCACGCTGCGCACCGGCATCGGCCGCCCACAGTGTGCGGAAGCCCCCAGCGACGGCCTCTTGATCCAGACGCCGCAAGGCGTTGGACGTGTCACCCTGCTAATCAACGAGGTGCGCGTCGAGCTTGGATCGACGGCCTTCCTGACCGCCAACTGGGGCACAGCCATGACGCTCTCGACGCTGGAGGGCACGGCGCGCGTTACGGTCGGCGAGCGCACGGTCAGCGTGCCCGCCGGCGCGCAAGCGAGCATCCCGCTCAACGCCGAAGGACTGCCGAGCGGCGACCCGACCGTTAACGGCTACGACGCTGCTGCGTTCACCGCGCTGACGCCTCTGCTCGGCGCGGTCGTGCCAGAACCGGTTGAGGTCGCGGCCGGCTTGACCGAAGCCGACCTGCTGGGCAGCATCGTGGATCGAACCGGACGGCAGTTGTGCGCCCTTGGCGGAACGACCATCGAATACACATTTCCGCCGGATGACGACCCTAATGACAGCAAAGTCACTGTCGGTTCGTCTGTTGGCGGCGTACTGGAAATCCGCAGCGGAACGCGTGCCGTTTTGACAGCGGGTGGCGATACCAATCTCTATCGCAACTATCCGGACTACATTCGCGTCGCGAGATATACATCATCGGATTTCGCTGACAGCCCGGCGACGCTGCTTGCGCAGTCAGGATTCTCAAAGACGCTCCCGTTCGTGTTCGAAGAAGGCGGCCTGTACATTATTAACCTCGCCGGCACCCATGACGACACCGTAACGCTCACGATCGAATGCGGCGCGTAGCACGGGATGCGCGTGTACAATGGCCGTCTAGCGAGTTGAAGGCTGTCCCGTGACCGACATCCTCTTCGGCCAATCGTACTATCTGATCTTCGACCCGAAGCTGTACAGGGCGATGCAGCCCTATCCGCCGCTTGGCACGTTATACGCTGCGGCTGTCGTCCGCCGTGCAGGGTACGACGTCGCGCTGTTCGACGCCATGCTCGCCAGCGGCCCGGCCGAGTGGATCGACGCGCTCGACCGCTATCAGCCGCGAATCGCGGTGCTGTACGAGGATAATTTCAACTACCTGAGTAAGATGTCGCTGCTGCGTATGCGCGGGGCGGCGTTTGCGATGATCGCGGCGGCCAAACAACGCGGCTGTATGGTGATTGCGGCCGGCGCAGACATGACCGATCACCCGAACCTGTATCTCACACATGGCGCGGACGTAGTGATCCTCGGTGAGGGCGAGGAGACGCTGCTGGAGGTGTTGACGATCTTCAGCGCGAAAGCCCTCACCCCCGGCCCCTCTCCCGATCTTCGGTGCTCCATTCAGTCGTCAGGGAGACGGGAGACTGCGGATAGCGCGAGGGGTGACTCTCTCTCATCACTCGGCACTCAGGACTCATCACTCCTCTTTTCCTCATCACTTGACACTCAGGACTCATCACTCCTCTTTTCCTCATCACTTGACACGCAGGACTCATCACTTCTCTTTTCCTCAGCACTCTCTTCCCTTCCGGCGGGGATTGCGTTCTTGCGCGGGGGCGTGATGGAGAAGACGCCTCCCCGGCCGGTGATCCGTGATCTGGATGCGCTGCCATTCCCGGCGTGGGACTTGGTCGATCTCGACCGGTACAAACGCGTGTGGCGCGAACATCACGGTTACTTCAGCGTCAACATGGTGACGACGCGCGGATGCCCGTTCCACTGTAACTGGTGCGCGAAGCCGATCTGGGGGCAGAAGTACAACGTCCGCACCCCGCAGAACGTCGTCGCCGAAATGAAGTGGCTGCACGATCACGTTCAGCCCGATCACCTCTGGTTCATGGACGACATCATGGGCATTCAGGATACGTGGATCGAGCAGTTCGCCGACGAGTTGGACGCGCAGGGCGTTCACATTCCGTTCAAGTCGCTCAACCGCGTCGATCTGCTGCTGCGTGGCCGAACGATCCCGGCGCTGGCGCGGGCCGGCGCGGAGATCGTGTGGGTCGGCGCTGAGTCAGGATCGCAGAAGATCCTCGATGCGATGGACAAAGGCACGCGGGTCGCGCAGGTCTACGAGGCGGCGAAGCAGCTGCACGCGCACGGCGTGAAAGTCGCGTTCTTCTTGCAGTTCGGCTACCCCGGCGAGGCCCGCGCGGACATCGAGGCAACCTTGCAGATGGTGCGTGACCTGATGCCGGACGATGTCGGAATCAGCGTGAGTTATCCGCTGCCCGGCACCCCGTTCTACGAGCGCGTCAAGCTCGAATTGGGCGAACGCGCCAATTGGGTCGACAGCGAAGACCTCGCCATGCTGTACCGCGGCCCGTTCACGACGGTGTTCTACCGCCAGCTTCACACGGTCATCCACAAGGAATACCGCGCCCGTAAGACATGGGCTGCCCTCCGCCGCGGCCAGCGCGTCAATCCGCGCGCCATCGCCAGCGCCGCATATCACGGACTGACGCTGCCGTTCGCACGCCGCAGGTTGGACAGGCTCGCGCAGATTCCGCACCCGCCGCTGCCAACCGCGCCTGCCGCTGCGTCGAATGGCTCCGCACGGTAAATCACGGCACACCTGTTACAATCCTCAAACAATTGATTGGAATACGATTTCTTTTTGGATCTTTATTGTTTCACAATTTATCCTCTAGTCTGTCATCACTCGGGTCGTGGACTTCCAGTTCCATCGCAACCAAACAGCCCCGTCCGTCAATCTGTCCCGTATGTTCACAAAGGGAACGCCTTATGGAGCGAAAGACTCAAGCCGTTTCGCAGCGCGCGCCGAACTCCGGCATCCTCAAACGCCTGCGTAACCTACCCGTCTTTTCCAAGCTGTATCTAACGATCCTCGTCGTCGTCGTCGTCACGCTCGGCGTGACGGGTGTTCTCGTCGCATCGGTGACGACATCTCAGCAGATCGCCGTGCAGTCGGACAGCCTGCGCGACGTCGCCGTGACGTTCACCCGCTCGCTTGACACCGTACTCGCGCAAGATGTCGTTGGCCGCATCGAAGTGTTGAGCCTCAGCCGCAGCCTGCGGGAATCGGTCGAGGCGCAGAACAGCGCCCCACAGTCGCTGGACGACATCACGATACTCGACACGCAGTGGCGCGGCGCATCCGACAGCGACGCCCTGATCGCCGGCGTCTTGAACAACGAACTGGCCGACGAACTGCGCGAGTTCAAGACGGCCGTCCCGAATCACGTCGAAGTGTTCGCCACAGATGCCGCCGGCGCCTTGATCGCATCGACCAACCGCACGTCCGACTATTATCAGGCGGACGAGGAATGGTGGCAGGCCACGTGGAACGGCGGACAGGGCGCGATCTACATCGGCCAGCCGGAGTTCGATGAAAGCTCCAACAGCCTCGCGCTCACCGTAGCCATCCCGATTCGCGCTCAGTCCGGCGCCTCGGCCGGCAGCACGATCGGTGTGCTGCGCTCGACGTATCTGTTCACCAGTCTGGTCGATTTGTTCGCCTCGGCCAACGACGGCCAGCGCGCCGCGCTCCATCTGTACCTCGGGGCAGACATTCGCGTCGGCGAGCAGACCGGAAGCAGCGAGGCTAGCGCGTTCACCCTGCTCGACGCGGATGAACAGGCTGAGGTAGCAGCGTTCCCCGCATCTACATCGATCCAAACATCCTACGAAAACACCGATAACATCGTTTACCGCCTGAACGTCGCCGACGTGTCGGAGTATCCGTTTATCGATGCGCTCGGATGGTTCGTGGTCGCGCACGTTAGTACCGCAGATGCGTTTGCTGTCATCGCGCAGTCCAACCTCGTCATCGTCATCAGCGCGCTGCTGGGCCTCGGCTTCGCGGCCGTGCTGGGCTTCGGCGTCTCGCGGCTGATCGTCTCCCCGATCCATCAGCTGACCGAACTCGCCAAGAAGTTCAGCGCGGGCGAGATGGATACGCGCGTGCCTGAGACCACCCGCGACGAACTCGGTGTTTTGGCGCACAGCTTCAATCAGATGGCCGACACGGTGACTTTGCGCGAGCGCGACCTCAACGAACTGAACCGCACACTGGAAGCACGCGTTCAGGAGCGTACCGCTGAACTGCGGAAGGCCAATGCGCTGGCGCAGGAGAGTGTGCGCTTGAAGTCGGAATTCCTATCGACCATGTCGCACGAGCTGCGCACGCCGCTGAACGCCATGCTCGGATACACCAGCTTGATGACCGAGGGTTTGGCGGGCGACTTTGACGACGACACGCTTGACATGATCGAACGCATTCATAAGAACGGCCAGCGCCTGCTGCTGCTCATCAACGAGGTACTCGATCTGGCGCGTATTGAGGCCGGCCGTATGGAGATCGTCAGCGCGCCCTTCGACCTGCACGACATGGCCGGTCAGTGGAAGTCGCAGATGGAAGTTCTCGCGCAGGAGAAGGGCCTCGACTTCACGGTCACGGTCGACGATAAGCTCCCCGCGCAGATCGTCGGTGACAAGGATCGCATCACGCAGATCGCCGTGAGCCTGCTGTCGAATGCGTTCAAGTTCACAGAGAAGGGCGCCGTCGATCTCACGATCACCGGCCGCACGAACAGTTGGGTGATTAGCGTTGCGGACACCGGGATTGGTATCCCGCCGCATGCGCTGAATTACATCTTTGACGAATTCCGTCAGGTCGACGGATCGTCCAAACGTATGTACGGCGGTTCGGGCCTCGGACTTGCGATTGTCCGTAACCTGTGCCGTCTCCTTAACGGAAAGGTCAGCGTCACGAGCGAAGTTGGGCTGGGCAGCGTGTTCACCGTCACACTCCCGCTCGAAGTCTCCGTCGCTGAGATGCCTGCAGAAATGGCCGTGGAGTAAGTACGATGAGTGCAATTGCGAAAGACGTCCTCAAGGGTTGGAAAGTTCTTGTGGTCGATGACGAACCCGACAGCTTGGATGTCGCCCGCCGTATTCTGACGATCTATGGAGCTGAAGTACAAACCGGAACCAACGGACAGGAAGGCTTGCAAATCGTCCGTAAGTGGCGGCCGGATTTCATCATCTCCGACCTGTCGATGCCGGTCATGGATGGCTGGGGCTTCCTGTTCGAACTCAAAGACGACCGGTCAACCACAGAAATCCCGGTCATCGCGCTGACCGCGCATGCGATGATTGGCGACCGCGAACGCGGGATCGCCGCCGGTTTTCACAATTACATGACCAAGCCGTTGACGGTGAAGACGTTCATGCACGATCTTCTTCGTCTGCTGGTCGACATCCCGGAACTGAGTCACCACTTCACACCCGAACTCACTAAGGAAGGATAACCCGACATGAGCAATGTACGTTTTCTCGTTGTAGAGGACGATCCCGATGGTCAGGACTTGGTGGCGCGCTTGCTGCGCCATCAGCGGATGGAGTTCGACGTCGCGGCGAGCGGAGAGGACGCCCTCCATTATCTGAACAGCGGCGCCGACTACGCGGTCGCCATCATCGACCTCGCCCTACCCGGTATCGACGGATGGGGCGTGCTGGAACACATCCGCAGCAACCCGCAGACTGCCGACATGCCGTGCGTCGCGGTGACGGCCTACCACTCGACCGAGCTGGCCGTGACCGCCATCGAGCAGGGCTTCACGGCGTACTTCCCCAAGCCTCTCGAAGCGACGTCGTTCATCCGCCAGCTTCACTCGATGCTGCCCAACTAAGCGTCGCCCCACCCCTTCAAACACGCGCGCCTCTGCCGAACCTACTGGCAGAGGCGCTTTTGTTCTGGCCGCAGCGTGGGCATCGCCCGTGATACAATCTGAGTGTCCGGCCGGCAGAGATTTGCGCTATGTCCAGCATCGATCGGCAGAGCATGACCATCGCGCAGTTCGAGGAACTGCCCGCACGGCGCGACGATTCGGTATTCGACTACGAACTCATCCACGGAGAGGTCTTCGAGGTATCGCCATCCGGAACGCTGCCTTCGATTGTTACTGCTTCGCTGACCCGCAAGCCCGGCGATTTTGTCGCAGCAAACGACCTCGGCGTTGTCATGAGCGCGGAAGGCGGCTACATCCTATCGCAGATCACCCGTGAATTCTTCAGGGGCGCGTCTGATTTCGCGGTAGAAGTTCAATCGCAAAACGACACGAAGCGGGTGATGCGTCGCAACGTCAAGTTGTATCTCGCGGCGGGAACGCGCCTCGTGTGGCTCGTCTTCACCGGGGATCGTGCCGCCGAGGTGTATCAACCGGGGCTGGACGAAATCGTGGTCGGGGCCGACGGCTTGCTTTCCGGCGCGGACACGCTGCCCGGCCTATCACTGCCAGTCTGCGACATCTTTCCAACACTTCGGACGCCATGATGAATATCGACCGCATCCTGCACCACTTACGGATCGAACGCGCGGAGCCGTCGCGCGCTGCGCTGCACGCCTTTCTCATCGCGTGGAGCGAGCGTATCCCGTGGGAGAGCGCATCACGCATCGCGCGCCATACCCACCCCGGCTCGCCAGAGCAGTACGCCCGTGATCCAGACGCGTTCTTCGATGACGCCCTTGAGCGCGGATTGGGCGGCACTTGCTTTGAGAGCAACAGCGCCGCCGCCGCACTGTTGACCGAACTCGGTTATGACGTCACACGCCACCTGTGCGATATGAGCAAGGAACACGTCGATCCGCACTGCGCGCTGAGCGTAACCCTCGACGATGGGCGTTATTTGGCCGACGTCGGCTTTCCAATCCCTGCCGCAATCCCGCTGAACGGCGAAGCGCAGGCCGCCATGACGATGGTCTACCGCTATCACGTCGAACCGGTCGCGGATCAACGCTGGCGCATCTGGCGTGAAAGTGGTCACTTCACCGGCGAATGCTTCGTGGTGAAAGGCGAAGCAGTCGCGCCGGATACACTGCGAAAACGCCTCGTGCGCGATCATTTCGCCGACGGCCTGTTTCTCAACA
>JZRA01000108.1 GCA_001567485.1 Chloroflexi bacterium OLB13
CGCATCAGGCGTTTGCCTAGCTGGAGCGGCGATTTCGGGGTGCGTTGTGCCCGCTCTCTTGAATAGCTCTGATCGCTGTTTTCTGATCGCTGTTTTCTGCGGGCGCGAAGCGCCCCCTCTGTGTCCTCTGTGGCCTTTGTGGTTCAGTCGGTTTTGTCCTTCACTCGTCACTCCGAGCAACCCTCACCCCCGGCCCCTCTCCCTCAGGGAGAGGGGAGAAGGACGGGCGTGTGTGCGGTGGGAGTGTGAACGTCTCGCGGTGTGCTCTCGTTTGCTCTGTGTTCTCTGTGGTTCAGTCGGTTTGTTCTTTACTCATCACTCGTCACTCCGAGCAACCCTCACCCCCGGCCCCTCTCCCTCAGGGAGAGGGGAGAAGGACGTGCGTGCGGTGGAGTGTGAAGGCTCCTCTGTGTGCTCGAATGCTCTGTGTCTGATCGGGTCTTTTGTGGCTCACTCCGTCGCTGAGCCAATCCATTCTCGCCGTCCAAACAGCCTCTTTAGTAGGCTTTGAACGTATTAGCCGTGCGTTTCAACGCTCGGCGGCCTGCGGCGTGAGGGGTTCCACGCGGTGGATGAGCCGTATTCGAGGATTCCCTCTGTGATCTCCCCGTTCTCTGTGTGCTCTGTGTCCGCTTTTATCCCCTCACCCCCGGCCCCTCTCCCACAGAGGGCGAGAGGGGAGAACGACGTGCGTGGTAGTGGGCGGGGCGTAGTGTCCGAGCCGGCGGGGCGGCCCTACAAGGCTCCTTTGTGTGCTCGAATGCTCTGTGTCTGATCGGGTCTTTTGTGGCTCACTCCGTCGCCGAGCCAATCCATTTCCGCCGTCCAAACAGCCTCTTTAGTAGGCTTTGAACGTATTAGCCGTGCGTTTCAACGCTCGGCGGCCTGCGGCGTGAGGGGTTCCACGCGGTGGACGAGCCGTATTCGAGGATTCCCTCTGTGATCTCCCCGTTCTCTGTGTGCTCTATGTCCGCTTTTACCCTCACCCCGGCCCCTCTCCCACAGAGGGCGAGAGGGGAGAACGACGTGCGTGCGTGGTAGTGGGTGGGGCGTAGTGTCCGAGCCGGCGGGACGGCCCTACGAACCTTCTCTTTGTGATCTTTGTGTTCTCTGTGGTTCAGTCGGTTTGTTCTTTACTCATCACTCGTCACTCATCACTCTCTCAAGGGAGAGGAGAGAACGACGGGCGCGCGGTGGGTGATGTTGTCTGTGTGGGCTGGTGACTTCTACCAACTGCCCCCTGACGCCTGAAACCTGACAACTGACCCCTGAAAACTGACTCCTCTCACCTAACCGTCCACCCGATCCCTAACCGCTTTCCAACCGCCGGCCCCTACTCGCGCTTCGGGGGCTGTGTTAAGCTATCGCGGTCTGACCGTTATCTACCGTCTGCACGCTATGACCGTGACCGACCACACTCCTCCCGCCGCCGTCAGCACCGGTGTTGACCCCGTCACTGGCGACCTGCTGAACGCAGCTCCGACCTCTTGAGATCCTGATCGACGCTGGAATTCACGTGTACAGCACCGACAACCTTGATGTGCTGCTGCGCCCGCTCTTCCTGAGCCGAACTGTGACCAACGTGAGCGGCGGCGCTAAGGTCAGCCCCGATACTCTATTTCAATGACTTTTCTTCCAGCGAGACAAGTTTGATCTTGTCGGCAAAGCGCTGGAAGTCAGCGAGATTGAGCGTCAGTAACGTGTCAATCTCGCTGACAAGCATTGCGGCGATCAAGTTCGCATCGTGAATCTGTTTACCTCGCGTGGGATAGGCTTGCA
>JZRA01000109.1 GCA_001567485.1 Chloroflexi bacterium OLB13
GTCGTGCGGTACGCTCGCCACGTGATGCCGGTTCGCAGCACATACCAGATCGCATCCAGCAGTTCACGGCGGCTATGCTTAGGCGGGCGGCCCATCTTGGTCGTTGGCAAGATCGCTTCGATCTTGGCCCACGCTGCATCATTCAGGTCACTGGGATAAGCTTTTCGTGTTGTCATACCCCCACTTTATCCCATTCTTTCAACTTTTCAAACACGCTCTGAGTGCTGAGTGATGAGTACAAACCACCTATCGCGGCAGTCTCCCCTCGCCCCTTGTGGAAGAGGGGGCTAGGGGGTGAGGGGTCAAGTGCCGAATAATCCGCGCTCAACACGTCAGCCTCCCCTCGCCTTGAGGGAGAGGGGCCGGGGGTGAGGGTTTCAAGCCCCGCCGCCTTCACCTGACCCGGCACGGCGAACAGAAACAGCACCACAACACCCGCCGCAATGCGATACCAGCCGAACGGCGTGAACGTATTGCGCGAGACGTAGCGCAGCAGCCATCCCACCGAGAGAAACGCGAAGATCATGCTCACCACCGTCCCTACCGCCAGCAGACCCAGCGCGTCGCCGTTGATTTCGTCAAGACTGGCCGCCAATTCGACCAGCGCAGCGCCGCCCAGCACCGGGATCGCCAGAAAGAACGAGAACGCCGTCGCCGCCGGCCGTGACAGCCCGACCGCGAGTCCGCCGAGGATGGTCGCGCCAGAACGTGACACGCCGGGGATCAACGCCAAGACCTGCGCCGCGCCAATCAAGATCGCCTGCCGGAGCGTGAGCGCCTCGTGTGACTCGGTTTCGGCTTCGCTGGCGCGCGGCCGGCGTTCGATCACGATGAACGCGATGCCGCCGACGATCAGCGCGAGGGCGACCACCACCGGCGTGAACAGTGTCGCCTTGATCCAGCCGCGCAGCGCGATCCCGATCACGCCCGCTGGCGCCGCTGCAATCACAATTGTCAGCCATAGGTTGCGCACGGCTGGATCGGTCGTTACGGTGCGCGCCTGCCGGATCAGCTCGGCGCGGTAGAACCACACGACCGCCAGCACCGCGCCGATCTGGATAAAGATCTCGAACGTTCCGCCGAGCGCCTGAAAATCCAGCACGTTCGACGCGATGATGAGATGGCCGGTCGAGGACACCGGTAGAAATTCGGTCAGTCCCTCGACGATGCCGAGGATCACCGCTTTAATCAGGTCTTCCACGTTCGAACGATCCCGGATAGGCCGCGCACCGCGCATTGTAACGCACGGGTGCGCGCATTCAACCGCGGCCTGTCGATGCGATCCCTACGCGTGTTCCGATTCGAGCGCGCCGGGGATCGGCTCGCCAGTCAGCGCGCCGAACAGGCCCATCAGTTTGCGCGTGCGCAGGCCCGGCTTGCCGGACGCGATGACCGTCTCGTTGATCGACACCACCGGCATCAGCTGCTTATTGCTGGCGGTGATGAACACCTCGTCAGCCGTCAGCAGTTCCACCAGCTTGATCGGCCGCTGAATCACGTGGAAGTGTTGTTCGGCGAGTTCCAACACGACCGAGCGCGTGATGCCGTTCAGGATCGAGATGTCAGGCGTGACGAGCGTGTCGCCAAAGAACGCGAACAGGTTGGTGGTCGTGCCTTCCAGCGCGTAGCCCTCGCGGTTGACGTAGATGGCCTCGATGGCGTTGACCTTTGCCGCGTGGCGAAGCGCCTTGATCGCCGGAATGTAATTGAGCGTCTTGGCCTCCGGAATGTAACGCTCGACCTGTTCCGTGATGACCTTGACCCCGTCGGTGTAGCTGCGCGGGTCAATCGTTTTCAGCGGCGCGATGAACACCAGCAGGCGCGGCTTGCCCGCCGGGGTGATCCCATCGGCGGCGGCGCCGCCGGTGATGACGATCCGCACCGTGCACTCTGGATAATTGTTACGCTTTACGGTTTGCATCACGATGTCGGCGATCTCCTCTTCGGAGAACGGCAGCGACAGCTCGATATGCTCGGCGGAGCGCCGCAGACGCGTAACGTGCTCGGCAAGCTTGAACGGAACGCCGCCGTAGCTGCGCGTGAAATCGAACACGCCGTAACCACGCAGCACCGCCAAGTCGGTCGCTGGGATGAGCGCGTCGTTCTCGTCAACGAATTCGCCGTCAATATAGTAGATACTCATGTGCTGAACTCTCCCGTGTTGGTATCGCAATTGTAGCGAAGATAACGGCAGTGGGAATTGTCAGAATGGATCCAAATCATGCCAAACGCGGGCCGTGCCTGTACAGCATGAAAGCCCGTGCCGACTCACCCCGCGCTCAGGCCCGGTTTTGCACGTTGCATAAGCGATAGTCAAAAAATATCGGATACCCTGTCCGTACCGGCCCCGCCGCCGGTTGGTTAAAGTGGCTGTATCACGACGCGCCGGCCTTGTGAGAGGTGACTAACAGCGGCGCGTCTCCCGCCCGTTTACCAAGTGCCACCGGGGGAAACCGCCACATGACCTCTTTCCACGATTTCCCATTCGCTGACACCGCATCACTCGGCTTGCACCGCATCGACACGCAGGAGCGTGACGCCTGCGCCCTACTGTGCGCCGTCCGCAAAGGCGGCGAACCGACCCACGGCAACGTCAAACGCACCATTGAGGCGCTCGCCCGCATGGGCCACCGCACCGGCTATATCGACGGCGAGGGCGATGGCGTCGGCATCTTGACCGACATCCCGCGCGAACTGTGGGCGCGCCGACTGGTGCAGCACGGCCTGCGCTCGTCGCTGGCGACCGACCGCGGCTTCTGGGTCGGCCACCTGATGATCGCCGCCAAAGACAAGCCGCGCGCGCAAAACCTCGTCGACCGCATCGTGCGCATGATGACCGACGCGGGGCTGCATGTTATCTTCGATCAACCGGGGCAGGTCAACCGCACGGTGTTGGGGCCAAGCGCCGAGAAGCACGAGCCGGTGTTCTACCAGATCGCCGGCCTGAACGGCGAGGTTCCGCTGGCCGAGCTGGATCACGTGCTGTTCGATCTGCTCAACCGCATCGAGGGCGACCTCGGCGTGCATTTCGCGTCGCTGTCGGCGCACAGCGTGGTCTACAAAGTGCAGGGCACCGTCGAAATCCTGCGCCGCTACTACCCCGAACTGCGCGACCCGCATTACGCCAGCACGGTCACGCTCGGCCATGCGCGCTACAGCACCAACACCAATCCAGTGTTTGAGCGCGCACAGCCGTTCGGGCTGTTGGGCCATAACGGCGAGTTCAACACGATCAGCCGCTTCCGTATGGAGGCCGGTATGCTCGGCGTCGACCTCAGCCCGAACAACTCCGACTCGCAGGATGTCGACCGCTTCGCGCACGCGCTCTGCGCCAAGTTCGGCTTCGACTTGATCGAGGCGATGACGTACATCTTCCCGCCGTTCGAACACGACCTTCCGGCCGAATCGGCCGGGATGCGCGAGGCGGTCGATGAGGTACGGCGCACGTTCGGCCCATTCGCGCAGGGGCCGGCGGCGGTCGCCGCGCGCTATGCCGACCTGTGCGTGTTCAGCGTCGATGCGCTCGGCCTGCGCCCGCTGTGGTTCGGGGAGACCGACAAAGAGTATTTCGCGTCGTCCGAGCGCGGTGTGTACACGCTCGACTCGATGATCCGTGACGCGAAGCCGCTGGCCCCGGGGGAAAAGATCGCCCTACGTGTCAAGCGCGGCCAGCCCATCGAGGTCTACGATTACCCCGCCGTTCTGCGCCATGTGTACAGCCGTCACCGCGAGCGCCTCGGCCAAAGCACGAACGGCGGCACGCGTGCAACCGGCGAACATCTGACGCTCGAAGACTTCGTGCCGCCCAGCCCACACCCAAGCCCAACAGGCGGCACGGCGATCAGCCCCGCGACCGCGCCAACCCTGACGCTCGAACGCATCGAGTCCGGGGTCGCGCTGGCCGAGGCGGCCCGTCCTTGGCCGTGGCAGGGCGACTGCGCTCCGGTCAATACGGTGACTATGGCCGCGATGGGCTGGGAACGCTATCACGTATCCGTCATCGACTCGCTGGTCGAGACCAAGAAGGAACAGGTCGGTTCGCTCGGCTGGGACGGCCCGCTGGCCGCCATCAGCCATACCCGCGCGAACCTCGCCGACTACTTCAAGGAGACCGTGGCGGTCGTCACCAACCCCGCCATTGACCGCGAGCGTGAGGCGGCCCAGTTCAGTGTGCGCGTGTTGGTCGGGTCGCGCCCCAGCTTCGGCGAGACCTTGCGCGAGGACGAGCTGAGCGTCGTGCTGCAAACCCCGTTTTTGACCGGCGGTCACGCGATCCTCGGCGGCCTTGACGAGATGCGCGAAGCGGCCAACAAGCACGGCACGATGCCGATTGAAGACCTGCTCTCCATTTTCGGCGAGCGTATGGCGATCATCGACATGGCGGCCGCCCCGCACGAAGCCATCGAGTCCGCGCTCGAACGCATTCGCGCCGAAGCCATCGAGGCCGTGAAACGCGGCGCGCGCTGTATCCTGCTGGACGACAGCGCGGTGATGGACGGCACACGCCATTGGCTCGACCCGATTCTGGTGACGGCGACGGTCGATACCGCCCTGCGCGAGACCGATCATGGCGACCGCAACCTGCGCCGGTTGTGCGGAATTGTCCTGCGCAGTGGGGCGATCCGTGATCTGCATGACGTGGCGATGGCCGTCAGCCTCGGCGCCAACGCGATCAATCCGTACATGCTGTATGCTGCCGGCCTCGGCCTTGCCCCCAAGCCCCCGCGTGAGGCGATCTCGTCCGAGGCCGTGGTCGACGGCCTGTTCCGGATCATCGGCGTGCTGACCAAAGGGCTTGAGAAGGTCACCAGCACGATCGGCTGTCACGAACTGCGCGGCTACGGTCACAGCTTCAGCAGTATCGGCCTCGCCAAAGGCATCGCGGCGCAGTTCGATATGCCCAGCTACTTCGGCAGCGACATTCGCGGCCTGACGTGGACGGACATGAAGGCGTGGGCCGAGGAGCGCGCCGCCGACCTACGCGGCGAGACGAAGGCCATGCTCTCGAACCCCGACCGCTTCTACCCGAAGATGTGGAAGAAAGCCGAGGACGTGGCGCACGGCGAGATGTCGCTGGAGCAGTACACGGCGGAGCTGATGGCGCTGGAGGACAAGCAGCCCGTCGCGCTGCGGCATATCTTGCGCATCAAGCCGTCGGACAGGCCGGTCGATCCATCCGAGGTCGACATCACCATCGGCGATCACATGATGCCGGCGCTGATCAGCGCGATGTCGTTCGGGTCGCAGGGTGAGCTGTCGTACAAGGCATACGCCGAAGCGGCCCACCGCCTCAACATCATCTGCGTCAACGGCGAGGGCGGCGAACTGCCCGACATCATGGGCAAATACCGCAAGAACCGCGGGCAGCAGGTCGCCTCGGCGCGCTTTGGCGTCAACATCGAATTCCTCAACTCGTGCGACCTGATCGAGATCAAGATCGGCCAAGGCGCGAAGCCGGGCGAAGGCGGCCAGCTTCCGGGCTTCAAGGTGACGGAGCAGGTCGCGGCGGCGCGCCATACGATGCCGGGGGTTGACCTCATCTCGCCGTCGAACAACCACGACCTGTATTCGATTGAAGACCTCGCGCAGTTGATCGAGGAACTCAAGACGGCCAACCCGCATGCACGCATCAGCGTCAAGCTGCCGGTCGTGCCGGGGGTCGGGATCATCGCGGTTGGCGTAGCGAAGGCCGGCGCGGACATCATCGGGATCACCGGCTACGACGGCGGCACCGGCGCGGCGCGTGCTCATGCGCTGCGGCATGTCGGCCTGCCCGCCGAGATCGGGGTTTGGCTGGCGCACCGCGCGTTGATCGACAGCGGCCTGCGCGATCAGGTCGAGCTGTGGGCCGACGGCGGCATGAAGTCAGGCCGCGACGTGGTCAAGATGCTGTGCCTCGGTGCCAACCGCGTCGGCTTCGGTACGCTGGCGATGGTGGCGGTCGGCTGTACGATCTGCCGCAAGTGCCATGAAGGCACCTGCCACGTCGGGATCACCACGCACATCAAGACGCGTGAGGAAGCGGCGCTCAAGGGACTCAAGTCGTTCGAGCCGCGCGAGTTCGAGACGGCGGTTGAAGGCATCGTGCGCGTGTTCAAGATGCTGGCCGAGGACATCAAGCTGTGGACGGCCAAGCTCGGCTTCAAAAAAGTGACCGATCTAGTCGGGCGCGCCGACCTGCTCGAACAGGTGGAGTGGCACAGCCGCATCGACCTGTCCCCGCTGCTCAAGCGCGTGCAGGTCAAGCCGCGCGTGTCTCCGCTTAGCGGCGGCCCACGCCTGACCCGTCCACGCAACACCCTCAGCAAGCAGATCACGCAGGTGGTAGCGGAGGTCGTCTCGCACGGCGAGTACGAGATGACCTACGACGACGAACAGGTGATGGCGATGGATCGCGCACTGGGGACGCACTTGGCGGGCGCGCTCAAACGCAGCGAACACGCCGGATTCGAGCGCATCAGCGCGGCGCATCTCAGCTTCAGCAACTCGGCTATCCCCGGCAACGGCTTGGCGGCTTTTATGGATGCGCCGATGGATGTGATGGTAGAGGGCGGCGCACAGGATGGCGTCGCAAAGGGCGCGCGCGGCGGCACACTGGCGATCCTCAAAGGCTTGAACCACTACGGCCAGCGGCTGGATGGCTCGGTGGGCAAGAGCTTCGCCTACGGCGCGATGGGCGGCCTGTTCATTGTGCAGGGCAACGCGGATACCCGCGCGTGCATTCGCCTCAGCGGCGCCGATGTCATCTTCGGCGGCGAGATCAGCGAGCCGCTGCGCGACGACCTCGGCGGCTTGGCGACCCGCGCCAACCTCAAGGGCTACGCGTGCGAGTACATGACCAGCGGGCGCGTGGTGATCCTCGGCGATCCGGGGCCGTGGCTCGGCGCGGGTATGACCGGCGGCGTGATCTACCAGCGTATCCAGCCGGAATTCGGCTTAACGGCGGAGGCTATTAAGCGGCGTCTGGCGGCCGGCACGATGGTCGAAGTACAGCCGATGGACGAGTACGGCGCGGAGGACGTGCGCGAACTGCTCGGCCACTACATTCAAGTGCTGGAGAACAACAATCAGGCGGAGGCGACGGAAAATCTGTACCCGCTGCTTGCTAATCCGCTTGTACATTTCGTGAAGATCGCGCCGCGTCTGAAGCATTAAACCGACTCGAGCTTCCGCGGCATCCTCGAACGCGCCTCCGCCACCCCCAGACACGGCGGAGGCGCTTCGTTGTCTGGGCGGCCGATGCTGTCGGGCGTGAAGGCCTGCCGCGTCCGGGACGTGAGGTCAGCCGGAGGACGGTGCCTCACCGCGCGTCTCCACCGACTTATGAATGCCAGTGTGCGGACGGAATTGGCCCCCTTGCGAGTGGGCCAACCTGCGCTATACTGAGCGCTGCCCCATTTGGGGAAACTAGGGAAAGAAATGTCGCCAGACAGTAGTACCAATACGGACGAGAGCACGCCGCGCTTAGCCAGCGGCGGTCTTGGCGCATAGACCCCTCCCCGCTTCAACCGCGCGCTGGGATGGGCCTGCCGAGGCGCCCGCGCGTTGATTGCCCTCAAATCAGCACGAACAGTCGAATACCGCGATTGGTGAGGTACGCGCCGCTGGGCCGTACGATGCGGCGGCGCCGGTATGTTCTACCGGATAGTGTGGCAGGTGCTGTCTTTCCGAACGCGCGCTTGACCGTGCGGCGACCCGCTGTACTGGCGCACCAAGTGGCAGAAAAGGGGCAGGCTGATGCAGGATCTCGAAACCCTTCCGACAGAAGTGATCGACCTCACGCCCGATGACCTCGACGAGCGCGTGCTTGAACTGCTCGAGGACGGCCATTTCGAGGAACTGCGGATCCTGCTGGCCGATCAGTATTCGCAGGATATCGCCGACGTTCTCGAACGGCTTGACGATCCCACCGAACGGTACGCGGTCTTCAGCCAGCTTCAGCCGGATGTCGCCGCCGATGTCCTCATCGAAGTCAGCCGGTACACCGCCCGTAAACTGCTCCAGCGCATGCCCGCGCCGGTCGCTGGAAGCCTGCTGCATCGCATGGAGATGGACGATCTGGTCGAGATTCTGGCCGACGAGCTGGAAGATCGGCAGGACGAAATCCTTGCGCAGATGCACCCGTCCACGGCCAAAGAAATCCGCGATCTGCTGAACTATCCGGAGAACAGCGCCGGCCGTCTGATGACGCGCAAGTTCGTCAAGGTCAATCAGGACATGACGGCGGCCGAAATCATCGCGTTTCTGCGCAGGACGAACGAACGCTACGAAACCATCACCGACATCTACGTGACCGATCCGGCCAACCGCTTGATCGGCGTGGCGAGCCTGCGACAGGTCATCATGGAGAAGCCCGGCGCGCAGATCAAGGAGTTCATGGAGCGTGAGCCGGAGACGATCCTGCCGACTGCCACCGCCGAAGAAGCGGCGCGTCACCTCGGCCGTTACGACTTCCTCGCGCTGCCAGTCGTCACCCCCGATGACAAGATGCTCGGCATCATCACCGTCGACGACGCCATCGACGTGCTGACCGCCGCGCAAACCGAAGACATGCTCGGCATCGGCGGTTTGCCCGGTGAAGCCAGCGCCGCGCCGTATTTCACCGTACCGATCATGCGCGTGATCCGGCAGCGTTTCGTGTGGCTGATCCTGCTGTTCATCGGTGGCAGCATCACGGCGCAGGTGCTGCACCTCTTTCAAGACGAGCTGTCGGTCGTGGTGGCGCTCTCGTTCTATATCCCGCTGCTGATCGGCACTGGCGGCAACACCGGATCGCAAACGGTCACGATGATTATTCGCGGCATGACGATCAACGATATCCGCCAAAGCGATTTGCTGCGCGTCATCCGGCGCGAACTCATCAGCGGCATGATCCTCGGCGCGCTGCTCGGGGTGGTGGCGTTTCTGCGGGTGATTCTGCAGGAAGGCAGTGGCAACCCGCTGCCGTTCGTAGTGGCCGCCGCCGTGATCGCCGTATGCGCGTGGTCGAACGTGATCGCCGCGG
Organism: Chloroflexi bacterium OLB13; assembly: GCA_001567485.1. Lineage (GTDB taxonomy): Bacteria > Chloroflexota > Anaerolineae > Aggregatilineales > Phototrophicaceae > Flexicrinis. The sequence continues at coordinate 9,005 of JZRA01000109.1, forward strand.
TGATCCCGATGGTTGCGCGCCGGTTCAAGATCGATCCCGCGCTGATCAGCGCGCCGCTGATTTCAACCACGGTCGACGCGACCGGCCTGCTGATCTACATGCTGATCGCCAAGGCGGTATTGGACGCGATCTAAGACAGTGGTGAGCAGCGAGTGCTGAGGGAAACGCAACTGAAGCGGATCCATAGGGGCGATCCGGCGGGGCGTCCGACATTCGGCGTAGGGTTTATGCGCACGCGGCGCGATTTCTGCGTCACCGTATGCGGGGCGTAACAAACCACTCGCCGCAAACCTCACCCGCGAATCACCGACTGCGACGTGATGATCGACCAGCACGGCGGCGAGAGCCGGTGTGTCAATCCGTTCGTCCCATACTACTGCTCGAACGGGCTTCTGAGCATCTCTTTCCCCCGCGCGTGAACAATGCCGTTGTGCGCCAGCACGAATGCGTGTGGCTCCATATAATAAGATGCGAAAGACTGCAACCATCCGGGGGAGGCAGTATGAGCCATTACGTCGACGTGCTCAAGACCGATCAGCTTGAGGACGGCAAGGGCACAACCGTGTTCGTCAACGAGCGCGACATCGCGCTGTACCGCTACGAGGGCGAATTCTTCGCGCTCGACAATACATGCCTGCACCGGCAGGGTAAGTTGGGTGACGGATGGATGAACGGCGCAACGTGATTTGCCCGCTGCACGGCTGGGATTACGATGTGCGCACCGGCGTCAGCCGCTGGAACTCGAAAGAGGTAATCGCCACTTATCCGGTGCGGGTTGAAGGCGGAAGCGTGCAGATCGACGCCGACGCTGTGCCGCCCAAGCCGCGCTTCAAGAACGAATACCTCGGCCTGTGGGCGCGCCGCGACGACGTGCTCGAACATGAGATGCACGACATTCACGCCTTCGCGCGCGGTTCACACGAAATTGTCGAGCCGATGGGCAGCGAGCGCCGCAATTACCCGTCGTTTGACGAACTGTACTTCTTGCCGGGGCAGCTTGCGCATCTGCCGCTGCTGGACGACGAGCCGGTCGATACGTCGGTCGTCATCGGCGAGAAGCGCGAGAAACCGATCACACTGCGTGCGCCGATCTACGTCAGCCACATGAGCTTCGGCGCGTTGAGCAGAGAGGCGAAGATGGCGCTGGCGGAAGGGGCGGCGGCGTTCGGGACGATGACATGCAGCGGCGAAGGCGGCATGTTGGATGAGGTGCGCGCGCTGTCGAAGCAGCATGTGTTTGAGATGGCGTCTGGCTACTTCGGCTGGACGGAGGCCAACATCGCGCGCGCGGACGGCATCGAGATCAAGATGGGCCAGTCCGCCAAGGCGGGTCTAGGCGGCTTGCTGCCGAGCCACAAGGTCACGGCCGAGATCGCCAAAGTGCGCGGGCTGCAGGAAGGACAGGAGGCGCGCAGTCCGGCGCGTTTCCCCGACATCAACTCGGTCGCGGACATGAAGGCGCGCGTCGCGTGGATTCGCTCGGTCAACCCGAAGATTCCGATTGGCATCAAGTTCGCCGCCAGCCGTATCGAAGCCGATCTCGCCGCCGCGTGCGAGCTGGACGTGGACTGGATCACGCTGGATGGACGCGCGGGCGGGACGGGCGCGGCCGGCAAGCACGTCAAGGACAACATCTGCGTGCCGACCGTGTACGCCATCCCGCGTGCGCGCAAGTGGCTGGACGATCACGGCGTGACCGGCGTCAAGCTGATGGTGACGGGTGGGTTCCGCACCGCGCCGGACGTGGCGAAGGCGATTGCGCTCGGCGCGGATGCCGTGGCGCTGGCGACCGCGGCCATGATGGCGATTGGATGCCAGCAGTACCGCGCATGCGCCAGCAATAACTGCCCGGTGGGAATCGCGACGCAGAAGCTGGAACTGCGGATGCGCTTCGACTACCGGATCAGCGCCAAACGCCTGCATCACTTCTTTGAGGCGTGGACGGCACAGATGACCGACTTTGCGCGCATGTGCGGCCGGCGCAAGTTATCCGACCTCAGCTACGAGGACTTGGCGACGACTAATCACGACATCGCCACGTACACGCCGGTTGCGCATGTGTGAGGTGACAGCGCGTGCTTCCTCACCCCCCCGGCCCCTCTCCCACAGAGGGCGAGAGGGGAGAAGGGACGCGCGCGGTCGGGGTGTGAACGCTCCTCTGTGTGCTCGAATGCTCTGTGTCTGATCGGGTCTTTTGTGGCTCACTCCGTCGCCGAGTCAATCCATTCCCGCCGTCCAAACAGCCTCTTTAGTAGGCTTTGAACGTATTAGCCGTGCGTTTCAACGCTCGGCGGCCTGCGGCGTGAGGGGTTCCACGCGGCAGACGAGCCGTATTCGAGGATCCCCTCTGCCTCCTCCGTGGTTCGATCGGTTTGCCCTTCACTCACGACTCATCACTCATCACTCATCACGCTCTCAAGGGTGAGAGGTTGCCGGGGGGCGGAATTCACACTACTTGCGCCCGTACAGTAGTTCTGTGACGAGTTCGTCGATGGATTTGCCGAGGGTGTAGACCGTGCGCTTTGCCAACCGCGCGTTGGACGGATGCGTGAGGAACGTGCGGTTCATTGCCATGATCCCGCGGATTGATATTTCCTCCATATCCGGCTCGGATTCGCGCAAACGACGTTCGAGTTCCGCGGCGGATACCACGATATCCGGCGACGGCAGCAGCAAGATCACGTGTGGGAACGGAGCGAGGGCCTTGCGCGCGCGCCTGAACAGACCGGGCGCATCATAATACGAATGTCCCGCGCCGAACGCGATCACATGGCCGGCCGGAAAATCATGCAGCACGCGTTCGACGCCGTAGACATCGAACGGCCGCCAGTACTGCGCCAGCTCGACGATGCCGCCGTGCCGTCGGTGCGCGTCCGCCAGCGCCGGATCGTAGCCGATCTCGGCGTAGTAATCCCAACGCAGCTTGTCGAGGTCAAGCCACGGCCAGCCCGTCGCCTCGCCCAACGCCCGTGCGAGCGTGGTCTTGCCGGCCTTGCTCGGCCCGATCAGGACGATGCTGGGAAGCGACACGGGGTTCAGGCGTGGCCCAGCACGGGATGTGGCACGTACGGCGCTTCGAGCTGCGCGATGTCGTCCGCCGTGAGTGTGATGTCGAGCGCGGCGATCAGCTCGTCAAGGTGATGGACTTTGCTGGCGCCGATGATCGGACTGTGAACGCCGGGTTTGTGCAGCATCCACGCCAGCGCGATCTGTGCCGGTTTCACGCCATATCGCTCGGCGACCGCCAGCACGGCGTCCAGCACGGCGAAGTCGGCATCGTCAAAATACATCCTGTGGGCGTATTCATCGGTCGTCGATCGGGTTGTCGAGCCGCCTTTGTCACGCGTGCGGTTGCCGGCGAGGAATCCGCGCGCCAGCGGACTCCACGGGATGACGCCGATGCCCTGATCGATGCACAGCGGGATCATCTCGCGCTCTTCCTCGCGATAGACGAGATTATAGTGGTTCTGCATCGACACGAACTTGGCCCAACCGCGCCGTTCACTGATCGCCAGCGCCTGCATGAACTGCCACGCGTACATACTGCTTGCGCCGATGTAGCGCGCTTTGCCCGCCCGCACGACGTCGTTGAGCGCGTCGAGCGTCTCTTCAATCGGCGTGTCGTAATCCCAGCGGTGGATTTGATACAGGTCGACGTAGTCCATCTTCAACCGGCGCAGGCTGGCGTCGATGCTGTCCATGATGTGCTTGCGCGAGAGGCCGCGCTGATTGGGCTTGTCGCCCATCGGGTTGTAGACCTTCGTGGCGATCACCACCTCGTCGCGGTTGGGGAACAGCTCGCGCATCAGCGTGCCGGTGATTTCTTCGCTGACGCCGAGCGAGTACATATTGGCCGTGTCGTAAAAGGTGATGCCGGCCTCGGCGGCGCGCGTGACAATGGGCCGGGCTTCGTCGATGCCGAGGATCCATTTGCGCCAGCTGGGGTCGCCGTAAGTCATCATGCCGAGGCAGATGCGCGAGACCTTCATACCGGTGCTGCCGAGCCGGATGTACTCCATGGGGTTGTCTCCGCGTCATGGTTGAACGGTGGCGGCTTATTGTAACGTCCCATCGTCCTTCTCTTTACGCTCAGTCAATCGGACATTTTCTCCGTCCGCTAACCCGGGGTAAGGCCACTTTATGTATCCGTCCATTTATTGCCGGTGCGTGCTTCGTACTTGCGGATGAGTTCGGCTTTCTGCGCGCGCGATTCCTCCGCATGCGCCTCAAAATCGGCGGTCTGCTCGGCGATGTGCGCGTCGATTTCCGCTTTGTGGTCATAGTAGAACGACCATGCGGCGTGAATTTCGGCGGGCGTGAGGCCGTAGCCCTCCGCGATTCTCTCCATCGGCCAATCAGGATTGTCAATGAAGCGCGAGAGGAATTCGACGGTGATCCCTTTGCCGATGACGCGGTAATAGCGGCTGTCTGGCTTTCGTTCGATGTAGTTGATGGGAATCGCGACAGGCTCAATCATAGTGAGACTCTCCACAACTGGTCTTGTAAATCGGCTGCGTCGGCCGCTGCTTTCGCAATCGTTTCGATTTCGCGCACAATGATGCTGATTGATTGGCATTGGTCTTCCATGCGGAAGTAAACGATGCCGTAATGCGTGATGTCCTGTTCGGCAAACGTGTAATGGAACCGCGCGTAGCCTCATCACACGTCACCATCGCGCGCCCGTCTTGTATAGCATACGCCATAATCTGACTGTCCGGCGCATCTTGCAAGTCAATGTCGCGACGTGAAGCACATCGATGCCTTTCAGCCGGAGCTGTCGGGCGGCTTCTTTATGCAGATGGACGTCAAATAGAAATCGTGGCGCGGACATGCGGCGGTCTCGAACGCGAATACCGCCAATTGTAGCGCGCGTGCCCGGCGCCGGTGCGAACCCTGTGACCCGGTCGTTACAACGAGCCTTCTTCCGAAGCAGTGCTCGACGGTCTGTTTTTCCGCTCGCTTTCGAAGGTAAAGCAAGAGGTGAGTATATGGCCACGTCATGAACTTGAGTTGGCAACATATGCTGTGAATAAAGACCGGGATAAACGTATGCCCGGTTGTATACTCCACTACAGCGGTGACCATATCCGTCGTATCTGGACAGATGAGAATGCCGCCGCGCATCACATTCAGCAGCTCGTTCAGCTTACAGGGACTCGAACCGGGGAAATCTAGTGACGACTCAGCATTTTGGCCGCGCCGATCTGCATATCCACACCTCCGCATCTGACGGATCAATGAGCGTGCGCGAGCTGCTCGATCACGTCGCTAAGATGGGTACGCTCGACGTGATCGCCATTACCGACCATGACCGGCTCGACGCCAGTGTGTGGGCGTTCGAGCGGCGCGACCGCTACCCGTTCGACATCGTGCCGGGGGTCGAGGTTTCCACGGCGGAGGGTCATATGCTGGCGCTGTGGGTGACTGAGCCAGCGCCTACCGGCCTGTCGATGGCGGAGACCGCCGCCGCGATTCACGAGCAGAACGGCATCGCAATCTTGGCGCACCCGTTCTTCACGCAGATGGCCGGCACACGGCGCGCGGCACGCACCTACCGGCGCGATCCCGTGTACCTGCTGCGCGCTGGCCTCGATGGACTAGAGACGTTCAATGGAAGCGTCATCCTGCCCGGCAGCAACACAGTCGCCGCGTGCGTTGCGCGCTGGCTGGGCCTCGGCATGACGGGCGGCAGCGACGCGCATTCGCTGGGCGCGGTGGGAACCGGGATCACGCAGTTCGATGGCCGGACGGCGAGCGATCTGCGCCGCGCGCTGCTGCACCGGCGGACGACCGCCGTGGGCCGGCCGTGGCCCCTGCGCGAACACGCCAAGTTCGTCGTGGATTTCATCGCCCGGCGCGGACGAATGTTGTGGGACGAGTTCGACGGCGACGACGGGCCGGAACACGAAACGGCCGCGATTGAGCCTCGTGCTTGAACCAACGGATGAGCGCGGTACAATCCCCGACGCGCCGCGTTGACGGATCTCCAGCCCATGACCGAACCCCTCAAGACTCTCGCGCTGATCGCCCATGACGGCAAGAAGGCCGACATGATCGCCTTCGCGCTCAAGCATCAGGACACCCTCAGGCGGTATCACCTCATCGCGACCAGCACCACCGGTAAGCTGCTGATCGACTCGGCCAATCTCGAGGTCGAGTGCATGCTGTCCGGCCCGATCGGCGGCGATGCGCAGATTGCGGCCAAAGTCGCCGAGGGCAAGATCGCTGCGGTGTTTTTCTTCGTCGATCCGCTAGGCAAACACCCCCACGATCCCGACATCCAGTCGCTGCTGCGCATCTGCAACGCTCACAACGTCCCGCTGGCGACCAATCCGGCGACGGCGGCATTCATCATCTCACAACAAGCGCTCTGAATAGTACGGGGTGGAACGTGATGAGTGCTGAGGGAAGTTCTCAGACGTCAGTCGTCAGCTGCCAGAGGGCGCAGCGCGGGGTGATGTGGGCGGGGACAGAATGCGATAAAGCACAAATTGCGGGCCACACGCGTCATCTGAAATCTGAGACCTGACTCCTGAATCTGACTCCTTGACATGCTGTGCGTCACATCGTATCCTGATGCTGTGTGATATACAGTATCGTAGGACGCACAGTGTATGGCGGACATGGATGACCAGATCGACAAGCTGAGGCTGGAGCTGCGGCGCGGCGTGATCGTGCTGGCGGTGCTTGCCCAGCTTGAGTCCGCAAGCTACGGCTACAGTCTGATTCAGCGACTCGCGGAACGCGGGCTTGAGATCGAGGAAGGCACGCTGTATCCACTGCTGCGCCGGCTCGAACAGCAGAGCCTGCTCACGAGCGACTGGGACACGTCCGAAGCGCGCCCGCGCAAGTACTACCGGATCAGCGAGGCGGGACGGACGGTGCTGACGACCCTTTCGGCCGAGTGGTTTGCGACAGCCGCCGTGATGCGGCGCATTTTGGGAGACGGTGACAATGAGTGAACTGGTCGACCGCTACCTGTATCAGGTCGCACAGCATCTGCCCCTCAAGCCGCGCGCCGACATCGTGGCGGAACTGCGCTCGCAGATTCAGGATCAACTGGACGATCGATATGGCGGCGCGCCGACACCGGACGACGTTACGGCTGTACTGCGCGAGCTAGGCGATCCACGCACATTGGCCGCACGCTATTCCGAAGACCGCTATCTTGTTGGGCCGGCGTACTTCCCGACGATGGTCACGGTGCTGCAGTACGGATGGGCGATCCTGCCCCCGATCGTGCTGTTCCTGTCGATCTTCGGCGCAGTGACCGCGCCGGAACCCACAGACATGCTGCGCGGCCTGTTTGATGCCCTGATCTCCGCCGTACAGGCCGGCCTGCTTCTCACCGGGGCCGTCGTGGTGATCTTCGCCGTGCTCGAACGCTCGGCCCTTGCGCTCCGCGCTCAACCCACGCCATTCGATCCGGCGGGACTGCCCCCAGTCAATGATCCTGCGACGGTGAACCGGTTTGAGGTTGCGTTCGGAATCGCGCTCGGTGTCATCGTCACGCTGCTGCTGCTCTACTTTCTCGCGGTCGGCGGGTTGACGCTTCACTTCAACTTGAGCGATCCGGGCGACGTGATCCCGTTCCCTACGCTGTGGGGCGTGGCGCTGCTGCTCAACGGTGTCGTCATGCTCGTGCTGCACATCGTCGTGCTGCGGCGCGACCGATGGGACTACCGCTTGTGGGCGCTCGAAACAGCGTTGGAAGTGTTCGGCTCGATCTGCCTTTTCTTCGTGCTTTACACACCGCTGTTCGACCGGCTGATCGCGTCGAATCCCGGCATCGCGACGACGCCTGTGCTCAACGCCCTGCCTGAGCTTGTCGTCATCGCTGGCGCGGTCGGCACGCTGATCACCCGCGGCGGCAAGCTTGTCGCGGTATGGCGAAGTCCCCGTTCGCCGTGAGCGCGTCCGATTAGGCCCGTTCCATTTCCGTCATCACACAACACCCCATATCGACAGTCCAAGGAGGAACCCATGAAGGCAATCTACGTGGAACGCTTCACTGCGCCCGATTCGGTGCGTGTGCGCGAGGTCGAAAAACCCATACCCACTGCCGGCCACGTGCTGATCAAAGTCCACGCCACCTCGGTGAACTACAACACCGTCGCGCTGGTCACGGGAAAGCCGTTCATCGTGCGCCTGATGACCGGCGGCATGAGAAAGCCTCGCTATCGCATCCCCGGCAACGATGTGGCAGGCCGGGTCGAAGCGGTCGGTGCGAACGTGTCGCGCTTCAAGCGGGGCGACGCGGTCTTCGGCGACACAGCGAATGTCGGCTTCGCGACGTTTGCTGAGTATGTCGTGGCGCCGGAGTCGGTGCTTGAGCCGATCCCCGCTGGCGTCTCGTTCGAGGATGCCGCGTCCGCGCCAGAGGCGGGGTTGGTCGCGCTGCAAGGCTTACGTGATGCGGGACACATCGAAGCCGGCCAGCGCGTCCTGATCGTCGGGGCGTCGGGCGGGATCGGCACGTTCGCCGTGCAGATCGCCAAGCACCTCGGCGCGGAAGTAACCGCCGTATGCAGCACGCGCAACGCGGCGTTCGTGCGGTCAATCGGGGCCGATCACGTGATCGACTACACGCGCGAGGATTTCGCCAGTAATGGGCAGAACTATGATCTCGTCTTGTCCACGGCGGGCTACCGGCCAATCGTCGATTATCGGCGCGTGTTGGCAGCGCATGGCCGCTACGTCTCGACAGGCGGCTCACTGCGCCAGATTTTCGAAGCGCTGCTGCTGGGGCCGCTGCTGTCGCGCGGCGGCAAGACCCTGCGCGGGTTGACGGTGAAGCCCAACATGGGTTTAGCCGAACTTGGCGCGATGATCGCGTCGGGCGCGGTAAGGCCGGTGATCGAACAGTGTTATCCGCTTGAGGATGCGTCCGCGGCGTTTGCGTACTACGCGCAGGGCCGCACGCGCGGCAAGCTCGTTATCACGATTGCGCGTGACTAGGAGACCCGAACGATGGAACAAGAACGCATTATCTTATCGGCGCTGTGGATCGCGTTGATGTTCACCTATCTGCTGGGCGACGTGCTGCGCATCTTCGCCGGTGACTTCAGGCCGGGCGAGATCTCCGGCGAGAAAGCCACGCAGGCGATGTGGATGGGCGCAGCCCTGCTGATGCTGATCCCGATCTTCATGCTGGTGCTGTCGCTGGTCGTGCCCTATGACATCATACGCTGGCTGACGATCATCGCCGCCGTAGGGCTGTTCCTGCTCAACATCGTGAGTGTGATGGGCTACCCGGGCCTCTACGACCGCTTTCTGATCGTCGTGGGCCTCGTCTTCAACGTCGTGACGATCATCTACGTGTGGAACTGGATGCCGATCGCGTGCAAACTCAGCCCCTGCTAGACCGCATTGTGGGCGGTCAGGGAGTCGTGATAGGCGACCCACTGTGGCGCAGAGGTCTTGAGCTGCTCGATCGAGTCGAGGATGAACAGTCGTGTGTGCATCTGATGTGGGCTGGGGCTGATGCCCTCGAACGCCGCGATGCTGAACGGTGTCTTTTCGACCGTGTCGCTGAGGGCGTGTTCCAGCTCGCCGGGGGAGGACATCAGGCCAGCGCCGAGCGCCTTCATGTCGCCGTCCTCGATCAAGAAGCCGAACTCGATGGTGTACCACCACAGCGAACCGAGCGACTTACGCTCGTCGGGCGTATAGCGCAGGGCGATGTGCGCGAACCGCTCGATGTAGTCGGCGTACTGCTGATCGGCCATCAACGGAAGGTGACCGAAGGTGTCGTGCCAAATGTCCGGCAGCGGGGTATACAGCAGCTCGTCTTCGCTGCGGATGTACTCGGTGACGAGGAACTGCCGGCGCGCGAGATGTTCGAACCACGTCTGCCCGTCGCTGTACACCACGTCGGTGCTGACCAGCTCCCAGCCCACCCGATCGTATAGACGGCGGCTGAGCGCGTCGAAGTCGGGGATGCGTTCGCGCTGTAGGCCCAGCGTGTGCAAGCCATCCAACCACAAGCGGCAGGCATGACGCTGACAGTTGGCGATCTGATGATCCCAGAGCATCGACCAGATACGGTCGTCATCAGGCGTGAATTGATGGAATGGACGGCGGATTTCGCTCATCGTGACAGGCTTTCCGGTTGGCACTCATCGCGGTCGGAGTATTGTGCATTTTACCATATGACCTGTTGTGCGAAATCTCAAGCTAAGCCGCGTGTTTGAGAGCCAGCCGAACGCCTCGCGCCCCGTTCGCGGCGAAGACTTTGGGTGTTTCGTCGGCCGCGTCTAGTCGCGGGTGAGTACGACGTAGGTGTTCAGGCTGCCATCTTGACCATCGGCGCGGTAGCGCGCGCATTGGCGCAGGCCGCTGGCGATCACCAGATGATCGATCTCGACATCGGTGTGATAGTGGCAGTAGCGCACGGCCTGCGTGCCGCGCCGCCAGTCGAGTAGATAGTCGTTCTGTTCGACCTGCGCGGCGAGTTCGTCCGGCCACGGCTGCACGCGCTTGCGCAGGCGCTCGCTGTCGAGGAAGCGCCAGAACGCCACCGCCAAGACTCCGCCGGGCGCGACTAATCCCGCGAGCTGGCGGATGAACAGCCGCCGGTACTCGCGGCCGGGGATGTGGTGCATCAAGCCGAACGCGCCGACCAGATCGTACAGGCCGGGGGCCATACCGTGCTCGATCATGTCGCGCGCGGTGAGGCGAACCGCGAGGCGCGCGTCGGTCTCCAGCGCCGACCGTGCCACATCCAGCAGCGCCTCGCTGAAGTCGACGCCGTGATAGCGCAGCGGGCGGTCGAGCGATTCGGCGAGGAACAGCCCGAAACGTCCATTGCCACAACCGGCGTCCAGCACGTTCTTGACACCGGCACAGTAGGGCAGCAGCGACTTCCAACCGGGCCATGGCGTGCCGCGCGTTTCGTCGAAGTCGGCGGCGACCGCGGCGTAGAAATTGGCGTTGATCTGGTTGAGGGTGCGAATGGTATTGGCGTGCATGGCGCGCATTATCGGCGTGGTCGGGCGCTGTCGCAAGGGCCGCCGTGCCGGACTGTGAGACCTGCGCGGCGGTACGTTACACTCTGGGGATACCGTTCTTTGAGGATCCGCCCATGCGCTATGATGTCGTGACGTTGGGTGAACCCCTGCTGCGGTTGACCCCACCGCGTTACAAGCCGCTGGACAAAGCCGATGTCTTTGAGGTCGAGGTAGGCGGCAGTGAGGCGAACACGGCGGCTGCGCTGGCCGGATTGGGCCTGAGCGTCGCGTATCTGACGCGGCTGACCGACAACCCGCTGGGCAAGCTGATCGCCGATACGCTGTGCGGATACGGCGTCGATACCCACCATATCACGTGGACTTCCCGCGACCGGGTCGGCACGTACTATTACGAAGATGCCGCCCCGCCGCGCCAACCACGCATCATCTATGACCGGGCGGGCAGCGCGGCCAGCAAGATCCGCCCGTCCGACCTGCCTGAGGCGCTGTTCGGGTTCGAGCAGGCGCGCGTGCTGCACCTGACCGGCATCACCGCTGCCCTCAGTTATGCCGCCAACGGCACCGCGCTCCATGCGCTCAAGCGGGCCGAGGAATCCAACTGGCGGCTGAGCTTCGACGTGAACTACCGGTCACGGTTGTGGAGTCCGGCCGACGCTCAGACCGGGATCGAGCCGTTTCTGCGCGTGGCCGACCTCGCGTTCATCCCGCTGCGCGACGCGCGGCTGATCTACAACCAGTCCGACGCGACGCCGGTTGAGCGTGTGCTCGACGCGCTCGGCGCATACTATCCGCAGACGGTGTGGGTGATGACGCTCGGCGCGGACGGGTCGATGGCGCGCGACCGCGACGGCACGATGTGGCGGCAGCCCGCGTATCCCGCGTATACCGTCTCGCGCATCGGCAGCGGCGACGCGTTCAACGCCGGATTCCTCGCCGCGTATCTCAACAAGGCGCCGCTTCCCGAAGCCCTGCGCTGGGGCAGCGCGTGCGCCGCGCTCAAACGCAGCCAGCCCGGCGACATCGCGCGCCTGTCCACCGCCGACGTCAAACGCGTGATCGACGCCGGCGATGGGGATGTCCTCAGATAGTTGTCAGGACTTCAGTTGTCAGTAGTCAGAGTGATCGTCGGTAGTCAGATTGTGGGCATTCTGCACCTGACAGCTGGAGCCTGAAGACTGACTCCTGATGACTGACGACTAGCGCGCCGCGAGGCGTGCCGCGATTTGCGCGAAGGTCTCGCCGGTTTCGGGGTGGCGCTCGTCGGGCGCGATCTCTGCCAGCGGGACGGCGACGAAGGCGTGCTCGAGGAGTCCGCGCGCCGGCACATGCCACGGCTTACTGCCGAACGTCAACACGGCATCCCCCCACAACAGCAGATCGAGGTCGAGTTCGACCGGCCCGTAGGGCGTGCGCTGACGGGTGCGGTCGCGGCCGGCGTCGCGTTCGATGGCGTACAGCGCCTGCTTGAACGCCTCCGGCGTCATATCAACCTCAATGCGGGCGACGCCGTTGAGGTAATCCGGCTGATCGAGATCCCCCACCGGCGCGGTCTGAATCAGCGAGGACACGGCGGTCAGCGTCCCCAGCGCGCGCAGGCGGTCAAGCGCGAACGCGAGGCGGCGTTCCGGGTCGAGGTTCGAGCCGAGTCCGACAGTGGCGAGGGTCATGATCTTGGCGCGCTCCGGCGTCGACAGGTCAGCGTATGACAGCAGTGTAACGCAGCGTTGGGAAGGCGTCAGATTGGCGTGATGAGTCCACTCGAAAGTGGTCTATTGTACGGGCGAAATCCGGGTGTATCGTATGCTCAGATCGAGCGTCAGCACGTTGTGCTGGCGTGTATTTTTGCCTATCGGCAAGGAATTTCGTCGTGCTGCGTCGTGTCCCTGCACAACCCCGGTCGCAAGTCGATCGCAACTATCATCACCTGACCCTCGAGATCTTCTGGTTCGGGCTGGCGGCAGCTGCCACCTCCCGCTTCCTCTCGATGTACGCCATCCGCCTCGAAGCATCGCCGCTGGCGCAGGGCTTGCTGGTCGCGCTGCCCGGACTGGTGCTGGGCCTATCGACCCTGCTGGCGCAGTGGTGGCGCGGCCGCTACGTGACGAGCGTGGGCGCCGTCTCGCTGCCCGGCATCGGCTTCCGGCTGGTGTTCATGCTGCCGTTGTTCACGCCGTTTTTCCCGGCTGACTGGCAGGTGCCGTATCTGCTCGTCGCGGCCACGCTGCCCGCTGTCGCGCAGGGGATCGCCGGCGCGATCTTCCTGACGTTCATGCGCGAGTCGATTGGCGATGATCGCTGGGATCACCTCAACAGCCGTCGCATGACGTGGTTCAACGTCGGCGTGGCGATTGGCGCGCTGGCGTTCGGCGCGCTGCTGAGCAGCCTTCCGTTCCCGGTCAACTATCAGGTGATGTTCGGCGCGGCGTTCTTGATGAGCATCGTCAGCCAGTGGTACATCATGCACACTCAGCCGGTCTACGTGACGCCGGCCCCTGCGCCATCGGTCGACGGGGCCAAAGTGCGCGTGATCGACCTGCCGGGCTTCCGTGGCATGGTCGTCACAATGTTGATCGCCTTCCTGACGTTCCTGAGCATCAACGCGATGCTGCCGCTGTTCCTCGTCGACCGATTGGGCGGAGATGAGACGTTCATCGCGGTGTTCGGCTTAATCGAACTGGCAGGCGGCGCGCTGATGGGCATGATCGGTGACCGTTTGGTGCGCAAGTTCGGCGGGCGTTACACGGCCTCGATAGCGTTGGGCCTGACCGCGCTGGCGCCGGTTATCATCGTGGTCGGCGGAAGTTTGCCGCTGTCGCTGATCGCCGCCTTCCTGACCGGTTTCGGTTGGACGGGCACGTCGCTCAGCTTGCTGCGCATGTTCATGGAGAACGTGCCGACCTACGCCATGCCGAAGGCGTCCGCGGTGTATCAACAGGTCGTGTCCGTCGGCTCGTTCATCGGCCCGCTGACGGGGAGCGTGCTGGTCAACGGCGGCGTGGACATCGGGCTGGTGCTGGTGCTGGGCGCGGCGCTGCGGTTCGGCGGCGCGCTGGCGATCCGGTTCGATCTGATCGGCGCACGACACGCGCTCGTCGGCGGCCCACAGCCCATCGAAGCGGCGGCCTCGGTTTCAGCTGGCGGGGATTGAGCCTGACCTGCATAAGCGCGTTGACAGGGGCGGATCGCTGTGGATCCGCCCCTGCTTTTTATATCCCTCTGCGTCGTGTAAACTCTGGGCCGGTCGTTCAAAACGAGGCGTCGCATCCGCGAGGCGAATCACCGCCGTCCAAAGACGCTGCATTTTGCCTTATATGGATTGATTGGGTTCGTGGCAATCGCTAGCGACGTTCGCTACTATATCCGTGTCGGCCGGTATTCACATTCCGGCGATGCAATACACTCACATCTCGTAGTTAGGGCTGGATATGTACGCTGGACTGGAAGTCATTGATTTTCACACGCACTTCCCGACACGGAAACCGTGGTTTACGGGGATGGCGCCGGACATGCGCAGCGAATATATCGCGCGGCGCGGCGAACGGCGCGCGAAGTTGATCGGAGAGCAAGCCGCCGCTTACAGCGTTCACTGGCGCGCCGCGTGGGGCTATGAGCCGCCTGAGAAAGACATCCCCGACGACGACGTGCAGGCAGACCGCTGGCAGGCGGAGATCGACCGGTACGGGCTGCGGGCAGTCGGCTTTGTCACGGGGGGTGGCAACGATCCGCTGGCGCAGGTCATCAAGCGCAACCCCGATCAGTTCATCGGCTTTGCACACAACTACCCCTTCGCGGAGAACGCGGCCGACGAGCTGCGCCGCGCGATCACCGAACTGGGCATGAAGGGCTACAAACTGCTCGCCCCGAATTTGGATCGGCCAATTGAGGACGAGGCGGCCTATCCGGTCTGGGAGGTGTGCGCGGAGTACAACATCCCGGTGCTGGTGCATTTCGGCATTCAGGGCGGCGGCGGCGGCATCGCGTGGCATGAAAACATCAACCCACTCAAGCTGCACAACGTGGCGAAGGATTTCCCCGATGTCACGTTCGTCGTCCCGCACTTCGGCTGCGCGTGGATTCGTGAGACGCTGCAGTTGTGCTGGGCGTGCCGCAACGTCTGTATTGATACATCCGGCTCGAACCAGTGGGTCGCATGGGTGGATGGCGACTGGACGACCAAGAAGCTGTTCCGCAAGTACATGGAGACGATTGGCCCAGAGCGCATCATCTTCGGCAGCGATTCGAGCTACTTCCCGCGCGGTTTCGCCGTGCGCTATCTTGACGATCAGATCCGGGACTGTCGGGAACTAAACCTGACCCACGAACAGCAGCAGCTGATCTTCGGGGGGAACGCTGCGCGCCTGTTCAAGATCGATCTTCACGCTGGGACTTAACAGGCAGTCTACGAGAACCGCCTGTCTATGTCTGTTCGATACTTTTCGTAGTGAGGAGTCTGGAGATGTCACGTTCTAAAGTCGCGGTGTTTCTCTTGTCCTGTTTTCTTGTCCTGCTGATGAATTCGCAGGCATTCTTACAGGATGATGTCATTGAGATTGAGTATTGGCAGTACAACTTCGCTGGCCGTATCGAGGCGATGGACGACCTCATCGCGCAGTTCGAGGCCGAGAACCCGGATGTCAAAGTCATCCACAACAGCGATATCGCCTACGATAACTTCCGTGACGAGATCGCGGCATCTGCGCCGGCTGGCGTCGGGCCGGATGTGGTGACGCTGTTCTACGGCTGGATCCCGGCGTTCGTCGATGCTGGGTATCTCGTCCCGCTGCCTGAAGAAGACTTCCCGGCCGAGTGGATCGAGAGCTACTTCTCGCCGATGGTCGCCGAGTCGAAGTTCCTCGGTCAGTACTGGTCGATCCCGACGGCGGTGCGCACCCTCGCGCTGTTCTGGAACAAGGATCTGTTCGAAGCCGCCGGCCTCGACCCCGAAAAGCCGCCCACGACCCTCGACGAGCTGGTCGAAATGGCGCAGGCGCTGACGATCTATGACGGCAGCGGCACCGAGGTTCTGAACATCACGCAGGAAGGTTTCGCGCCGCAGCTTTCCGGCCAGTGGCACCACTGGTTCCGTGAAGTCCTGCTGCGCCAGTACGGCGGCGCGCCCTACAGCGAAGACGGCACGACGGTGACGTGGAACTCCCCCGAAGGGTGCGAGGCGTTCAAGTATATGTCGGACTTCGAGACGGTGTACAAGACCGGCAGCAACGACTTGTTCACAGACGCGACCAACGCTTTCGTGACCGGCCTGTCGGCCATTCACATCGACGGCTCGTTCCGGCTGGGGACGATCAAGAACAACAATCCAGACCTGAACTTCGGCGTGGCCGAGCTGCCGCTGGGGCCGAACGGTGAGAAGCACAACTTCGGTTCGTACTGGACGCACGGGATCACCCGCCGCGCGGCGGCTGACGAGCGCCGCATGGACGCCGCGGTGCGCTTCCTGAAGTTCATCACCTCGGCCGAGGCCGGGTTGACGTGGGTCAAGTACACCGGCGAACTTCCCGCGCAGTTGGAAGCGGCCGCTGACGAAGAACTGCTGGCCGACCCGATCCTTGGGCCGTTTGCCGCCAGCCTCGGTTACTCGCACGCGACCTTCTTCGTCGATGAGACCGCTCAGCGTCAGGTGCTGATCGATGCCTACGACCAGATCCGTCTGGCGGGCGCCGATCCGTGCGAGGCGCTGAACGAAGCCGCAGCGATCGAGCAGGGTGTCCTCGACGAGTTCTGGGCCAATCAGTAAACAAGTAGTGTGAGGCCATCGGGCTGTGGGTTGCCATTCCCGCAGCCCGGTGGTCTTTCTTACATCGCTCCTCAACCGCCAACACGCCACAGACGGTGAAGCATGTTTCAGATGACTCTCGCTAGAAAAAAAGTCCTATGGGCGTATCTATTTCTAGCGATCCCGCTGATCTTCTTTCTTTACATTCGCATATATCCGACGCTGTTCGCCTTTGAGATGAGCCTGTACGACTGGAATCCGCTCGCGGAGGAACAGACGTACGTCGGGACGGACAACTACGAACGGCTGGCGACGGAACTGAGCAACCCCCGGTCGGTGACGCGCGCCGCGTTCAGCAACACGCTCGTCTACGTGGTGCTGGGGGTGCCCATCCAACTTGTCATCGCGCTGCTGGTCGCGCTGATGCTCAACGAGATCACTCGCTTGGCGATGGTGTACCGGCTGTTGTTCTTCCTGCCGTTCGTCACATCGACCATCTCCATCGCGTGGGTCTTCAGGGCGTTATATCAGCCGCAGTTCGGCTTTCTGAACGTCTTGCTGACGCTGTTCTCGCTGCCTCAGCAGCCGTTTCTGAAAAGCCCGAACCAAGCGCTGTACTCGATTCTGGTGATGATTATCTGGCAGGGGCTGGGCTTCGCGGTCATCATTTTCTTGGCCGGCGTCAAGCAGATCCCGCGCGACTACTACGAAGCCGCCACGGTAGACGGGGCGAACCGCTGGCAGTCGTTCCGGGCGATTACACTGCCGCTGCTGAACCCGAGCATCGTGTATTTGATCGTCTTGCAATCGATCTCGTTTCTGCGAACCTTCGCGCCGGTGCTCGCGATGACGACGCAGGGCGATGGCGGCCCGCTGAACTCAACCACGACAGTCGTGCTGCGAATCTACCGCGAAGCGTTCCAGCGCTTCGACATGGGGTTCGCCTCGGCCCAGACCGTGCTGTTATTTCTGATTATCTTGGTGGTGACGATTGTGCAGATGCGCTTGACCACCCGAGCGACGGATTAAGCGCTATGTCTCGTGCTGCTGCTTGGCCCTACAAGACTTTCTCGTATCTGATGCTGACGCTGATCGGGCTGACGATGATCGTCCCGTTCCTGTGGATGATTGCGACCTCGTTCAAGCCGGCGACCGAAATCTTGCGCCCGAATTTCTTCCCGGTCGCGCCGACCCTCACCAATTACGAGACCGTGTTGTTCGACACGGCGCTGCCCCGCTGGTACTGGAACTCGATTGTCGTTGCGGTGATGAGCACCGTCAGCGTCGCGTTCTTCGACTCGCTGGCGGGATACGTGTTCGCGAAATATCAGTTCCCCGGCAAGCGGATCATCTTCATCCTGTTTCTCAGCTCGCTGATGGTGCCAACGGAGATGTTGATTATCCCGTGGTACATCATGTCGGTGCATCCTATCGTCGGCTCAAGCTGGGTCGATACGTACTGGGGCATCGCGTTTCCGGGCTTAATGACGGCCGCCGGCGTGTTCCTGATGCGCCAGTTCATGCAGGGGGTTCCCAACGAACTGCTGGACGCCGCGCGCATGGATGGGGTGAGTGAGTTCGGGCTGTTCTGGCGCATCGCGATACCGCTGGCTTTACCCGCGGTTGGGGCGTTGTGCATCTTCAACTTCTTGGGGAACTGGAACGCGTTTATCTGGCCCCTCATCATCACCTCGTCGCAGAATATGATGACGCTGCCCGTTGGGATCCAATTCTTTTCGACGGAGTCGGGGGCGAACTGGAACCTGATTATGACCGGGGCGACGCTCTCGGTGGTGCCGCTGCTGCTGATCGTCATCTTCTTCCAACGCTATATTATCGACGGCATCGCGCTGACCGGCATCAAGGGTTGATCGTGACAGAACACACTGGCAAGTTCCCGCATCCGCTGTATGAAAAGCATGTGCTGAAGCCGTTCTTTCGGGATGCACAGACGTACTATTATGAGCCGATGCTCAAGGCCAACCGCGCGCACAGCGTCATGCTGGCCCAGTGCGGCATCATCACGCGTGAGAACGCCCGCGCGCTGCTCGCGGCGCTGGCGCAGGTCGAGGCCGAAGGGGTCGCCGCGCTGGTGTATCAATCCGGTGTTGAAGACCTGTTCTTCGCGATGGAACGGCGGTTGATCGAGATCGCCGGGGCCGAGCACGGCGGCAACTTACAACTGGCGCGCAGCCGAAACGACCTCGGTTATGCGCTCACGCGGCTGAGCCTGCGTCCGCTGATCCTCACCGCGATCCGTCACCTGCACGAACTCCGCCACGCGCTGCTCGACTTCGCCGAAGCGCATCTGGAAACGTTGATGCCCGGCTATACGCACACGCAGCCCGCGCAGCCGACGACTATGGCCCATTACATCGTTGGGGTGTGCGCCGGCATGGAACGCGACACTGCGCGGTTGCAGCAGGCGCACCGGGTCAACAATCAGAGTCCGCTCGGCGCGGCGGCGCTGACCGGCACCGGCTTTCCGGTCGATCGCCTGCTGAGCGCCCGCCTGCTCGGCTTTGGCGGAGTCATGGCGAGCACGTGGGACAGCATCGGCGCGTCAGACAACCTGACCGACGTGGCGGCCGCGCTGACGAGCCTCGGCGTAAATCTGTCGCGGTTCACCCACGACATGCTGTTCCGCGCGACGCAGGAAAGCGGCGCGATCCGTATCGACGACAGCTTCATCCAGATCAGCTCGATCATGCCGCAGAAGCGTAACCCGGTGGTGCTCGAACATCTGCGCGCCCGCATCAGCCGGATGCTCAGTCAGGCGCAGGGGATCGTGCTGCAGTGCCACAACATCCCGTTCGGCGACACGCAGGACATCGAGGACGAGATCTTCCCGCCGCTGTTCGGAAGCCTTGAGACCTCGTTTGAGATCCTTGAGCTGTACACGGCGGTGATGCGCACGCTGCACGTCAACGTGGCGCATCTGCGTGAACGGGCTGTCAGCGGCTTTACCACTGTGACCGAATTGGCCGACAGTCTGGTGCGGACGGCGGGCCTGCCGTTCCGCCAAGCGCATCGCATTGTCTCCGGCATGGTGACACATGCGCTCAAGAACGGGCTGTCGCCGCAAGACCTCGGGGCGGCGCTGCTGGCCGATGTGGCGCAGGAAGTCATCGGCCGGCGAGTCGAGGTAAGCGACAAGTTCGTGCAGGACGCGTTGGATCCTGAGCAGTTCGTTCTGCTGCGGGCCGGGATCGGCGGCGCGGCGCCGGTGGCGACCGGTCAAGTGCTGATCGCTCAGCGCGAACAACTAAGCGCGGACATCGCGTGGTTGAACGACGCGCAGGCCGGGCTGGACAATGCGGATCACGCACTGGATGAGGCGATCGCGGCGCTGATGTAGCGGCGACGCCGGCTCACACCGTCAGCAGACTCACTGCCGCCCACAGCAGCAAGCCGGTGATGTTCGCTATGCGATGTCATTCTGCCTCTGCTGTCCGGCGCAGCACGAGGAAAAGTTCCTTTAGGGGTTGGCTGACTGCGCTGTCTGGCTCGGCCAACACTAGCGATTGATACGCATCCAAGAACTGAATTCGGTGTCGATGAAATAAGTGCAAGAAGTGCCTGACAAATCCGATACAGTCAAGTATCACGATCTCGATCCCAATCTGATCGTAAAATGTTCGTGCAAAGTCGCTAATGTCGGGATCGATCCTATCTGTGGTGACAAAGATATAGTTTTCCAACCTTTTAGGGGACTTTGATAGCTTCAAAACAGCGTGGGTGATATCGCTCTCGGTGACTGGCCGCATCTTCACTTCGTAACATGTGACCAGCGTATCGTCAGCCTCAAGCATGATCTGGACATCACCGAGAGCTTCTGTTTGACTGTCCGCAGCGTTATGCGCTTCTAGGCGACCGGCATGCTCCTTGATGAGTTGTTCAACTGCTTTATATGCGGCCGCCACCACAAGCACCGGAAGCCGACTTGAGTTCTTGCTCATCATGTGTTGATTGATGAGGGAGACAATGCGTTCAGATGAAAGACGCGTATCATCTGCCGGCCTCATACCTACAAGGAGCGACTCCATACGTGACTTTGCAGTGTCTCGCTCAAAAACAAGCTGCCTGATGAGTTCTGAAAGAAGCTCTGTCGCGGTCAATCGGGATTGAAACACGTCATCGAGCAGTTCAAGCATTGCCGAGTAGACTTCTTTCGGTCTGCCTTGAAGGTCAAGTGTCGTTACGAGTACGGTGTCACGGTTACGAAGCGCGGGAGTAAGAAATGCTGTTGTAGCGTTTACTGGCAGTCTATGTTTGAGAACAAAAGGGCCTATGTAGTTCTCGTCGTAAGCCCGCCCTGAGAACACATCATCATCACCGATTTCAGTGTACGGTTTTCTAATGTCGACATTTGGGTTGTGGATTTTCGCCAGCGAGCAAGCCAGAAGCACACGTATCGGTGCTTTATTCCGCACGTTTTGACAGATAACTTGAACTTTCTCCCGTTGTGAAGCGTCTGAGATAATGGGTTTGTCGAGTGTCTGCGAGACGCTGTTAAGGATCTCGTCGAGAAGTTCGGATGGTGTCATGTCATCACCAACAATAGACCTAAAGCAGCTTACGCGAAGATGACGGTTGTGTGCCGATTTCGGGTGAGTAGTTCATCCACAATAATTCTGTTCGTTCCTGTTTGACAGAATGTACCTTCCGCGATGGCGCTTCAATACACATCCAATCACTGTACAATTTCGACATAAGCCGCGATTTATAACTCGATATTGCTACTTTGCCATTAACACAATGCAACACTTCAGCGAGCCTGCGGTGGTCTCGGTCAGACATTTCATACGCGTAAGCATGTTTATCGCCTCGCGAGTCATGCGGATAAGGTGGATCACAGTAGAAGAGCGTTTCAGGGCTATCATATTTTTGAATCACGTCAACCGCATCCGCATGCTCGATTTGAACCCTGAGGAGGCGTTGTGCGATTTCAGACAACCCTTCCACACTACCCAACCAGCGTGAAACCGCCCCCGCCATTCCTGCGCGGCTGGTCAATAAACAGTTTGCCCAGCGGCCGACACTCGCCGTTTGAGCAAGTCCTGTCCGGACTTGACGAGCTCGCACGAAAAACCGTCTCGCACGTTCAAGTTCGCTTAGGCGGGTCACGGGTTCTGATATTGCTAGTTCAAACTCCTCACGTGAAAACGGTGTGAGTCCGATGGCTTCAAGAAGTCTATCTTTATCATCTCGAAGAACACGAAAGAAGTTGACGACCTCTCCATCAACATCATTGTATGTTTCGACAGGAGCAGGGTTCCTGTTGAGCAGTACCGCTGCTGATCCACCGAAAGGCTCACAATAGTGAGTGGCCTCAGGTAGAAGCGGAAGCAACCAATCAAGATGGCTGTATTTGCCACCATACCAGCCAAATGCAATCAATTTGGATGCCATGTGAGTATCCCCGTAAGCAACCCAACCCAAGGCTGTCTCATTATACCAAGATGCTGTCAACTCTAGATCATAAGTTCTGGCCTGACGCTAATGACAGGAAAGGCCATCGCTTACGCCGTGTTTCTCACACCGTCAGCAGACTCACCGCCGCCCACAGCAGCAAGCCGGTGATGAGCCAGTCGAACACGGTATGATTCACGCGGTGGATGATCGGGCGCGAGCCAAACACCAGCAGCGGGATCAGCAGCAAGGCCCATGGCGCTAACCCGATCATGCCGAGGTCGTTGAACACTCCGCCGGCTACATACCCCGGCACCTTGATCCAGTTGACGATCACGAAGAACAGCGTCTGCGTGCCGACGAACGTGCGCGGCGACATCTTCTGCAGCAGCATATAGGCGGTCATCGGCGGGCCGCCGGTGTTCGCCAGCGCCGAGCCGATCCCGCTGGTGACGCCGGTCAAGATGCCGTGCCACGGCCGGTGCGCGTAAGCCGCCTGCTGCAAATAGCGCACCATCGCTGTGTTGGCGACCTTGTAGACGATCAGCAGCAGCGTGACCACGCCAAGGATGTGCTTGAGCGTGGTCGAGTCGAGCGAGACGAGCACCCACGTCCCGAGCGCCACACCGACCACCGCGGCGGGCAGCGTGTAGCGCAGGTAGCGCCAGTCCCACGCGCGCCAAAACGCCGGGATCGCGAACACGTCCCCGATCATCAGCAGCGCCAGCAGCACACCGGTCGCGCCCTGCACGGTGATCGCCGCGCCGTTGTACGTCGCTTGCACCAGCAGCGGCAGCGCCAGCGTCCCGCCAATCGGGCCGATCAGTCCGCCTTTTGACAAGCCGACGAAAACGCATGCGAGCACAAACGCGAGGGTGAAATCCATGAGACTGTCCGGGCGTGGGAAGAAGTAAGGCCGCCATTATAGCGGAAGCAGACGGTCACGGGGCGATCACTGTAAGTCCAAGCACGATCTGATCGCTGAGCGCGACGGCCGCGTTGCGGGCGATGTCGAGCAGGGTGAGGGTGCGGAAATCGAGCGCGACACCGCGTTCGCCGCCGGGGAGCCATGCGATCGGCACGTACAAACGCGGATAGGCCGCCAGCGTTTCGGGCGTATCGGGCGCGTCATACCGGATGCGCCGGATCGTCAGGTTCTCGTTGACGCGTGTCTGGTAGGTTAGCGCCGTGTCGCTGGCATGGATGACGCGAAGCTCCGGCCCCAGCGGGATCGGTGCGCCAGCGCCGCGCATCAGCAGGCTTGATCCGACCAGAAAGCCGGTGCGGATGACGATCCGCGAGCACGAGTTGTCCAACGGCTCGATGCTGGTTACTGGTGGGTCGGTGAACGTGCCTGCCGGAGCCAACGTTTCGACCACAACCCCCGACGTATCGCGCAGGGTGATCGCGCCGTCGATCTGTGCGGCGGCGAACAGCGTCCCGCACCACGCGCCATAACGAATCCCCGGCAGGGGTATGATCGCGCCGGTGGCAGCATCGACCAGCGCGCCCCCTTCGCGCTCGGCAAGGCGTGGATCGACCGGGTTGAGCAGAATCGTCCGGCTGTCTGGTGACCATGTGATGGCCGTGGTGCGCGGAACAGTCAGCGGGCCGCGATCTACGCCATCCGCGCCGATGAGGTGCATCACGACGACCTGCTCCGCCTTGATCGCCAGCGTCGTCCGGTCGGGCGACCATGCCAGCGGCTGCGTCAATCCGCGTGTGACGGTCGCCAGCTTTACGGCGTTCGGCGCGTCGGGAGAGGACACCCACACATCACCGGTGAACGGGATGTACAGCGTGCCGTAATCACCGTCGGCTCCGTGGTGCAGGTCGAACTCGGTGAGCCGCATTTGGACGGTGTTGGCGGTGGTGACGTGCATCACAGGCTGGCGTTCGCCCGTCACGGTATCCAGCACGCTGAACGTCCAGTCGGCCATTTCGAGCCGGCGGCCCAGTTCGAGCAGGACGACCGCGCCATCCTGCCATGTGATGTCATAGCCGGACGGCATGGCGATCTGACGGATGAGGGTCAGGCCGCGTTGGGCGTCGACCAGCATGTAGCGCAGGTGTTCCGGGCCAGCGCCGCCGATCTGCGCGAAGACGAGCGGCGTCGGCAGTATGCGCCCAGCCTGAACCATCACGGCGATCAGCAGACCGCACGCCAGCCACATCCCCACGATAACGCCAATACGCTGCATGTGCGCGAGTATAACGAATCGGGTGAATCATCGTGTCCGCGCATGCCTAGCCGTTCGTCCGGTTCACCCGCGCACGCCCTCCGTCATGCAGCCGCCGGATGACCATACGTTGACCGCTCGTGGGACGCGATGCTACGCTGTGAAGTGAAGGCCGGAACTTTCGGCACAACGCCGCCGAGGTTACTGATGTCTGACGACTGGACACTGAGAACGCTCTTGGGCAATTTCGCTGATCTCACCCCGCTGGCGGACGGTTGGTACACCGACCCGAACTGGGACCCGGACGGTATGGCGGTGGCCTACAGCGGACAGCCGCCCTTCGGGTCAGGCACGCTATTTCCACCCAGCGGCGCGGGGTTGTACGTGCAGCGTGTGGCGACCAACGGCGCGCCGGTCGGACAGCCGACCACGGTGGCGACGATAGCCATACCGGGGCCCGAGAACAGGATGCGGCCGGATTGGAACGGGACGCCGGTCTGCACCGGCGCACGCGACGCCGACGGTGACCTGTGCCAGCCCGTGCCCACGGCGACGATATCCTTCGCAACCAACACGCCGTTGGGGCCAACGACCACGCCGACGCCATCGCTGTCTCTAACAGTCGCCCCGACCCTCTCCGACGCCCAGCTAGCCACTATCTTCCCGCTGCCGATGAACCCTACGCCGGGCACGCCAGAGGCACGGCTGAGTAACCTTGACTTCGCGGATCGTGCCTATGACACGCTGCTTCCTACAACGCAGATCACGCTCACGCCCGTGTGCTCGCGTGACTTGAACCCGAAAGACGTGTCGGGCGGCAACCATAATCTGATCGCCTCGGCCGTCGCTGAAGTCTGGCTAGTCGATCCTTCGGGTGACAATCAGGGCCTCGGAAACTTCACAGTATTGCGGATCCGCCTTCAGGATTTGCCAATACCTGTGCGGCAGCGCCTGTACGGCTCGGTTCAGAACGATGACATCAAGTACCTGATCTCACGCGCCGGGTCGACTGATGACAATCTTGGCTGGCTGTACATGGGCTATGCGCACCAAAATAGCGTTGGAACGGGGCTTGTGCCCGGACCTTTGCAGTACCCGACAGTCATCCCGTGGGGAAGTATTGGTGAGAGTGGCAAGACTGGGCTAACCGGTGAAACCGAGCATCTCGATATCAGCGTGTACTACGTGTCAGGGCCGATAGAGCTGGCGTCTGGCACATTAGATGCCCTAGCCCCAGAGAACAACGTATTCGGTTGGCCAAACAATCACAATCACTACTTCGGAATTTACAAGAGTTCCGGGTTTCGTTTCGGCATAGTCGAACTTATTGATCCATTGGTGCTTTGGCCTTACTTGGCGGAAGGGGTTCCGGGTGCAATCGACACACAATATCCCTAGGGCACGCTTTGCAATTGTTCTGCTCGTTGGTGTGTTCTGCTGCGCTACTTCAGCCGCGCAATCTGAGGCCGATTTTCTACGTGGTCTCTTCAATCAAAGCTGCACAACACCCTGTTACTACGGAATCGAACCGGGTGTCACCACCCTCGATACGTTGACTACTAGGCTTGAAACCGCCAATATCCCGTATTTGAACCAAAACTCGATTGTTCGTTGGAGCGAGTCATCTCAATCCGGGGTTACAGACGGACACTTTGGAGATGAGTTTGAGGCAGTCATTAGCGACGAAGTCGTCACACAGCTGTTCGCCCCAATCAATGTCACTGTAGATGCGGTGATAGAAGTGTTTGGTTCACCTTCGACCGCCTATGCTGCTGGAATGACATCATTGAACTACCCAGAATTAGGTTTGGCGTTCTATACCACTAGTGGGAATGCAGATATCAGAGTTAGTCTTCTGATCAGTACCATACCTAGTCAACTGGGTACGATTGTCAGGGCACCGGGTGGTACCCCCGTCATTCAGGAATGTGTAACCTACGGTATACCGCCCTGCATTGCGCCCACCGCGACTCCCATCCCAACCTTCACCCCCACCCCCACGCCGACCCCTGCGCCGACACAAACCGGCGGGGGCGGGCAGATCGCGTACGATGGGGGCTGTATGCGGCCGGATGGCATGTACGCGCTGAGCGCCTTCTGCGGCTTGAACGTCTCCGGCGGCGATACGTTCTACCTCACCACCGGCGACGATCCGGCGCTCGCCAGCGGCAATCGGGTCGCGTATGTCGTCAACAGCGGCGGCGGACAATTCGCGTCCGGCGAATGCACCCAGTCGCACATCCCGCCGGAGGGGTGAGACGTCGGCGTTCGGCTAACCACCGGCGGATTGTGCCAGCACCGGTGTGCCTGTCCGTTCGATCCCGCGGCACGTCAGCGCCATGCCCGCACGGCCGATCTTCGCGCTCAGCCACAGCTTGACGCGACGTTTGAGCGGCACACTACCGGCCTTGACCGCCCGGCTAAGCGCGACCTCACTCACCATCCAGCGCGTAGCGAACTGGTAGAAGCGTCGGCTGTAACGGCCGCCAATCGTCAGGTCGCGGTCGCTGCGCGCGTCCCACGGCTTGTTGCTCAATATGCGCGCCTCGACCTTCGTGTAGAACGGCGTGCCTCTGATTGGATAGGCGATGGTCGTCAGGAAGATGTCGGGGTTGGCTGCTTTGAGATGCGCGACCGTCTCCTCGATGTCCGCGACCGTCTCGCCGTCGTAACCAAGCATGATAAACATGCCGGCCTCGATGCCGTGTGCTTGCAGCAGATGAGTCTTGACGCGCACATCGGCGGCATCGACCTTGCGATCCATGGCGTCGAGCACGCGCTGCGATCCGGACTCGCTGCCGTTCCACAAGCGGAAGCAGCCCATATCCGCAAGAAGCTGCACGATCGGCTCGGTCAGGCGGTCGGCGCGGCTGATGCACTCGAACGGGAGTTTGACGCCGCGCGCATCCAACGCCGCCGCATACGCCTTGAGCCAGCGGTGATTCATGGCGAACACGTCGTCGGCGTACCACACCATGTCGGGGGCGTAGCGGTCTTTGATCCACCGTAGTTCGTCGGCGGCGTCCTCTGGCGTGCGCCGGCGGTGCGACGTGCCGAACACCGAATGGCTGCACCACTGGCACGTATACGGGCATCCGCGCGCGTGGATCACGCTGATCGACGACCGGCCGTGGTGTTCCTTCCAGATGCGCAGGTATTCGGGGATGTCGATGGCCTCGCGGTCGGGCCACGGCAAGCACGACAGGTCTTGGATCAACGGGCGCAGCTCGGTTTGCACCAGCGTGCCGTCGTCGTTCACGTAGGCGATTCCGGCGATGGACTCAAGACCGCGCTTGCCGCCTCGGATCAGCGCGGGCAGCAGCTCGTCCAGCGTGTGCTCGCCTTCGCCGATCACGACGACATCCGCGCCGCGCGTGAGATATTCATAAGCGTAGAAGGGTGGCTCCGGCCCACCGATCACCACCCATGCGCCGGCCGTTTTCGCCTTGCGAATCATGTCGAGCGCGGCGAATTTGGTCATCAGGTTGACGTAGATGCCGACGACCGACGGACGGTGGCCGGTCAGCGCCGCGTCGAAATCCGCCGCGTGCTTGAATGTCGAGTCGTAGACCCCAACGCTGTAGCCGCGCTGTTTGAGGTAGCTGGAGAGGTGCAGGAGTCCAAGCGGCGGATACGGCTTCATCACCCGCCGTTCGTGCGGATCGTCATAGAGGGTATAGGCGTGCGCGAGCAGGATATCCATGCGGGGCGGCTGCATTCAGTCAGCGGTGACGCCATTATACGGGCAAATCACGCTTCGGGGTTCGTTCCCCGCATGGAATCGGGAGGCGGCGTCATTGCTGCCCCGTGTGCTCGTGGTGCCGCGCGTGTGACGGATGCGTGCCCGCCTCTGTGTGCGCCAGCACGGTGTTGACCATCACGTCGATGAAGTGCCGCGGCTCATCCCAACTGGGTGTATGCGCGGAGTCCTCGAAGTAGATCAACTCCTTGTGCGGCGCCTCTAACAGCGCGAAGTATTCTTCGGTGAGCGAATTGACCGCGTTGGCGTCCCAACGGCCTTTGATGAAGTACACCGGCACGTCAAGCGCGGCCGCCTGTGTCCGGAAGTCGACGTCGTTCAACTGCGGGTAGAGCGTGGTGAATGTGTTCGCCAGCCCCAGCACCCAGTATACCTTATCGAGCAAGCCGTACTCCTGCGCGCCAAGCGAGTCGAACAGCAGGTTATGGCCGGCGCCTTCGCCGTGCGCATGGGTGTGCATGTAGGTGTTGATCACGCCGTTGATCGCGCCGAACTTGCCGATCAGCTCGTGGGCGGCCCACGGCGGCGGGCCGTCCTGTTCGATCCGCGCGGCGGCGTCGGCGCGGCCCTGTTCATGCAGCAGCCCGAGCGCGAAGTCCCGCATCTGCGCATCGTTCTCGACCGGCGCGACGATCTGGCCCGTCGTCACGAGCGCGTGATACAGATCGGGGTGATCCCGCACGAGCATCACGCCGAGGATGCTGCCCCACGACTCGCCGAACAGGTAAATCTTGTTCTGACCGAACCGGTCGCGCAGATGCTGCGTCAGCGCGCGAGCATCGGAGACGACACGTTCCGGCGTCAATTCGCGAAATGGCACGGCGTTGTACGACTTGCCTGTGCCGGGCTGATCCCAGTTGACGACGATGAAATGGTGCTCCAGATCGCCCAAGTAGCGGCGTGTCATCGCCAATTCGCTGCCGCCGGGGCCGCCCGCGAGGAAGAGCAGGACGGGAAGATCGGTGCTGCGGCCACGGATCGACACCCACTGCGTGCTGCCGTTCAGATCGACGGTTTCCAGCGTGGCGATGCTGCCGGGGATGGGGTTTCCATTTTCATCGGTGATCGGCGGCGTCGAAGCGTAGGACTGCGACAGGATCACGGCAAGCGTCGCCACCGCGATCCATCCGGCGATTGTACCGAGGACGAGCATGGGCGTGCGTTCGAGCTTGAACAGCGCGACGAGGATACCGAGATCGGCCGCGGCGAGGGCCGCCGCGATCCACACAGGAACCGATGTCACGAAAAACAATAGGACGACCGGCAGAGCAGTGACCAACGCGATCAACAGCGCCAGCGCGGTCAGCACGCTCATTCCAGCGCGTCGCAGCAGAGGGTGTCCGGCCCGTTCGGGCAGGTGTTCGGCATACTCGAAGTTCGTTGTGGTATCGACCATGGGGCAAGGCTCCGTATGGAAAGCAATCACCTACGGCATCCGGTCGGCAGACAGCACAAGATGGCGTTCCGCCTTCTGAGACGGATGCCCGCGGCCGCCAAATCGACGGCCGGAATGTTCGTTCGCGTTCAACCGGAGTCGGTTACTGCTCCGGCGCCAGCACTTTCAAGGCCTGTTTGATGTCGAGCGCCCACGCGTGTATCGCGCCCCAATCGCGGTAATCCCCCAGCGGAGCCTTGACCATGTGAACGGTCATGCGTTCGAGAAGGTTCAAGTCGGCCGGGTCGAGCTTGCCGTGGAATACCACGCTCTCGCGCACGCCGATGCGCTGGGCGATTGCGCGCAGGGTCTCGGGCATCTCCCATCCTTCGAGTATGTCGGTGGGATCGCCCTCGCCGGTCGGGCCGCTGGAGAACAACCAGACCGGGCGGTTGCGTAGATCGGACTCAAAATTGACCAGCAGATCGACTGCGCTGCCCTGCCAGCGGCCGATGTAAACCGCGCTGCCGATTATGGCCGCGTCATACGACCGGACTTCAGTGACGGTATCCGCCGGGCGCACGTCGGCCCGGATCACGCCGGGTTCCTCGATCGCTCTGCCGATGGCTTGCGCGATCCCTTCTGTCGCATGATGTTTGGTGGCGAAGGCGACAAGCACGTTCAACATGATGGCCTCCTAAGGGATATGCGTCAGATATCCGAATCGTCTGGCACAACGCATCGACCGGCTAGTGACAGGCGTCACGAACGAAGGCCCGAAATGTAACGCCTGTGTGTTGTAGATGGGGTTCGGGCTTATGGATCTCTGGCAGGTAGGCCACATGCCTACGCGATATTCACCGCCAGCGGTTAGCCGCCCGTCTCGACAGGTTCCGCCGGCTGAGCGACCGCCTCGCCCTTGAGGAACGACACCACCGACGCGCCGAGTGTCTCATCCAGCGCGAACAGGTCGATCCCATGCGTGCGGCCCGAATACGTGAACAGCGTCAGGTCGTCGCCAGCGATCTCGACGATCTCGTCCATATCGCGCGCGGGATACCGGTCGCGGTCGGCGTAGGCGATCATCACCGGCAGGTCACCGGCCAGCGCGTCCTCAATCGACACGCTGTAGTAATTCATCGCGGGGGACAGCGCCACCGCCCGTGGGCACGGGTCATACAGATAGCACCCCTCGACCGCCAGCACCGATCCCATGCTGCTGCCCAACATCGACACCGACTGAATCCCCGGCTGATCGTCCAGCCAGCGCGCCCACGTCTGCACGTCGGTGAGGGCGGCCTGCCAGTTGATGCGCCCACGGGTGCGCCCGTAGCCGCGCAGGTCGATGGTCAGCACATTGAAGCCGGCCTCGGTCAGCGGCTCCACCAGAAACGCCCAACTGCTCTGAGTCGTGTAGAGCTGGTGGATCAGCATCACCGCCGGCGCGTCTCCATGCGGCGCATACAGCGTCCCGCGCAAGATCAACCCATCCGCCGCCGGCACCTCCACAAGGGAGCCTGCTGACGCAGGCAGTGCTGAGTGATGAGAGCGTGTTTGAAAAGTCAAGTTTGGGCTAAACGGCGGGCCATCAGATGAATCATGGCGGCATAAATCCAACTCTCACTGCTCTCCGACAGCGCTTCATAGTCCTTGCTCAAACGACGGCAGCGACCTATCCAGGCGAAAGTCCGTTCAACAATCCAACGCCTGGGCTGGACTTCAAAACCCTTGGCACTGTCGGAGCGTTTCACCACCTGACAGGTCACACCGAAGCTGGCCTTGCACCACTGGTGCAGCGGTTCACTCTCATAGCCGCCATCCAATAGCAGTGCTTCCCAACGGTCATACAACGGCACACGCCGCAGCAGGAAGCGCAAGCCCTCCTTATCCTGCCAGTTGGCTGGCAGGACCTTCACCCGTGTCAGCAGACCGAGCGTGTCTACCAGGATGTGCCGCTTGCGTCCCTTGATCAGCTTGCCTCCGTCGAAGCCGCGTGGCCCCCTTTTTCCGTCGTCTTCACCGACTGGCTGTCCGCAATTAACAGACTGGCTTCGCTTTCGCGTCCGTCTTGCTGGCGTACCTGTTGGCGCAAGATATCGTTCAGGTACACCCACACGCCCGCCAGCTTGAGACTGCGCCAATAGGAGTACACCGTCTGCCAGGGTGGGAAGTCGTGCGGTAACGCTCGCCACGTGATGCCGGTTCGCAGCACA
>JZRA01000110.1 GCA_001567485.1 Chloroflexi bacterium OLB13
CCAGCGCCTTCATTATGACGCAGACTCGACGATGTCGCTGATCTTGCCGTGAATTGGCCTCAAAACAAAACGAGTGCCGATCCCGCATCACGCAGGACTCGACACTCATCACGATTTCGCTGTGCGGAGAGGGCGGGATTCGAACCCGCGATGGTGTTACCCATACTCGCGTTCCAGGCGAGCGCACTAGTCCACTATGCGACCTCTCCCCTGCGTTCGCATTATAGCAGAACTTTGTCGCGGCGTTCAGCGGTCAACTTCGCCGCCCTGACGCGCCGCTGATGGCTCATGCTACAATACCCGCCTGTCCAGAACCCGGACATCCCGACCATCTCAATTCGTAAAGGATTGGCAGTGAACACGCAGGACTATATCGACCTCGAAGCCAAATATGGCGCCAAGAACTACAAGCCGCTGAACGTCGTGCTTGAGCGCGGACAAGGGATCTGGGTGTGGGATGTCGAAGGCCGACGTTATCTCGACTTTCTGAGCGCCTATTCGGCCGTCAATCAGGGTCACGCGCACCCGAAGATCCTCAAGGCGCTGACCGATCAAGCCGCCAAACTGCCGCTGACCAGCCGCGCCTTCCGCAACGATCAGTACCCGCTGATGGCGAAGGAGCTGTGCGAACTCACCGGTTACGAGAAGATGCTGCCGATGAACAGCGGCGCGGAAGCTGTCGAGACGGCGCTCAAGGCCGCCCGCAAGTGGGGCTACAAGGTCAAGGGCGTGCCTGAGGGTCAAGCCGAGATCATCGTATGCGACGGCAACTTCGCCGGCCGGACGATCAGCATCATCAGCTTCTCGCCGGAGGCGCAGTACAAGGACGGCTTCGGGCCGTTTACGCCCGGCTTCAAGATGATCCCGTTCGGGGATGCCGACGCGCTCGCCGCGACCATCACCCCCAACACGGTCGCCTTCATCGTCGAGCCGATTCAGGGCGAAGGCGGTGTGATCGTCCCGCCGGAGGGCTACCTCAAGCGCGTGCGCGAAATCTGCACGGCCAACAACGTGCTGCTCATCACCGACGAGGTGCAGAGCGGTCTCGGCCGGACAGGCAAGCTGTTCGCGCAGCATTACGACGGCGTCCGCGCTGACATCGTGACCATCGGCAAGGCGCTGTCGGGCGGCTTCTACCCCGTGAGCGCGATGCTGGCCGACAAGGTCGTGATGGACGTGTTCAACCCCGGCGACCACGGCTCGACCTTCGGCGGCAACCCGCTGGCCGCGTCGGTGGCCCGTGCGGCGCTCAAGGTGCTGGTCGAGGAGAACCTGATCGAGAACGCGGCCGTTCAGGGCGAATACTTGATGGGCCGCCTGCGCCGCATCGAGTCGCCGCATATCAAAGAGGTGCGCGGTCGCGGTCTGCTGATCGGCGTCGAACTACATGAATCGGCGGGTGGCGCGCGCCGTTTCTGCGAGGCCCTCAAGGAAGAGGGTCTGCTGTGCAAGGAAACGCACGACAACGTGATCCGCTTCGCCCCGCCGCTGACGATCACGAAAGACGACATCGACTGGGCCTTCGAGCGCATCGAAAAGGTGCTGATGGCGGACTAACTGAACAGCAGTTGTCAGGGGACAGGGGGCAGTTTTCAGATGCCAGTTGTCAGAAAATCGATGACTGGCATTTGAACCTCACCCCCGCCTTAATTTTCGCGCCGGTCGCGGATCGGCTATACTGAATCGCGGAGACACTCCCACGACGAGGGCGGCATGTCCGGCGACGAACTGCGCGAACAAGGCATAGCAGCGGCGAAAGCCCGCAACTTCGACGAGGCGCGACGGCTGCTGACGCAGGCGATTCAAGCCAACCCGCGCGATGTGCAGGCGCTGCTGTTCCTCGCCAGCGTGACCGACGACAAAAAGGCGCGGCTGCTTTCCCTGCGGCGTGCGCTGGAAATCGAGCCGGACAACACGCTCGCCTTGCAGGCCGTTCGCGCGCTGGGCGTCGATCCGGCCAAGCTGATGGCGACCTCGTCTGGGGACGCGCCGCATCCACCCGCGCCCCCTGCGCCGCCCGCCGATCTTCCCCCTGCGACGCCGACGGCCACCGGCGGTATTCGTAAGCTGGGGCCGAAACCGACCGAGGCGGAACTCGACGCGCTGTTCGGCGATCAGCCCGCCGCGACCGGCGGTATCAAGCGGCTGCAACCGCTGGCGGATCGGCCGGCGCCGCGCCCCGCCGAGGCTGCGCCGCCTCCTGCGCCGCCCGCGATCAATCCGAACATCCCCGGCGTGCCGGTGCCTGACAGCGCGTTCGTCGAACGGGCCGCCGCCGATGCCGAGTTCCTCGCCCAACGCCTGCTGCAAGAACGGCCCGCTGCGGCGCTCTCTGCGCAGTGGGCGGTCAAGAGTCGTGGGCGTGCCGGCGAGGCGGACGTGTGGCGTCTGCGCGCGCAGATTTGGGGCGCGATCGCCGGCTTCGTGCTGACGCTGGCGTTCATCGCCGTCTATATTTTGGCGACCAACCCGGATGCGCAGCGCATCATCCTCGGCAGGCGCACCATCGTGCCGACCCGCACGCCGACCAATACGCCGACGTTCACGCCCGGCTTTACGCCGACGCCGACGGCCACGCGCGATGTGACGCGCCTCCCGACGTTCACGCCCAGCCCCACATTGCCGCTGACCATCTCGCCGGTGGGACGGCCAAACGTGACGCCACGGCCCACGCAGCGCTATCTCCCCGTGCCGTTGGACGGCGGCATGCCCAACGCCGTCTCGCTGCTCGATCGCGGGCTGGTCGACGAGGCGCTGCCTACGCTGGACGCCGAGCGCGAGCTGGTCTCGCGCGGGAATTACAGCCCGAACCAGTATTATTTCAACGCCATCGCGCTGGCCCGTGTGGGTAAGTTTGACGAGGCGTTCAACGTGCTGAACGAAGGCGAGGAGCGTCTCGAAGCCGATACGACCGCCTCGGATCGGCCGCAGTTCAAGGCGTTGATCGATCTGGGGTTCGCCGAGACCGAACTGCTGCGCGGGTTGTCACGCGGGGGCGGAGGCGGCGCGAACTTCGAGGTCGCGCGCGAACGCGCACAGGCCGCGCTGGACTTCGATCCGCGCTATGCACAGGGCTACCTGATTATCGCGCGGTCGTATCTGGCACAGGGGTTGTATCAAGACGCGCTCGACACGCTGGAAATCCCGCGCACACTGACCGAACGCATCCCTGAATTCGCGCTCAACACCGACATCATTATGCTGCGTGCCGAGGTCTACTACGAGCGTGCAAAGGCAACCGGCGGCGGAGAAGCGGCGCGCGGTGATTACGAAGCAGCGGATTACGAGGCGTTCTACGCGCTGTACATCAACCCGTACGAACGGCGCGCCCACGAACTCCGCATGGAGATCGCGCTTGCGCTCGACAAACCGGGCGACGCGGTGCTGGCGAACAACACCTACCGCCTGTACTTCCCCGACGATCCGCGCGCGCTGCGCCTCTTGGGTGATGCGCGTGCCGCGGAAGGTAACCCGGACTTGGCGCTTGGCTCGTATGCCGCGGCGCTCGACGCCGACCTGCGGGATGACGGCGCGCCGGGCGTCGAATCGGCCGATATTTTGGCCGAACGCGCGACACTGTACCTCGAACAAGGCGAGAGCGCGAGCGCGCTGGAAGACCTCAACACCGCGTTGTCGATCGTGCCTGAACGGCTCGACTTGCAGGCGCTCCGCATGGAAGCTGCCTTCGCCGCGGGGGATTACATCACTGCGCTGGCCGATGCCGACGCGCTCAAAGGCAGCGGCGCTGCGCCGGACTCGGTGTTCTATCTGATGGAGGCGCGCGCGCTGGTCGCCGGCACGGTGGTATCGGACGAAGAAGCACGCAAGACCGCCCTGTCCGACGCGAGTCAAGCGCTGCAGCGCGTGGCCGAAAGCAGCCTCACGCGCGATCAACGGCTGGCGTATGGCGAAGTGCGGACGCGCGTCCTGCTTGAGCGCGGGTTCCCGGCGGACGCTGTCGCGGCGGCGACACAGGCGCTGGCCGAGTTCGACTCGCCGGAGATTCGCCTGCTGCGCGCGCAGGGATGGGAGGCGCAAGGCTCACTGGACAACGCGCGCACCGATTATCAACGCGTACTCGACCGTATGCAGGACATCGACGAGAACTTGGCGCTGTACGCCCGCGCCGGTTTGGAACGCGTGTCGATCTCGTCCACCGCGACCGCGACCGCCGTCACCGCGACCGCGATTGTGGAGCGCACCTTGACGCGCGAGGCGCAGCGCACGGCGACGCAGGAAGCCCGCGAGGCGGCGACGGCTGACGCCATTGCGACACGCGAGGCCCGTGAGGAGGCGACGGCCAACGCCAATGCGACGCAGACAGCCGATGCGCCGACCCCGACGATCACACGCACACCGACGATCACGCGCACGCCAACGATCACGCGCACACCGACGATCACACGCACACCGACACCGGAGAGCTGACGCGCTGTTTGAATTCGGCGGGTGTACAAGTCCGCAGGGCTTCAGCGTGGGCGAATGATCGCGGATCGCTGACCGCCTGAGACTCATGTTTTGCGACCGCGCTTGACTCTGACGCTGCGTTAGGGTTTACGATGAGTCGAATCGAGGAGGAACGCGGCATGTACACCGTTAAACAGGTCGCGGAGCTTGCCGGCGTCAGCGTCCGCACCCTGCACCACTACGACCAGATCGGCCTGCTCAAGCCGTCGCAGATCGGGGCCAATGGCTACCGGTACTACGACGACGACGCGCTGCTGCGCTTGCAGCAAATCTTGTTCTATCGCGAGCTGGGGCTGGAACTGGCGCAGATCAACGACGTGCTGAACCGCCCCGACTTCGACGTGCTGACCGCGCTCAAGTCCCACCGGATCGCGCTGATCGAACGCGGGCGGCGGATTAGCGACCTCATCGACACCATCGACGATACGATCAAGCATCTCAGCGGGGAGGCCGGCATGAGCCGCGCGAAACTATTCAAGGGATTCAGCGACGAGCAGCAGAAGCAGTACGAGCGTGAGGCGCGCTTGCAGTGGGATCCGCAGGTCGTCAACAGTTCGATCAAACGCTGGAACACGTACACTCCGCAGGAGCGCGACGCCATCGCTGACGAGGGCAACGCGATCTACGGCGCGATCGCCGATGCCATCGACGCCGGTCTGACGGCAGCAAGCGACGAGGCGCAGACGCTTATACGCCGCTGGCATCAGCACATCACCCATTTCTACGAGCCGACGCTCGAAATGCTGCGTGGACTCGGCGACCTCTACACGTCGCATCCCGACTTCAGCGCCAATTTCGCAAAAGTTCATCCTGAGCTTGCCGGCTTTATGCAATCCGCCATCAATCAGTACGTCGACGACCTCGAACACGCCGAGATCGTGCGCTTGCTCGCCGGGGAGAGTGGGCAGGGGACAGGGGGGCAGGAGACAGGGGGCAGTAGGCAGTGGTCAGTAGGCAGTGGTCAGTAGACAGGGGGCAGGAGACAGGGGGCAGTAAACAGTGGTCAG
>JZRA01000111.1 GCA_001567485.1 Chloroflexi bacterium OLB13
ACCACAGGCACACGGGGATCTGCGTGCTCATGAACAACTGCGGCGGCAGCGCCACCATGCAGTCGACCAGATCGGCCTCCACGATCCCCTGCCGGATCGCGCCCTCGCCGCCGGTGTTGCTGCTCATCGAGCCGTTCGACAGCAGAAAGCCGGCCCGGCCCGTCGCGCTCAGGTGGTAGATCATGTGCTGCACCCACGCGAAGTTGGCGTTGCCCGCCGGCGGCGTCCCGAACTGCCAGCGCGCGTCATCGCTGAGCAAATTACCGCCCCAGTCGCTCATGTTGAACGGCGGGTTGGCGAGGATGAAGTCGGCGCGCAGGTCGCGGTGCTGGTTGGCGTGGAAGGTATCGGCGGCGTGCGGGCCGAGGTTGCTCTCGATCCCGCGGATCGCGAGGTTCATCCGCGCCAGCCGCCACGTCGTCGGGTTGCTCTCCTGCCCGTAGATCGAGATGTCGTCCACCTTGCCGCTGTGCCGCTCTACGAACTCCTCGGACTGGACGAACATGCCGCCGCTGCCGCAGCACGGGTCGTAGACGCGCCCCTTGTACGGCTCGAGCATCTCGACCAGCAGGCGCACCACCGGCCTCGGCGTATAGAACTGGCCGCCCTTCTTGCCCTCGGCCGCGGCGAAACGCTCCAGAAAGTACTCGAACACGTAGCCGAGGATGTCGGCTGAGCGCCGTTGGCTGCCGCCCAGTGCCATCCCGCCGATCAGGTCGACCAGCTCGCCCAGCCGGCGCTTGTCGAGGTCGGCCCGCGCGTAGTTTTGCGGCAGGATTCCGCGCAGGGTCGGGTTCTCGCGCTCGATGGCCGCTAATGCCTTGTCGATGATCACGCCGATGTCCGGCGACTTGGCGGCGTTCTGCAGCGTCTTCCAGCGCGCCTCCGCCGGTACCCAGAACACGCTGCGCGCGGCATATTCGTCGCGATCCTCGGGGATATTGTACTCGTCGGCGTCTGGCTCTTGCGCCAGTTCGTCGTACACCTCCTGGAACGAATCCGAGATGTACTTGAGGAAGATCAGCCCCAGCACGACGTGTTTGTACTCGGCGGCGTCGAGGTTGCCGCGCAGTTTATCGGCGGCGGCCCACAGCGTCGCCTTCATCTCGGCCGTCAGGCCGTTTGCGTTGGATGCCACTGGTCTCGTAACCCTTGCGAAGTGCGTTCATACCGCACACCAAGTCTACTCCCAAGAGTATCCGGTTACGGACTATTTCGCCATTGAGGTTGGCGGAGGATCGAGGGCGGATCACGGACTTGTTACGAAAATCAGGTCGCTGCGGGTTGGCCGGTACGGATACATCCGCGCCCGCGAAGTTCGTTTCAACGCCGTGCAGTCCGACGACCTGACGCTGGATGAGCTGACGTACCCGACTCAAGCTGGCGAGGAGCGCTTCTTGCAGTTCATCACGCCGGGGCGCGAGATTGCCGGATTCCTGCGGCTGGCGCTGCTTGACCGGTCGCTGCCGCCGCTCACGCCGGAACTGGCTGAGGCGGCGATCGTGCGCGAGGTGCATGTCTACGGGCAGGCGCTCGGCATCGGCGAGACGGCCGAAGGACGCGCCCAGCACAGCGGACTCGGCACGACGCTGCTCGAACGCGCGGCGGAGGTTGCGCGCGCGGCCGGATACTCGCGCCTCGCCGTCATCAGCGCGGTTGGCACGCGGGCGTACTATCGCAAGCGCGGCTTTTCCGACGCCGGCCTGTATCAGGTGCGCGAGCTGCTGAGCACTCGCGTTGATCTCCCACGACAGTCTTAATGCATAACGCATTCTTGACCATGCGAATGGCCCAGGGTCACAGATCAACGATTGCCTGCGAGGTGCTGTCGTAACCTTCTCTACGCTATCTGGAACCACATAAACGGTATAATGCCAGCACAGCGTGGCGAGCCATTTGTTTGGATAGTCTGAAGCAAACCCGGCTCGCTCGCGCGCTTACGACAACAAATCGAGCGTGTGCGGTTGCCCAACGGTGTATCGGAGCCGCGCGCACAACGAACCGTGAACCTGAACACATCTGATACGATCAATACGATGGATCACGATCGGCTCGAAGCCGATCTCAAAGGCTCAGCTGCTGTCCGCCTTCTCCGCGCGGACTCTGCGCCGATGGTCGTGAGCGCCCTGTACCGACTCTTCAAGCGAAAACAGCAGCTGAGTGTCGCCTATGACGAGGCCCTCGAGATTCTTGACGGGCATCTGGGAGTCCTGAACGAACCTGAGCCGGTCTACAGACTGGCGTCCAATGAGTACCTCAAGCAGTGGGCGGATGACCAGCACCGATGGATAACTACCCGCGCTTCATTTCACAGTGGCTAAAGGGCGAGCGCTTTGAAGGCCTCGACTTTCCGGCAGGAGGTCTGCCATCGGATGCCCTGACGCTGCGCGACACAATTGACTCACTCAGAAGACACGCGAAGAGCGACAAGCAGCCGGGCTACAGCATCACATGGGTCACACGGCGAACGAAGCAGCTCGGTACGCAAACCGTGCCTCAACGCATCACGATCGAGACGGAATCCGACCTCATCGCGTTAGCGGGCAAGTGTCACGAGTTTGACCGATTCACGGCGGATGTCGCGTCCATCCGAGCAAGCTTTCCACAGCTTGAAGAATGGCTTTGTACGAACTGGAACCAGGTCGTGA
This sequence comes from Chloroflexi bacterium OLB13, assembly GCA_001567485.1. Lineage (GTDB taxonomy): Bacteria > Chloroflexota > Anaerolineae > Aggregatilineales > Phototrophicaceae > Flexicrinis. The sequence goes on from JZRA01000111.1 coordinate 2,649, forward strand.
AGCATCACGGGGATTGGCCTGACCTCCTTACGGTGTGCCGCTTGTGGGCCGACCGTGCTCCCGGGTCGTACGTCCGCGAGATCGCCCTCCCCGTACCAACCAAGTTCGTAGAGCGACACATGTCGATCCTGCAGATGTTGCTTGACCACATCCTGCCCGCGGAGTCTGTCGACTTCGAAGCACCGGACTTCTGGTCACGATACCGTCTCAAACAGGACGAACCATTCGTTCGGGTTCGATTTCTCGACCGGCAATTCGAACGCCTTACGGGGCTGAAGATTGACGATCTGTCGGTGCCGGTAAGCGCCGCCAGCGCACTGCCGATAGCGGGCCAAGATGTGATTGTCATCGAGAACAAGACGCCACTGCTCTTGCTCGAGCCGCGCGAGAACACGATCGCGATCTTCGGCGGTGGCTTCGGCGTCGAGATACTGGGTTCGATCAATGCCCTGCGTCAGTGCCGTGTGTTCTACTGGGGAGATCTCGACGCGCAGGGATTCGAAATCTTGTCTTTACTGCGGTCTCGCGTGCCGCATGTACAGTCCGTGTTAATGGATCGTGACACATTCCAGGCGTTCGAACAGTTCATCCAACCGGGCAATCCCGCGATGCTCAAGGATCTGCCGAACCTAACCGGTGATGAGCTGGAGGTATATCAATCCGTGGCGCTCGACAATCTGCGCTTGGAGCAAGACCGCATTCCGGTGGGCCGGCTATATGAGGTGTTGGAGATGGCCCGGTGACGGATGTAGTGAGTCGGGCGGGTTGATACCCAGATCAGCAGCCTGTCGACCGTCAGGAAGGCAGCGAAACCTTACGCAGAAACCGTAAACGCAACTCAATGGTCTTGTGACCACGTACAAAGTCGCGGGATATTCCGTTAGTGGATTGGGTGTCGGCTCATGAATTGGCCCGCTTTCCTGGGTGAAAGGTGTCTTCGCTTCTGTCGTGGCGTGGACATATGGCCGTACAGATAGCTCAACCCACGCGTAGCCGTTCCACGTCCGCAGTGCGGACGACGTCCCCCGCCACGGATCGCGCGAGGCGAACGTCCCCAACCCCGGCGCCAGATACCGCGCGCGCAGATACACCAGCCCGTTGCCGTCGGTCAGTTCGCCGGTGAAGCCGTACGCGGTTCCCACCGGCGCCACAATCGGCTCGCCGAACGGATCGTACTCCGCCGCGCTGGGCGACCGACACGAGCGATTACTCCGAGAACACGACCGAACTCCCAGCGCGAATCTTTGACCCAAAGAAGGCAATCCGCGCGTGGATCAGGCTGAACAGCACCAAGCTTATGATATCGCCTTGATTCACAGCACCGTACTGTACTGCACGAGCGATCGCTATTCCACCCAGAAGCCCCAAGAAGACCGAGAGGTGCAATAGCCATGTGACGAGTATCCGTCTCGGCCTAGTCTTCATCGTGAGCAGGTAGTCCGCTGCACTCCGATCATTGAATGTTGAGTATGGACTTGGATTGGACGGATTAAAGTATACGAACTGAAGTAACTGTGGAAGTCGGCCACGGAACTCGTCCAGTCCAATCCGATCGGGTCTTCTGATAGCCACGTAATACGAGATCGCAATAGCACTCCCGGAGTAGGCAGCTATCAGAATGAGAAGCATTTGACCGAAGAACATCTGTGACTACTGCTCCAATGCGTGACTCAAGACCCAAGCAGAGATGCCCGACAGTAGGCTAAATACCACCGCTTCGCCCGGCTTCGTGGCTACTGAGGATAGATTTGCGATGCCTATCAGAGATGCGTTGCGGAGCGCGTCACGATTCCAGAGGTCGGAAAGGTTAACAAGCCCATCCGTAGCAAACGTGTCGGCAATCTTCTGGACAAGTGCCACTGATTCTGCAAGTCCGGCATATATTGGACTACCTAAGCCGAGCCGCCAGAACAATGAGAGCTTGTCCAAGCCCAACACTGAATTCGCTACGGTGCTTGCATCAAAGGTGAAGCCACTCCAGAACGACGCCGACAGCGCTCTGAAGGTAACGCTTCCTTCGCCTCCCAGTAAGGATTCGGCAATTGCGATGCCACTGCCAATGGCGGATCCAATGAGCGACGTGCCACCGGATGCAACGGCAAGTGCTGAAGTTCCAGCGCCATACACGCCGCTGAGCGCTGCTTCGAGAATGTTGATCTGAGGGAGCAGTTCACTGGTGTATACACGTTCGTTCCGTGGTTCCTGTTTGAGCTGAGTGATCTGCTCCGCGGTATTCACCGCGGCTGATCCAGCCGCCGCGCCGGCGATGACGTTCAATGGAAACGGCAGGAGCCAGATTCCGACGCCGACACCGACTGCCCCAACTGCACCTGCTGCAGCGATTATCGCATCAGGGACAATGTAACGTTCGCCAAAGTACCGTTCTGCTTTCTCCCACGGCCAAATCAGTTCAGAGAAGTGCAGCGGTCGAACACGGCGAGCGCCGGGGCTGTGCCCACCGCTACCTCCGCCCTCCGGATAGAATGCCGGGATCTGATTCTGCTCAATCGCGGTCCGTTGATATGAAACCGAGGACACCCTGCGAACCGCACGCTTAGCCTCTTGTCTACTGATAGACATCGGCTAACTCGTGTCCGCAACGTCGAGCGTCGAGCGTGCCGCTAACGCTTGGGCGATCTGCGTCATCTGTGACATGAGCAAACCGTCGCCGCTACTGAAGCAGCTCGCCATCCCACCCGGATCCACCCGGTTGACCACGTTGCCCTCGACCCACGCGTAGCCGTTCCACGTGCGCGGCGCGGACGCGCTCCCCCGCCACGGATCGCGACTGGCGAACGTCCCCAGCCCCGGCACCAGATACCGCGCACGCAGATACACCAGCCCGTTGCCGTCGGTCAGCTCGCCGGTGAAGCCGTAGGCTGTCCCGGCCAGCGCGACAATTGGTTCGCCAAACGGATCGTACTCCGCGGCGTTCTGCAGCGTCCCGTCGAACACGCCGCGTACGCTCCCCAGGCCGTCGTGCAGCATCCAGTCCCACCACGCGTCCGGGTTGCGCTGGGCGAACGGCCCCAGCGGACCGTGCATGTAGTGGGTCACGTCCGGCCCCGCCTTGGCCCCGATCACCGCCGGCAGCCCGCGCTGCACGTCCAGCACGCAGCGCGTGGTCGATCCGCTGGCCGTCTGCGCGATGCGCCGGCCTTCGCGGTCGTAGGCGTAGCTGTGCCCATCGTGTGAGAGCATCCGGCCGGCGCGATCCCAGACGGTTGTCAGGGTGCCGTCGCTGATCCGGTTGCCGTTCTTGTCGTAGCTGAAGGTGTGCGTCCCGTCGCCGGTGAGCTGATTGCGGTTGTTGTACCCCCAGTAGGACTCGAACCTACGCTTCTGCCTCCGGAGGGCAGCGCTCTATCCACTGAGCTATGGGGGCGTAGAACACCTTGATCGTAGCGCAAAAGCGATAACGTGTAAAGCGGCAGGGTCGACTCCACTGCGGGTGCATCTTGCGGTGTTGACATCACGCCTCAAGGCCGGCATACGATGAATGCGTGCTACAATGCGTTCACTGTCCGGGGGAGTCTATGGAAAACACGTTCGCGTTCATCATTCACCCGATCCAGATCAAGCGCGATGTCGAACGCAAGTTTCCGCTGTTGGGCAAAATCCTGACCGAACGGCAGATCAACTTCTTCTCGCGCTTCTTTCCGCCGCTCTACCTCAGCGAAATGCGTGGGATCGTCAGCGCGCACACCGGCAAGGAAGTACGCGGGTGGCTGATCGCCGCGCCGTATACCCCGCCCACGATGCTCGCTCTACCCGTCGAGGCCGTCTACAAGAAGATCGTCGCGTGCGGGCACATGGCCGAGTCGCTCGGCGCCAAACTGCTCGGATTGGGCGCGTTCACGTCAGTGGTCGGTGACGCAGGACGCACCATCGCCGACCGGCTTGAGATTCCGGTCACGACCGGCGACAGCTATACCATCGCCGTGGCGGTCGAGGCGCTCACCGATGCCGGGCGGGTGATGGGGCATGACATCGCGCATTCGACCGTCGCCGTGGTTGGCGCGACCGGCGCGATTGGCAAGACATGCGCAGAGATCATCGCCCGCACCGCCGGCGAACTCATTCTGGTCGGCCGCCGCGAGGACGCGCTGCACGCAGTCGCTGAACGGTGCGTCGGGCCGGGGCCGGTGCGCGTCAGCACCGACATGCACGCGATCTACCCCGCCGACCTGATCCTGACCGTGACCAGCGCAGTTCACGCCGTGATCGAGCCGCAGCACCTCAAGCCGGGCGCGGTCGTGTGCGACGTTGCCCGTCCGCGCGACGTGTCTAAGCAGGTCGCGGCCATGCGCGACGATGTGCTGGTGATCGAAGGGGGCATGATCGACGTGCCGGGGCCGGTCGATTTCGGCTTCGACTTCGGCTTCCCGCCGGGGAAAGCATACGCCTGCATGGCCGAGACCATCGCGCTGGCGCTCGAGGGCCGTTTCGAGGATTACACCATCGGCAAGGACATCAGCGCCGCGCAGGCTGACGAGATCGCTGCCATCGCCAAGCGGCACGGCTTCAAGCTGGCCGGATTCCGCAGCTTTGAGCGCGCCGTCACTGACCAATCCATCGCCGAAGTACGCTCGCGCGCCGAGGTCAATCGCCGCGGTTGGTCGCCGGCCTAGCGTATCGCAGTGCGCGGCCTACGAAATCTCCCAAACCGGCAGGCCGGCGAGGATGCGGCTGAGGTGCGCCGAGAACTGTTCGCCGTCGACCGGCTTGCCGAGAAATCCGCTGAAGCCGTGCCGGCGCGCAAGTTCGATCTCCGACGTGTGTACGGTATAGGCGATGATCGGCACGGCGTTTCCGAGGATGCGCTTCAGTTCGGGCAGCAGGTCGAACCCACTGATATGCGGCATCTCAATGTCACAGAACACCACATCGACCGGTCGCAGCGTTGGGAGGGCCTCCAGCGCGCGGTCGGGCCGCAGGAAGGCGGTAGCGCGCACGCCCTCCATGCGCAGCAGCGCCGTCAAGACCTCAACGTTGCTGGGGTTGTCGTCAATGATCAGCGCATGACGCTGCACCGCGATCGCGCTAGGTGACATACCATACCTCTTGTCCGTTCAGGAGTCGTTCAAGCAGATTGGGGAACTCATCGAAATCGAGCGGTTTGCCGATTGCGCCATTAAACCCGGACGACCGCAGCACGTCGACCTCTTCGTTCATTACGCTTGCCGTGACGGCGACGATACGCGCCGACCGGAATCGCGCGTCTGCGCGCAGCATTTGCAAGACAGCGAAACCGTCGTGTGGGTGTATGTGAATGTCGAGCAAGAAGAGGCTGGGGATTTGACCGAGCTTCTCGATGCGGCTGAGGATGTCGGCGCTGTCCGGGTATACGGCCAGCACGACATCGGGTCTTGCCCCGTGAATCAAGCCGCGCAGCACGTCGGCGCTGAACGGGTCGTCCTCGATGCAGACGATCAGCGGCGCGCTCACGACACATCCTCCGCTTTGGGCAGCTTGGCGATTAGCGCCTCAGACGCAATCGGCAGATCGACCACGAACGATGCCCCGTCGGTGACAGTTGGGTCAAGCCATAAGCGGCCTTGATGGGCCTCGGCCAGCTTTCGGGCGATGGGCAAACCCAACCCGGTGCCGCTTCCGTGGCTTATCCCCCGCAGCGTCTGCCGGAACGGCTCAAAGATAATCTCGGCCGTGTCCGGCGGGATTCCCGGCCCGGTGTCGGTCACGGTGATGCGTATCGTGGTTTCGTCGGCCGAGGCTGCGATTGTGATCGTGCCTGAATCGGTGAACTTGCAGGAATTCGACACCAGATTGAGCAGGATTTGCCGAATGCGCCGCCGGTCACCCACAATGGCCGGCAGGTCTGCTGGCACGTCACGCACGATCGTGACGGGTTTGTCGGCCAACAGCGCCTCGCCCGCCGTCGCGGCCGCTTCGATCTCCGGCCCGAGCAGGATACCCGGCTCGACGAACAGTGACAGCATGTCCGATTCGATCTTGGAGACGTCAAGCACGTCGTTAATCAGGTTAAGCAGATGTTTTCCGCTTGATACCGTCTTGTTCAGCGCGTCGAGCTGCTCGGCGTTGATCGGCCCTAACATGCCGCTGGAGACAAAGCGCGTGAAGTTCAGGATGGCGTTCAGCGGCGTGCGCAGCTCGTGGCTCATGCTGGCGAGAAAGCGGCTCTTCACGTCGTCGGCCTCGCGCAGGAGCTGTGCGGCAGTGACCTGCTCGGCGTACAGCCACACGCGCTCGACGGCATTGGCCGCCAGCCCACTCATAATGCGCATCAAACGAACGTCGCCCTCGGTGAACGCATACGGCTCGTCGCGGATCAGCCACAGCGAGCCGATCACGCGTGTGCCTAACTTCATCTGCGTGGTCACCAGCGCAATGATCGGATGGCCGCGATTCAGGCGGCGAATCCCGTCCAGCTGCAGGGTTTCGACGATCTTTTGCGGGATACCGGGATCAGGCGCACCGAAGTCGGGGACGACCCATACGTCCTGCGCCATGATCCAGTCGCTCAACGTGCCGGTGCGGCGATGTTCGGCGACCAACGGCGTCGCGCCATCCGGATCGGCTAGACGCACGGTATAAATCGTCGACTTGGTCGCGGTACGTTCATCCAAGTGTTCAAAGAGGGTCAGGACGACTGAAAACCCGGGTTCGGTCAGGTTGCGGGCGATAGCGCCGACGATCTCGCCGTACGACTGCGCCGCGTTGATGTCGCGGCTGATATGAAACCACTGCTCGCTTTCGTAGATCGCGGCTTGCAGCTCGGTGGTTCGTTCCTTGATGCGTGACTCAAGGCCGAGGTTAAGTTCGGCGAACTCGGCGCGGGAACCTCCAGTTCGGCATTGCGTTGGGACAGCGTCCGTTCGCTAATCTCGGCGGCTCTCAAGTTGTCGAATAGATATTGCAGCGTCAGCCGCTGCAGCACCGCAAACAGCGCAATGGTCGCGGCGAAGATGACGACATGCTTTGAGGAAGTCTCTGGATAGGCGGGGACGATCAACACGCCTGAGATTTCAAAGTAGCTGATTAGCCCGAACGTGAGGATCGTGAGAACGGTGAACGTCAACAGGCCGCGCACGCCGAGCAGCAGACCGGCGAACGACACCACCACGAACAGACCAACGGTGGCGACATCGCGAATGCCCTGCCCGTGATACATCGCCACGCCGACCAGCACGAGAATGATGGAGGGGATCGCGATGCTGGGTATGCGAATCCGGCCGCGCTTGACCATCACCAGCAGGACGACCATTACCGCTTCAGTTGCGATGATCGACCAGAACGCAGCGCCGGCGAACTTCACCACCAGCAGCAGGGGGACGCCCGCCAGCAGGCAAAGCCAAAGCAGCCCATACAGCATCCGGCCCCGCCGCCGTGCTTGACGATCGGCGGAGTCCGGTGGCATGAGCCATGTGGGGAGACGTAGGCGTCCGGTCAACTGCGGGATTATCCGGCTACACTGCTCCGCTATTATAACCTTGTGGCGCGCGTATCTGCGCTTGAAGTTGACTCAAGCGCGCTGGCGGTTCAGGTTCGTGATCGCCTTGTTGGCATTGGCGGCTACCCGCGGATGATCGTGCTGGAGATACGGCTCAATCGTCGGGATCAGCGAACGATCGCCGCATGCGCCAAGCGCCTCGATCAGTGTATAGGTCTCGACCTCGGACGTCGTGCTGTACAGGTGCGCGAGCAGGGTTGGGACGGCGCTTGAGTGGCGCAAACGGCCAAGCGTGGTGACTGCTTCGATCCGCACCAGCAGGGCGACGTCGTACAAGCAGTGATACACCAGCGGCAGCACGGATTCGGCCGGAAAGCAGCCCAGCGCTTGTACCGCGGCTTGGCGGACAAGCCACTGCGGATCGAGCAGGGCGCGCCGAATCGCCATCAGCGCCCTTGTGGACGCGGTGCGGCCCAGCAGCTTGACGATGACGATCTTCTGGCGCAGCGATACGCTGTTGAGCGCGTGGATTAGCGCCGCCACAGCTTCTTCGCCGTGGCGCAGGAGTTCGGTTTCTGCGACGCGTCGCGACGCGCCGTCTGTCAGATCGAGGTCATCGATCCAGTCTTCGATAGCGACCATGTATTGCATTGACCGTCTAGGCTCTAAACGTCGGACATCATGTGACCTATGGTAGATGCAGCGCGGCGCTGTGTCACCTAGACGGGGGTCGTGTTTCTATCCTATCCAGTTGGCTAGGTACTGGCTTCCGGCCGAAATCAGCCTGTGGTCGGCCTGCCGCGTCTCGACAGTCGCATCACCTCTCCGGGGTGAATTTCAGGTTACCGGCCGACATTCCGCGCTGTTGGTTTCAACCTGCGGCTGACCGGCAGAGCTACACACATTCGCCGCGCCCGCACATCCAACACGAAAGCCCCGGCGCATCACGACGCCGGGGCTTCCGCTTACTCCTGATTCCTGATCACTGACTTCTGACTACTGTCCCCTGATCACTGCCAACGGCCCTCACCCTACTGCCCTTGAATCACCTCGTAGGCCACGCCGTCAAGCACGACGATCACTCGCTCGCCCAGCGCGAAGTAGGCGGCCAGCTCAGGCGTCGAGTCGAGCAGATCGAAGTACGCGTCGCTCAGGAACTCGACCTTCTCGGTGGTCATTGTGTCCGGCTCGAACGCTGTATCCGTCCACACGCCTGCGATCTGGATGAAGGTCTTGTCGCCGACGGTCGTTATCGCGTTGGTGTCGCGCCCGTAGCCGAGACTGCGTCCTGATCCAGTCCGTCTTCGCCGGGCATAGAGGCGGGCTGCGTTTGCATCGGCGCGGGGGCCTGCGCCGCGGACATCCCGCCCAAGTCAGCGGCACGGTTGACCGCGCCAGCGCCGGTCACGTCCGCGAAGGACTCCATCGCGGCCTCGGCCTCTTCCACGGCCTGCTGACGGCCGCGCTGCGTCAGGATGTCGTCTTCCTCGATCAGGAAGCTGGTGTACGGCGTGATGATGCCGTAGCGCATGCTCAGGCTGACGACGCTGTCGACCAGCTCGCTGTTCTCGCCGTTGAGGCGGATGGTGTTGAGCAGGTCGGCGATGCGGCGCTGTGCCCATAGGCGGGCGATGAAGGCGTCGCCACCAGCGTTCTCGCGGAAGCTGAGGTCGTCATACACGAACGTGGTCGGCTCGCCGCGCACAGCGCCGCTGAGCGAGATGGCAACGTGTTCCTGACCCTGACGATAACGGCCGACGATGGCGATCTGCTCGCCTGCGAACAGGTCGACGATCTCGGCCGGATACTGCACCTCAGTTTGCACGCCGCCGAAGTCGATCGAGACATCGCTCAGCACCGGCGCGCTGATCTTGTTGTACAGGCTCGCCATCGACTCGTCGATGCGCATGGTCGGGCGGACATACGTGCCGGCCCCCTTGAAGTCGCGCACGATGGCGTCCAGCAGCAGCGTGTTGACGTCGTCGCCGACACCGAAGCTGAAGATGCGGGCGTTGGGCTTGGCGGCTTCGGCGGCGTTGGCGAGGATCGAGTCGACTTCGGTGATGCCTTCGGTCGGGACGCCGTCGGTCATGAACAGGATCGTTGTCGGACGTTCCTGCACCATGTCGAGCGCGGTCAGCAGGCCGGCGTTGATGTCGGTGCCGCCCTCGGCGTACAGGCTGTCGATCCACGCGGCGGCGTCGGACGCCATCTCCTCGCTTTGCAGGCCGTTGGCGTACGTGCGCACGCCGGTGCTGAACACGACCACGTTGAAGCGATCCTCAGGGTTGAGGTTTTCGAGCACGTAGCGGGCGGCGGCCTGCGCCTGCGTCCACTTTTCGCCCTGCATCGAGCCGGACTGGTCGATCACCAGCACGATGTCTTTGGGCTGAATGGCGTCGGCATCCACACGCAGCGGCGGCTGAACGAGCAGCAGGAAGAAGCCGTCGGCGGCCGCGCTCTCTTTGTAGGTCAGCAGGCTGACGCTGATTTCGGTGGCGTCCACGCCGTAGTACAGTGTGAAGTCGTTCTCGGCCACGGCGTCGGTCATCTCGAAACCGGCGCGGAAGGACGTATCGCTCTCGCGGCTGATGGCGATTTGATGCGACGGCGAGTACACCGTGCCGATCGGGGTTTGGCCGGTCACCTCGACCGACAGTGACAACTGCTCGACAAAGCGGGTGGTCGTCAGCGGATAGAGGTACTTGATGAGGCCGTTGTCGACCGGCAGCAGCTGCGAGTAGTCGATCTGGATGCGGCGTGTTTCACCGGGCGGGATCGGGAAGACGTTGGCCTGAATCGCCTGCATGCCGACGTATTCGAGCAGCGCGGGATCGCGGTACTGGCGCACGATTTCGTCGTAGATCTGGCGCGCCTCGGTGGCGGAGAGGATTTTCGCGTCATACGCCTCACCGTCGATAATCATAGTCAGGCGGTCGACCGCGGCGTTGTCCGGCAGGGGGAAGACGAACGTGCCTTCCGCCAGCCCCTCGCCGGTGTTGGTGAACTGCAAGTCGATGCTGGTCGTGGCGAGCTGATCGTTGATGACGGCGCGGACGCGGTGGAAATCGACCGTCAGCCATTCCGGATCAGTCCACACGCCGGGAACCCAGCGCGGCGGCTCGGGCATGATAGGCGGCTCCTGCGCCTGCGCGATACCGGCGGTCAACAGAACAAAGGTGACAAGAAGCAGAATGATTCGGATCGAGCGGCGAGTCGTCATGGGGTTCGGGCCTCCATACTTGGTTTGATGGGTAGACGCCGGACGCCGGTGCTTTGTTCCAATGCGCTGCTATTTGAAGGGTGAGACGATCGTGGGCATGGCTTCGTCTTCACGTGCAGCCTCGTCCTGTCGTCGATCACCCGGAAGGCTACTGTTGCCCTACGACCTTCATGCGGACTGCGTGTTCCGATGGACACGATAGCGAAATCGTTTGTGGACTTATCTGCGATTCACGTGTAACTTATAAAGTGCCTCTGAAACATCTAAGGAGTCTCAACATGCAGTACTATCGTCCGTTATCTATCCTCACCGCTGTTATTGCTTTCGTTTTACTGGCGTTCGGTTTCGCCGGATCAACTCGTGCCGGCGGCGCCGTTGAGTACTTTGTCACGATTCATTCGGTGTCGTGTACGCAGCTGGATTTTAGTTATGAGCTAGGCTCGCAGTCGAGCGATGGCGCGGATTTCGCGCAATGGGTGGTTGAAGTGGATGGCGTGCAGGCCACTAACGGTCTAGGTAATCCCTATATCGACTCGTTCACTGTTCCACTAAACCTCGATTCGGGTATTCATTCGATTACGGTGATTGTTCAGATTCCCGGTTATGCGCTGGGATTCGCGTCCGGGCAGGCCAACTGTAACGACGGCGGAGGGACGACCAGCGAGATTAACTTCGGCCGGGTGTGCTTCGGGCCGGGCGCGGTTCCGGCGACGCTGTTCTACTACCCGGATCGCATCGAAGTCTACGCCATCGACGGCAATGACAACGGCGAATTGGTGATGCACTTCACGCAGGACTACCTCGACACCTTACCGGCGCGTCCCGGCGGCCCCGCCTTCCTCATCAGTGACAGCGACCGGCTGATCCCGATCGAGTTCTGGCGCAACAGCAACGGCCTGTACCGCATCGTCGCCGGGCCGGACGCCGAGAACAAGTACTTTGAATGCACCTTCGGCGGCGCGTGCTCAGCGGAACGCTCGTGGATCGACGCGGCCAACGCCCCGACCGACGAGGTTGTACCGGTGTGCGCGGCCCCAGCGGCCCCAACCCCGGCCCCAACCGCTGGGCCAACACAGATTCCCCCGGGTCGCTAGTCCCTGATCCGAACAACGCTTATCAGCGCCCCGGCCTACTACGGTCGGGGCGTTTGATTCCCCCAGATTTCGAGCGCCGGACGGCCTACTTGTGTAAGAAGTTGAAAGTGATGAGTGATGAGAGCTGAGTGACTACCAGCCTTCACCGCTCGTGGAACCCTCTGAGGCGGAAGATTAGGTTTGCTGACTTTCGATAACCTACTTGGTCATATTGACAGGCTGTTATACCTTGAGTTAAACTGAGTTAAATTCAATTTTGTTCAGGCAGTTGACGCGCTTAACTCAGGTTAAAAGGACTCGCAGCATGATCATGGCGGAAGTCCGCAGCACGATGGATACCCACAACCACGAACGACCGGCTTGGCTCACCGCCGGGTGGATTGAGCCGCGCCTCGTCGTCGTTACCCTGATGGCGTTGATCGCCGGCAGCCTGCTTGAACGCGCTGGCGCATCACAGGTGCTCGTCACGGCCGTCGCGGTGATCGCCTACTTGGCCGGCGGCTGGTTCGGGACAGTGGGCGCGATCCGCGGCCTGCGCGACCGGCGTATCGACGTCGATATGCTGATGATCCTCGCGGCGTTGGGCGCGGCGGTGGTCGGGGCGTGGGTCGAGGGCGCGACGCTGCTGTTCCTGTTCTCGCTCTCCAACGTCTTGCAAGATTACGCCATCGGCCGCAGCCGGAAGGCGATCACGGGCTTGTTCAAGCTGTACCCGGAGCAGGCCACCGTCGTGCGTAACGGAACCAAGTCGGTCGTCGGGCTGGATGCGCTGCGCGTCGGCGATCTGGTGCTGATCCAACCCGGCGAGCGCATCCCGGTCGACGGCGTCGTAACGGACGGCCGTTCCTCGGTCGACCAATCGCCGATCACCGGCGAGTCGATCCCCGTCGACAAGCTGCCGGGCGATACGGTGTTCGCCGGCACGCTCAACAAGCAGGGCGTGCTTGACGTCCAAGTCACCGCGCTGGCGTCCGAAAGCACGCTCTCGCGCATCGTCCACATGGTCGAACAGGCCAACGAGAACAAGGCGCAGACCGAGCGCTTCCTCGACAAATTCGAGGAACGGTATGCCGTCGCAATCCTCGGTTTCATCGCGCTGCTGATCGTTGTGCCGCCGCTGCTGTTCGGCGCGGATTTCGGCGACAACTTCTACCGCGCTATGGTCGTGATGACCGTCGCCAGCCCGTGCGCGTTGGCGATCAGCGTGCCGGCGTCGTTCATCGCGGCGATCGCGTCGGCGGCGCGCTCCGGCGTGTTGTTCAAGGGCGGCGCGTACCTCGAACAGCTCGCTGACATCAAGGCCGTCGCTTTCGACAAGACCGGCACACTGACCGCCGGCGAGCCTGCCGTCACCGACATCGTGCCGCTGAACGGTATGGATCGCGCCGACATCCTCGCCATTGCGGGGGCCGTCGAGGCGCGCTCTGAACATCCGCTGGCGAAGGCGATCACCGACGCCGCCGACCCGGAAGCCGTCGCGCGGATCGCCGTCACCGACTTCGAGGCCGTGCCCGGCCAAGGCTTGCATGCCGTCGCCGATGGGCAGGAGGTGTGGATCGGCAGCCCGCAGGCGATGGCGGCGCAGCTTCACGTGCCGGCAGACGTCCACGCCGAAACCCTGCGCCTCGAACAAGACGGCAAGACGGTGGTCGGGATTACTTGGGGTGGCAAATGGCGCGGCCTAATCGCGCTGGCCGACCAACTGCGGCCGGAGGCCAAGCATGCCGTCGATGCGATGCGCAGCCGGGGTCTCACGACGGTCATGCTGACCGGCGACAACCCGCGTGTGGCCGATCTGATCGCCAAGCAGGTCGGCATCGATGCGGTACATGCCGGGCTGCTGCCGCAGGATAAGGCCGCCGTCATCGAATCACTGCGCGTACAGTACGGGCCGGTGGCGATGGTCGGCGATGGGATCAACGACGCGCCGGCGCTGGCGGTTGCCGACCTCGGCGTGGCGATGGGCGCGGCCGGCACCGATGTCGCGCTGGAGACCGCCGACCTCGTGTTGATGGGCGACAAGGTGGAGCGCCTCGCTACGGCGATCGACCTCAGCCGCCTTGCGCGCCGGGTGGTGTGGCAGAACATCATCTTCTCGCTGTCGGTGATGATCGGCCTCATCATCGCCGCCTTCACGATTGGGCTGGCGCTTCCGCTGGGCGTACTGGGCCACGAGGGCAGCACCGTGATCGTCGTCACCAACGGGCTGGTGCAGCTTCTGCTGCTGCCCACGCTGAAGTCGGCGCGTGCAAAGCGCGGCGCAGGCGGTCACTATGACTCGCCAGCGATCAACGGGTAGAGCAGGTCGGCGACGACAGCGTTGAACGCGGCGGATGGGTGGGCGTCGGCGCGGCTGACGACACGCTCCTCGATCGGCATGGCCGCAGCGGCGTCGGTCAGCTTGACAATGTCAGGATGGCCGAGCGATTCGAGATGCTGCTGCACGCGGTCAACGTACGGGACACTGCTGACCGGATCTTCCATGTTGGGGAAGATCACCGTGATCAGGCGCGCGCGACCGAGTCGGCATAGTCAACCATGCGGTCGATCTCCTGCGCATGGATCGACCAGATGAACGAGTCGTCATAGGCGCTGTACAGCCACGCCCACTGCGAAATCCCCTGCGGCGACAAGAACATGCCCTGCCGGAACAAGCGCCAATAAATGAAGTTGGCGAGGTGTGATTCCTCAATCAGCGCGGGGCGTTCAAGCGGGATCGGTGATTCCCATACGAGGCCGTTGCTGATGGCGGCGACGTCGATGTCGTTGAGCAAGTACTGCCAGATGATGATGTCCGGCTTGGCGTAGGGGTAGTCCATCACTGCTTGGGTCTGGTGCAGGGTGGACGAGCCGCCTTTGCCCAGATTGACCACGGCATAACCGCTGCCCAGACGCGCTTGCAGCCGATCCGGAAAGCGCAGCGCGGGGTCTTCGATTCCCCAGCCCTCGGTGAACGAATCGCCCACGGCGAAGATCACCGTTTTCCCCGCAAGGTCTTCGGCTGTCCACTCGCGATCGCGATAGCCGAGGCTGTTGAACGCCATGTAACGCGCGATCCAGTTCTCGCCGGCGCGCGTCCACTGCATTGGGGTGTCGCTGGCCGCGTAACAGCAGCGCAGCGCCAGCTCCGCCCCGCCCACCAGCGCCCCAACCGTAACCCACGTCACAATCAAGCCACCGGCCACCGTTGAGGCGCGCCCATGCCCCCGCCGATTTATCAGCAGTAGTCCAGCCCCAAACAAGAGGTAAAGTCCGATGACCGGCAGCATGTTCCCGTCCTAGTGTTGACGTGCGACATTGTGCGCCTAACGGTACACTGTGACAAGATCGAGTGCGTTTCAGGCGGCGAACGAGGGGCCGTTGGGGGACGCCGACGTTGAATTGCACCGTTCAGCACCACCTCGTCCGCACATCCACACTCATCGGATTGTCAGATTCAGCCCCTAACTATTGGGGGTTGAGCGCGATCCGGCGGGCGACCCCCAATTTATAGGGTCGTTGAGCGAACATCACTCCTTAGACTCGCTTTTTACACCGTTCGCTGAGCAAGGAACATCCAACCTGTGGAATTGACTAAAACAGACCTGTCCTCACACGACAAGCCATCGGCGACTCCCGTTCCGACCGATGACTTGGCGGTGTGGCTGCACGAAAAAGAAACCATCTTGGGCCGCCTCGGGGTCGATCCGGCCCACGGCCTGACGACGGTCGAAGCAGACAAGCGCGCCGCCAAATACGGCCCCAACGTGCTTACCGAAAAAGGCGCTGAATCGCCGCTCAAAATCCTGCTTGCCCAGCTCACCGACCCGCTGGTGATGATCTTGATTGGCGCGGCGGTCGTATCGGCCCTGCTCGGCGAAACCAAGAGCGTGATCGCCATCGCCCTGATCGTCATCGCCAACGCGGCGCTTGGCGTGTCGCAAGAATATCGCGCCGAGAAGGCCATCGCTGCGCTGCAAAAGATGAGCGCGCCGAACGTGCGTGTTCGCCGTGGCGGCCGTGAGGAGGAAATCTCGCCTGCCGCGCTCGTGCCCGGTGACATCGTCGTGCTTGAGGCCGGCAGCATCGTCCCCGCCGACGGCCGTGTGATCGAGTCGGTGAATATGAGCGTGCAGGAGGCGTCGCTCACCGGCGAGTCGCTTGCGGTTGAAAAGTCGACCGACGCGCTCGTTAACCCGGCCACGCCCATCGGCGACCGGAACAACATGGTGTATATGGGCACGTCCGTTACCTACGGGCGCGGTGTCGCCGTCATCACCGCGACGGGCATGCACACCGAACTCGGCCACATCGCCAACTTGATCGCCACCGTCGAGACCGAGCCGACCCCCTTGCAGCGCCGCATGGCCGAACTGGGCAAGGCGCTGTTTTTCTTGTCGCTCGGCATTGTCGCGGTCGGCACGATCCTCGGTCTCATCAACGGCGGCGCTATTCAAGACACGTTCCTCAACGGCGTAGCGATGGCGGTCGCCGTGGTGCCGGAAGGGCTTCCGGCAGTCGTCACGATCGCGCTGGCCTTGGGCGCTCAGCGTATGCTGCACCGCCGCGCGCTCATCCGGAAACTGCCGGCGGTCGAAACGCTCGGCTCGGTGACGACCATCTGCTCAGACAAGACCGGTACGCTCACGCAGAATCTGATGACCGTCAAGTCGATCTACTTCGCGGAAGGCCGCGACAATGTGATCGAGGTCAACTTACGGCAGGAGGGTGCGAGCATCTTCCGCCTCGACACCGACCGCCGGATGTTCAATTACCGCCCCGTGCGCGAGAACGTCGAAGCGACGCTGCTGACCGCCGCGGCGCTGTGCAACGACGCCCAGCCGCAGTTCTCCAGCGAAAACGTGTTTCACATCCTCGGTGACCCGACCGAAGCGGCGCTGCTGGCCGCGGCGGGCGTTCACGGCTTGCTGAAGGCGGATCTTGAGAAGCACATGCCGCGCATCGCCGAAGTGCCGTTCTCGTCGGAACGTAAGCGCATGACGACGATTCACTCGGTGGACGGCAAAGTGCCATTCGCGACCGTCGAGCACGATACGAACCCATACGAAACCAGCGTCATCCCGGTATACAACGGCGCCGCCTATCCGTCCTATATCGCGTTCATGAAGGGCGCCGTCGAGCAGATGGTCGAGGTGTGCGACACCATCCGCGTTCACAACGACATCTTCAGCATGGACACCGTGCACGTACACCCGGAGCACAATCCGAACGGCCTGACTTATCGTGAGCGTGTGCTCGCTAAGGATGCCGAGAAGGCGTCCGAGGGACTGCGCGTTCTGGGCATCGCCTACAAGAACTTGGATACGCTGCCGAAGAAGGTCGACGTTGAGCAGGTCGAGCGCGGCTTCACGTTCCTCGGCTTCGTCGCGATGATCGACCCGCCGCGCCCTGAGGTCATGGACGCTGTGGCGCGCTGCATCACCGCCGGCATCCGCCCCGTGATGATTACCGGCGACCATCCCGCGACGGCGTTCGCCATCGGCAAGGAATTGCAGATCATCAGCGACGCGGACTACGAGACCGCCAAGAAAGCCGGCCATATCTACACGGGCCGGGAAATTTCGATGATGAGCGAGGCTCAGCTCAATAACGCGGTCAAGCACGCGTCCGTGTTCGCCCGCGTGTCGCCCGAACACAAGCTCAATATCGTGCAGGCGCTGCAATCGCAGAACCACATCGTGAGCATGACCGGGGATGGCGTCAACGATGCGCCGGCGCTCAAGAAGGCCGACATCGGCGTGGCGATGGGCATCACCGGCACGGCGGTCAGCAAGGAAGCCTCGTCGATGGTTATCCTCGACGACAACTTCGCGACTATCGTGGCCGCCGCCGAGGAAGGCCGCACGATCTACGACAACGTGCGCAAGTTCATCAAGTACATCCTCGGCAGCAACATCGGCGAGGTCGGCGTGCTGTTCGTCACCCAACTGCTGCGGCTGCCGCTGCCGCTGAACACGCTGCAAATCCTATGGATGAATCTGGTCACTGACGGGCTGCCGGCGCTGGCGCTCAGCGTCGAGAAGGGGGAGGCCGATGCCATGCAGCGACCGCCGTACGACCCGCGCGAGAGCGTCTTTAGCCGCGGCCTCGGTTGGTACCTGATCCGCATCGGTGTGGTGATCGGCTTGCTGGGGCTGGCGGTCGTCACGCTCATGCCGGTGCAGCGTGTGGACGGAACCGCCCTTTCGTTCCTCATGCAGCTCGTGCAGACCTCGCAGGGGGCCACCGTCGCCGCGCCTTCTGCGTACGGCAGCGCGCTGTGGAGCACGATGGTCTTTACGACGCTGGTGTTCGTGCAGATGGGCCACGCGCTGGCCGTCCGCAGCGAACGCTACCCGATTTGGAAGATCGGCTATGGCACCAACAAAGCGGTGATCGGCGCGATCGCCCTGACGGTCGGGCTGCAGCTCGGCTTGCTGTATGTGCCGTTCCTGCAAGATTTCTTCGGAACCGTGCCGCTGCCGCCGATTGATTTCGTGATCTGCGTGATCCTTGCGATCGTGACCTATGCGTTCGTGGAGTTGGACAAGCTCCTCATCGTCCGCCGCCACAAGCCGGTCAACGGCTTGACCGCGCAGTCCTAACCTGCGTCTCAGCGGAATCTGCTACCGTAGCAGCACCTCAACGTCTTCACGCAAGGAGTCCGTCATGCCGGCCAAAGGCCAACCGATGCCCGAATTTGAGCTGCCCAATCAGGACGGGAAGATCATCAAGCTGAGCGATCTGCGCGGCAAGCGCGTGGTGCTGTTCGCGTTCCCTAAGGCCAACACCAGCGGATGCACGACGCAGGCGTGCGGCTTCCGTGACCGGTTCGCCAACATCCTGACCAAGAACGCGACCGTGCTCGGCATCAGCGCCGATCCTCAGAAAGACCTCAAGAAGTGGAAGGATCAAGAGGGCCTGCAATACGACTTGCTCAGCGACCTCGACCACGCGTACCTCGATGCGCTCGGCGTCTGGCAGGAGAAGTCGATGTACGGCAAGACGTACTGGGGCATCGTGCGCTCGCATTGGGTGATCGACGAGAACGGTAACGTGCTCGACGAACAGATCAAGATCAGCCCGGACGAGAGCGTCAAACAGGCTTACGACCTGCTCGGCTAATGCTTCTCTAGCGCAGAAATCAACGCGGCCGTGGATCAGTCCCCCGGCCGCGTTTGAGTCTCGATGGCGATTCGCGCAGGCTACATCGTCAGCACATGCTCGATGTCGGCCAGTTCCCGCGCGCTGAACTGCGCATTGGACAGCCCGCCGACGATGTCCTCGATCTGCGACACCTTGCTCGCGCCGATCAGCACCGACGTGATCGTGGGCAGGCGCAGCAGCCAGTTGACCGCCATCTGCGATAAGTTCTGTCCGCGCGCATGGGCGATCTCATTGAGGCGGCGCACCTTGACGAGCGTCGCGTCGACGTCACGCGCCGACAGAAACGGCGAGGTGTCGCTGGCCGCGCGCGAGTCCGCCGGGATGCCGTTCAAATACCGGTTCGTGAGCAGGCCCTGCGCCAGCGGCGAGAACGGAATCGCGCCGATCCCCTCGTCGTCCAGCACGTCGAGCAGGCCGCCCTCGACCCAACGGTCGAACAGGTTGTAGCGCGGCTGATGGATCAGGCACGGCGTGCCGAGGTCTTTCAAAATCCGCACGGCGGCGCGGGTTTGCTCGGCGCTGTAATTGCTCAGGCCGACGTACAGCGCGCGACCGGAGCGCACGGCGTAATCCAGCGCGCTCATCGTCTCCTCGAACGGCGTGTCCGGGTCGGGGCGGTGGCTGTAGAAGATGTCGACGTAATCCAGCCCCATGCGCTTGAGGCTCTGGTCGAGGCTGGCGATCAAGTACTTGCGCGATCCCCACTCGCCGTATGGCCCCGGCCACATCAGGTAGCCCGCCTTGGTCGAGATAATCAACTCGTCGCGATAGGGCTTGAGGTCGCGCGCCAGCAACCGCCCGAAGTTCTCCTCGGCCGAGCCGGGCGGCGGGCCATAGTTGTTGGCGAGGTCGAAGTGCGTGATCCCGAGGTCGAACGCGCGCCGCACCATTGCGCGGCCGTTCTCGTAGACATCGACCCCGCCGAAGTTGTGCCATAACCCCAGCGATACCAGCGGCAGGCGCAGCCCGCTGCGTCCCGTGCGCCGGTAGCCGATCATCTCGTAACGCCGTTCATCTGCGCGGTATTCGCTCATCGCTGTCCCCTTTGACCGTTTTGGACGACCCGTGCCTAGAGTGTAGCGCGTCGCACATAGGCCACGTCAGGCCACGCGCAGCGAACCCGGAACAACACGTCAACCGGATGAGCCTTGCAACTCGATCTGAACACGTTCTTCAAAATCTGCCCGTAGTGACGAGTGCTGAGTGATGAGGGAAGGGCGGAACGACTGAACCACAGAGGACACGAAGGACACGGAGGGGAAGGGCAAAAGCGGACACAGAGACCATAGAGAACGGGGAGATCACAGAGGGGTCTGTAGGGGCGGGCGCTGCACGCTGCGTCCCTATAAGGCCTCTTTATGTCCTTCGTGGTTCGATCAGTTTGCCCTTGACTCACGACTCGGCGCTTGGCGAGGGTGCGCCCATCGTGCGGCGCACGGAGTCGATGAGGGCGACGAGGGTAGTTTGTGTATAGCCGCGGCCGTGCAGCGCGTGGATGAACGCGGCGACCGCTGTGCTGAGGCCGTAATCGAAGCGCGGCCCAGCGGAGTTCTCGGCGATCAGCACGGCAGAAAATCCGGCGACATCCATGCCATCCGCGCACAGCTTGACGATCACAGCGGCGGGCAGCAGCGCCCACGGCGGAAGGGTGCGATGATCGAGGGTTTGCCGCTGGCGGGCAGACTGCCACGTAAAGACCGCGCGTCCGCCGCGATCGGGGCAGGCTAACGTGAAGCGGCCGTCTTCGGTGGGAAGGGCGGCGATCCACGCGTCATAGCCGGGCGCTTGCAGTATGAGCAGCGGCGTGCGCTGAGGGAAGTAGCGCTCGAACGAGGACAGCAGATTAAGCGGGATATCTTGTTGCACGATCATTCCTCTACGAGGGCGGGGATAATGGTACACGCTTGTGACCAAAGACGGTATTATAGCAAAGCCCTACCGCCAAGATGACCGTGGACTCTGCATTGAAACGACTGACTGCTGCCCTCGCTGCCGCCTTGACTTTCGCCTCGGTGATCGTCGCCGCGCAAGACACCGCCGCTCCGCAGATTGTGGCGGCGGATCAATGCGCTGCGCCGTACAGCCTCGCTCTCTTGAACGCCAGCAACGCGTGTGTGGGCCAGCCGTTCGGTTATGTGTGCAACGCGGGCGGCGCGCCGGCTGTCGAGCCGCCGGGGCCGGTGGCGAACTCGCTGGCTGCGACCGGCGCACTGGTGGAAACCGGCGTGATCGAATCGGTGCGCACGCCGCCATTGAGCGCCGGAGGCGGGCCGTATGGGATCGCCTATTTGCGGGTGGCGGTTGAGGACTCGCCGGTGACATACAGCGCACTGCTGCTGGGTGACGTGAGCGTCCGCAATGTGACTCCGCCGGAGTTTCCCGCTTGGCAGGCGATCCAAGTTGAAACGGTCGATCCGCCGGTGCAGTGCGAGTCGGCGCCGTTCAGCACATTGATCTTGCAGAATCCGGTCGTCGGCAATCCGGCGCGGCTGGTGGTCAACGGCGTGAGCATCGACCTGAACGGCACGCTGGCGGTACAGACCACATCTACCGCGACGACGTTCTTCACGCTGTCCGGCACGCTGCGCGCAGTCGCCAACGGCGTGATCCAAGCGGCCAGCGCGGGACAGGAGATGCGCGTCGATCATGCGCCCGGCGACGTGAGCCAACCGCTCGGCACCCTGAGCGCGCCGGCGGCGTTCAATCAAGACCGCGTGAATCACCTGCCGCTGCCGCTGTTCGATCGGCCGATACAGGTGGCGCAGGGGGGTGTGGCGACGACGACCGGCGCGGTGAACCTGCGCACGGGGCCGTCGACCGATTTCGGCGTGATCGTACAGGTTCCGGCGCAGACGCGCGTGACGCTGTTGGGCCGCAACGAACCGGCGACGTGGTATCACGTGCGGATTCCGGACGGCACGACGGGCTGGATGCTGGGCGAGCTGCTGATCGGCGACTTCTCGCAGGTGACGAGCGCCTACGAGGCGACGCCTCAGCCCGTGCAGCGGCTTGGGGACTTGGGCCAGAAGGCGCGTGTGATCGCCCCGAACGGCTTTGATCTGCGCGTGGCGCCGGACATCGGTTTCCCGGTCATCAACTACGTCCCGCCCGGCGCCGAGGTCTCGCTGATCGCACGCAGCCCGTACAGCCCGTGGGTCGAGATCCACGCGGCCGACGGCGTGACCGGGTGGATCGCGCTGCTGGCGATCGAGACGCGCGCGGTGATCGACGCGCTGCCGATCGACTTCGACGTGCCGCCCCCGCCCGAACCGACACGCATCCCCGGCACGTTCGGCAACGCCTTCCCTGACCCGAACTGCTACCCGAACTGCACCTTCGACGACTAGCTGTCGATTCGCGCCCGGTTTAACTCCACCGGGCGCTTTTTTGCCTCAAAAACAGAACAAATGTGCGCATTGATTTGCGCACGCATGTGTCTCCAGACCGGCGCGTTGGGCAGTAGCGTGATGATGCGCACCTTACCAACAGCCATGATGGCTGGATATCGCCGCCCACTCGCCCCGGAACGGCCACGCCCGGCGCGCGGAACGTGGCGGCAGAAGCACGACCGTACGAGACAACCATGATTTCCGCAGGAGGCAGCCTTATGAGTGCACCGCCCGCGCCGCGAACGGTCAAGGCGCTGGACGCGACCGGCCGTATCGGCGGGTACTTGGCCGTGTGGGGAAGCGCCGATCAGCGCGACCTTCAGGACGAGTACTTTACCCCGGCGACCGACTTTGGACTGGACTGGTACGAGACCCGACCGGTGTTGTATCAGCACGCGCTGGACGACGCGATCAAGACGGCCGCGCTCGGCGTGATCGATACGCTGCGCAAGGACGACGTGGGCTTGTGGGTCGAGGCGCAGTTGGATAAGCGCAACCGGTACGTGCAGGCCGTCCTCGATCTGATCGCACGCGGGGCGCTGAGCTGGAGCAGCGGCAGCATGCCGCATTTGGTGAAGACCGCGCCGGACGGCTGCATCGAGCGATGGGTGATCGTCGAAGGCAGCTTGACCCCCACGCCGGCCGAACCCCGGCTGACGACGTGCATACCCTGAAAGCGGCGATTACCGCCCTGACTCTACCCGAACATGGAGGACTGATGAACGACATGCCTGAATCGCGCCCGACCGAACCGATCTCCCCTACGCCGAAGCGCCTGCCGTCCGCCGTGGATGAGGCGGTCAAGTCCGGCCACATCGAGGTCGGCAGCGCGTACGACACGCTCGACGCGTTCGATCTGCTGCACGGATGCCTGCTGCTGGCGGGGACGCGCACCGGCAAGGGTGTGAGCGAGCGCTACGCCAACGCGCTGGCGGCGAAGGTGCGCCGCGCGGGCTGGTCGGCGCGCAAGAGCGACGAACTGAGCTACACCGCCCAGTCGGATTACGGCGCGGAGTGGGTGCCGGCGCTGTGGAGCGCGCAGCTGTGGGCCAAGGCGCGGCAGGACAACGTTGTGCTGCCGCTGTTTCGCCAGTTGGAGATGCCGAGCAATCCGTTCTACGTGCCGGCCGAGGGCGTCGATCCGAAGGTGGTGTACGTACCGGAGACGCGCCACGAGTCGCAGTTGGCGCTCAACGCGGCCAGCCCCGCTATCCCGTCGGACAAGATCGGCACGGCGAAGGTCGAACTCACGGCGCAGAAGCTGGCGCTGCGGGTGGGCTTCAGCGCCGAGCTGGTTGAGGACGCGGTGCTGCCGGTGCTGGGGATCTACCGCGAGCAGGCCGTCCGCGCGATCCTCGACAGCATCGACAACGTGCTGCTCAACGGCGACACGACCACCGGCGGCGGCAACCTGAACGACAGCGACGGCACGTTGGGCGACACCGAAGCGTTCTTGGCGTTCGACGGCCTGCGTCATCTGCCGCTGGTGACTAACACGGCCAACCGGGTCGATTTCGCCAGCGCGCCGACGCTCGTCAAGATGCGCTCAGTGCGGTTCAAGATGGCCGCGCGCTACAGCGCCAAGCCGTCCGATCTGGCGTGGATCGTCGACTCGAACACGTATGCCGCGCTGCTGGCGCTGCCGGAGTTCCTGACGATGGACAAGGCCGGCGTACACGCGACCGCACTGACCGGACAGCTTGGCTTCATCGACGGGATTCCGGTGCTGGTGTCGGCGGAGATGCCGCTGACGCTGGCGACCGGCTTGGTCGAGGTCGGCGGGGCGAACGACAAAGGCACGGCGGTGCTGGTCTACCGGCCGGGTTGGCTGGTCGGGACGCGCCGGCGCGTGGCGGTGAGCGTGGACTACCTCCCGTACTACGACGCCTATCAAATGACGGCGACGGTGCGGCTGGCGTTCGCGCGCTATGACGACGAGGTGGCAGCGGCGGGCTACGATATCACCGTTTAGGGGCGGCCTGCTGCGCGGGCAATCGTGAGTGATGAGTCGTGAGTGATGAGGGATGAGGGGCTGTTAGTTGTCAGGGATCAGATGTCAGTTGGCAGGGGGCAGTAATCAGTAATCAGTAGTCAGTAGTCAGTTGGCAGTTGGCAGGGGGCAGTTGGCGGGAGGCAGTTGGCAGGGGGCAGTTGGCGGGAGGTAGGAGGCAGTTGGTAGTCGTCGGGTGTTAGTCGTAAGACGCCAGTCGTCAGACCATGATCCCCTCACCCCCGGCCATCTCCCACAAGGGGAAAGGGGCTTGGGGTGAGGCGCCTGACAACTGGCGTCTAAGACTTCCTTCTGACCTACCGCGCCAGCGTGACGCTGAAGCGATAGCTGAGTCCGGTGTCGTCACCGACGCCGGACATACCGAGGCTTTCGAACACGTCGGTGAACTCGGCCGGGATTTCACGGATACCGCTGAGGGCCGGCACGTTGATGAATCCGACGAACTGCGCATCCGGCAGCAGCACCGACTCCAAGAAGTGTTGATACGCCGGCGTGTTGAGCAGCGCGTCGCCGGACGGCGAGAGCGCGAACTCGGCGGCCGGCGTGCTGCCGACGATCAGCAGCGAGTCGTTGTGCGCGATGGCGAAGTCATAGGCCGGGTCGTTGGCGGCCACAGGGCTGAATTCCGCCTCTAGAAGCGGATCGGTCAGCGGCGACAGGTCGAGCAGCGTGCCGGCGCTACCGCGCGTTGTGGTGACCGTGACGGGCAGGCCGACGCTCTCGAACGCATCGGTGACTGCTTGTACGTAGAGCGCGCCGGCCGCGCCATCGGCGGTGATCAGGCCAATCGACGGGGCAAAACGCATCGGCGAGCGCACCGGCAGGATGCTGGCGAACAGCGCAAAATCGCCGTTGAGCAGGTCGATGACGTCCTTGTCGATGTCGAGGCCGAGCGTGGTGGTCAGGCCGAGGTTGAGCGCCGCTTTGAGCGCATCGCCGAAGCGTTCGCCGCGGACGGGCAGGTCGCGCAGGCCGCGTTCGAAGCCGGGCATATCCGCCATGACCGCGCCAAGCCCGTTGAGCGCCTCGAATATCTGGTTGATCGCGCCGCCGAGGTCGCGGCTGTGAAGCACGACCTGCGTGTTAGCTGGCAGGTTCGCCATGAACGCCGGATCAACTGCCGGGCCGGTGATCAACGAACTGGACAGGCCATACTGCTCAAGGCCCGACAAGTCCCCGTAGGTGAAGGCGGCATCGAGCAGGAGATCGCGGCCGCCGCGATTGACGCCAGCCACGGCGATCGAACCCAGCGCGTCGAGATAGGCATCGGGCAGTTCGAGTTCGCGCCTGTTCATCGACGCCGCTTGGGCGAACATCGCTGCCGTGTCGAAATACGCCGCGAAATCATACGCAGACTCAGGCAGACGCGCGATGACGTCCGTGAAGGCCGGCGCGTCCGCCAGCGAGGCGTAGTCGCCGCTGAGCACGGATTGGATGTAGCCGGCGTCGGGCGAAACGATCAACAGGTCATCCTTGAGCGCGGCGAACACGGAATTCTCAATCGAGTACAGCGTCCAGTCGCCGCGCTGCTCGGAGACGGCAAGGTCGAGTTTAGCCAGCTCCGGTTCAAGCGCGGCGCGGTCACGCACGCCGAACAGAAAGGCGGCGCGTGAATCCATGTCGGTCAGGTTCGAGATGTCTGCGTCGGCGGCGGTCGTGCCGATCCCGATCCACGACGCGGCGTCGATCACCGGTTCGGCGTCGGGGCCGAGGCTGTCGAGAATGGCTTCGCGCACGTCGATCTCGTCAACGAAGGGCTTGAGGCGTGAGAGCAAGGCGGTGGTCTGTTCGAGAAAGCCGGGGTCAAGGCGGACAGCCGCGAACAGTGAGGAATCGGCGGGGAGGTAATTGGCGCCGTCGAGGATCGGGATAGCGGCATCCGATCTGGGCTGCGCGGCGGCTGGAAGCACGATCACGGCCAGCAGCAGGAGTACAGCAATCAGGTGTTTCATGAGGGGCCTCCAAGTTGCAGTTACGACTCCATCATACGTCGAAAGCGCCAACAAAGTTCCCGACTAAGCGCCTACGTTACGTGAGTTTTACAGGGAGTTTACGAATGGATAGGGGCGGGAGGCAGTTGGCAGGGGGCAGTAGTCAGTGGTCAGTGGTCAGTGGTCAGTGGTCAGTGGTCAGTAG
>JZRA01000112.1 GCA_001567485.1 Chloroflexi bacterium OLB13
GAGCTCACTATAGGTGTTGAACAGGGTCCCCAGCTGCGGGAAACTCAGCACGCGGTCGAGGAAATCGGCGCGCATTGACAGCAGCACGATCAGCTTGCCGTCGGGGTCGGTCGCCGCGCCGGTGAGCAGGTCGATGATCTGCTGGCGCTCGCCGTCGTCCGCTGTCTGCGTGAACAGTTCTTCGAACTGATCGACGTACAGGACGGCGCGCTCACCGGGCAATTGACCCGCGAGCCGGCTGAGCATCCGCCCGCCTGGTGTGCTCAGGTCTTGCTGCACGGCGGTCAGCGCCCAGCTCAGCACCGGCGCCAGCGCGTCGGTCAGCGACTCGATCGGGTGCTTTCCCGGCGCGATCGACTTGAGGATCGTCCACCCGCGGCCGCCGGGGATGCGGTCCTTCTTCAATGCCGGGATCAGGCCAGCCATCACCACGCTGCTCTTACCGGCACCGGACGGTCCCATCACGGCCAGAAAACGTGGTTTGTCGCCGTCCAGCTGCGCCTTCAGCCGCGTGAGCAGCGTCTCGATCAACGCCTCACGCCCGAAGAAGCGATCGGCGTCCGCCTCGCGAAAGGCAAACAGGCCCTTGTACGGATTTTCAGGCTCGGCGCTCACCGGCACAGGGGCGGGCTCCGGCGTCACCGGCTTGAAGTCACCCGTCCCGCGCAGCGCCGCAATCAGTCGCGCCAAGCCAGCAGCATAGGAGTCACCGCGCATGTCGACGTGTTTGGCGTCGATATACTCTTCCCACACCACGTCGATCCACTGCTCACCTTCCATGAAGACTGGGAAGATCTTGCGTTCCAATAGCGCCGCAGTCGCGATCTCAGTCCGAGCCCGCTCTGAGTTCAGCGTGGAGGGTAGGACAACCCAAACAACGGCTTGCGATTTTCTGATCTCGTCGCCCACAGAGCGGAACCAATGTGGTGTCCCGGGCGCAAAACCATCCGGATCGATCGAGTGTGCGACCTCCAAACGTGTGAGATCGTCTATCAGGCGCCTGACGGGTCGACCTTGATTTTCCGGTGTCGAAACGAAAACAAATGCTGGCGTGCCTGCAGCGGCAGCGGATAACTCGTCAATGAGCGTTGTGATTGCAGTCTGGTGTGAATCGCCAACTGGCGATCGCACGTGTTGGAGGAGTGCGATCAAAGAGATCGTGTCGTCGTGGACCCCAAGCCTCGTTATGAGATTAGGCGTGAAAATGTCTGCCCCGCCTGACCACGTGACACTATCGAGTACCGGCGACGGATGAAGGGCAGCCCTGACAATACCCTGCCGGTCAGCTTCCGTCCCGCCGAAGTGAGGGGTGAGGATTTGGAGGGTCGTCTTGAACTGCTCGCGGGTCAGCGGCATGATGCGGTCCTATCAGCGAAGATCTTCGATCAACGTGTCGATTTCGCGCTGTTTGTTCGCGCCCACGTCGGCACGCAGGGTTTCAAGCAGCGTAATGATCGCGGCGTTCCCATCGAAATCGTACAGTGTCCGAACAACGTGGTTTGCGAATACGCCCGCGGCCTGACCGACCTGTATCTTGTTCACCACAGGAGAGCCGAAGAACGCGCGATTGACCAGCGCAGATTGATTGCCCTGACTGGAGACGTGGGGCGTAATCACCTGCACGACACGCTGGAACAATGCCGGCGCCATTGCGTTCTCTGGTTCTAACACCTGTGCGGCTGCTGGCACGGCTGCCGGCGCCGCAGGTGACACTTTGGGCGGGCTATCCGCGGGCGGCAGAGGATCACCGGGAAGGGCGCCAGGTGCGGACAGCACGAGGTCCACAAAGTGGCCGGTCTGTGACGGAAGTGGCACGCTGCGCGATGCGTGTCGTCCTTCGTGGGTCGCGTTCAGGGTCACGTCGCGATTGCGGTAGCTGTTTGCGTCGCGACCGGTGTACTTGTACACGACCCGACCGTCTTTGTTCGTCTGTTTGTCGGTGAATGGGACGGGGCCGAGCACAGTAACGAGTGCGCCCTTCACTGGACGACTTTCCGCCGACAGGACGGTAATCGTGAGGTCAAAAACGCGGGTCAGTTCGGCCTCAGCGGATTTCCGACGGTTCTGGGCGTTCTGGTAAATAAACGCTACCCACACGAAACCGACCACGATTACGACCAGTCCGGCGAGTTGAAATGGGCCGGTTGTGGCCACCACAATGCCAACGCCTGCGGTAAGGACAATGAGAGCCATAACGAGCGGAAAGACCTGGTCGCGTGGCACGCGGATGAATCCGATCTTGATGATATCGAGTTCTGACGTTTTGTCAGACTTATCCGGGTTCGGATTCTCCGTCATCGCTTACAGTCCCTCACAGGTAATGCAACCGGCTTGTGTAGCGATGATATTATCGCATTTCTGGCGGTGTCCCGGCCTTGATTTGAGCATCTCGTCGCAGCTTGGGTGATCTGGTGCTGAGCAGACGCGTTTCAAGTACTGTGCCCTGATTCGCGCCGCGCGCGAAAAGAATGAACGGGGGGGGCTGGCGCTGCGCGCCTGCTGCTGCGCAGCACCGCCCCCACAGTGATCAGAAAC
>JZRA01000113.1 GCA_001567485.1 Chloroflexi bacterium OLB13
CGTGAATCGGGATCGCGTAGCCTTCACCGCTGCCGAGGAACACCGTCACGGCGCGGCCGCAAGGCGGAACACCTGCGCCGTCCACAGACCACTGCGCGGGCCGTAGATCATGCCGGGGCGGACGATGCTGTATTCCATGCCGCGCGCGTTCGCCACCTCGCGCAGGGCGTGTTCGCCGGCCAGCTTCGTGCGCGTGTACGCATACGGCGACGGGATCGGCGGCATGTCCTCGTCGACCCGTTCCGGCAAGTTCTTAAAGCCGTAGATCGCCACACTGCTGACGTGGACGACGCGCTGCACGCCGGCATCCGCGGCGATCTGCGCCAGCGCGCGCGTGCCGTCGGCGTTGACCGCCTGCTGCGCGGTCAGCGGGCCATGGGTGGCGGCGGCGACGTGAAACACCACCGAGCAGCCTTCCACGGCACGGCGCAGCGAGTCGGCATCGGTCAGGTCGCCGAGGACGATCTCCACACGGTCGAGGCCGTCGATATACTTGGCGCGTTCACGCACGCGAGCGAGCGCCTTGACCTGCACACCGCGTTCGGCCAGCGTCCGTGTCAGGTGCCCGCCAACGAATCCGGATGCGCCGGTGACGAGCACGGAGGTATTTTGGAGAGAAGGCATCGATCTGTCCATTCTTGCTAAGCCGGTGTTCGTAAGCCGAGAGATAAGGTCTCCCATCTTACAGCGTTAGTCGAGCTATACGGCGCGGCGTTTTCTCATCACTCATCACTTTCAACCTCGCGCTTAGACCTCACCGCCCCGATCCTTCCTCGCAATCAGAGAGGGAGGACAAGGCGCTGCGAAGCGGGATGAGGCTGCACGCCGGCGAACGCCACCGAGGATTACCCCCGGCGCGATATGACCCTGATTAGCGTATTGCGCATGACTCGATTTGTCACCCCCTGTGCGCGGGGGCTGTGCCGCTGTACGTTTTGACCTATAATCTACCCAGCGCCGGGCTTAGGCGTGTGAACATCACGCAAGGCGGAAACCACCGCGCATGACCGACGATCTGATCGGCAAGAGCATCGGCGGCTACGTGATCGAGGGGCAGATCGGGCGCGGCGGAATGGCTACCGTCTACCTCGCCCGTCAGACCTCTATGAACCGCGTCGTCGCGCTCAAGGTGCTGCCGAAGAACCTCAGCGAAGATGGCGCTTACGCCAAACGCTTTGAGCGTGAAGTCGCCATCGTCGCACAGCTTGAGCACCGTTCTATCGTGCCGGTGTACGATCACGGCACGTTCGACGGCCAGCCGTATATCGCGATGCGCTACATGGCTGGCGGTTCGCTCGACCAGCACCTCGCGCGCGGGCCGCTGGCGGCCGAACAGGTGTTGAATGTCTACACCCAGATCGCGCCGGCGCTCGACTATGCCCACAGCAAGAATGTGCTCCATCGTGACCTCAAACCGTCCAACATCTTGCTGGACGAAACAGGCGGCGCGTTCCTGACCGATTTCGGCATTGCGCGCCTCATCGGTGACGAAAATCCCGGCCATACCATCACCGCGCAGGGTGTCGTCGGCACGCCCAGCTACATGAGTCCTGAGCAGGCGCAGGGTCAGCCCCTCGACGGCCGAAGCGACCTATACGCGCTGGGGATCATGCTGTTCGAACTGCTGTGCGGCCGACGCCCGTTTATGAGCGACACGCCGTACAGCATCGCCGTCATGCAAGTGACCGCCACGCCGCCATCGGCCCGCGCAATCAACCCGGACGTGACGCCGGCGGTCGAGCAGGTCATCTTCAAGTCGCTCAAGAAGAAGCCTGAGGAGCGTTATCCCACGGCGGTCGAGATGGTCGCGGCGCTGCGCACAGCCATCGAAAGCCCCGGCGGATTCAACCCGCACGATACGCAGCCCAACCGCCGGTCGAACATCCGTGATACACAGCCCATGCACCCTCAGCCGGGCGGCACAATTTATCTCACGCCGCACGCGCCTGCGTTCACGCCGCAGCGCCCCCCCTCCGACTACATGCCCGCGCCGGTCTCCGTGTCACAGCCCAGCGTGCGGCCGGTACGCCGCCGTCCACCGGGGGCCAGCTTGTGGATGAACATGACGATCGGCGCGGCTATCGGGTGCGGCCTGTTGGCGATCATCGGTTTCGTGATCGTCGTCGTGGCGGCGCA
The DNA here is from genome assembly GCA_001567485.1 of Chloroflexi bacterium OLB13. Classification (GTDB taxonomy): domain Bacteria; phylum Chloroflexota; class Anaerolineae; order Aggregatilineales; family Phototrophicaceae; genus Flexicrinis. Next base: position 2,137 of record JZRA01000113.1, read on the forward strand.
GCTGCTCGACCGGATTAACGCGCCGAGCAGCGCCGGGGTGACGCCCACCGCCGCAACCGCCGAACCGTCCCTCAGCCCAACCGACGCCGACGCGGCCACAGTCGCGCCGATTGGCGTGCGCGACCCGATGGACGGCTCGATCATCTACGTCGTGGAGATCCAGCGCGGCGACGGCCCGATCACGTTCCAGATCGCGTCTCAGCCGCTGTCCGGCACGGCGGCCCCTACCCAGCTCACCGACGACGAGAGCCGCAACGTCAGCCCGGCGATCAGCCCGGACGGCCAGCGAATCGCGTTCATCAGCGACCGTGACGGCGACCGCGACCTGTATGTGATGGACATCGGCGGCGGCAGCGTGCAGAAGCTGCTCGACACGCAGGTGAACGAGTTCACGCCCGCGTGGACGCCGGACGGCGCGGCGTTGATCGTCGCGTCTGACACACGCGGCGACGGGGCGACCGATCTGCTGCGCGTCGCCTCTGACGGCTCCGGCGCGTTCGAGGTGCTGTTCGCGGACAACGCCCTGCGCGCGGGATCGCCCGCCGTGTCGCCGGATGGCACAACCGTCGCGTTCGTGTTGGGCGGCCCGCGCGACGCCCGCACATGGGAGATCGCGCGGCTCGACCTCTCCACGCGCCAACTGCTCTCCGACGTCACCGACGGCGACGTGCGCGACGGCCTGCCGGTCTACAGCCGGTCGGGTGTGTTGTACTGGATGAGCACGATCGACGGGGCCTCGACGCTATACCGCCAGACCACCAGCGGCGGCGCCGAAGCGATCTACGAGACCGACCTCTATATCAGCGGCTTGCAGGCCAGTCCCAGCGGCGAACTGCTCATGCTGCAAGAGGGCGCGGCCGAAGACCCGGCGGCCAATGTCGTGATCTTCGACCCATCCGACCGCACGACCGAGGCGCTTGACATCGGCTACGCGCCGGAGGCGGCGTGGGCGCCATGAGCAGGGCGCGCACGACACTGGCGCAGGAGGTCGCTCACGGGCTGCGCGAGAACATCCGGCTTGGCCGGTATGCGTGCGGCGAGCGCCTCGTCGAACTGGCGATTGCGCAGTCGCTGCAAGTGAGCCAGAACACCGTGCGCGATGCGCTGCGTCAGCTGGAGACCGAGGGCTGGGTGCGCTACTCACCCCGGCGGGGCGTGCGCGTGCGGGCCTTCACCGCCGGCGAGGCCGACGAGGTCTTTGCGCTGATGGCCGCGGTCGAGAGTTTGGCGCTGACGTGGGCCTTCGAGTCGCAGGGTCGCGCCCAACTGCGGACTGCCCTTCAACCGCACGTCGAGGCGCTCAACACCGCATGCGTCTCCGATGAGTCGGCCGCGGGGCGTGATGCGCTGTTCGCGTTTCATCGGACGCTGGCGGCCTTGAGCGACCGGCCGCACACGCAGTCGGCGCTGAAGGTGCTGCACAACCAAGCCTATCTGCTGACGACCGGCTACGATACGCGCGGCCCCGGCCCCTCGCTGACGTCGGATCAGGTCGGCGGCTATGTCCATCTGCTCGGTATGCTTAAATTCGCAACCCCCACCGAAGCGGAGGTCGCGCTGCGCCAGCGGATCCTCGCCGACGGCCGGCCGATTGTGCGATGGCTGGCGTTGATCTCGTGACGGTCGTTTCGTAAGGTTGTGAGATTTGTCACTATTGCCTCATCGCTGGCGATCATACGCTGAGATTGCACCTCAGGAGACCCCAGACTATGAAGCGCAGCATTTTCTTCCAACGCCGGCCGATGTTCGCCGTCGCCCTGATCGTCCTGCTTGCCGGTGGCGCGTGCACCCCCCCTCCTCCGGCTCAGATTGAGACCGTCACCGGATCGGGGAACGTCATCACGGAGACTCGAGACGTCAGCGGGTTCAGCCGCATCGAGATGCTGTCCAGCGGCGAGATCGTCGTGCGGGTCGGGGATGTCGAAACGCTGACGATCAGCGGCGAGGACAACCTGCTTCCACTCATCACGACCGAGGCGGCTTCGGGATGGTTGGTGATCCGCCACGAGTCGCACAAGTCACTCAGCGCGACTAAGCCGCTCGTCTACACGATCACCGTGCCCCGCCTTCAGGAAGTCAAGATAAGCGGAGGCGGCCCGGTCACCGCGACGGGCATTGACGAGGACTCGTTCACGGCGACGATCAGCGGGGCGTCAAATTTCACGCTGTCCGGCACGGCGCAGACCCAGTCGTACACAATCAACGGGGCGGGCTTCGTCAACGCGTCCGCGCTGATCGGGGCACAGGCTCGCGTCACGATCACGGGTATGGGCAGCGTCGAGGTCAACGCAAGCGACTCGCTGGACGTGACGATCAGCGGATCGGGGACGGTCGTCTACGCCGGAAACCCGGACATCACGCGGAACATCACGGGGCAGGGACAGGTCATTGCGAAGTAGTGAGGCGGGGTGGAGGGGCATCTCTGTCCCTCACGCCCCGCTGTCCTCTGTTCAGCCCCTAGTTCGCGCTGACGGCCGCTTTGCCGCCGGACAAATCCAGCGTGAGCAGCTCGTCCCGATCGTCGTAGTCGATCAGCTCGGCGTAACGCCCCCAGTTGATCGCGATATCGAGCTGCCGTTCGGACATCTCATCGGGGAACTCCGGCAGCAGCGCCGTATAGAACACCTTCCACGGCAGTTCCTGATTCGGCGCCGCGTTCAACATCTGGATCATCCACTGGATGATGGGCAGCCTGCGCGCGCGTTGAGCGAACAACTCCTTGCGGGTCAGGATCGAGGCTTCGGCGAACGCCTGTCCCAGCGGCGTGATCTGAATATCACCGCTGCTCACCGTGGCGAATCCGAGCATCTCCGCCATCTCGATCGTCTGCACCAAATCCGCCATCTCGACCGCAAGTTCCCCCTCCAACTTGTAGATGTCGTAGGGCGTCTTGAACGGGTTGATGTGCTCTAGCAGGCCGGCCAGCGCGTTCACGGACGAGCGCGGCAGGACGCGGGTCAGGCCCGGCGCGCCCGGCGCGCTGCCCACCTCTTTGACTTCAGCCTCCGTGCGCCCGGCGATCGCGCCGTAGATGCGGTCGATCAGCGCCTCAAAAGCGGGGTCTTTACGGGTGCGTGGGTGCGGCAGGCTAATGGTAAATTCGGTGACGATGTGACCGGGTTCCTTGCCCATCACGATCACCCGATCCGCCATCGAGATCGCTTCTTCGATGTTGTGACTGACCATCAGGATCGCTTTGGTCGGAAGCTGTTTGCCCGTCCACAACTCCATCAGCTCACCGCGCAGCGCCTCGGCGCTCAGCACATCCAGCGCGCTGAACGGCTCGTCCAAGCACAGCAGTTCCGGCTCGACGGCCAACGCGCGGGCGAAGCCGACTTTCTGCCGCATGCCGCCGGACAGTTCGCGCGGATAGGCATTCTCGAAGCCGTCCAGTCCCACGAGATCGACCAGCTTCTCCGCCTGAATGTATCGCCCGGCCGACATATCACCGCGCGCCTCCAGCGCTAACGCCACGTTGTCCAACACGCTCAGCCACGGATAAAGCGCAAACGTCTGAAACACCATCGTCGCGTAGGGGTTGATCCCCTTCACAGGCTGGCCGCGATAATAGACACTGCCTTCCGAAGTGGGGATGAGTCCGGTGATCATCCGCAGCAGCGTGCTTTTGCCGCACCCCGACGGGCCGAGCAGCGCCACGAACTCGCCATCCCGAATCGTCATGTTGATGTCTTTCACCGCGGTGAACCGGCGTTCGCCCCGTCCGTAGACCTTTGTGACATGTTCCATCTGTAACAGCACATCGCCGCCATTCATGGGTTCTGCTCCTCAGCGCTATTGATCCATACGGAAACGGTACTCGGCGACGTGGTACAAGCGCCGCCACACGAGCCGGTTAATCATCACCACCAGCACGATCATCGTCAGGGTTGATGCCAGCAAGACGGCATAGTTTCCGGCGGCGGTGGCGGCGGTGATCTCCGCCCCCAAGCCGGTCACGCGGCTGATCTGCCCGCCGAACTCGGTGAACTCCGCGACAATGCTGGCGTTCCATGCGCCGCCGCTGGCGGTAATCAGCCCCGTGATGATATACGGGAACAAGGCGGGAAGGATAAGCGTCTTCCAGCGCTTCCACCCCGACAGCCGCAGCAGATTGCTGGTGAACTGCAAGTCCTGCGGGATGGCGGATGCCCCCGCGATGATGTTGAACAGCAGATACCACTGTGTGCCCAGCAGCATCAACAGCACCGCCGCGATGTCTGCCCCGGCCGGGATGGTCAGCAGGCCGAGCAGCAGCACGGGGAATAACGCTGTCGCCGGAATGGACGCGGCGATCTGAACCAGCGGCTGCAAGATGCTGGCCGCGCGCGGATTGGTGCCGATCAACACGCCGACCGGAATCGTCCACGCCAGCGCGATACCCACCGCGATGACCACACGCAGCAGGGTCGCCAGCGCGCCGGTCGCGATGTTACCCCACGCCGCCAGCGGGATCGTCAGCAGCATCCCCGCCGCCTGAACGAGTCCATACCCGATGCCCAGCGCCAGCGCCAGTAGGATCAGCCAGCCGAGTAGGGATCGCTTGCCGGTTTCCGGCGCTTCCAAACTAGGGATCGACTTCGGCGGGCGATTCAACTTCTTGTCCAGCCAGCGGTTGAGCCGCATGAATACCCGTCGGCTGACCGCGCGCGCGAATCCAGACCGGCGCAGGCTGTCGAGAAACCACGAGGTCGTCGGGTTATCGTCCTCGACCTGCGAGACCTTGAAATGCTCTGCCCACGCCAGCAGCGGCTGCCAGATCAATTGATCCAGCAGCACAATGATGAAGGTGAGCGTGCCGATGCCAATCACCAGCGCCTGAACATTTCCCTGCGCGGCGGCGGTCTGGAGATACGCGCCAAGTCCGGGAAGGCGGAAGTCGTGCGATCCCAGCGTGAAGATCTCCGCCGCCATCAGGAAGAACCAGCCGCCGGCCCACGACATCACACTATTCCAGATCAACCCCATCGAGGCGAACGGAAGCTCGACCTGTTTGAAGCGAAGCCACGGGCTGAAGCGGAACACCGCCGCCGCCTCCCGATACTCGGTCGGGATCGTGCGCATCGACTGGTAGAAACTGAACGTCAGGTTCCACGCCTGACTGGTGAAGATCAGGACGACCGCGGCCAGTTCGACGGCAGTGCGCTGCGGCAAAATCGCCGTGAGGCTGAGCAGAACGACAGGCAGGAAGGACAGGATCGGCACCGATTGCAGAATATCTAGAAGCGGCATCAACCAGCGCTCCGCGCTCTTACTTCGCGCGGCGGTGTAGCCGTAAAAAATGGAAAAAATCAACGAAAGAAAATAGGCGATGAGCATTCGCCCGATAGACAGCAGCGCATAGAATGGCAGCGCGGCAGGATCGAGGTTGATATTGGGGCCTTGAATGGCCGCGGGCGTGCCGAGGGCAAGCTGTGCCCCCAGATACAACATCACGGCCACGATGAGCAGCACGACCACGTCGCCGACGCCGATCAGTGCGCCATCGCGGGAAGGGGAGTGGAAGATACGTTCGCGCAGGGTCACAGGCACCTCCTCCATTGAACTGAGACGTAATGGCTCAAGCATTTCCTTGCGCCAGCGCAGAATCACATCTTGATTGCGAGATGGGACTGTCTATGCGGAGGTTGCGAGGATGGTTGTCACCGTACAAAGCCACGAGGCGAGCCATCTGCATAGACACGCCCCCATTTTAACCGCATCTGCCGCGTAAATTGACCTCCCAATTCTGATCCACTTTTGAGTGGGCGGATGAGCGCTCCGTAGGGAATACCGAGAGCCGGGGGATCAGCCGTTAGCTGTCCGTTGGCAGGGGTCAGCGGACATTAACACGGCGGCGGCAATTCAGCCCCTTCAGTAAGCTCTGATCGTATCGGCCCTCGGTGGTCAGCGACGCCTCTGCCGAAGCGGAAGGTAACGCAAACCGGAGGGGCGTAATGCATTGCGCCCCTCCCCTCCGGCGTTCTCGGTGGTTCAATCGCCGTGTCTGTCCTTGCCCGTCACGCAGACCGTTCCACGCTGCGCCCCTACGAACGTTCCCGGTGTGCTCGCTTTTGCTCTATGTGTGCTCTGTGTCCGCTTTTCGCCGGTCACTCCGCACTCAGCACTCGCTACTTCCCCTATTCGCCGGCAAGTACCTTACGAGCGATCACCATGCGCTGAATCTCGCTGGTGCCCTCGCCAATCGTCATCAGGCGTTGATCGCGGTACATGCGCTCGACCGGATATTCGCGGCTGTAGCCGTAACTGCCGTGGATTTGGATCGCGTCGTGGCACACTTTCTCCGCCACCTCGGACGCCTTGAGTTTGGCGATTGACGCGATCTTGGTGAAGTCACGGCCGGCGTCCTTCGTCCATGCCGCCTTGTACACCAGCGTGCGCGCCGCCTCGATCTCGACCGCGGCGTTGGCGATCATCCACTGAATCGCCTGCTTGTTGGCGATTGGCTCGCCGAACGCGTGGCGATCTTTCGCGTACCGCACCATCTCCTCGAACGCGCCCTGCGCCAGCCCGACCGACAGCGCGCCGATGCTGATACGTCCGCTGTCAAGCGTCTGCATCGTCTGCTTGAAGCCATCGCCTTCCGGCCCCAGCAGGTTGTCGAGCGGCACGCGCACGTTCTCGAACGTCAGCATCTGCGTGGGCGAGCCTTTCAGCCCCATCTTCTTTTCAGGTGGGTGGATCGTCAGGCCGGGGCGGTCGGTCTCGACCAGCATCATGCTGAACCCGCGTGATCCGGCGTCGCGGTCGGTGCGCAGCAGCACGACGATCACCGGCGCATATTTCGGGTTGGTGATCCACGCTTTGTTCCCGTTGACGACCCACGCGTCGCCGTCACGCACGGCGTAGGTTTTTGCGCCGTTGAGCAGGTCGGATCCAGCTTGCGGCTCGGTCAGAGCCAGCGCGCCGAGGTGTTCGCCGTCGGTCAGCGTCGGGATGAAGCGCGCTTTCTGCTCCGGCGAGCCCCAGCGCACGATCGGGCCGAGGCCGAGGCCGTTGTGCGCGCTGATCGAGAGGGCCGTGCTGCCACACACGCGGCCAAGTTCTTCGACGGCGATCGACGCGGAGAGGGTATCCAGCTCCGCGCCGCCGTATGCCTCTGGCACCTGCATCGACAGCAGGCCGAGATCGCGCATTTTGCGGATGGCCGGCCAGTGCAGCGCGCCGTTCTCGTCGATGTCATGGGCGTGCGGCTTGAGTTCGGACTCGCAAAACTCGCGCACGATGCGGCGGAACATCTGCTGTTCGTCGTTCAAGTCAAAATCCATATGGGTTGCCTCCGACTAATACACGATCTCTTCGATGTCCTTCACGGCTCATTATACTCATCCGGACGTGAGATGAGGCGACCCTCTATGCGCCGGCTGATCGTTATTCTGAGCTTATTGTTCCTCACAGGCGGGGCGTTAGCGCAACCGCCCGATCCCCTGCTCACGTTCGGGCGTGGCGAGATCGTCAGCGCGGCGTGGGCGCCGGATGGAACTTAGCATACCGCCTCGCTCCGAAGCCATCGGCATCTGATCCCTGACTTCTGAAAACTTGACGTAAAACCCGGCACGCCGTATCCGTGAACCATTGTGATCCCCAGCGCGGCGAAGTTGGGTACACTGTGCCGGATATACCGGTCTCGCTGGGTCACTTACATGGATAACTTTCTCGTACTGCTCGCGCTCGGATTGGGCGCAGGGGTGTTCAGCGGATTGTTCGGCATCGGCGGCGGCATCGTGATCGTGCCGGCGCTGACGCTGCTGCTCGCGTTCGACACCAAGACCGCCGTGGCGACCTCGCTGGCGGCGCTGCTGCTGCCGGTCGGCATCTTCGCCGTGCTCGAATACCGCCGCAAGGGCCTACTCGACATACGGGCGTCGGCGTGGGTGGCATTCGGCCTTGTGCTGACGACGATCATCGGCGCAGAGATCACACTGGCGCTGCCGGCCGCATTGTTCAAGCAGGCATACGGCGTGTTCGTGATCATCATGGGGCTGCGCTTTCTTGGTGTGTTCAACCGGGGCAAGCCCGCCGCGCCGATCCGTGATGACGCCGATACATCCGGCACGCCGTGGTGGGGACTGTTCGCGCTGGGTTTAGCGGCAGGTGTGCTGTCGGGCATGTTCGGCATCGGCGGCGGCATCGTGATCGTTCCGGCGCTGGTCGGGTTCTTCGGCTTTCCGCATAAACGCGCGGTCGGATCATCGCTCGGCGCGCTGCTGCTGCCGGTCGGACTGCTGGGTGTGCTGCGCTATGCGGCCGCCGGCACGCTTGACGTGCTGGACGCGGCGCCGGTCGCGATTGGGCTGGCGGTCGGGGCGCTGGGCGGCGCGCGCATCGCGATTGGCCTGTCGGCCGCGCACATGAAGCAGCTCTATGGCGCGTTTCTCGTCGTGGTCGGGATCTGGTTCGTGGTTCAGCCCTACGTCGGCGTATAAGCAACCTCATCCCGGAGTTCTCGCTCCTGTTCAGCTGAGAGGAGGTGTGATCGGGGTTTCGCGCGATAGGCAACCCGGGGGCGCAGCGTGCTGTGTCCCCTACAACGCCCCTCGTGTCCTCTGTGGTTCAATCAGTTTGCCCTTCCCTCATCACTTTCTACTCATCACTCAGCACTTTCTACTCAGCACTCAGCACTCAACACTTTCTACTCAGCACTTCCCACACCAATTACACACGTGTTGTTCCATTTACATAGCGCGAACATTTGTGCTATATTTCCGGCAGTGGGCTGTAACAGGATTCAAACGCAAAGTTCGCTATGGCCGACGACCGCACCGATGTTTTGCAGCGCGCGCTTGCTCAGCTTCAAGCTCGCTGGGGCGACCGTATCATCGCGCCTGCCCGCCGCGCCGACCTGACGCCCCTGCCCACCGGATTCGCCGGCCTCGACGCACAGATCGGCGGTGGATTGTGGCCGGGGCGGATGAGCGTACTGCTCGGTCATCCTACGTCCGGCGCGACCTCACTGGCACTGCGGGCGCTGGCGAACGCACAGCACGCCAGCGGGCCAGTCATGGTGATCGATCTGGCGCGTCAGTTCGACCCGCATCTGGCCGGACGGATCGGCGTGGACATCGGCCTGCTGGTGCTGTCGCGCCCACCGGATACCGGCGCCGCGCTGACGATCGTGCGTGAGGCGTTGGGGAACGGCGCGCTGGGTGCGGTGCTGTTGGATGTGAGCGAGGCCAAGCTCTCCGCCAGCGCCGCCGACGTGCGCCGGCTCAGTCAGGCGCTGATGGGTTCGCAGGCCGCGCTGATCGTGTTGGCGCAGGGCATACCGTCCGCGTTCGACAGCCTGACCGATCTGCGCCTGTGCATCGAACGGCTAGCGTGGGTGCGGCAGGGGACGGACGTCGCCGGCCTGACCGCGCGCGTGCGGATCGACAAGGATCACGCGGGCGGCGGCGGGCGGGCCGTGCAGATCGAAGTGCGCTATGGGGAGGACGGGTGAGCGCCAGTATCGCGTGTGTCATGATCGAGGACTTTGCCGCGGCGGCGCAGGGGATCGCGGGGGCGCTGCCGTCTGTTCTGGTCGATTACCGGCAGCGGCGGGCGAAGGTCGCAGCGGCATCGGCGGCGGCGCGGGCAGCGGGGGTCGCTCCCGGCATGAGCCTGATGCGCGCGCGGGCGCTGTGTCCTAAACTCACGCCGCACCCGCTCAAGCTGGATCGCGTCGAGCAGATGCGCGAACGGACGCTCAACGCGCTGTGGACGTTCACCAACCGCATCGAGCAAGCCGAAAACCGCATGCCGCAGACGGCGGTGCTGTGGCTTGATCTCGGCCCGACACACGACGACGACGCGGCCCGCATCGGCGCGCAGATCAGCACGACGTTGGGGCGGATGGGATTGCCGGCCTCGGTCGGGTTGGCGCGGGGCAAGTTCACGGCGCTGGCCGCGGCGGGTCAGGCGGCGTGCGGTGTGCAGTTAATCGCGCGCGGCGCGGAGGCCGATTTTCTCGCGCCGCTGCCGGTCGGGCTGCTGCCGCTGGAACGCGAGGACGCGCGTAAGCTCGATCTGCTCGGCGTGCGCACGCTCGGCCACTTCGCTGCGCTTCCGCGCTCGGCCATCTCGGCGCAGTTCGGACGGCGCGGACGGCTGTGGCGGCTGCTCGCCAGCGGGCGTGACACCCGCCGCGTCAAGCCAACCCGCATGCCGGATTTTGAGCGCGCCGGCTTCGACTTCGACGATCCGGTGGCCGAGTTGGTGACGCTCGACAACGTGCTGAGCGCACTGGCCGTCACGCTGTCGCGCCGGCTGGAATCGCGCGCGTCGCAGCCCACGAAATCGCGCTGACGGTGCATCTCGATCGCGGCGCGACCCGCACCGAGCGCATCCAGCGTGTTCAGCCATTCAGCGCGTGCGGCGACCTGCGGCGGGCGCTGTTCAGTTTGCTCGACAAGGCCGACATCACCGAGCCGGTCGCGCGCTGAGCGTTTCGCTCAACCGCCTGAGCGCCGCTATCCCGCGCCAGTTGGAGATGTTCACGCAGCGTCCGCGCAAACAGGCCGTGCTGGACTTGGCCGCCGAGCTGAGCAAACGCTGCGGCCCGTGCTTCTTCACCGCTGAGCTGCGCGATGGCGCGCTGCTGCCTGAGCGCCGCTTCGCGTTGATCGCCGTGCCGGCCGAGGACGCATCCTGATGACGCGCCTGCTGCAGCCGGCCGAACGCATCACGGTTGACCTCGAAGACGGCGCGCCGGTGCGGTTCGTGTGGCGTCGGACGCGATCACCGCGTGCTGTACCTCCGTCAATCGTTTGGCGCGCCGACGCTGAATGGTGGCGCGTCCGTCAGTG
>JZRA01000114.1 GCA_001567485.1 Chloroflexi bacterium OLB13
CAGAGCACACAGAGAACGGGGAGATCACAGAGAAGGGCCGCCCCGCCGGCTCGGACACTACGCCCCACTACCACGCGCACGCACGTCCTTCTCCCCTCTCCCTGAGGGAGAGGGGCCGGGGGTGAGGGTTCTCGGAGTGATGAGTAAAGAACAAACCGATTGAACCACAGAGGACAGGAGGCCTTGTAGGGCCGCCCCGCCGGCTCGCCCGCCATCCTGCGCCGGCACGCGGTTGTTGAATATTCCGAGACCGGGGGCGTAGCGCCCATAGTCAGGCAACGGCTCAGGCCATCGCGTAATGAAGGTACTGGCCGGTATACGATTCGGGGACGGCGGCGATCTGCTCCGGCGTGCCTTGAGCGATGACCGTCCCGCCCTCCACTCCGCCTTCTAGGCCGAGGTCGATCACCCAATCGGCGGCTGCGATCAGGTCGAGGTTGTGTTCGACCACGATCACCGTGCTTCCGCCGTCCACCAGCCGCTGCAAGACGGTCATCAGCCGGGCGGTGTCGGCAGGATGCAGACCGGTCGTCGGTTCGTCGAGCAGATACAGGGTTCGCGCGCTTCCCCGCCGGCCCAACTCCTTTGACAGCTTCACGCGCTGAATCTCGCCGCCGGACAGCGTCTTGGCGGGTTGGCCGAGCTGCAGGTAGCCGAGGCCGACATCGACCATAACTTGCAGGCGCGAGACGGCCGCGGGGATTTCCGCGAACAGCGCCAACGCCTCATCCACCGTGAGATCGAGCACGTCCGCGATGGTATGATCGCGGTAGGTGACGGCCAATGTCTCCGGCTTGAAGCGGCGGCCCTTGCAGGCGGGACAGATTACTTCAAAGTCGGGCAGAAAGTGCATCTTCACCGCCAGCGTGCCAACCCCCTGACAGCGTTCGCAGCGCCCACCGGGCACATTGAACGAGAAGTGGCGCGCCGTCATCTTACGCTCGCGGGCAGCGGACGACGCCGCGAACACCTCGCGGATCGGGGTGAAGACGTCGGTGTAGGTGGCGGCGTTCGAGCGCGGTATCCGCACCACGCTCTCCTGACCGATGGTGATGAGCTTGTCGAAGTGCTCCCAGCCTTCAATCGAGTCGTGCGGGCCGGGTTGATCGCTCGCGCCGTAATAGTGCTGCCGACCAGCCGCGTCGAGGATGTCGAAGATCAACGACGACTTGCCGGAGCCTGACACGCCGGTCACGGCCACAAACAGGCCGACCGGCAGGCGCACGGTGATGTCCTTGAGGTTGTTTGCGCGCGCTCCGCTGATCGTTAGCCAGCGGCCATCCGGTGATCGGCGCTGTTCGGGAACTGGCACATACTCGCGGCCAGACAGATACGCGCCGGTTCGTGAGGTGGGATGCGCCGCGATCTCGTCCGGTGAGCCAACCGCCACGACCTGACCGCCGTACTTGCCCGCGCCGGGGCCGAAGTCTATGATATGATCGGCAGCGCGGATCACTTCGAGGTCATGCTCGATCACCAGCATCGTGTTGCCCAGATCGCGCAGGCGCTTGAACACCCCGATCAGGCGCGCCGTGTCGCGCTCGTGCAGGCCGATAGTCGGTTCGTCGAGAATGTAGATCAGGCCGGTCAGGCTGGAGCCGAGCAGCAGGGCCATCTTCAGCCGGCGTGTTTCGCCACCAGAGAGCGTCGGTGAGGAACGGTCAAGCGACAGGTAGCCGATGCCGACTTCGATCACCCGCCGGATGCGCTCGCGCAGGTCAATCAACAGACTGCGCACCATCTCTCGCTGCTCGTCGTCCAGCCTATCGGGCAGTACATCGAGCCATGCCGCGAGGTCAGTCAGCGCCAGATGCGACACCTCCGCGATCGTCTGCCCCGCCACGGTGACAGCGCGGCTTTCCGGCCGCAGCCGTGTCCCGGCGCAGTCGGGGCAAACATCGGTCACCAGAAACTCGGCCATCTTCTGCTGATAGTCGAGGTCATGAATGTGTTCGGCGTAGCGGCGCAGCATGGCCGTAGCGACGCCCTCGAACCGCCCACCGCGGACGGTCGCTGGCGTCTCGATGCCGCGGACATAGCGCTGGAACTGCGCGCTTTCGACACCATACACGAGCAGGTCACGCACCGCCGGTGGATAGTCCTTGACCGGCACCGACGGATCGAACTCAAGGCCGTAGTGTTGGGCGGCGGCGGTCAGGATCGGTATCTGATAGCGGATGTAATTGGCGTCCCAGCCATGCACTGCGCCGCCTTCGATGCTCAGATCGTCGTCGATGAGCCGCTTGACATTCGCTTGGTGGATCGTGCCAAGGCCGGTGCAGGTCGGGCAGGCGCCTTCCGGCGTATTGAATGAGAAGTGTCCCATCGTCAGTTCAGGCGCCGCCGCGCCGCAGTGTGGACAGGCGACATACGAAACTTCGGGGTCGAGGCCGGTGCCTTCATCACCCTGCCAAGTGTCGGGAAGCGTCTCGCTTGTGGACGGAATATCGCCGCCACATTCCGGGCAGGGATACTTGCCAAGCCGCGCAAACAAGACGCGCAAGAACGTGTAGATGTCGGTGGCGGTGCCGACTGTCGAGCGTGGGCTGCGGTTGGTTCCGGAGTGATCGACGCTGATGGTGGGCAGCAGGCCGGTGATCGAGTCGACCGGCGCTTTTGCCACGCCGCCGAACGACAGCACGCCGACGGCTTCCAAGTACTGACGCTGGCCTTCCATGAGCACAATATCGAAGCCGAGTGTGGACTTGCCTGAGCCGGATACGCCGGTCAGGGCGACGAATTGGCCGACGGGGATGTCGACGGAGAGCTGCTTGAGGTTGTGAAGTCGTGCGCCGCTGATCGAAATGTGAGATTGCATACCGGGCCACCTCCGCGATTCATCTGGCGAGCTTGCCTCCTGTGGAACAGGCGGCAAAACAGGCTATCACAGGTGAACAGGCCAGAAAAAGCCCAGATGTTGGAGCGTTTGGCAAAGCGTGCGTCTCAGTCCACCGCGTGCGCCATGGTCGTCATCAGGCTGATGTTGTGCGTGGTGGCGTACATGCGCGAATACTGCACGATGATCGGGACACTGCTGCGCACGCGCACGCCGTACGGCGTGTCGAACGGGATGACACAGCCGCCGATCTGCGCGGGGTCGTCCATGCGCACATGCACACACCGTTTCGCGCTGACGGTGATCCGCACGTCCTCGACTGGCTCACGATCCGCAAAGTAGAGATCAAGGCGGATATCCGCGTCGGCGTCGGTCGTGTTGAGGATGCAGATTGCCTCGTGATTCTTGTACACCGGATCGTCGCTAGCAGGCCTAGCCAGATAGGCGTCGGGGATGAACCACACAGCAGCGCCGTCAGGGGACATGGCAAACCTCTCAAGATTCGGAACGGGCGAATTGATCGCGGCGATAGATCTCGTCGGGCCGGCGGACGATATGCCGTACTTCCTCGTCGCTGAGGAACACCGGGCCGCCAAGGGCCGCCGCGCTGGTGAAAACACGCGCCGCTTTGACCGCCATCATCGTGATGTTGAGCGCTTCGCGCGCGGTTTGGCCCAGCGCGATCAGGCCGTGGTTTTGCATCAGGATCGTGCGCGGGGCTTCACCTTCGGCGCTCATGTAGGCGCGCACCGACTCGCGGATCGCGTGGGCGAGCGGAAGGCCGGGGTCGGCATACGGGACGAATGCGCTGCGCGGGCCGCACAGCACGGCTTCGTCGGGGAAGCTGCGGCGGTTGGCGAATTCCTCGGCGCGCGGGCTGCACAGAATCGACACGATCGGCGTCGGGTGTGTATGGGCGATGAACTTGACGCCGCACTCCGCCAGCAGCAGCGCGTGGAACGTCACTTCAATCGACGGATCGGGCGCGCCGGGGTCGAGTTTAGCAGCTTTGGCGCGCGCCTTTTGTTCGTCCATAGAAGGCACAGGCTCGGCGTCGAGGAGCGCCAGCACCGGCGCGATGCGCACGGCGACCAGCCCGCCCGGCTCAATCGCGGCCATCTGCTGCCCGCTGGCCTTGATGTAGAACGTATCCGCGTCGATGCGCGCCGACGTGTTGCCCTCGCCGATGATCACGCAGTCGCGCTCAGGCTCGCCCAGCGTGCGGGTGAATGTCCATAGTTCGTGCAGAAGATCGTTCATCGCGGCGCCCTCCAATCCTCAAACAGCAGGCGGCAGGGCCGCCGTAACGCCCCTGCCGCCGCATGGTCTTCAACGCTGAGCCGTTGGCTTAGAAGTCGAAGTCGTTGATGTTTTCCTTGTTGAAGATGAACGGCGGCCCAAGCAGAACTTCAGAGCCGTTCACGACAGCGAGGTCGCCGAGGCGGCCCGCCGACACGGTGGCGTCGCCCGGCTTGAACGTGCCGTCGACCACCGCGCGCATGACGTAGACCGCCGCATAACCGAGATCAATCGGGTTCCACAACACCACCGACTTTACGCAGTCGGACTCGACATACGGCTTCATCGCGTTCGGGGTCGCCAGACCGATGACCGCGACCTCACCGCACAGCCCGGCCTGAGTCACGGCGTCCGCCGACGACGGGGTGGCGACCGAGGTCATACCAAACAGGCCGTCGAGGTCTTCGCCGTACTTGTTGATCAGGACGGTCGCCTGATCGAAGCTGAGCACGGAGTCTTCCTGCGCTTCAAGCGTCTCAAGCCACGTCATCTCAGGATAGCACTTGCTGGCGTACGCCCACATTTCGGCGATCCAGCGGGCCTGATTCGGGGTGGTGAAGGTGCTGGTGACGATACCGAACGCGGCATCCTCGCCCTTTTCCTCGGCCAGCGCGTCGATCATCGCCTTGCCGATGCCGTTGAATTCGGCCTGATTGACGAACCACTCACGGGCATCCGGCTCGCTGTTGGCGTCATAGCCGACCACATGCACGCCGGATTCCAGCGCGCGGCGCAGCACCGGCGAGATCGCGACCGGGTCATTGGCGGCGAACAGGATGCCGTCCACGCCTTGCGCCAGATAGTTCTCGATGAACGTGATCTGGTCGTCGATGTTGGCTTCGGTCGGGCCGTCGGTGGTCACGGTGACGTTGCCGAGTTCCTCAGCGGCCTGCTGGGCGCCGAGGGCGGTCGCGTCAAAGTAGCCGATGCCGATCAGCTTGGGGATGTCGACGAGGACGATGTCCTGCCCGGCCTTGTCGGGGGCATTCTGAGCGACGCCGCCGTTGTACTCCGGCATTTCCATCATTTCTTCGTCGCCCTCGTCCTCCGTCATCTCACCGTCCGCCACCGGACAGTCGAGCGGGTTAACGGGCAAATCGTCGGCGCCGTCCCAACGGTCTTCTTCCTGCGCTACGGCCGGTGTGATAAAGAGAGCAGCGACCATGGCGAGCACCATGATCAAAACGAACTTGCGGTTGCGCATCGTATCACTCCATCTGAGACCTAAAGTACTGCTCGAACGATCATGTGATGCACTGCGACGTGACATCTGCTGCTGCATACACCTCCTCTACTGGTTATCCGTTAACGTATTATTCGACCTGCCGGCGGCTTTGGATGAAGTTGTTCACCAAGATCGAGAAGATCAGCACGAGGCCGATCACGATGATGGTCGCATCCGCCGTAACGCCGTTGAGCGCAAGGCCGTTTTTGAGTAACTGGATCAGGATCATCCCGATGACGGTTCCGGTGATGCTGCCCGTGCCTCCGAAGATGCTCGTGCCGCCTAACACCACCGCCGCGATGACATCCAGTTCCAGCCCACTCCCCATATCAGAGCGCGTCGTCGTCACGCGCGAGACGAAGATCCAGCCCGCCAACCCGGACATCAGGCCGGAGAAGCTGTAGATCAACAGCTTGGCGCGGTCGACGCGCAAGCCGGAAAACCGCGCGCCGACCTCGTTGTTGCCGATGGCGTAAAGCGTTCGGCCAAAGGTCGTGCGCGAGAGGATCACTGCCGAGATGATGATGCCGATAATCAGGAACCAGATCTGTGTCGGCAGGCCCAAGAAGTCGCCTTGACCGACCCGATAGAACCACTCCGGATAGCCGCGCACCGACCGCCCTTCGCTGATGCCCTCGGCCAATCCACGGTAGAACGCCAGCGTCGCCAGCGTCATAATCAGCGGCGGCACGCCAACCCGGACGATAAACAGCCCGTTGAGGAATCCCGCCAGCGTCGCCACGCCGAGCGCCAGCACGACCGAGAGTTCAAGCGGTAAGCCGACGTTGTTCCAGAACACGCCCAACATGATCGCCGTCAGGCCGAGGATCGACCCCACCGACAGGTCAATGCCGCCGGTGATGATGATGAACGTCATCGGCAGCGCGACGAGGCCCACCTCGACCATCAGGCGTCCTTGTGTGAGCAGGTTGCTGGCCTGTAAGAATTTGTCTGTGCGCGCGGCGAGGAACAACACCGACACGACGAGGATGATGAACAGCACGCCTTCCTGACTGAGCAGGAGGTGGCGAACGCGAGCGCCCAGCGGTTTGCGGGTCTCGGTCACAGGTACAGGTGCATCTTGAAGGGCCATCGGTCGTCCTTGTCGCTTACACGCGCTGGCGGCGGCGGCGCAGCAGGTCGGCCAGCACCGTCACGAGGATCAGCAGCCCCTGAACCGCCCTCAGCCAGAACGGAGAGAGGTTGACGAAGACCATCGACGACCGGATCGCGCTGAGCAGGATCGCCGCCAGCGTCGCGCCGATGGCCGTGCCGGTGCCGCCCAGAATACTGACGCCGCCGACCACCGCGGCCGTGATGACCGTCAGTTCCATCCCCGGCGGCGGTGTGGCCTGAATGATCGTGAGCTGCGTGGCGTACAGCACGCTTGAAATGCCGACGAAAAAGCCGTTGATGACGAACACCTGAAAGACGATTCGGTGTTCGCTCAATCCACTGAGGCGCGCCGCTTCCTTGTTGCCGCCGACAGCGTACAGCGACCGCCCGAACCCGCTGTAGCGCATCCACAGCGCGGCGAGGATCGTCAGCACGACCATGAACCAGACGGGCATCGGGATGTTAAGCGGGCGCATCTGCGCGAGGAAGAAGCCTTCGGGCAGATCAACCACGCGCGAGCCGGCCGTCCAAATCAGCAGCATGCCTTTGAGGATGCTCAACATGCCGAGCGTCACAACAATCGACGGGATGCGCATATAGGCGACCAGAAAACCGGTCACGCCGCCGGCGACCATGCCGAGGACGGGCGGCGCAAGCCACGCCAGCCAGATGAGTCCGGTGTCGGTGGCGATCCGCCCGCTGATGATCGCCAGCAGCCCAACCAGCGAGCCAATCGAGATGTCGATGTTGCCGGTGATGATGACCATCGTCGTGCCGATGGCCGCGACCGCGATATAGGCGTGCGATTGCAGTACGTCGGTAATGTTGCGTTCGGCGAGGTAGCGCGGGTTCGAGATGCCGACGATGGTCACCAGCGCGATAAGGCCGCCGAGGAGGATCATCTCCTGATTGCCCAGCACGCGGCGGATGCTGAACTCCTCGCCGGTGGATGCACGGGGTAGGACGGTCTGCGCGATCATCAGGACGGCCAGCGCCAGCATCGCCCAGAATCCGAACGCCATGCTGCCGAGGTAACTGCTGCCTTTGGCTTCTAAATACGCTTTGAAGAAGATAATGAAATACGCGAGCGCCACCACGCCAGAGCCGCCGATCAGTATCGATGTGACGCGCTCGTGGCGTGGGCTGAACACCGTCCAGAGTCCCAGACCGAGCGCGGCGGCGGCGGCAATCGGCAGGAGCACCAGCCCGTTCGTCTCCAACTCAAATTCGTTGTTGCCGCGCTGTGTCAGTGTGGTGATGCCGGTCGCGCCGAGTTCGGGTTGATTGACGAACGGCAGCGCGAAATACGCGGCGAGCAGCAGCACGCCGAGGATGACGCCGACGAAGTGGGTCGCCCGGCGGTCGGCCGAGGCGGACGGAGCGGCTGCGACTGCGGTCATGACGCTGCTCCTTGTGCGGCGGCCGGCGCGGCCCCGTTATCGCTCATCATAGCGGCGGCGATGCGCTCCTGTGTTGCTTCTGCGCGGGTAAACTCGGCCGCGATCCGCCCCTCGCGCATCACCAGCACGCGGTCGCTCATGCCGAGGATTTCGGGCAGCTCGCTGGAGATCATCAGAACGGCGAGGCCGTTTTCGGCGGCGAGCTGGCTCATCAACCGGTGGATTTCGCTCTTTGCGCCGACATCGACCCCGCGCGTCGGCTCGTCCATGATTAACAATTTCGGCTTGCTCGCCAGCCACTTGCTGACGACGACCTTCTGCTGGTTGCCGCCGCTGAGCTTGTTGGCGATCTGCTCCGGGCCGGTCGCGCGGATGGCGAGCTGGCGAATGGCCTCAAGCGCCATGGCCTTCTCGCTGCCGTATTGAATGAACGTACTGCGCGAGACCTCTTTGAGCACCGCCATCGAGTTGTTCTCGCGCAGCGTCATCGCGCGTACAAGCCCCTGCAAGCCGCGATCCTCCGGCACGTAGGCGATCCCATGCGCGACGGCCTCGGCCGGATGGCGGATCTTGACCGGCTGGCCGCTGATGAGGATTTCCCCGCTTTCCGCGGGAAGCGTGCCAAAGACGATCTGCGCCGTTTCCGACCGACCGCTGCCGACCAGTCCGGCGATGCCGACGATCTCGCCAGCGCGCACGCTGAACGACACGCCGCGCGTATGCGGCTCGCGCTTCAGGTCGCGCACCTCCAGCACCACCTCGCCGATCTCGGCGTGCATCTTGGGAAACAGATTGTCGATGGTACGCCCGACCATCATGCTGATCAGCTCAGGCTCGGCCACGTCCTTGACCGCCATGGTGTCAACGTACTGTCCGTCGCGCAGGACGGTCACACGGTCGGCCAACTCGAACACTTCGTTGAGACGGTGGCTGATGTAGATGATCCCCACGCCGCGTTCACGCAGCAGGCGCACGATGTCGAACAGCCGCTCGACGTCGGCTTCGGTGAGGGCAGCGGTCGGCTCGTCCATAATCAGGATGCGCGCGTTGAACGAAAGCGCCTTGGCGATCTCGACGCGCTGGCGGTTGCCCACGTTGAGCGTGCCGACCTTGCGCCGTACGTCGAGATCATGGATGTTGAGGTCGGCCAGAATCTCCCTCGCGCGGCGCTCCATCTCCGGCCAATCGACGATCGAGAACGGCCCGAATCTACGGCGCGGCGCATGCCCCATGAAGATGTTCTCCGCGCCGATCAGCTCAGGGTACAGGCCGAGTTCCTGATAGATGGTGGCGATCCCCCGGTTCTGCGCATCGTTCGGGTTGCTGAAATGCACCGGCTTGCCGTCGAGCGTCATCGTGCCGCTGTCCGGACGGTGCACGCCGCTGATGATCTTGATGAGCGTGGACTTGCCCGCGCCGTTTTCACCCAGCAGCGCGTGAACCTCGCCGGGGCGTACATCGAAGCTGACGCCGCGCAGCGCGTGGACGCCGGGGAAGCGCTTCTCGATGTCCCGCAGCGACAGGATCGGTTCGGTCATCGTGCGGCCTCCTGTCTCGCCGCCGCCGTTTCGAGCAGGGCGACAAACCGTGGATAGTGCGCGTCCCACGTCCCGGCCTGCTGCGGCTCGTAGACGTGCGTAATCATCGACCGGGCGAGCAGATGGCGCGCATCGCTCAGGCCGCCCAGTTCGCCGAGCGCCATCAACTGCACGATGGCGTTGCCCAGCGCGGTCGCCTCGACCGGCCCGGCGTACACCGGCCGGTTGATGGCGTTGGCGGTCATCTGGCACAGCAGGCTGTTTTGTGACCCGCCGCCGATGATGTGCAGGTGATCGACCTGCTGCCCGCCGACCTTGATCAGATTTTCGAGCGCGTAGCGGTACTTGTACGCCAGACCGGCGTAGATCGCGGCCATCACCTGCGCGTCGGTGTCCGGCGTCGGTTCGCCGAGGCTGGCGCAGTGTTCGCGCACACGGGCGGGCATGTCGCCGGGCGGGAAGAACGTGATGTCGTCCGGGTCGATGAACGACCGGAACGGATCGGCGCTGGCGGCCATCTCGACCAGTTCATCAAAGCTGTACGGCCGGCCCTGCGCCTGCCACGTCTCGCGGCACTGCTGCACCAACCACAGGCCCATGATGTTCTTCAGGAATCGGAACTTGCCGCCGACGCCGCCCTCGTTGGTGAGGTTGGCGTTATACACGGCATCGTTGATGATCGGCTGATCCAGTTCGAGGCCGAGCAGACTCCACGTGCCGCTGCTGATGTACGCGAAGTTAGCGGTCGTGGTCGGCACGGCGACCACCGCGCTGCCGGTATCATGGCAGGCTGGGGCGATCACCGGCGTGCCGTCGTATTCGCCGATGCGCGTGCCGGGCGGGACGATCGGCGTGAGGATGCGCTCAGGGATGCCGAACGCCTTCGCCAGCGCGGCGTCCCATGTGCCGGTGCGTGGATTGTAGAGCTGCCACGTCGTCGCCATCGTGAACTCGCACGTCTTCGACCCGCTGAGCCAGTAGTTGAACAGATCGGCGATGGTGAGCATGGTATCGGCCGCCTCGAACAGCGCGCTGCCGGACGCGATCAGCGACACCATGCGGTTGATCCCGTTGGTGGGCATGAACTGGATGCCGGTGCGCTCGAAAATCTCACGGCGCGGCACGTAGTCCGACAGGCGGGCGAAGCCGTCCTCACTGCTGGAGTCGCGGTAATGCACCGGGTTCGACAGCAGCGCGCCCTTGCGATCCAGCAGGGCGAAGTCGACGCCCCATGTATCGACGCCGATAGATCGCGCGTCTTTGTCGCGGGCGCGCAGGCCGGCTTGAATCTCGTGCCAGAGGCGCAGCACATCCCAATACAGCGTGCCATTGGCCGTCACCGGGATGTTGGAGAACCGGTGCAGCTCACGCATATCAAGCCGGGAACCGTCGAACCCGACTTGAATCACGCGGCCCGACGATGCGCCGAGATCAATGGCGGCGACGTGTGCGCTTGCCACAGCGTGTTACCTCACATATGCGGCGCTGACACCGCCGTCGACGGATAGGACAGCGCCGGTGGTCTTGGCGCTGCGCGGCCCGGCGAGGAACGCGATCGCCTCGGCGACGTCTTCAGGCAGGATTTCGACCTTGAGGACGTTGCGCTGGCGATAGTGTTCGCCGAGTTCGTCCACGCTGACGCCGTACTGCTTGGCGCGCGCTTCCTTCCACTCCGTGCTCCAAATACTGCTGCCTTGAATCACGGCGTCCGGCAGCACGGAGTTGACGCGGATTCCAGCGCCGCCAAGCTCGTCGGCGAGGCTGCGCGCAAGATGCAGTTCGGCGGCCTTGGCCGAGGAGTACGCGGTCGCCCCCTTGCCCGGCGCGATGCTGTTCTTGCTGGCGACGAACACCATCGTGCCGCCCGTGCCCTGCTGCTTAAAGACCTTGACGGCTTCGCGCGCGAACAGGAAGTAGCCGGTCGCCAGAATGTCGATGTTGCGCTCCCACAGTTCGAGGCTGGTGTCCTCGATATTGGCGCCGCCGGCGATCCCGGCGTTGTTAATCAACACGTCGAGGCCGCCGTACTGCAAGACCGTCTCGCGGAACGCGTTGACGACGGCGTCTTCCTTGGTGACGTCAGCCTGCACGAAATGGGCGCGGCGATAGCCGAACTTCTTGCGCAGATCGGCGGCGACCTGCTCGCCCTGTTCGGCGTTGATGTCGACGATCACGACGTGCGCGCCGTCACGGGCGATGCGCCACGCCGCCGCCCGGCCGATTCCGCTGGCCGCGCCGGTGATCATCACGACCTTGCCGGCGAAATCACCGTCGGGCGGCCGCAGCTTCAGCTTGTAGAGTTCCAGCGGCCAATACTCGATATCGTAGGCTTCCTTCGGCGCCAGCGGATTGAACCCGCCGAGCGCCTCCGACCCGCCCAGCACCGCCACCGCGCGGTGATACAGCTGACGGCTGACATCGGCGTTGGTCGCGTCCTTGCCGGTGTTGACCATGCCGATACCGGGGATGAGGATGACGCGTGGGGCCGGATCGCCCATCTCATCGCCCTCGACCTTGTTGGTCTCGAAGTATTTGGCGTAACGCTTGACGTAATCGGCGACGCCTTCTTTGGCGCGGGCCTTGAGCGCGTCGATGCCGTCCGCAGGCTTCCAGTCGATGAACAGCGGCTGGCGCTTGGTATGCACGAGGTGGTCAGGGCAGGCCACGCCGAGCTGGCTGACCGCCGGCGTTTCTCGCTGCCGATCATGGCGGTCGCTTCGGGCGAATCGTCGGTGATCAGCACGGCGTGCTTGCGCGCGCTGACCGCGCCGCGGATCGTCGGCAGCACGGCCGCCAGCACGTCCTCGCGTTCCTTCGCGCCGAGGGCGGGAACCTTGAGTTCGCCGAACACGCGCTTGCCGCGCTGCTGTTCAGCGACGTAGTCCTCGGCCTCTTGAATGATGCGAATGGTGTTGTCGTAGCACTGGCGCGGGTCGTCCGACCACGTCACCAGCCCGTGCTTGCCCATCACCACGCACTCGATGCCCGGGTTCTGCTGCACCTTCTCGCCGATCCACTTGCTGAGCGTAAAGCCGGGGCGGATATACGGCACGTAAGCCATGCGGTCGCCGTAGACGGCACGGGCCGCGGCTTCCGGGTCGGGCGCGCACATCAAGCTGATGACCGCGTCGGGGTGGGTGTGATCGACATGCTTGAACGGCACAAAGGCGTGCAGCAGGGTCTCAATGCTCTGGCGCGGGCGGCCCGGCTCGAACGCGGTGCGGGAGAGGTACTCGATCATCTCCTCGTCGGTCATCGCGTCGCGCTGCTGCAAGGGCCGAATCTCCTCCATGCGCAGCAGGGCGAACTGCGGCGCGGTGATAGTCAGCACGTCCGAACCGGACGCCTTGACGGCGAGGCACTCGACCTGCCGCCCCATGTGGTCGGTGAGCATCAACTTGGCGGAGGTGTTGCCGCCGTAGATGTTGACCACGGCCCGGTCGCGGCCCAGCAGATTACTCCGGTAGACGAGCCATTCGAGGTCGGGCAGGGCTTGTGCTTCGCCCTCGTTCCATAGATGCTGTGGCATGATGCAGTTCGTTCCTTGTTAAACTCGACCGTCTCCCCCGGCGACGCACCGTCCATCGCCGATGGTTTTTAGTTGCTTTCGTTTACTTTCGAGTGGATACTAACGCGCACGTTTTGACCTGTCAAGTTTGTGCAGGCCGGCACTTAGCCGACGGGAACGCGCACGATCTCGATGCCCTTCTTGCGGAAATGTTCGAGCGCCTCACGGGGCGCAGATACCGGCGCAAAGAGCGTGTTGATCTCGCTGGCGGTGGCGAGCGTGAACGGGGCCACCCGTCCCCACTTCGCGTCGTCGATGAGGTAGCACGTCGTGAGACAGCGGCTCATCAGGGCGCGCTTCATGGTGGCTTCTTCCTGACTGCTTTC
Organism: Chloroflexi bacterium OLB13; assembly: GCA_001567485.1. Lineage (GTDB taxonomy): Bacteria > Chloroflexota > Anaerolineae > Aggregatilineales > Phototrophicaceae > Flexicrinis. The sequence continues at coordinate 13,309 of JZRA01000114.1, forward strand.
GGTCGCGCCGGTTTCAATTGTGATGCCGTGCGAACTGAAGAAGCCGATGTTGATGTGCATGTCGGGGAAGTTCTGCGGGTTTCCGACCAGCGCAATTGAGTCGCGCCGCATGACTCCGCCCGGCATGTAAACTTGAATCTTCGGCGAATCGAGCAGCGAGTGCGCGATCATCAAGCTGTGCGTCACGACGATCAGGCGGTCGAACTGCTTGAGCACGGGCAGCATGGCGTAGACGGTGGTGCTGGAGTCGAGGGCGATGGTCGCGCCGTTCTGCACGCGCTTGACGGCCTCGCGAGCAAGGGCCTGCTTCTGCGGCTGGCGCTCCTGCTGGCGGACGTCGAACGTCAGCTCCGGCATCACGCTGCGCTTACGCGGCAGCACCGCGCCGCCGTGAGTGCGCTCCAGCAGGCTCTCCTCGTCCAACGCGCGTAAATCTTGCCGGATCGTAACGGCGCTGACCTTGAGGCGTTGACTGAGTTCGTTCACCGAGACGCGGCCCTGTTCGCGCAGGACATCGAGGATCGTGCGCCGCCGTTCGGTCATAAAGAGTGGCTCGGACATGTGGCAACGCTCCGCAGTGTTTGATACACTCAAATCGACACGAAGTGAAACGAAAACGCATGGATACGATTATAGATGAATTCCAAATGAAAGAAAACAAACACAGCCTCTTTCCCCTTGTCACGCGGGTATTTACGCGGAATGGCTTTCACTTACGAGGTGCGCAATGGATCATCTGTCTCACTACCCCGCCTTAGCGGAACGCCTGACGAAAGCAGGCTTGAACGTCGAAGACGTCAAAGCGAAACTGAAACGGCAGCACATCGAAACGCCGTCATGGGGCTATGGCAACAGCGGCACGCGTTTCAAGGTGTTCGCATGGCCGGGCGCGGCCCGCACGGCGTACGAGCGCATCGCCGACGCTGCGTACATCCACCAGCTGTCCGGCATCGCGCCGTCGGTGGCCCTGCATATCCCGTGGGACAAGGTTGACGACTGGGGCGCGCTCAAGCAGTACGCGGCCGAGCAGGGCGTCGTCATCGGCGCGATCAACCCGAACGTGTTTCAGGACGATCAGTACAAGCTGGGCAGCGTGTGCAGCCCGTTCGGCGCCGTGCGCGAAGAAGCGATCGCGCACATGGTCGAGTGCTGCGACATCATGCAAAAGACCGGCAGCGGACTGCTCAGCTTATGGTTCGCCGACGGCACCAATTACGCCGGCCAAGACAGCATTCGCGGCCGCAAGCACCGCCTCGAAAGCGGGCTGGCCGAGGTCTACAAATATCTGCCTGCCGGCGGTCGTATGCTGATCGAGTACAAGTTCTTCGAGCCAGCCTTCTATCACACCGATCTGGCCGATTGGGGCATGGCGTATGCCACCGCGCTCAAGCTGGGCGAGAGGGCGCAGGTGCTGGTCGATACCGGGCATCACGCGCAGGGGACGAACATCGCGCACATCGTCGCCTTCCTGCTGGACGAGGGGCGGCTCGGCGGGTTCCACTTCAACGCGCGCCGCTACGCTGACGACGATCTGATCGTTGGCACGACCAACCCGTTTGAACTGTTCGAGATCTTCGTCGAGCTGGTGAGCGCGGGCAGCAGAGCGGATAACGTCGCCTATATGATCGACCAGAGCCACAACATCGAGCCGAAGCTGGAGGCGATGCTGCTGAGCGTGCTCAACTGTCAGGTCGCCTATGCCAAGGCGCTGATCGTCGATTACCGCAAGCTGGCTGACATGCAGGCGGCGGGCGACGTGCTCGGCGCGCAGCAGGTGCTGGTCGATGCCTATGAGACCGACGTACGCCCGCTGTTGGCGCAGGTGCGCGTCGAGATGGGGCGCGATCCCGATCCACTGGCGGCCTACCGCCGTGACGATTATGCCGCGCGCGTCGCCAGCGAGCGCGGAGCGGGCGTCAGCGGAGGCAGTGGTTATCCGGGGTAATTCGCGTTGCGGTGTTCCGCCGCGCGGGCGATCAGGTCGAGCGTGAAGCCCTCAAGCGATTCGATGTGCGCGTCGCACAACGCCAGCACGTCAGGCGCCAGCGGAAACCCCGGCGATGGCGCGGCGATGGCGATCATGCCGGCGGCTTTGAGCGCGCGAATGCCGTTGGACGAGTCTTCGATACCGAGCGAGACGTTGGGCGTCACGCCGAGGCGCTGCATCGCCGCGAGATAGATGTCGGGCGCGGGCTTGCCGTTCGGGTAGTCGTCGCCGAACACGATGGCCTCAAAGATCTTGTCGAGGCCGCTGAGTTCCATCACATGCACGATGATCTCGGTCGGCGAGCCGGACGCCAGCGCGCACCGGTAGTTCGCCGCGGCCAGCTTGACCGCTTCAATCGCGCCCGGCCGCACCGGCAGATGTTCGTCGTAATGGGCCATCACGCGCCGTTTCATCTCCGCCATGATGGCGTCAAGGCTCTCGGTGAGGGCGAGGTGTTCTTGCATCACACGCGCCCATTCGACCGTATTGCGGCCCATCGCAAGGCGCTGATCGGCGTCAGTCCACACCTTACCCCGATCGCGCGCGAACTCCTCGCGCGAACGATGCCAGTACACCTCGCTGTCAACGAGGACGCCATCCATATCGAAGATCACGGCTTCAACGGCGATGCGGCTGCTCACAGGACATCCTAACGACGGGAACGCTGCGCGTCAGTATAGACGGTGAGGCGGGGCGGCGCAATTATGCTTGGGAGGAAGTGGTCAGGGGTCAGGGGACAGTTATCAGGAGTCAGGGGACGGTTGTTGGACGGCGGCAATCCAGCGCATTCCGTCAGCTCTGCACGTAATCGTCGGACGTTTTGACGCATGGCGACGCAGCGCCCCCTCACCCTCGGCCCAATAAAACCCTCACCCCCGGCCCCTCTCCCACAGAGGGCGAGAGG
>JZRA01000115.1 GCA_001567485.1 Chloroflexi bacterium OLB13
CACGTCCGGCTCACAGTACACTTCTCCCAACAAGCGAAAGCGACCCGCGTGCCTGACCTGCTCGACGTGACCCTCACCTTGCGCCCGACTCACCGCGATACGATCCCCGGCTGGCTGGGGCGCGCGGCACGGGCGCTGCTGCTGCACAGCATCGAAGCCGCGCGACCCGACCTGTCGCGCATCTTGCACGATCTCCACGGCGATAAGCCGTTCACCGCCAGCACGCTGCTCGGCGCTCCGGCCCGCGAGCTGATGACGCTTGAGCCAAACCGCACGGTAATGCTGCGTTATACGTCACTGTCCGCCGACCTCACCCGCCTGATGCTGACCGCCGTCATCCCACGGTGGCAGGCGGACAGCATTGTTCTGCACAATCAGCCGATGCGGGTCGAGGCCGCGGCCGTTGAGACATGCGACTACGCCGATCTATGGGCAGCGGCGCACGATCCGGCTTGGCGCTCGTGCCGGATCACGCTGCGCTTTGAGACGCCGACGTATTTCAAGGTCACGGGTGGGCGTGCGATGCGTCTGCCAGCGCCGGAGTATGTGTTTGGCAAGAGTCTGCTGCGGCGCTGGAACGCGTTCGCCCCGTGCAAGCTGCCCGATACGGTGGGGGCGTTCGCCGCAAACGCCGTCGAGGTCGAGGCGGTGCGCAACCTGCACACCCAGCGCGTCTCGTTCACACGGGCGGGGAAGAACCTCGTCACCGGCTTTGTCGGCGAGGTCATGTATGGCGTGCCGGCGGCCGACGCCGACCTGTCCGGTGCGATCCATGCGCTGGCGCGTTTCGCCCGTTTCAGCGGGATCGGCGCGCAAACGGCGGACGGCTTGGGACAGGTCGGCGTGGTCGAGGTGGAGCATCGCCCGCGATCGTGAATCTGCGGGGGATGCGCTGGATGTGTCGCCGAAAGATACGGCCCGACGAGGCGGCCGGGGATGCCGCCGGGCGGCGCAGGTGCTTCCGCGTGGGGAGCGCGTCAGGGTGGCCTGCTTGGTGGTTCGGACTAGTTGATGAAGCGCACAGCTCCGGTCATATCCACACGCTCGTCCTTTCACCCGTCATTCCGATGCGCCCAGCATAGGATGGACGCGCGCCGGCGACATCCGGAAGGTTCCGGATATTTGCGCGCCGCTTGGCTATTCGTTGAGCAGGCTGATCAGCAGTTGGCGCTTGGTGGTGGGCACGGTGTCGCTGAGGTCGAGATAGGCGGCCAGCTTGCCGTAGATGTGCTCGAACTGCTTGTTGACGGTCGTGCGCGACTTGCCGAGCCGGTCGGCGATTTGCAGGTTGGTGGCGGTGGGGGACTGCGTGAGCGCCTCGGCCAGTTCGCGCTCTTTGGCGGTGAGGCGGCGCAGGAAGTCCGAGCGATTGCTCATGCGGCGGTCGGGCAGCAGAGTCGGATCGGCGCCGGGGGCAAGGCGCGAAGGCAGCACTGGCAGGCGGACGAGCTGCACGCGATGTTGTTCGGCAGGCGCAATGTGGAACACGCCGCGCCGACTGGTCAGCTCCTCGTCGGATAGCAGCGTCCACACACGGTCGCCGGATCGGAATAACAGCGACGCGGCCAGCATGGCGTAGATGCTCATCGCCTTGCGCCCGCCGGCCACCAGCAGGTGACAGTGCCCGGCGGGATCGGCATACTCGCCCAGCGTTTGCAGAATGGCCGAGTAATAGGCGTCCGCGCTGAGCTGATCGGTGACGTCCAGCAGCGGCCGGCCATCCGCGAACCGCACTTCCTTGTAATAGGTGACGATGTCGGGATAGTCGCGTTTGAGCACCGGTTTGACAGCAGCATAGGCTGAGCGAATGCCGGATGCCACGGCGTCTGTATGGATGATCACGCAGCGGGTGATCGGGTGACCCTGCGTCAGGAGGATATCGAGCGCAATCGTGGTCGCTTCCGGCCGCTGCCCCAATGTAGCGAAGAACACGTCCGGCATGATTCAGCGCTCCTCATCCATACAATAATGGCGTGATTCTAGCCTTCTCGGCGAGAGCCGGCAACTCTGGCCGCGCCTGACGAGAGAAAGAAATCAGCGCTCCCCCCGCGCGGCGAGCGCAGCACGCTGCACTCCTACGAGTCCTCGTTGTGTCCTCTGCGTGTCCTGTGCCCGATTCCCGTATCCCTCGGCGCTTTCCGCCCTAGCCGACGATGCGCGTGACAGCCTCGTTGATCGCGTTGGCGCCGAACGTCACCGCGCCGACCGGAATGCGCTCGTCGGCGGCGTGGATAGTCGCCGAGAAGTTGAAGTCGGCCGGCAGGTTCATGGGCAGGAAGCCGTACGTCTGAATGCCGAGCTGCGCCAGAATTCGCCCGTCGGTCGCGCCGCTGACCATGTACGGCACCGGCGCCGCGCCCGGATCGGCGTCGCGCAGCACCTGCGCCAGCGTCTCGAAGTGAGTCAGGTCGGGATCGCCCAGCGCCGTCGTCGGCTCGGACATATCCGGCACGAGTTCAACCGTGTCGTCATCGATCAGCGCGCGCACCTCGGCTTCGAACGTTTGCGGAGAGACGCCGGGCAGCACGCGCCCATCCATCCGCAGCGTGATCTCCGACGGGATGACGTTGATCTTGCTGCCGCCGCTGACGATGGTCGGGTTGACGGTGTTGTGCAGCATCGGGTCGAGCATCCGGCCGATGCGCGGGTCGAGCTGATCGAGCAGATGATCGGTGCGAACGGGATCGAGCAGGCCGCGTAGGGCGCTGCCCATCGGCTCGCCGAGGTGAGACGCCATCGTCTCGATCATCGCCTGCACCACCGGCGTGATATGCACCGGCAGACGCGCGCCGTCCATGCGGCTGAGGATGCGCCCGAGCTTGCTCATGGCCGTGCCGAGATGTCGCTGCGCGCCGTGCCCGCCGGGGCCGCGGATCGTCGCGCGCAGGGTGTGAACGTAGCGCTCGGTCAGCATGATCGGGTAGAAGCGGTGGCCGCCGAAGTCCATCGGAAACGCGCCGAACTCGCTGATGCAGTACGCCGCGTCACCGATCAGGTCGGGATGCTCGTTGACGAGGAACTTCGCGCCCATCTCGCCGCCGACTTCTTCATCCGACGCGAGGCACAGGATCAGATCGCCGCGCAGATCGCGCTGTTCGGCGTGAGCGCGCAGGAAAGCCGCGATCATCATCGCGTCGCCGCCCTTCATGTCCAGCGCGCCGCGCCCCCAGATATACCCGTCGTGGATCTCGGCGGCGAACGGCGGGTGCGTCCACGCCTGCCCCTCCGTCGTCACGACGTCCACATGCCCGTACAGCAGAAGCGGCGGTACTTCGCCCCGGCCCTTCAGCCGCGCGACGAGGTTGGCGCGCCCCGGTGTCTTGCTGACGAGGGTTGACTCGATGCCGTTGGCTTTGAGCAGTTCGGCAACCCACGCGATCAGCGCCGCCTCGTTCCCCGGCGGATTGGTGGTATCGAAGCGGATCAGGTGCTGCAGCAGTTCTTCCGGTCGGGTGTAGAGGTCGTTCATCTCGGCTCGTTTCTACGAAATTCAGGCTGAAGGTGGGCAGCGCCCCCAGATTTGGCTACGGCGAGTCGACGCCGCCCGGCTGCCATAGTTGGATCGGATTGCCTTCCGGGTCGTTAAGTTGGGCGAAACGTCCGTTGGGATACTCGTTCTCATCGACGGTCACGACGTTCCCGTTGGCGCGCAGCTGCGCAACCATCGCGTCGAGATCACGCACGCGGAAGTTGAACATGAACGGCGCAGTCGGCCCGCCAAAGTGGGTGTCCGTGCGCTCGAACGGCAGGAAGATGGTCGTGCCGGCGGTCTGCCGCCATGGCTGCTGATCGTAGTCGCTCGGCGGCATGTCGATGCCGAGATTGTCGTGGTACCAGCGCATGAGGTAGAGCGGCTTGTCTGCGCGGAAGAAGAAACCGCCGAACCCGAGTACCTTTTCCATGGTCAGCTTCCCGTTGGCTTGACGACTGGGACGGTGCCGGTGCTGGTTGCGGCAGCGCCGCCGAGCATGCCGGTCGGGCGCCGCACGCTGCGGATATGCGCCAGTGTTTGCGCGGCCGCGTTGGTGATCGAGTCGAAGTCGCCGCGATCGACCCACATATTCGGCGTGAGCGCGCTGCCCATGCCGACCATCGCCGCGCCCGCCCGGAACCACGCCGTCAGGTTATCGCGGTCGACGCCGATGCCGCCGGAAGGCATAAGCTTTGACCACGGGCGAGGCTGTAGAATTGCCTTGATGAAGTCGGGGCCGCCGACCGCGTTGCCGGGGAAGACCCGGATGATCTCCGCGCCGTATTCCTCGGCCAACGCGATCTCGGTGACGCTGCCACAGCCGGGGATGTAGGCGATCTTGTGCCGGTTACACAGGCGGGCGGTCTCGATGCTGAGCGACGGGCCATCGACGAAGCTGGCCCCGCGCGAGATGAACAGCGCCGCCATCATCGGGTCTTCCACCGCGCTGACGCCGATAATCATCTCCGGGCAGGACTCGGCGGCTTTGGCGACCAGCACGCTGAAGACCTCGACTGCGCCATCGAGCCGGTTGGTGAACCCGAACGTGCGGCATCCGGCGCGATACAGCGCCTCGACTACCTTGAGCGCCACGTCCGGCGAGGCATGGTGAAACAGCGGCATCAACCCATCGTTCAACAGTGTTTGATAGACATGAAGTCGTTCAAAGCGCGCCATTGGTGACCTCCCAATTCTAAATTGCGGCGGGGCCGCGCGGCTCAGGCGTAAATAACGGTGCGTTCCAAGAACGCCAGTACGGATTTCAGATAGTGGTCGATGGTCTCCGGCTTGCGGAAGCCGTGACCCTCGCCGGTGTAGATATGATACTCGACCGGCACACCGCGCGCGCGCAGCAGGTCGATCATCTTGTCGGACTGATTCTGTGGCACGACGTTGTCCTCCGCGCCCTGAAACACGATCAGCGCATCCCGGATCTTGTCGGCGTGGAACAGCGGCGAACGGTCGCGGTAGCGCGCCGCCGACTCCGGCAGCGGGCCGAGCAGGAAGTCGGAGTAGCGCGCCTCGAACTTGTGCGTGTCCTTGACCAGCGCGAACTGATCGCTGACGCCGTACAGATTAACGCCGGCCTTGAACGTGCCCGGATAATCGACCAGCGCCTGCAAGACCGCGTATCCGCCCGCGCTGCCGCCCAGTATGATCGCCTTGGCAGGGTCGGCGCGGCCCTGCTGCACCATGTGCGCTAACCCGTCGAGCGCATCGGTCAGGTCGATATCGCCCCAACGGTGGCGCAGCATGTTCATGTACTCGCGGCCATAACCGGTGCTGCCCCGAAAGTTGAGCGCCAGCACGGCGAACCCGCGCGTGGCGTAAAACTGCGTCTGTGCCTCGAAGCGCGGATAAACGGCAGAGGTCGGCCCGCCGTGCATCAGCACGATTACCGGCGGCAGGCCCGGCGACTCGTAGCGCGGGTTTGTCGGCGGGTAGAACAGCGCGTGACTCTCTTTGCCGTCGCGGGTCGGGAAGGTCAGGTGTTCCGGCACGCTGAGCGTCCCCGGCGCGAACACGGTCTGTACGGTGCGTTCGTGGATGCGCAGGTCGCCGCCGTCGAGGTCGCAGGTGATGACGACGTTGGGCTGCTCCGGCCCGCTGGCGACGGCCGCGACACGCCCGCCTGCGCTCACGCCGATCTGCTCGAAGTAGACGTAGGGCGAGTTCTCCAGCAGACGCGTCTCGCCGCCGCCGGCAAGGTCGATGCGCCATAGGCTGTGCGTAACGTCCACGCTGCGCCGCGCAATGATCGCCTGACTGTCCGGCGTGAAAGCGAAGTAACGCAGACCGCTCACCAACGCCGGGCCACCGTATTCGGCCTCGCCGCCGGTGATGCGCCGCGTCGCGCCGGTTTCGAGGTTATGCACGTAGATGTGCCACCAGCCGGTCTCGTCGCTGATATACGCCAGCAGACGGCCATCGGGCGAGAAGGTGGGCTGAAGGGTGGAGGTCTCTGGCCCGCCGGCGACGGTGCGCACGTCGGCCAGCTCAAGCCGGTCATCCAGCGTGAGCAGGTGAATCTCGCACCCGTCCCACGGCATGTTAGGGTGATCCCACGTCATCAGCGCGATGCGCCGCCCATCGGGGTGCCATACCGGGTTCATCACGAAGTCGCCGGGGGCATAGAGCTTGCGCGGGAACTGCTGCGCGGCCAGATCGGCCAGCACAAGCGCGTCCCGGTTTTCGTAGGTGAAGCCGTAAATGACCGTCTCGCCGTCTGGAGAGATCGCAAGGCCGCCGGGGCCGCCGAAGCCGGGCGTGATCGTGCGCACCGCGCCGCCGTCGATGGTGGTGCGATACAGCCGGCCCCCCGCGCAACGAACACCACCGTGCCGTCGGGATGAGTCGCCAGCGCGCCGCCGCCGTAGGCGATCTTGCCGGACGCCATCTTGCCACCGCTGATCTCAAGCGGAGCGTCGCCGCCGCGCTGGGCATACAGGCTGTGCTGCGTGCCGTTCTGGATGTGCCACACCAGCGCGTCGCCGGCCCACATCACATCGTTGAGGCGTGCGGCGTTGGCGACCAGCGCGGTGGTGACCGTGCTTTGCCATGTGCCGTACGATGCGCGAAGTTTCATGATCGAGGGTGCCTTCCGATGCGCCGGCCGAGTCCGTCTATTCTATCGCGTCTGGGGGCGCAGGGCATGGGGAGGGAGATGGTGCATCGAAATCCGATATACACCAAACTCCTCCAAGTCCGCGAAAGGTTCTCAATGCCTCCTCATATCTCGGAGCAAGCCGAGCACACCGGTCAAGAAATCCAGCGGCAGATTGATCAGCGTATCGAACCCTTCGACGAGGCCGGTTTCCCATGGTTTCGTCGATTCTTGAGCGCGCTAGAGACGCCTTACGCCCCGCCGTCCTCCAGCAGACGGAGCGCGGCGCTCGCCAGCACGGTCACGCCCACCGGCAGCATGTCCTCGGCGATGTTGAACACCGGGCTGTGATGCGGCCGATCCTTGTCGTCGTACTTGGCGCCGAGGTTGAACATCGCGCCGGGGGCCGCTTGCAGCATATAGCTGAAGTCCTCCGCGCCCATGCCGACCTCGTGCTCGATCAAGCCGTCATCGCCAAACACATCCGTCGTCACGCCGCGGATCACGTCCGAGACCTCGGCGGCGTTGTACATGGCCGGATAGCCGCGCTCGAACTTGAGCCGGTAATCGCCGCCCAACGCGCGCGCCACCTCCATCGCCGCTTCCAGCCCCTTCCACAGCTCATCACGCGTCTCGTCGTCAAAGCTGCGGATCGTCCCGGTGATCTGCACCTCGTTGGGGATCACGTTGTTGGCCGCGCCGGCATGCACCGAGCCAATCGAGATCACCGCGCCTTTGGTCGGGTTCACGCGGCGGGAACGCACCCCTTGAATGGCGTTGACGACCTGCGCGAACAGGTAGATCGGGTCGACGCCGGTGTGCGGATACGCGCCGTGACATCCCTTGCCGATGATCGTCGCCTCGAACGAGTCGACCGCCGCCGACGCCCATCCGTCGTTGACCGCCACCTTGCGCGACTCCATGGCGCTGTCGACGTGCAAGGCGATCACCTTATCGACGCCGTTCATAATGCCTTCCTCGACCATGCGCATCGCGCCGCTTTTGCCCTCCACATCCTGATCTTCTTCGCTGGGCTGGAAGAAGAAACGGATTTCGCCGGCGGGGCGTTCGGGCAGCTCGCTCAGAATCTTGGCGACCCCCAGCAGCATGGCGGTGTGCGCATCGTGCCCGCAGGCGTGCATTACGCCGGGATTCTGTGACTTGTACGGCACGTCGTTGGCCTCATCGATGGGCAGCGCGTCCATGTCGGCGCGGATGCCGACCACCGGCGATCCCTCGCCAAGCCGCGCCACCACGCCGGTCTTGCCGACGCCGGTCTCGACCTCAAGACCCATGTCACGCAGGGTGTTGGCGACGAACTGCGCCGTCTTGAATTCTTGGAAGCTGAGTTCGGGGTGCATGTGGATGTGCCGGCGCCAGTTCACCAGCGTCTCCTGCATTGACTCGGCCTGCTGCTGAATGATCTTCAAGTCCATGACTTCACCGTCCTCCGGTCTACACGAGGCAGATTTTGCGCTCAAAGTCGGATGAGTATAGCAGGTATCTGGGGCGGAGGGTCGGATGTCAGGGGCCAAAAGTGTGCTGCGTGCCGGGGGGAACCAACTCCGATGAGGCCGTGAGGCCCGCCCCGTCTGTGGCCCTCGATGCGCGATCCATTCCCCGCCGCTGTCTTTCCTACGCCGTCCCCCATCGGTCGCGGACGAAGCGCAGTTTTTCGCCGGCGTGCAAGTCTGCGCCGCCCTCATGCTGGTTGAATGGATACACCCGTATCTGCTTGGACGCTTGGACGTGGTTGTAGGCCGCGAAGACCGTCGAAGGCGGACAAACCGTATCCATCAGCGCGGTGCTGAACAGACATTCGGCCGTGATGCGCGGCGCGAAGTTCATGCCGTCGAAGTACGCCAGCGTCCCGAATACGCGCTCATCGTAGATGCGGTGGATCTTGAGGTAATGCGCGATCTCCTGATATGGCATCGCGTCGGTGAGGCCGACCGCGCGCGCAAAATTGCACAGAAACGGCACGTCGGGCATGCACACCTGCACCTGATCGGTCATCAACGCGGCCGCTGCGATCGCCAGCCCGCCGCCCTGACTGCCGCCCGTGACGGCGATTCGGCTCGCGTCAACGTCGGCGCGGCTGAGCGCAGCCTCTACCGCGCGCGCGGCATCGGTCATCGTGCGCCGGTAGTAGTACGTCTCCCGCGACAGAATGCCCTGCGTCATGAAGCCGGGATAGAACGGGTTGGCGCCGTCGGGCAGATCGGGCGTGTCGCCGTGGCTCCACGCGCTGCCCTGTCCGCGCGTGTCCATCACCAGATGCGCACAGCCAGCGCTGGCCCACATCAGCCAATTGTGCGGCAGTCCGCGCCCGCCGCCGTAGCCGATGTACTCGACCACGCACGGCAGCGGGCCGCTTGCGCCGGCAGGGCGCACGTACCAGCCCTTGATGCGCTGGCCGCCGTAGCCTGAAAACGTCACATCGTACACCTCGACCCGGCTGAGTGCGGCATCGACCCGGACGAAACCGGCATCAAGCGGGTGCTGACGGGCCTCCGCCAGCGTGTCCGCCCAAAAGGCGTCGAAGTCGGCCGGCGCGGTCAGGGCGGGACGGTAGCTGTCGAGCTGTTCACGGGGGAAATCGAAAAACGGCATGAGTCGGGAACTCCGCGTAAGAAGCGACATCCGGCGCACGATGGTGTGATGTCCCCATAACTCTACCGCAGGGGCGCGTGTTTCGCCCTGCCGCCACGAGCGGCGCTTGTACGGCGCATCGCTATCGCCGCGTGTTAGGTTCCCCAAATGCGTTCGTTGAATTCTTGTTAGATGAGGGGTCTAGACAAGCGCGTAGCAAGCGGCTATATTCTGCGACACGGTCTCTTACCTCGAATAATGTTCATTCATGCCCAGAGATGTCCTTGTATGACAGCCTGTCGACCGTATCTAAAACCTCAACGTGTGATTCGGTCACTCCTATTCGACACCTTCACACAAACTTCATCGTATCTACGGCCGGTCGATCCGGCGTGTTCCATTTCTATGGTGGTTCTACGGAGCGGTGGATGATGCCGGACTCCGTGGTTTCACGCATGTCGCGCGCAGCTGGGGTGCGCAGCGGCATTCGTCGTCGTTCGCTTTCTTAGGCTGTTAAAATAAGGAGCCCTCAATGAAAGCAAGTCATTCTCGTATTCAGTTGGCGGGTGTCGCTCTGCTCTTGGCCGTGATGGTCATGAGCGTGGCGCTGCCGGCCGCCGCACAGGCTCCACGGCCGATGCGGCATGTGCCGGTCGACGCTGCCGGCCGCGGTGAACCCGTGGCGGCGGTCGACCTGTCTCATTCGGTGGTGCAGGCGGACGGTCGCGTACAGGTCATCGTCACGCTGGCAGGTGCGCCGGCCGTGACCGATTACCTCGCTGCCGGTGGTCGCGGCAGCCACGCGGCCGCGCTCGGCACGGCCAGCATCCGTGAAGCGCAACTCCGCGCCGAACACGATGTGTTTGCGGCCGGCGCTAGCAGCCTCGGCGCTACGGTCGTCAACAGCAGCGCGTTCTTGGTCAACACGGTGACGGTCGCCGTGGCTCCTGATCAGGTCGCCGCGCTGCTGCGCCTGCCCGGTGTCGTCAGCGTGCATGCGAACCGCGTCATCAACCGTGACGATACCACCAGCATCCCACTTATCCGTGCGCCGGAGGTGTGGGAAGCCGCGGGTTTTGATGGCGCAGGGGTTGTCATCGGCATCGCGGACACCGGCGTCGACTACATCCACACGCACTTCGGCGGCAGCGGCAACTACGCCGACAACCCGGACACGACGAACGGCACTGACTCGCTCCTCTTCCCGGCCCCGATCCCGGGTGGATATGGCGACCCGAAGGTGATCGGCGGTTACGACTACGTCGGTGATCTCTACGACGCGGCGACCCCCGGTTTGGACACCCCAGCGCCGGACGAAGACCCGATGGACTGCGCCGAAGCGCTTGGCGGCGGCCACGGTTCGCACGTAGCCGGCACGGCGGCCGGTTACGGCGTCGTTCAGGCGACCGGAGCGACCTACACCGGCCCGATGGATACCACGTACTACGGCAGCTTCCCGAACCCGACCGCAGCCCTGCGGATCGGCCCGGGCGTGGCCCCCGGCGCGTCGCTGGTGGCGCTGCGTATCTTCGGCTGCAACGGCTCGGTTGGCACCGACGTGCTGCTTGACGCGATCGAAGACGCCGTGACCGGAACTTACCCGACCAGCATCGCGGCCGCGCAAGTTCCGGTGGACGTGCTCAACATGTCGTTGGGCAGCAGTTACGGTGGCGCTTTGCCTGACGATCCGTTGATCGTGGCGCAGGAAGCCGCAACCGCCGCGGGCATGATCATCGTCGACTCGGCCGGCAACAGCGGCAATATCCCGCTCATCACCGGCTCTCCGAGTTCGGCCAACAGCGTCATCAGTGTCTCCAGCTCGCTTGACACCTCGGCGGTTGGCGACGTGGTGGTACACCATAACAGCGGCCTCGGCTCGCCGGGCGCATATCCGGGCGCGGCAGCGGCTTTCAACAACGGGTCGGCTATCCCATTCACGGGTGACTTGGTGGTCGCTCAGCCGCTAAATGGCTGTGCCACCCTTACCAACCCCACTGAAGTCGCTGGCAACGTCGTGCTCATCCAGCGCGGCTCCTGCGCTTTTGTGGACAAAGCCAACAACGGCCTTGATGCCGGTGCTACGGGCGTAATCATTTACAACAACGCCGGTGATGCGCTGGTCACGATGTCGGCGGATGGCATCGATCCGTCGTTCAATCTACCCGCGTACTTCCTCGGCCAGACCAACGGCACGGCGCTGAAGAACTCGTACGACGACGCTATCGCTAACTCGACTCCGCTGCCGTCTGTGACGTTCGACTTCGGCACACCAGCGGTGTACGCCCCTGAAGTGTCCGATCAACTGTCGTCGTTCAGCTCGCGCGGCGGTGTCGTCCGCAGCATTGGCGACCTTACGCTTAAGCCGAACGTGACCGCCCCGGGCAACACCATCACATCGGCGCGTTCCGGCACGGGTAACGGTCTATACGTCATCAGCGGCACCTCGATGGCGTCGCCGCACGTCACCGGTTTCGCGGCGCTGCTGCGTCACAAGCATCCGTTCGCTCCGGTTTCTCAGATCAAAGCGTTGATCATGAACACGGCCAATCACAACGTGTTCACCGGCGCGCTGAACCTGCCGCCGCAGCATGTCGGCTCTGGCCGTGTGGACGCCGTAGACGCGATCGACGCTGAGATTATCGCCTATGCGACGGACAACCCGGACAACGTCGCGCTGTCGTTTGGCTATCCGCACGTCTTGACCGGCACGACCTACACCGTGACCAAGACGGTTACGATCCAGAACCTGAGCGCCAACTCCTACGACCTCGACGTCTCATATCAGGTTCGTTCCGATCATCCGAACGTCACGGTGACCGTGAATCCTTCGTCCGTGACCCTCGCGGGGAACGGAAGCGCTACGGTTGACGTGACGTTTGAAGCGATGCTTGATAACGCCGCCACCAACGTCAACACCTATGAGCCGATGATCGGCGATACCTCGCCCATGCCGGAAGAAGCGGGGATCCTGCTGCTCGAAGATCAAGGCATGCTGCACCCCGATCTTCGCGTGCCGGTCTACGGCATGCCGCAGATCACCGCGGCTATGGATGCCACGACTGACCTCGGTAACGCCTTCCAAGGCATCAACGTCGTCTTCAGCGGCACCGGCGTCGATACGTCTGGCTCCGGTGGAGTTGGCGCCGATATCGTTTCGCTGGCGACGCTCACCGAGCTGGTCGCCGTGGATCCGGTGGGTGACGCAGGTGGATCCTACGTGCCGCGTCCGGGCGACGACTTCCCGCAGACCAACGGCGCGGTCGACATCACGCATGTCGGCATCACCAGCGACTTCCATGGCGGCGCAGGCGGTAACACGGTCGTCTACTTCGCGATCGCTGCGGCGGATGAGTGGGCCTCCCCGTCGGATGTCTTCTTCAACATCTACATTGATGAGGACTTCGATGGTGTCGAAGATTTCATCGTCTACAACAGCACCAGCGACTCGTCGTTCTCGTCTGGGTTCATCGACATCGAAGACGTCTATGGATACGGCGCTGGCGCTGGTGTCAGCTTCGGTCAGTTCATCAACGAATACGCCGGCTCGGATATCAGTACCATGCACCGCAAGAACAACGTCATGGTGATCCCGATCTACCTGTTCGGTGTAACCGGCATCGCAGGCCCGGGCGGGACGTTCAATTACTGGATCGAGGCTTCCACCCGTGACAGCGATGTTGCGGTCGTCAGCGACACCGTCGGGAGCGCCGCGACGCCGTTCACGTTCGATATCGCCACCCAGAACTACTACTTTAACGATCTGAATGGTCAGGCGGGCGGCCCGTATATCGGCATCCCGACGTGGTATGATCTGAACGGCTACGGTGCACCGGTTGACGTCCTGCCGGGCGCTGACCCGAACGCCCTGCCGGACATCCTCGTGCTGCACCACCACAACACCGATAAGGCGACACGCGTCGACGTGCTGCCGGCCCCGGCCGTTCCGCAGAGCTTCGCGCTGATGACCCCGGCCAACAACGCCTACATCCGCGACGCCTCGACTATCACCGCAGTAACGTGGTCGGACGAACTGGCTGATACCGCTCTGACCTACCGCTTCGTGCTGTCGCACCTCTCAACTAACACCCGCCTCGGCACGGTGGTTGATGTCTCCGGCCTGACGCCCGCAGTCGACACCGACGACTTGGCGTGCGACGGCACGGTCTGCACGCTGACCGTCTCCACCACCATCTCCTCGGCGCTTGAGGACGGCCAGTACTCGTGGACGGTCACGGCCGAGGACATTGTCAACGGGACGATCGAAGCGAGCAACAGCCCGTTCTTCTTCACTCTCGAGACCAACGACATCGAACTGATCGTCAACGGCGGCTTCGAGGATTGTGTGGCGAAGGTTGCGGCGCCGTGGACTGGCGAAGGCTGCAAGCTCAACAACGCCAAGTCCTACGCGGGTGACGGCTACTTCAACGGCAAGCCGGCCAAGAAGGTCAAGCAGGTCGTCACGCATCCGGCGGTCGCAACCCTCGGCGCCGAAGATCTCGACCTGAGCGGCTACTTCGACGCCAAGGCTTCGGCCGGCAACGTCGTGAAGCTGAAGGTCGTGTACGTCGATCCGAACGGCGGCGCTGGCGGCAATGGCAAGGACAAGCTGAAGCTCAAGTTCACCACCGACTCGGTCGGCTACGAACTGCTGAGCGGGACGCTGACCCTAACCGGCCCGGTGACCAAGGTCAAGGTGATCGTGGGCAGCGGCGTAGGCAAGGTCAAGGCCGACGACGTCAGCCTCGTGGTAGCCGGCCCGAACGGCCCCGCGCCGCGTGACGCTGGCAGCCTGCTGCCGCCGCCTGCTGCTCCGGGTGGCTTCCGCGGCAAGAACTAGCTGCCATATCTAAGGCTGTGGCCTAGCTCAGGCCGGGCCACAGCCATCGATTTCTCCGCCAAACGCCATTTCGTTGACCGGAATGGGCGTTGTCTTGTAATATCTCTAACGTGGGAAGTTGAAAGTGGTCAGTTTCCAGTTACCCGTCAAGATGCAGCGTGCCCACTCAATCGCTCATCTGTACCGCAAAGCTGGAGACTGGGAACGAATGACTGGTGGCTTAAGTGAGAAGTTGAAAGTGGAGAGTGATGAGTGATGAGAAAGCGCCAACTTTTTTCACTCGGCTGGTGTCGCGAGTCGGATAGTCTTGCCCACCGATTCTCGGTAACCTACTTCAACCCGTAGGCGAAGGTCGTCCGTTTCCAGTTACCAGTCAAGATGCAGCATGTCCGCTCAATCGCTCATCTGTACCGCAAAGCTGGAGACTGGGAACGAATAACTGGTGGCTGATATTTCCGTACTTACATCGCGTCGTTGTTGAAGAACTGAGACAGTCTTGCTGAACCGAGGTCATTCCGGATGAGCACGTCAACCCAGTCCGACCTTCCCGGCTTGACGGCCTATCGTGCCCTAGCGCGCAGCCTGCCCGACACCGCCGTGTTGATGTTCGACGACAGCCTGCGCTTTCTTCTGGCTGAAGGGCGTGACCTGCCCGCGTTCGGGTTCAACACCGCGCGTATCGTCGGTTATACGCTGGGCGAGGCGCTCAACAGCGATTTGGCGCGGCGCTACGAATCACATTTTCAGGCGGCGCTGCACGGCCAACAGACCACGCTTGAAGAGTCGTTCAACGACGGGCGCTCCGTCTACAGTATCCAGATCGGCCCGGCGCGTGACACCGATCAGTCGGTGGTCGCCGGCGTCATGGTGTGCCGCAACATCTCGGCGCAGCGCACCGCCGAGCGCAAGCTGCGTGAGAGCGAAGCCCGCAATCGTGCATTGATCACCGCCATGCCGGATACGATCCTCGTGATTAATCAAGACGGCTTACTGGTCGACTACATCCCTAATCAGGTGATCGACATCGGCGCGATGATGGTGCCGGGTATGAACATCCGCGATCTGCCCGCGCCCGAATCGCTGGTGCGCATGGTGTTCGACGTGATCGGCCGTACCCTGCGCGACGGGACGGCGCCCCCCGCCGACATGGCGTGGCCGCTTCCGAACGGCACGACGGCATACTACGAACTGCGGTGTGTCGCCCTGACCGACCGCCAAGTGATGCTGCTCGTGCGTAACATCACAACCCTGCGCCGGGCGGAAGCCGCGCTGCGTGCCCGCTTGGACGACCTGAGCGCGCTGCGAGTTCTCGAGGCGCAGCTTTCGGACAGCATCGACTACGATCGCGTGCTGGATGTGGGCATCGAGATCTCACGCCAGCTGAGCGGTGCGTCCGCCGGATTCATCGCCGTGCAGCAGGGCGGTGACGCCCGCCTGATGCGCACGTTCGGCCGTGAAGCCGCAAGCCGCTTCAGCGTCTTTGAAGCCATGGTTCAAGGCATCTGCGCTCGCGTTCTGCGCAATCAGGAGGCCGAGTTCATCCCCAATGTATCCGCCGATCCGGATTACGTCGCGGCGGTTCCGGAGACGGTCGCGCAGATCACCATCCCGTTGATAACCCACCGCGGGCTGGTTGGGCTGTTGTCGCTCGAGTCGGACAGGCCGAACCAGTTCACCGAAACCGTGTTCGACGTGCTGTGTATCCTTGCCGGCCGCCTCGCCGTCGCGCTCGGCAACGCGCAGCTGCACGCGCAAACCGTACAGCAGCTCGAAGCCTTACGCGACCTTCACGAACGGGTAAGCGACCTCGAACAGGTCAAGACGATCATGCTTCAGCTGGGCGCGCACGACTTGGGCGATCCGCTGATGCTCATCAACAATTTCGTGGCGTACCTGCGCGATGACCTCATGCAGGGCAAGCCGGCTGGCGAGGCACAGTTTGAATACCTCCATCAGATCGAGGCCGCCGCTGAACGCATCCACCGCATTTCGCGCGATATCCTCGACGCCGAACGGGTCGACCTGCTGATCGACTCGGAACGCTTCGAGGTGCTGTCGCTGACGGCACTGGTGGACGAGGTGATCAACGCACAGCGTCTTGCCGCCGAGTCGAAAGGCCACACGCTCTCGGCTGATCTGCCGCAAGACCCGGCCACCATCGATGGTGTCGGCGTTGTGCTGGCGCAGTCCGTGACGAACCTCATCAACAACGCGATCAAGTACACGCCGGAGGGCGGCGCGATTTCGGTGTGTGTGCGCCCTGACGGGAACGGCTACGAGTTCAGCGTCACCGATACCGGCTTAGGGATCCCCGACGAAGCGAAGGATCAGCTGTTCAAGCCGCTGGCGCGGATCGGATCCCGCGAGGCGCGGCACATCGCCGGGACGGGATTCGGCCTGTACCTCGTCAAGCGTATCGTCGAACGCCACGGCGGCAGCGTGTTCTTCAGCAGCGTTTACGGGCAGGGCAGCACGTTCGGGTTCCGCCTGCCTAGAGCCTGCACTCCGTGATCCGGCGGCTCGCCGCGATGGCGACGATCTGGGCGGTGGCGCTGGTCGCCGTCTTCGTCGTCCGCGCGGCGGCCAGCGGGGCGCACACCCCGCAAGTCACCTTCGCGGACGCGCCGCCCGGCCTATACGCCCACGACATCTACCACCACATCTCGGCCACGCTGATCGGGTCGCTTGACCGGATGCCGGTTGCGTGGGCATGGTCGCCGGATGGTTCGCGCCTCGGTTACGTGCTGCTCGACAGCACCGACGGCGCTTACGACCTGCTGACGTGGCGGCCCGGCATCCGCGAGTCGGTTCTGCACGTTGAGGATATGCCATTTGGTTCGCCGCCGGCGTGGTCGCCCGATTCGCGGTCGATCATCTATGTCGACCAGCGCCAAGACCTGTGCATCCTCGCGCTGACGGGCGGCACGCGCTGTCTCAATGTGCAGCCGGCCGGCCAGCCGACGTGGTCGCCGGACGGGGCGGCGGTGGCGTATCTGTCGCGTGTGCGCGGCGGCGGCTTGCTGCGTGTCGCGGTCGACAGCGGGCAGATCACGCCGCTGTTCACCGGCATCGACGGGGTGAACAATCCCCGCTGGTCGCCGGATGGCGCGTGGATCGCGTTCAGCTACGAGCCGCCGGAGGATGAGACGCGCCACCTGTACATCATCGCGGCCAGCGGCGGCGAGCCGATCCTGTTGACCGGTCAGGACGGCTGGCAGGATCAGGCGGTGTGGTCGCCGGACGGCCAGCGGATCGCCTACAACCACTATCCGGCCGTGCCCAACAGCCGTCCCGACGTGGCGGTGATCGACCTCGAAACCCGCGCGATCACAAGGGTGACGCATCATCCGCAGACCGATACCGACCCGCGCTGGTCGCCGGATGGGCGATCGCTGGCGTTCGTGAGTGACCGGTACGACGTGCGCCCGCGATTGCACGTCGTACCAGCCGACCGCCTTGATGCCGTTGAGCCGCTTGACACGCCGGGGATCGCGATGCGCCTGTACGCCTATGCGTGGCGGCCGTAAGCGCGGCGCTGCTGAGGCAGAACAGCGGGCGATGGCCGTATCCACCGTATGTCAAGTACGCTGAATCGAGAGACTATATACATTAAGCCAAGAATCCTGCGCCGGCGACTGTCCACCAGCAGATCATCGAGCAGATGCCCAATAGGATCGCTTCGCCGTAGTTGACACCGTTCTTAACCGTGTCGGCCAAGTCTGCCGCTGCGGCAATCGCGTAATTGGGCTGCACCTCTGACGTGCCTCGATCCGACCGCACGACGACGGTGCGCCGGTCGGTGACTTCAAGCGTGACATGCAATTCGCGGCCGGTAGCAATCGCCAGACAGACGATGATGCTGCCGAGCAAGCTGAACACGAGGACTGCGAGCAAGGCGATCCACCGCGACGGCAGCTGCTTCTTGCTGAATCGCATGACGTTCTGCGACTGTGTAACGACCTTCCAGCCTTTGCTGATTAAGATATCCGCCGCGGCGTCCAGCCGGATGGGCGGAAGCGGTTGAATCGGCGCGCGTCGTGAATCCGCGAACGGATCGCCAAATTCGGCTTCGTCAATGCGTTGTAACCAGCTTTGGGCGGTGGGGTGACTCACGGTTTGTAGAATCTGGCGCGCTTCGGTGAACCGGCGCTGCTGAATGAGTTCGCGTGCCTGTGCCAATTGATCGTGTTCGTTCATCGGGGGTCGATGTCTCCCTGTGTAGTCCCGGATTTGTCCTATGATGGAGCCTCCTAACGACAGTTGTATTCGGAAGGCTCCGTAATTCTGTGCCGGTTCAGACTCCGGCAGACTGGTAGCAGAACAGCATCATATCGACGAGATGCTGAAGCTCGACGGTGTCGAGATTGAACACCTCGTCCTGCGCGATGTTCCGGCCGAAATAGATCAACCGCACCGCCACGTCGCAGTCGATACACAGATTGGGATGCACCCGTTTTGTCGACGACCCTACCGACAGCAGGCACAGCAGGGACAATTCCTCGAATCCCAGCGTATAGACGGGGAAGCCGTTCGGGGATTCACCTACCAGCACCCAGTACTGACTCAGAAAGTGGATGATGTACTGGCCGGTGCTGTCGTACGATGCGGCCTGCTCCGGGGTGATGTGCTTCCGGCAGTCGCGGATCGTCTCTGCGCCGAGCACAGCGATCGGGTCGTACATCGGCTCGGGATCGCGCTGGTCGGGGTAGTCAGGCAGCGCGCTCAGCGCGTCTGTTTCATGTAGAAACCGTGCAAACGGGCTGTCGTCTATCATGGCGTATTCCTCCGGGTTGTTCGGGCGCAGGTTATGCAGAGAGGTCGTTCGTGGTCGATTTTGAACCCGGATCCGGCAGCACCTCGCCGTTGTAAAAGCGCTGCATCGCCTCGTCAACGCGTGTCTTCACGATCTCCTCGACGAGGGTCGTGACTCGTTCGTCCAGAGTCTTGAGTTCATCGAGGGTCGCGTGCGCGGAATCGAGCGCGAGTCGGCTGCTCATGCGCATCATGTGCATGAACCAGCCGATCAACGTGTCGATGCGCCACTCGATGTACTCCCAGATGCCGATACCGAACACAACGGCGATCAGCGCAAAAATCGCGATTCCTTCCCAGTCGATCATCGAGGAGCCCTTTCGTTGGGGGGAACACAACCCGCCGCGCGGCGTATCTCACACGGCGGATGATCGCAGTGTAGGGGATGTCAACGCCGCCGGGATAAGGAAGGTTCCGGATTTCTGCGGCGTGCAGCGCGGCCAGTGTTGATCGATCGGCGCTTAGCCCGGAATTGAAGAACTCCGCTGGCTTTACGGGAACGGTAATTACTGTCGCCCGGCATGGAGATGAGATCGAGCGGTTCCTGATGGGATTTGAGGCATCCACTACGTTGTTGAAGGCGCTTTGAACCCCAGATGATCGAGACCCCGACACTCGCTTAATGGTTATGCCGTGGAATTTGTCACTGTAGCGGGGCGTACAGTCGTCCTCGCATCGGTGTTTCCCGAACAAATTCGCGTATTGGAACCCGACGAAATCGTAACTGCGCGGCGCGTGGTGACGGCCTAGCCAATTCCACGTCCCGCGTGTTCTAATCACCGGCGCTGCCTTATCTCAGCACTCAGCACTCAGCACTTCCTTCGAGGAGAGTCCCGTGCAGTACCTTATCCCCCTGCCCAATGCGATCACCCTTGCTGACACATCAACCCGGTATCCGGCGCCGCTGGAAGGCGCGATCTCGATCCCCGATCCGTCGCTGCTGTTCGAGGCGCAGTGGCTCCAGCGCGCGCTGGCCCAGACCGGCCGGACGTATACGATTCAGCTCTCGCAGGCGGGCGCGCACATCCACCTCGGCTATGCGGACGGGGCCGGGCCGCAGTCGTACACGCTCACCGTCGACGAGGACATCGTCATCCGCGGCGGTGACGCGGCCGGCGTGTTCTACGGATGCTGCACGCTGCGCCAGCTCGTGCTGGGCGAGCCGGACGGCCTGCCGGTGATGACCATCGAGGACGCGCCGGCCTATGCGCACCGTGGCTATATGCTCGACATCAGCCGCGACCGTGTCCCTACGCTGGAGATGTTGTACCAGCTTGTCGACGAGCTTTCGGCGCTCAAGTACAACCAGCTTCAGCTCTATATCGAGCACACGTTCGAGTTCCCCGGCCACCGCGTCGCATGGCAGCACGCCAGTCCGCTCACCGGCGAGGACGTGCTGCTGCTCGACGCGTACTGCAAGCAGCGCCACGTCGAACTGACGCCGAACCAGAACAGCCTCGGCCACATGGAGCGTTTCCTCAAGCACGAGCCGTACCGCTGGATGGCCGAATCGCCGCAGGGGTTCGAGGGGCCGGATGGCGCATGGCGCGGGCCGAGCACGCTCAACCCGCTGCTGCCGGACAGCCTGACCTTCGTCCGCGGCCTGTACGACTCGCTGCTGCCGTATTACTCCAGCACGCAGTTCAACGTCGGCTGTGACGAGCCGTGGGAGCTTGGGCGCGGCAAGAGCAAGGACGCGGTCGCCGAGCGCGGTGGGCGCGTGTATCTCGACTGGATCCTCGCGCTGCACAAGGACGTCACCGGGCGCGGCCGCACGATGATGTTCTGGGGCGACATCATCCTGCATTATCCCGAACTGGTGCCGGAGCTGCCCAAAGACGTGATCGTGATGGAGTGGGGCTACGAGGCATCGCATCCGTTCGACGAGAACTGCGCCAAGTACGCGGCGGCGGGCGTGCCGTTCTACGTCTGCCCCGGCGTGTCGAGTTGGAACAGCCTCGTCGGGCGCTCGCGCGAGGCGAAAGGCAACATCATGCGGGCCGCGCTGGATGGCAAGAAGCACGGCGCAGTCGGCCTGCTCGTCACCGACTGGGGCGACCGCGGGCATTTTCAGCCGTGGCCGGTCTCATATATCGGCATGGCGTATGCCGCGGCGATGGCGTGGTCGGCGAGTGAGGAACGTCAACCGGCGCTGAATGCGGGGTTGGATATCCACGTCTACCACGATGCGGCGCGCGAAATGGCAGCAATCGCCGACGATCTCGCCAGTGTGTACCTCAAGGTCGGGCCGGCGCAGATCAACGGGCAGGTGCTGGCGTACGCGCTCGAATGGACGCCGGAGAACTTCCGCGCCAAGCTCAAGCGCTTCGAGGCGTGGGGCGGGCATGAGGCGGACATCACGCCGGACAACCTGCGTGCGGTGATCCAGTTGATCGACTCGATCACTGCGCGCATCGACCGCACGCGCATGTCCCGTCCCGACGCCGCGCTGATCCGCGCCGAGTGGACGACGGCGGCGCATCTGCTGCGGCACGGCGCGAAGTGGCTGCTGTACCTGCAAGGCGAGACCGATAACGCGCCGGCTGATCTGCTGGCGGAGATCGACTCGCTGATTATGCAGCAGCGGCAGAACTGGCTCGCGCGGAGCCGTCCCGGCGGACTGGACGACAGCATCCGTCGGCTGGAACCGCTGCGCGCAGTCTATGCTGAGGCCATCAAGCAAGCCAGCGCGATTGATCCGTTAGGGCCGGCCGGGATGGATTGACGCTAGGCCATGCCGAGCTTCTTCGCCGCCAGCACGCCCGCGCCGATCATCCCGGCCCGGCTTCCCAACGCGGCCGGCTTAATCAGCGCGCCGCGCACGCTCTCCAGCGGGAACTCGGTGAAGGGGTGGAGGAACGGCGCCCACCAGATGTCGCCGATGGACGGCACGCCGCCACCGACGACTGTCACGTCCGGGTCGAGGAACGCGAGCACCGGCGCAAGATGCTGCCCCAAACCGTATGCCGCCGATTCGATCGCCTGCCGCGCGGCCGTGTCGCCGCTGATGGCGCGCCGGCTGATGTCCACCAGCGTGATCCGTTCGTGCAGTTGGTATTCCTCGGCGAACGCCCGTGCGATAGCCGGCCCGGCGTATACCTCCTCGATCGACTTGCCGTAAGCGAGGATATAGCCGATCTCGCCGGCGCTGTAGTGCGCTCCATAGATCAGCTTGCCGCCCTGCACCATCGCGCCGCCAATGCCGGTGCCGACGGTGATGCATAGCACGCTTTCAAATCCTTGCCCGGCCCCGTGCGCTGTCTCGGCCATCGCCATCGTGCGCACGTCGTTATCCGCAAACACCGGCACACCGAAGGCCGCGGTCAGTTCATCGACGATCCGCGTGCCGCGCCAGCCAATGATGTTCGGGTTGGCGTCGACCACGATACCGCGCAGCGGGTCGATCTGGCCGGCCGTTCCGATGCCGATGCCGCGCAGGGTCATCCCTTGATGCCGCGCCTCGACCACCAGACGGCGGCTCACACCGATGATGGCCTGCATCGTAGCCATGCGCCCGCGTTTGAATGCCTCGGCATATCCCGGCGAGTCTTCATCAAGGCCGGTGATGACCGACGGGTGAGCGTCGGGCGGGGTAGGCACACTGGTCTGCGCGATACTCTTTTCCGATCCGTCGGTCAGATGCGCCGCAATCTTCGTCCCGCCGACATCGATTCCGATGACAACATCCATAAATTCCACACTTCCTTGAATACACTTGACCGCGCTATGTCTCTAAGCGAAACGTTGAAAGGGGCGAGTGATGAAAAAAACCGCCGCTTGCCATGCACTCCGAAACAAGGGGACGGATCCGCCGGCTTTCAGACGTTCGCTGAAGTGGGTTATCGAAAGCCGGCGAGCTAGACGATCTGACTCGTGTCGCTATACGAGCGAAAAGGGCTGCGCTTCCTCATCACTCGTCACTTTCAACGTCTCACCTTAACCCAGATAGTGTAACCAAAACTGCGCCAATAGCGATGTACCAATTTGGAATCGGCACAGACGACAAGGCATGATGCGCGTGCCAGCCGGATCGTCAAGCAGTTATCTGCTCAACGACGTGAGTTACGCTGGCCTTGAGGCATCTGCCTGTCGTAGTAAACTTTCCGCGACTCAGCGGCATGCCGATCTAGCCGGGCAGCACCAGCTCGACGGTTGCCTCGCGCTCGGCGTTGAACATCACCCGATCAGCGGTCGAGAGGCGTTCCTTGCCCGCGCTGTCGGTCACGATAAAGTACAGGTCGGCGGCGTCCTCGTCCTCGCTGAAATCGCGCAGGCGATACGTCACGGTGAACTCGCCTTTGCGGTTCGTCATCGCCGCGCCAAGCAGGTCGTCGTACTTGACGTCTTTGTCGTACACGCGCACGAGCATGTTGGCGGCCGGTTTGCCCTCCGGCTCCATCACTGTGCCGCTGACGGTGAAGGTGACGTTTTCGCGGGGTTGGCGCGGCTTACGCGGGGTGACTGGCGCGCCAAGCGGCGGACGCGCACCGGTGGACAGGTCGGCGCGGATCGTCTCGTTCAGCGCCAGCTTGACCGGCCCAACACTGCGTTGAAGCTCCTTGCCATGCGCATCGGCCGCAACGACAACGTATTCTTTTCCAGTGAGCTTGGCGGCCGCAGACGGAGCGATCCGCAGCGCGTAACGCCCCGCCGCGTCGGTGACGGCGGCGCCGGCCGCTTTCACGGGATGGCCGCTGGCGTCCTCAAGCGAAACGGTCGCCCTGCTGACACCGCGCAGATCGTCCGCCGCCACACGCCCGGCGACGACCACCTCGCCTTCGGCTGCGGCGACCTCCGGCGGGCGCGACTCGAGCGCGATCTCCAGCGCGTCGAGCGTGTCGCGTGCGCCGCCGGCGCTGCGCAGCATCTTCTGTGTCCGCGGATCGTCAAGCCCGTGTTTGGTCGCCATGCGCCGCGCCTCGCGCTCGAACAGGGCCTGTCCGACGCGCTGCGCGGCGATCAGGCGTTCCATCGCCTCTGCAGCAGGGTTGGATTTCGGATCTTTGGAACTCATCGCTCAACCTATCCTTTCGTTAGCGTTGTGCGGGCATGGGTAGTAGGTGGATCGAGGTTGTGTTGCGCGGCCCCTCACCCCCGGCCCTAAGGAGAGGGGAGAGAGGCGCAAGAGACGCGCGGTGGGTAACGCCCCTCTCCCTGAGGGAGAGGGGTTGGGGGTGAGGGTCAAGTCCCCCTCGCCTCTTGTGGGAGAGGGGGATTTAGGGGGTGAGGGATTCACGACTCACTCCCCTTACTCAGCCGCAGCATCATTTTCGCGCTGACGTCCAGCAGGATCAGCATGATGAACGAGGCGACCGGCGGCAGCGTCTCGATGATTCCGTCACGGCACTTCAAGTACGCCGAGAGCAGCGTGAAGTTGCCTACTTCAGCGGCGTTAGACGGGTCAGCGATCCACAGCGCGAAGCAGTAATGCCCCTGATTGTTGAACATACCGCCGGCCATAAACCCGATCTGCACCAATGAGAAACGGTTACCGGTACGGTTGACCGTGCCGGGCGGCCCCGCCTGCAGCGCCGCGATCATCGGCTCTTTCATGCGATTGTTGGCGGTGCGTCCCGTCATCGAAAAGATAACCGCCGTCGACGCGATCGCCGCGCCGTTCAGCACTTCGATCTGGTTGTCGACGAAATTCACGTCGTCCATCGAGAACACCGAAACGATCGTGCCGCGCGCGCCGCTGTCACCCTGCTTGACCTGATTGCCGGCGAACAGCACGTTTCCATCGGGGAAACCGAGCGGGATGGGAATCGCCTCCAGCGGCGTGTTTTTATCGTCAAAGGTCGACTTGATGATCGCCAGCAGGTCGGGTGCGTAGCCGCCGGGGGCGAGGTTGACCGCCATCACGTTCGAGGCGAATAGGTCAATTTCTCCGATCACCATTGACGCGGCCAGCACCCCGCTTAGGCCGCCGGCGCGCGCGTCGATTTCGCGCGGTAGGGCGTGGTCACTGATAAGCTGGTTGTCGGTGATCGACAGCGACCCCGCCGCGCCGATAAACAGCGCCTTGCCGATGGGCTGAACGACGTAGTTGCCGTCGATGCGTGCCGCGTGGCGTCCGGTCGCAGCTGCAGTGAGTCCCTGACCGGCGAGGCTGGCTTGAGCCTTACGCGCACCACCAGCAAAAGCGTTGGCGCTCAGGCAGATCGGCAGCAGGATGCCGGCGCGCGGCCCACGCTGAAACTCGATCTCTTCGGTGTCAACGGCGTTGAGGGTAAAATTCCCTGCGGCGACATCCTTGCGATAGCGGTTGTACGTCTGCTTTCTGTGGGTGAACGCTGGCTGATCCACCCCGGCTGCCGCGCGATCGGCGGCAAAGTCGGACGTGACCAGCGCGGCGCGTGTGTCGCCGGCATTGTTGAGCACATGGTTTTCGCGGATGGTCGCGTCGACCGAGAACGAGATGAAGATGCCGCAAGCCGGAATCTCGATCTGGCTGCCGCAGTTCTCGACGGCGTTCTCGACAATCGACACGCCGTCGCACAACGCCAGCGAGATGCCAGCCAACGCGCGCTCGATGGCGAACTGATCGACCTTGCTCAGCTCGACGTTGAGCAGGCACCGCGTGATCGTGTTGCGGTAGATCACGAGGTTGACGACGAAGCCGGTGATCGTGCCGGTGAGCAGGTAGACGATCAGCAGCATCGCCAGATCGGAACGGCCGCCCATCTCCCTGAGCAGCTCCCGCAAGCGCGCGGTATCGCTGGTGGTGAAGCGCGGCGCGCCGATGCCGGAGAAGCCCATATTGGCGATGCGGTTCTCCTCCAGCAGCACGTCGTGGATGAACGCCAGCAGATCGTCACCGCCGCGCGGTGGTCCGTCGACCGCGCGCTCGCGCACGAACACGAAGTACGCCCCATCCGCGACCGGCTCGATGCCTGTGACGCCATAGCCATCGTCGGAGACGGTTACGGTGTAATCGCCGGGGGGCAGCTTGCCGAAGAAGTCGCCCGAGGCCGCGACCGGAAAGTCGAACACATTGCCGGCGGCGTCGGTGAAAAAGATCGTCATGCTGCCGACCGGCTTCTGATCGTCCTCGCCGAGCACCGTTCCGCGCACCTGATCGGCGTTGTGGCTGACGGTGACCGGCGGGAACTCGTCCCGCGGCGGGCCGGGATCGTCCAAGTCGACATCGCCGACATCGCTGCCGAGCGTGATGCCGTTGCCTGCGCCGCCGACGATCAGGTTGCGCCGCGCCGTGACGGTCTCCGACCCGCTGCCGATCTGAATGCCGCCCAGTGTGACGTATGGGTTCTTCGGCGGCTTGAAGAAGGTGTACAGGCCCCACATCAGGTTGACGAAGTACACCAGATAGACCAGATTGAGGTAGAACTGCTCAGGGTCGGCGCACGGGTCGGTCGGGTCGACCGGGTCGCGGTCGGGGTCTTGCTGGTCGTCGGGGATTTCAGGCAGCGTTCCGGCGGGGATCACCTGCACGTCACATTCTTCGATCAGCACGTTGTCGCCCTGCGCGTAGATGCCGACGTCACCGCCTTCCTTGTCCAACATGCGCACGGTGCAGCGGCGGAGGGTGACGCCGGCGCTGTCGTCCACATCGATGCCGACCACGCCGGCCATGACGTGCACGTTCTCAACCGTGAAGCCGCCGATGCGCTCGGCCAATATCGCCGTGCCGTCCACGCTGATGACGTCGAAGTTATACAGGCCGATACCGGAGCAGTCGGCGGCCGCGATCGGCACGTCGGACTGAAGCGGGATCAGCTTGGAACGATGGCCGCATCCGCTGATGCTGACGCCCGACCGGTTAAACAGCCGAATATCGGCGCGATGGATGCCGGGCAGCAGGCAAATCTCGCCGCCTTCGTCGCCGAGGCGTTCGAGCGCAGTCTCGATGTCGTTGAAGTCGCCGTCGCTGGTGCTGCCATCGCCTACGGTGTAGGTACAGCACCCGTCCTGACTGACCAGCGGACGAAACGGCGGGCGGCAGTCGGATTCGCTCACGGAGCCGTCGGCGCGCCACAGGACGATGCCCAGCGGCGCGATGAAACGCGTCACACCGTGCGGTGGCGCGTCGTCCTCAAGCCGCCATGGATAGACTTGATCGGGTGTTTCAGGCCGCGCGCCGATGATCCAATAGTCGGTTGGGACGCGGTCGCTGCCGGTAATCGTGACTTGGATGCCGGTGGTACCCAGTGTGAGCGCGGTGTTGGTTGCGAACGGAATCGCCGGGGGGGAAGCGATATCGCCGCCACGGTTCCAGATGTGCATGAAGTAGAACGTGCCGTCTGCGCCCAACTGCGCTTGATCGGCGCGTGATTTCCAGTTGTCGAACGCGGCGGTCGGCACAGCGTCGGCGAGCGTGACGGTGATCGCGCCGCCGGCGGCCTCGTCGGACGGGTCGACGGCTGTGATACGCGAGAGATGGCCGGCCAGTCCCGCCGTCTTCTCACCGTTGGGCAGCACCGCCGCCCACGGCAGAATTTCGATCACCTGCCCGACCACCGGCATGCTGTAGGTGTCGCGCGGCGGTGTGATGAGCGTGACCTGCGTGCGGTCGGCCGACAGTGACACGCGGTACAGCGGCGATGCGTTGTCGTATCCCCACGTCAAGTGACCAGCGTCGACCAACTGCACGCGGATCGCCTGATTCTCTGCGCCGAGGTAGCCACCGGCGATAGGCGGTTCGCACAGGTCGTCGTCGACGCCGGTGTTGGTGTAGGTCACCTTAAGCCGGGTGTTGACCGTCACGCGGTAGTCGGGGCCGAGAGTGCCGAAGCCGCCTGCGGCCAAGTGGCTCTGCAACAGCTCGCGCGCCTGCTCGCAGTTGACCGCCGACACGTCGGGGATCACATGCACACGCTGGAAGCGTCTGCTGCGCGCGGTCGTGTCCGGGCCGCCCAGCGCCGGGTCGAGCAGTTCGGAGTCTTCGACGGCGGTGACGGGGGCCTCGTACGCCTCGATGAACACCAGATCACGCCGCTGCGTGTTGGCCGCTGGCGCGCTGACGTCAACCGTCTGCAAGCGGTCGGACTGCAGCCGGAACGTTTGCGCGGCTTCCAGCTCAAGCCGCAGACCGCCGAGGTACAGCGTGCCGTCAAGGATATCGAAGTCGATATTGCCGCCTGTTTGCCGGGCGTTCTCGACGCGGAAACCGTCGTCCGGCGAGCCATACGGCCCGATCACGTCGATGCGCTCGCGCCGGCGCTCCTCGACGTTGATCGACTCGTCCTCGTTGAAGTCGGAGTCAGTCAGGACACGCCCCTGCTGCATCCATGTGCCGGTGTAATGCTTGCGCGGGTCGAACGTCCACCGCGATGTATCTTTGCTACCCATGGCGTTTCCCCCTGACTAAACCGTCTCGCTCCAACCATTGAGCGCCGTTCATGTTTGGATCACCGTGACCGGCGCCAACCCGAACGGCATATACTCGGCTATCTTGGCGTTCAGGCCGTCGCGCTTGAACGGCGCGCCGACCCGATTGAACACGCCCATCTCCGCGCCATTTTCGCCGCCACGGGCGACGCCGTCCGGCGCGGTCTCGCGCAGCATGACGTATCCGGGCTGGCCGTATTCGTCCGAGACGAACAGCGCCTTGACCGTCCCGGCGTCCAGCTCGAACCATTCGTAGGGCTTGGGCAGGCGGCTCCCCGGCGGCGCGGCGCTGAAGCGGAAGCACCCGTCCTGCGTATCGGTGACGTCAACCGGCGGCCCGGCGATCAGGCAGTCGGTGGCGTACAGGCGCAGCACGTCGACCCTGCCCAGCACGGTCGTGCGCGCCATGTCGACCACGCCGACGCCGATCTCCAGCGCCTTGTCGGCCGGGCGGGTGGCCTGCACGATGCTGTCGCGAATCACGAGATGTTCGACCGCGCCCGTGCCGTCCAAGCGGATCGGCCCAGTCACGCACGAGTCGAGGATCAGCCGTTCAACAAAGCCGCGAATCACCAGCGTCACCGGCGGAACCTCAGCGCCATCGGCATCCAAGCCGCCCGGATCGAGCGTGCAGTAGCGCAGGCACACCGTCTCGTAGTCGCCTTCGAGGACGACCGACCGCGCGCTGGTCTGCGCGCCGATCCACAATCCTTCGAGCGTGAGCGATGCGTCTGGCTGCGGCGGCGCGGGTGGCGCGGCGGTGAGACGCCACGTCGTCGTGAGGCGCAGGTACGGTCGTTCGCTGTCCGCCGCGGCAATCGTCAGGCCGGTGATCGCGCCGACGTTGCCGATCGGCGAGTAGGTGCGGCTGTCGTCAATACGCGCCACGCCTTGCGACGGGATGCCGGCCAGGGCCCCACCGCCGGAGAATTGGGCATCCGGCGGGGTTGTGAAGCGCCGCGTGAAGCCCGTCGCGCCGACCGGCATGTACACGCCGGTGTGATAATTCACCAGCACGCTGGCCGGCGCGGGATCGTACACCAGCAGCCGGCCGCGCTCCGGGTCGATCAACGCGCGTTTGTGCAGCGGGAACGCCTCCCAAATCGACAGATTCGCGCCAGCCACCTGTTCGTTGGGCAGCGGGCCGGGCGCGCCGTCAAGCATCACGCTGACCGCGTTGGGCAGAAGCTGCGATTTGCCGCAGTCGTCCAGCGCGGTGAGGCGCAGGATGCCTTGAAACACGTTGGCGCTGAGGAGTTCCACGGATGTCGGCAGCATCGACAGGCGCGTGCGCAGGTCGGACTCGCGCAGGAACCGGATGCCCGCCAGCGTCGTCAGATCGTCCGCCGCGCCAGCCGTCATGCCGATGTCGCTCACCAACTGCGCGCCGTGTTCAAGCTTGACCTCGAACTGCGCATCGGAGAGCAAGCGGCACGGGATCGGCGCGGGCAGTTCGTACTCGCGCGCGGTACGCCACGTGTCGCCGTGATCGGGGCGCGTGCGCGGCGCATACAGCGGGATGTCGCGGCCGCTGGGGTCAAAGGTATACGCGGCGCCGGCCGGGGCGGCGTGTGGTTTCGGCTCGACGCCGGTCAGTTCCACCGCGCCGAGGCGATACAGGTGGAACACCAGCTTGGGGATGCCATACGGACGCGCGCGCCGGATATCGGGCGTGTGGAAGTACTCGTCAAATGGCCCACCGGCAAGCGCGGATCCATCGGCGCGGCGCAGGTCAGCGAGGCCGCCCGGCGGTGTGGCAGTCAGGCGGCCCCGTGGTGTCGGCGGCAGATCGAGGTTATGGAACGTGCGGCCCAGCGTCTTGAAGCCCTCGACCACAACGCCTTCCCAACCGGTGATGTCGGCGATCAGCTCTTCCAGCACGCGCAGGGTGCCAGCGCGGCGGCGGTAGTAGATCGTTTTGGCGACGTCGATGCGCTGGCCGCGCGGGTTGTACGGGCTGAGCAGGCGCGTGCCGACCAGATCGCCGATATACGGCACGGCCCACAAACTGCACATCTCGATGAAGAAATCTTCCCACAGCCGGTCTTGGTCGCGCCGAAGCGTGACGGCCTGCCGCGCCCACGTCTCGACCAGCGCGCGCAGCACGCCGGGCTGAATGGCGGTGCCGTCCTCGTGGCGGTAAACCTCAGGGATCATCGCCCAAATCTTCTCGGTGAAATACGCCAGATAGCCGTCATCGACCGGAGGGGCGGTTTCGAGCAGGTCTGCCATCGTGTCTCTCCCTTCCTCAGCCTTCGGGCTGTGCGCTGGCGGTGATCGTGAACACGAAGTACGTGCCTTCGGCGGCGGTGATCCCCGCGCTGACGAACGGCGCGCCGTTGAGCGTGACGACCGTCGGCGCGATCACGCCTTCGACCGCCGCCGCCAGCGCCATCACCTTACTGCGGATCAATGGCGCGCCGATGCCGAGCGCCGCCGGCGCGAACGCGTCGCTCAACGCCGCTTCGACATCACCGGCCACGTCGTCGGCGACATAGCGCGCATCCGTTATCACGCCGATGGTCAGCGCAAAGGAGACAGCCGTCGCCGGCGCGACCTCGAACGGCACGCCCTCAGCCGACACCGCGACGAGCCGGTCTTTGATCGGCGCGGCGAGGTTGGCGTCTCCGATGTACCACAGCTTGACGACCGGCCTTTGCTGCGTGCCACTCCAGCGCCATTCGGCTTTGGCGGCGGTCACGCCGCTGGTGTTGGCGGCGACCGCCTCGTAATCCAGCAGTGAGACGGCCCGCCCAAGCATCAACGCCGAGCGCGGCGCATAAGTCTTGATGGCGTCCTCGTCCTCGGCATCCGCGCCGCCGAACGCGGCCAACGGGTTGACCAACGCCGTCACGCCTTTGATCGGCGTCACCATCTGCGTGACCATGCCGGCGGGCGGAGCCGCCGCGCCCGCGCCGTAGCGATAATCGGCGGTGATGACCGCGCCGGTCGGCAGGCGTTGGCCGCGCGCCCCATCGCCGAACGTCACCCACGAGTCGCCTTCGTCGTCTTGGCGGATGATGTACACCGCTTCGTCGGCCTCGCGCCCGTAGAAGCGCGGGACTTCCGTCCACAGCACGCCGTCGACGCGCACCGTGAGCGTGCTTTGCACGCCGGACTCACTCTCGGCGCTGGCGGCCGTGACGTAGGTCAACGGCTTCTTCTTGAGCTTGAACGATTGATTGGGCGTGCTGCCATTGCCCGTACCGAGGATTTCGCCGGTCACGACCTCGCCGCGAGTCGCCCGCACGAGCGCGCCGTAAACCGTGACCGGCGGGACGAACGGGCCATCCCACGCGCTGGAGTCGGAGAGAGTCAGTGTGCCGTCTGTGAACAGCGCCCCATCGGCGCTGACAGCGTCCTCGTTCAGGTCGCGCAGCAGGAAGCGGTCGGGTTCGTAGGACGAATCGACGGCCTCGACCTTCTCGCGCACTTTGAGCACGTCGTCCGCTTCGATCGCCGGCGCGGCTTCACCGATGGGTGCGCCAGCGGCGGCCATGCCGTAATACAGCGTGAAGTCGGCGTATGTCCACCACGCCCAGTCCGCATTGTCCTCCGGCGCACGGCGGGCGGCGTTGTCCCAATAGGTGTCGAACGTGATCGTTGTCACCGGCGTGGTGACGGCGGGGATCGTGGTGGTGGTCGTCGTGCTGCCTTGCGTCGACGTGATCGTCTTGGCGGACTGCACGATGCGGTTGTAGGTGCTGACGGTCTGCGCCTTGAACCAGCGCAGGTGATCGCCTTTGCGCAGCAGCACCAGATCGCCCGTCTTGATCGGCTTAACCAACGCGTCGAGGATGACCTCGTTGTAGCGGTAGCCGATGCCGCCGAAGTAATCCGACCCGACCGAGATCACGAAGGCCGTGCCAGTCGGGCGCAGCAGGCTCATTGCGCTGTAGGCTGTGCCGCCGGTGAGCTTGAGCGAATCCTTGAACGCCACCTTGGTGATCGCGTTACCGGCCGGATCCTCCGTGTTCTCGACGCTGGCGACCAGCGCGGCGGCGTGGGTCGAGCCGCTTTTCAGCACGGCCGCGTCGTCAGCCTTGACGGTGATGCTGCCGCGCTTGAACGTGAGAGTCTGAGGTGTCACGCTGCCGCCGCCGGGCAGGGTCGCGCGGGGCTGCGGCGTGAGCGTGAACTTGGCGCGCAGTGGATGCACCGTCACCGGGTCGATGGCGGTGAAGACCTGCGGCTTCTCGCCCTCGAACGCGCCGGAACGAAAGGCGGTATCAGCCGGGATCGTGACCGGCTTGCGGCCTTCGAGCGACAGCGCCAGATCGACCAGCGCGGCCACGGCCGGGCGCGGAAGGTAGCCGATCAGACGGGTCAGGCGGCGGACGGCGCTCAAGCGGCGGGCGGTGCGCAGATACGCCTCTCCGGCATATAGGCCGTCGTAAAAGGCCAGCACGTCGCACACGTAGGCCCACATCTCAAGCAGCATGACTCCGAAATCGGCGGCATCACGCCCGCGCCAACCGGCCGACGCCAGTGCGACCTGCGCAGAGGCGTCCTCCAGCAAGCCAGCGCGAAAAGCCGGAAAGATGCCGATCTGACGCGGAAGCGTGTCCAGCCCCGGCGCGATATCGAGTGCCGCCGGGTCTTGCGGCCGGCCGGGCTGACGGGTATCGTTTGCGCTCATGCTCCACCCCTTACGCTGACGCGCAGCGTGCCGCGCTCAGGATAGAGCGCGTCGTGCTGCACCCGGATGATGGTGTCGATACCGGGATCGTAGTACGTCGACGCCGGCGCGAACTCCTGCCAGTCGAACCAGCCGCGACGGCGGTATTCAATCGACTCGACGGCACGCACGCCGGGGACGGCCGCAATCGCTGCTTCCAGCGCGCCACGGTACAGCCGTGTGCCGAAGGTGAAGTTGTCCGGCGAGAAGAATCCCCCGCCGCCCACCAGCGCGTCGATTACGTCCTCTTTGACCGCGCCGGCATACGACGACGGCTCGGCACACACCTCGACCTCGATATCGATATCGGCGTAACGGGCCGGGCGGCGCTGCGCGTCTTGGCCGGCTTGGCGGAAGCGGTCGATCTGCGCGTCCATGTCGGCGATCTGGGCGGGGGTGAGGTCGACTGCGCCGAATAGGTCGGCGGAGACGAAAATCGTGCGCCAACTCCCCGTCCAGCGCATTGACGCGCCGGCGTTCTGCACCCAGTCGAGGCGTTCGACGGCCTCGGCGTAGTCCTCCGGCTTGACGGCGCGGTGCGCGATGCGGAACGCCTCCGGCGCGTTGGCGCGGATCGACCCGGCAGTCTCCGGCGGCAGCGCGCCGGTCGCGGCGACCGGGTTGGTCACAGCCTGTATGAACGACGGCGCGCCGTCCGCACGGGTGAGGACATGGCGCGGCAGGTTGTCGCTGGTGTTGAGCCGGTAGATAGCGACGAACACCGAATTGTCGGGCGGGATCATGCCGAACTCGCCGTCGCCGAAACGGATCGTATAGCCGCCGGCCGCCAGATAATCCTCGTGGACGGACTCTCCGCCCGATACCGGATAACCGACCACGCGGCCCCACATGCCGTCTTCGAGGGTGAAGTGCTGATCGAACCGGGTGGACGACGCCGTGCCGAGCAGCGACAGCCGCCACTCCCACTCCTCCGTCCAGATCGGCTCCCAGCTCCCGCCGACGTTCTGGGCGCGGTACAGGCGCACCTCGGCGCGCAGGCTGCCCACGTCGGCGTCGAACACGTGCGCCACGCCGAACTCGTCGGTACCGGGCAGGCTGAAGCGGTAGATCGGGATGCCGTCCGGGCCGCGCCGCACGATGGCGTGCTCGGCCGGGGCTTCGGGGTCTTCCGGCGTGCCGATGCTGAAGGCGATCTGACGGGTCGCGCCGGCCGTCGCCGGGACGATATTGCCGCGCACCTCCAGCGCCGTCTTGTCGAGGCGGTAGGGCGTCGGCTCGTCCCACGTCAGCCGGCAGATCGGGTCGCCGGTCAGCGGGTCGGTGTCGTCCACGGCGCTTTGCAAATGCACCAGCACACGTTGAGCCGGGTCGGACGCGTCAGCGGGGTTGGTCGCCAGCAGAATCAGCCGTCCGCCGCTGATGGGCGGGAAGGCCGCCGCGCCCGCCCCGGCGACAGCCAACTCGGTCGATCCAGCCGATAGCTCAACGTCGTCCTCGTCCCAGAAGTACGGCAGGAAGCGGTTACGCGCCGAATCGACGGTGTAACCGGCGCTTGTGTCGAACAGGCCGGCGCCGACCTCGAACGTGAACACGCCATCCGCGTCGCTCACCGGCGTGCCGGTCGGGACGACGCCGTTCTCGCCGGGATTGCATGTGATATCGAGGAGCGTGCTGGCTGATTGGCCGTCGAACGGCTCGTAGTCGACGAGACGGGCAAGCTGGCGCAGTGAACGCCGCTGCGAGGCCGTCGCCAAGTACGCCTCGCGCGAGATCGCGTCCTGACTGTAGGCAAGCTCATCGCCGAGCGCCGCCATGACCTCGACCAGCATCACGCCGACGTCGGCCTCAAGCCGGTCGAGCCACTGCGGGTAACGCTGTGACGCGTAATCGAGCAGCGCCTGCCGGAAGGTATGGAAGTCGCGCGCGGAATAGTCGACCGGGAAGTCGACGTAGGTTTCGGGCAGCGGCAGCGGGTCATCCGGCTCACAATCGAGGCCGGTCTCGCAGTTGGCCTGAAAGCTGAAGACCTTGCTGCTGAAGAACGGGTCGATGCGCGACGGTGCTGCCGGGTCGGTGAGGGTCAGGCGGTGCGGCGCGAACGAGGCGGGCCGCACGACATCGAGCCGCATGACCGTGCGTCCGTCGACCACCGCCCACGATACCGACGTAATGATGACGTCCGGCACGTTGGCGTCGCGCACGTTCTCGATGCGCACGGCGCTTCGTGGGAGGCTTCCCGGCAGCGGCACGTCGAGCGTCTCCGGCGCGCGCAGGAAGAACACGTCGAGCCGGTCTTGCGATGCGTAGACGTACACGAAGTCGATGCCCGTCAGCGCGGACTGGTTCAGCAGCAGTTGAAGGCGGTCTTCGGCGCTCATCGCGTCACCTCAAGGTTCAGGATACGGCGTTCGAGGCGGGCTTTCAGCACGTAGCTGACCGTCACGCTGAGCGTCGACTCGTACACCTGCACTTCGACCGCGCCGACCTCGATCACCGTGCCAAGCCATCGGGTCAGCGCCTGATACACCGTGACC
Source organism: Chloroflexi bacterium OLB13 (assembly GCA_001567485.1). GTDB lineage: Bacteria > Chloroflexota > Anaerolineae > Aggregatilineales > Phototrophicaceae > Flexicrinis. Next base: position 35,338 of record JZRA01000115.1, read on the forward strand.
TGCGTCAAGCTGGCAATGGTCGGGTCGTTGGGCGCGAACACCATGCGCCGCAGCCCGCAGCCGAAGTCCGGGCGGTGGGCGCGCTCGCCGGGGCTGGTGAGCAGCACCTGCTTAATCATCTGCTCAACGTGCGCGGCGTAGCCGGTCTCGACGGTGATGCGGCCGAGCGCCGTGTCGACGCTGACCGGATAGCGGATGCTGTGGATGGGTTCTGCCATGCGGCCCTCCTGCCGTCTACTGACTGCTGGCTTTCTGCTGCGTGTTGGCGACTGTCACCGCGCCTTGCGGGATGCCGGTGGCGCTGAAGCACAGGCCGACGCTGCTTTCGCTGAGCGTGGGCGTGCTGTTGACCTTGACGCGCAGGTCAGACACGACCCACTGCACGGTAAGGCATGGGCTGGGCACCGTCCCCGACGGCGCGGGGATTTGGAACGGACAGCCGGAAATCGTGAACACGTCGGCGATGGTCAGGACATGCGCGCCGCTGCCCGCCGTGACGCGCTGGCTGGTGCTGGTCGCCGTGACCGTTCCGCCGTGCGGACACTGGAGCGTCGATTGAGTCGTGAGCAGTTTGCCGGCCATCGCTACGTCACCTCCATCGCGCCGTTGTTGAGTTTGATGCTGACCTGCGTGACTTCGAGCTTGGCGCCGGCCTCGCTGGTGACGCCGCTGGTGTCGATGGTCAGCGTAGACGAGCCGACCTCGGCTTTGATGTCGGACGCGAGGGTGAGGGTCGCGCCGCCGGTGGTGGAAATCACGATCTCGCCGGCCTGATCGTCGATCTTGATGGTAATCGCGCCGGTCTTCCACAGCTTGACGTTGTCGTCGGTACCGGCCTCGGACGGCATCTCTCCATCCGCCCAGAAGAAGCCCGTCCACACCGGATAGCTGATGTCGCCGCCCTCGAACTCGATCCATACGTTGGTATCGGCCGGCGGGAACGACTTGAAACCAACCTGATCGCCGGCGTAGGGCACACACGGCATCGCCCACACCGACGTATCCTGCCCGAACACGGACGGCACCTGCACCTTGAGCCGGCCTTTGCCGAGCGGATCGTTGGTGTCGACCACCTTGCCACGGTATTTGCCGAAGAAGTGCGTCCGCGCCCAGTGCATCAAGGATTCGAGGTCGTGGTTCTGGATCATGGCGTGTCCTTACTGTTCATTGATGATTTAGCCCTCATCCCTGACCCCTCTCCCGACCTTCGGTGCCTCCGTTGGTCGTCAGGGAGAGGACGCTAGTACGTGAACAGTGTCTTCCTCCTCGCCCCGCTTGCGAGGGGAGAGGGCTGAGGGGTGGGGGGTGAGGGTCATCATCATCACGACTTCCACCCATTCCGCACCAACGTCAGGTACATCTCGTGGTCGCTCTCGTGGATGACGTGCCGCACGCCGGCCACGTAATACGATCCGCTGTAGCGCGTGCCGACGCTGTCCACATTGACCACGCTGTGTGTGCGGATGATCCGGCCCAACCGCTGCGCGCTCACCTTGCATGATGCCTGCACGAACCAGCTCGACTCCATCAGTACGCCGCTGGCGCGCCCCATCAGATCGCCGGCGTCGGACACCGCCGCTAAGACGCTGGTCGAACGTGTCTCGCTGGCGATCGAGGTCAGCGGCACGTCACCGCTGAACGTGCTCGGCGGTGGCACGCCCGACCCGTCGATGACCTGCTTGGCCGCCCCATCCCATGACGACGCCACCACACTGGTCGGGCGTTCGACATCCCACGTAATGTCGAATGAGTCCATATTCGGCTCATCGATGTTGATGCGCAGCAGAGGCGCGTTCGGATCGTCCAGCACCGGCGGCTTGAAGTAAGCTGAATCGATTAGCAGATCGTCGCAGCGCACCCAGAAGTGATAGCCGTTGCGGCGGGCCAACATGCGCACGAAGTTGAGGTCGGTGTCGTGCTGAATGAGCGTGCGGCGCGACTCCATGTGGCGCGTGTTGGTCGACTCAACGAACGGGGCGAGGCCGTAATTGGCGGCGATCATGCTGACCGCGTCGGAGTCGGCGGTATTGTCGGCCCACTGCGTGAGCTTGACCTCGCGATCCATCTTGATCGAGCTGTCCGCGCCGACGACCTCCAAGGTCGAGCCTTCGACGCCGTGCGTGAGGTGGATCTGGTGGCTGAACACCGGCCCCCGGACAAGGCACTCGTAGAAGCCGGGCGCGCGCTGGAACACGGCCAAATCCGCGCCGGGGCCGAGGCGCGGCTCCTTCAGCGGCGCGAGATCGCCATCGACGTTGTGCACCGCATAGCGCAGGTAGTACGTCGTCGGCTGTCCGACCTGCTCATGCACCTCGACCAACGCGAGATCCATCAGGTCGTCCGCCCGCGCGCCGTCCGCGACGATTGCGACACCGAAGGCCATACGATCACCCACCCTTGCCCGGAATAGCGACCTCGGCCGCTTCGGTCAACTGGTCGGCGAACATCGCGTTGTTGAGCAAGCAGATGCGCCAGAAGCCGTCTGGATCGCCGATATAGCGCGCCGCCAAGTGTTCGATGCGCTCGCCCTGCCGCAGCATGTGATAGCCGAGCAGGGGTTGATCGGGCGGGTCGGGCGGTATCACCGCCGCCACCGAGCGTCCGCGCGCGTCCGTCACGATCAGCGTCTCAGCTTTGGCATAGCGGCTCTTCGTTCCAAAGTTCATCGTGCAACCCTTTCGCTAAGCCGGTGTTCGTAAGTCGAGAGATCAGGTCTCCCATCTTGCAGCGTTAGTCGAGCTATACGGCGCGGCGTTTTCTCGTCACTCATCACTCATCACCTTCAACTTCGCACTTAGATCGGCAGCATGTTGATGATCGATTCGACCGAGTTGAGCAGGTTGGCGGTCGCCAGCACCTGCTTCTGCACCATGGTGAACTTGTAGGCGGCGACCGCCAATTCCTCCTCCGGCTTGAGCGGGATGTTGGTCGTGGCGTCACCGGTGCCGGTGGTGCGTTGAAACACGCTGGGATGCAGGATCGTCAGACCGACCGAGACGGAGGCGCGCACCGGATACAGCATAGGCGAGAACGACTGCTCATCGACCGAGAAGCTGGTCACACGCACCGGCACGATGCGCCCCGGCCCCCACACGAACAACGTGACCGGCACCGTGCGCGGCGGAATTTCGCTGCCGGAGGGGCTGGCTGCGCCGCCGGTGAGCGAGGCGGCGGCCCCACTGGCCGCGCCGCTCAACGCCCCGCCGATCGACCCGAGCAGCTGCACGCCCTCGGTGATCGGGTAGAGCAGCATTTCGAGCGCGGCGATCCGGTCGGCCACGCCGCTGACGAACGCGACCGGGTGCGCTGCCGGTGACTCGAGCGCGTCCGACGCGTCGAGAATCAGGCGCAGCGTGAACGACTCCTGCGGGTCGGTGGGCTGTGCGCGTCCGCTGGCGCTGCTGGCTTCGGTGGTGGCCGTTGTCTCGCCGGATCCGGACGATCCACCGCTGGCACTGGACGGGTCGTAAATCGTCAGCGTGCGCGAGAGGGACTCCGGGTTGTACTGGAAGATGATGATGTTCGGGATGGGGATAAGCAGCGGCGCGTCAAAGCGGATGAGTGCCCCTTTGAGCAGAACCGGACTGCGTGAAAATCCGTTAGCCATCGTCGCTCCTTCGTCTCGTTAGCGCCGCCACTGCGACATGATCTGCGTGTTCTTCGCCTCGACCGCGGATACGACGGCCGCCGTGTGGGTCGTATGCGGGGTGTAGTTGGCCGGCAGCGCGGCATCCTCGCCGAGGTTCAGCGTCCTGCGTGCCGATTTCTGGTATTCGAGCACTTCCAGCGCCTCGTTGTTCAACGCCAACCGCAGCGAGGACAGCATGCCGTTGTACATCCAGCGATAGGTGTCGCGGATGGCCTCATAGGTCGCGGTTAGATAAGCCGGGTTGCTGGCGTGGTTGGTGGCCTCGCGCAGGATGTCCTCGCGGTCGGTGATCCCGCGCCGCATGCCCGCCCGTTCCAAGCGAGGCTTGAGGAAGCTGAGATAGAAGGTCAAGTCCATGCGGATGCCCTGCGCCATCGTGCCGGTGAACTCGACCGTGCTTTCGGTGTGTTCGGTGGTCGCGGCGTCGGCGCGCGTGATCGTCCCCCAGTCACCGCCGGCGTGAGGTGCAGGCGTCCGCGCTGATGAGTCTTGGCGGCCAGCGAAACGGCCGGGATGCCGTCGCCGCGCCCACTGTTCGGGTCGAGCGTGCTGAAGTCGATGCGATGGCCCGCGCCTTCGAAATGAGTCGCGGTCGATCCCGTGCCGTTGAACCCCGGCGGGAACGTCGTCGAGCCGTCTACACGCTTGCTGACGCGAGAGGTCGGCTGATTGCTTGCGGCTTCGAAATACTCCACCAGCAGAAACTGGGGCACATGATGCGACTGCCGGCCCGGCCGCGCGCCGCTGCCGGTCAACTGGCCGTGAGTCGCCACGCGTAGGCCGCCCATCGCGGCGCCGATGTTGGCGTGATTGACGTAATCCGTCCACGGCTCGACGTCCGCCGTGCCGCGCGTGCGGATATGCTCCCGCATGTAGTCGATGAGTGTCTGACTCAAGCGGTACTCAGTCGAGTCCCAGACCGCCGACGGCAAGTCCTCGCCTTCGAGTTCGTCACCGATGATCTTCCAGTCGTCAGGCGAAAACTTATTGGCGCCCAAGTAGGTATCGGTGTTCTGCTGCATCTTGGTGTACAGATTAGCGTTCCCGCGAACCCGTCCGAGGTTGATCGTGCGCACTGTGGCATACTGCGGCGTCCACGGCGCGTCGTCCGCCACCGTCAGCGCAGGCTGGTCAATATCGACGTCGACACCGGTTCGGGCGTGTAGATACTCTTTGACGTAATGCAAGAAGGTACGGCGGTTCAGTTCGACGGTTCCGTCTGTCTTGACCCGCCGGCTGAGATAAGTCAGCGCGCGCATGTTCTCCTCGACAGCACGGTTCCCGCCGAAAAACTGCGCGATGGCGTTGAGTGCGTCGCTGGTTTCAAACGGGTCGGCGTTGCGATGCCCGCCTCCAGCGCCGATCGGCGTGCGCCGGATCAGGAACCCGCGAATCGTCCCCCACAGCCGTTCGGCCGCCCTCACCGCGGCAGTGAAACCGCGCCCGCCGCCCTGTGGGATCGTATCGAGCGAGTGCACCTGACGAATCAGGCTGTCCATGATGTCGTTGCGGCCGATCTCGCCGGTGATGGCTTTGGCGGTGTTCAGTGATACCGCCGGCAGCAGGCCCGCGCCGCCCTCTTCCTCGACCTCGACCGCCTCGCTGCCCCGACGGGCGGCGTGCAGCACCATGCGGTTCGCGGCGGCTTCGCGGCGGGCATCCATCGACAGGCCGCGCCCCGGCATGCCTAACGTTGGCTTCGGGTCGTGATCGGGCAGGGTGGCCGGGCGCGGGCCGGTCTGCTGCAAGACATGCGCGAGTTCGTGACGCAGCACCGGGTCGGCGCGGGCGCTGTCTGGCGGCAGCTCTGGGCTGAGGAAAATATGGCTGCCGCTGGTGAGCGCGTGCGCGTTGTAGAAGCGGGTCAGGCGCGCCGCCTCACGGCCGCTGTGTACGCGCACATGCGAGAAGTCGTGGCCGAACAGCGCCTCGTAGCGTTCGCGTTCGGCATCGGGCAGCGGGCGGCCCTCGGCCGGCTGAATTTGCGGCTTTGCGATATGCTCCGCTTTATCTTCGTCTGCGTCCTCGCGCTGGTCACGACGCAGCGCCGCCATGTCCGGCATCGACGTGTCTTCCGTGACGGTGATCGGCTGTAGGCCGCCGGTCGAAATCTGGAGGCCACTGCCCAGCACACTGCGCAGTAGATTGTTGATGCCGCCGATCAGTTCGGTGCGGGACTGCTCCAAGACGCGCTGCACGTCGCCCCGGATGGTCTCCCGCCACAGGACGTTCGGGTCGAGTCCCTCGTCGCGCAGTGTCTGGGCGATATGCGCCGACAAGATCGGGCGCAGTTGTGTCAGTTCGAGGAAGCGCCGCAGGACGAACCCGCGCGGGCCGCGAATGGTGGCGAGGAATCGCTCAAGGATAACGTCGACCACGATGTCCATGGGCAGGATATTGAAGGGGACTTCCAGCCCGTTCAACCCCTCGAAGATCTGGTCGAGCGCCTCGCGGAAAGCGGTGCTGATTGACGGGAAGCCGCCGTCCACGGTGAGGTCGGAGACCATCTCGTTGAACGCCTCGCTGCCCGGCCCGGCGACGAACTCAGCCGCCTCGATAAACACTGGCAGCGCGCTCAGCAGACGGCGCAGCAGCGGATAGCGCAGGGCGACCCGCCGGGCATGGGTGAAACCGATCCGCACGCGCTGGCGCAGGTTGAGGAAGGCATTCAAGATGCGTTCGATGACAGTGCGCGCGAAGGCGGCGATGCGCTGGAACCGCCCGCGTATTCCAGTGGCCGGGCGTGGCGTAGGTCGTGGGCTGCGGGCCGCCCGGCTTGTCCGCGCTTGCAAGCGTTCGGCGAACGGCAGGTCACCGCGCAGCAGCACCCACATCCAGATATTCTCGATGACCTGATCGCGCAGGGCCGGCGAGATGAATGTCTCCAGCTCGCGCACCAGCGCCAGCGGATCGTCCAAAATTTCTTCCTGAATGTGCGGCAGTTCCATAATCAGAAACTGGACGAGCTGCGCGATGGTAATGACGGCTGGCGCGCCGGGGATAAACAGCGACGCCGCATCGACGCCGACTTCGACATAGATGCGGATATATTCTTGCAACTGCTCCAGCCCGCGTACGATCAGTTCCATCGTGACGACGTGCGAAAACGCCGCAAGTTCCTGCTCGTCGGTGCTGGCCGTCAGGGTCACGCTGCCGTCGCGTTGAAGATATTCGTAGGTGAGCAGCGGCTGATCGGCGTCCAGCCGCGAGCCATCCAGATGCGTGAGGATCGACGGGTGATAGAAATCATCACCGCTGTGCCCATAAGACGGGTGGAAGCGGAAGTCGGTGTGAATGGCTGTGATCTGCACCTGTTCGCCGTCGAGCATGAACGGGCTGTTCAGGCCCAGTTCGCGGGGAGAGCCGACGCGCATGATTCCGGTGCGGTTTGGTGTCGTGCTGAACCCGGTTTGGCGCTGTACCTCGCCGATGACGCGATCCCAGCGGTCGATCAGCACGCGCAGATGTTCTCTGTTGGCATTCCCCACCAGCGCTGTGCTGTCTTCGGTGTTGTGCAGCACCGGACGAAGCTGTTCGGCAGCGTCGGCCGCGCCGGTGAACTCCAGCGCCCGTTTGACGTAGCCGTACAGGCCGGTGATGATGTCGTAGCGCCGTTCGAGGATTTCGATGCCCAGCACCGCCTCGATACGCCCCTGCCGCACGAACGCAGCGCGCAAGTTCGGCGCGATCGAGAGGATCAGCGCGTGCATTTGCAGGCGGCGTTCGGTCAGGTTGTCCGGCCGGATGTCCTGATGAAAGCGGTCGAGATACTCGATCACGCGGTTGGGGACGACGTAGTTCGTCACGCTGGAATCTCTGGCGTAGGCATCCAGTAGGGGCCGGACGAGGGCGGCGGTCACGCGGCGGTCGCGGGTGGTGGCGTACCGGAACAGCAGGTCGCGCAGCTGCTCCGCCGATGTGATGTCGCGCCCGATGGCGCCGGTGATGTCCGTCTGCGCGCCGGTGAAGGCGTCAAGATCACGCTGGCTGTGGCCCTCCGCGGCCGAACGCTGCCATAAGCGATCAAGCAGGGCGAGCAGGGTTTCCGGCGTGGGCGTCGTCCCCAATTCGGTGCGAATCTGATCGCCCAGCCCCGGCACGCTCAGGAGATAACGGGTGATGCGCTCAAACTCCGGTAGGAACCATACGTACAGCTTAGTGGTGCGCTCCAACGGCGTGACGTACTGCGCGCGGCGGTGATCCTCCATGTCGAGCAGTTCGTCAAAACGCGGGTGATCGCGCATGATGGCGCCCATGCTGGCGCGCTCCGGGATGTCGCGGTCGGCGTCGTTCCACACGATCAGGTACGGGTGCATCGTCCAGCGCTTAGGCATCGGCGCCTGCTCGCGGGTTTGGCGCAGCGCGCGCTGGATCGTGCCGTAACTGGACGCCGAGAAATCCTCCGGCTGGCGCAGCAGTTGGAACAGGATCGCGTTCAGCGCCTGCTGGTTGGTCAGGTAGAACAGCCGGTCGAGCTGATTAGCGGTCAGGCCCGACCCGCGCACGACCGCCCCGGCGCTCAAGTCCATGCCGAGGTACTGTCCGCCGCGCGGCGGCGACGTGTCCTCGCGCCATTCGCCGGTCAGCAGCAGATAACTCCGGTTGAGGTCGGCGCCCTGCCGCACCGCGTCCGACACGGCGCGCAGATCGGCATTGTTGGCGATACGCGCCAGCACGTTGGCATGCCATGCGATTTCGTAGCGGTTGTACATGCGCAGATCGTCGCGGCCGAAGTTCGTCACGTAGTCGGTGTCGCGCTGAGAGTCGTAGTGGCCGATTGCGCCCAACAGCCCGTCGATATACGCCTGTGCCACCCCCAGCCACAGCGCGGTGTCGAAGCGACCGGTGTCGGCCATGTCGCGCCGGCGCAAAACGGTGAACATGCGCTCGCCCAACGCGGAACGGTTGGCTGTCAGCGCCTCGCGCAAGCGGGTTAGGCTGGCTTGATAGGCGGCGGGATCGGGTATCGCGTCGCCGTCGACGCGCAGCACCGGCGTCAACCGTTCGGCGGTCGTGCGCACGAAATCCGAGAACGCGCTGTCGCGCAGGGCCTCGGCGGATGCTTGCGGCGTGGCGGGGACGGTCGTCGTGGCGGTCGTCGCTGCCAGCGTGCCGGGGGCGGTGGGCGGGGCGGCCGATGGGTCGGGAGTTGGCGGCCGGCTGTGCGGCGCGGCGCGGCTTCCGAAGAATTGAACCTCGGCATCGCCCAGCGTGTCCTGATACAGCACGGCAACGCGATTCCAATATTCGGCGGCGCGTTCGGCAATCGGGACGATCAACGGGCCGAGATCACGGAACACCCGGCGCGCATGATTCGCAAAGGTCGTCGTGGCGATTCGACGCCATTCGTTGGCCGCGGCCGTGCGGCCCATCGCGACGGGGAGGCCGGTGGTGCGACCGTTGACCACGCCGAGGATCGCTTGTAGATCGTCGTTGAGCGTCGCAAGGTACGAATACGCGCCGAGGACGCGCTCGTTTTGCACGAATTCTCCGGCGGCAGCGGCGGTGCGATAGGTGGTGAGAAAATCGCTCGTCAGCGTGCGTACGTCGCTGGAGGCGATAGGGCCGCGTGCCGGGTTCATCAAGTGGCGCCAGATCGCTTCCAGATAGCGGTCGGGGAACAGCCGGTTAATCTCAGGGATGCGTGTAAAGATGCCGTAGAACCAGTCGTACCCCAGCGCTTCGGTGTCGCGGACGTATTCCCAGAACGCCACGTCGGGCGAGGCGGTCGTCAATGTCGGATCCTGTGTGAGCAGATAGGCAGCGCCATCGAAGCGGCCGAGCAGTTTGAGGACATCGAACAGCAGGCTGCGCGCCAGCGGCTCGTAGGCGTTGAAGTCGCCTGCGGTGACGCGCTGTTCAAACGCTGTCATATTGTTGACACCGGCGGTTTCGACCCCGACGCCCAGCGCGTGCGATAGGACGGCATCGCGCCCGACAAGGCGCTCGATCTCGCGGATCATGGCGGCCACCGATGTTTCGGCGCTTGGCTGGCCGGCTGCTTCGGTTGTGTAGCGCGCGTGAGTCTCCGGCCACGGTTTGTCGTACTGCGCCTCACCACTGCCGAACACATCGGTCGCAGCGAGACGGCCGTCGACGAGGCGCGCGGTCTGCTGAAGCACATGCGCGACTTCGTGCGCCAACAGCGTTCGGCCTTCGACCGTTCCGGGCTGATAGCGGCCCTCAGCGAAGTAGATGTGCCGGCCGACTGTGGCGGCATGCGCCCCCGCGTGCGCGGCGAGATCGGCGGCGGCGGCATCTGTGTGGACACGGACGGCGGACAGATCGGCGTTGAAGCCGCGTTCGAGCCATGCGCGGGCGTCTTGAGGCAGTGGCACGGGGCGGCTGTGGCGCACGTCGGCGCGGCGGGCGGCGGGCGCACGGGTGAGCAGGCGGCTCACGTCCGTCTCGCCGTGCAGCAAGCGCGCCGACACGGCACGCGCTTGTCGCTCGTGCGTGCTGGCCGTCTGCGCCGTCCGCCGCTTCTGCGGAGGCGCGTGGGCCGTGCGCTGCTTGACCGCGTGCGTCTGCTTCACCCGGACACCCCGTTGATAATCGCTTGAACGACCTGATCGGCCACCCGGTCGAGTGAATCGGTCTGGCTCGCCTGCACCCGCGCCTGAACCACGCTCAGGCTGCGCGACGGCGCGGCGCGTTCGGTCAGCCGCTGACTCAGCAGCGAGCCAACACGATCGCCCAACTGCCGGCCCTGCTCCGGCGACAACCCGTCGATCCGCACCCGAATCCCGCCGATGTGAACTTCCACCGTGTCCCCCTTATCCCAAGCGCAACCGTTCGCGATCGCTTAAGGCGCGGCCTTCCTTCGCCATCTCGCGGTCGAGGCCGCGCAGAATGTGATCGGCGGCGATAGGCGTGCCGTCGCGGCGCGCGGCGAATACTGCCGTCAGCACTGCGTATTTGATCTGCGCGCCGGTCAGCTCCAGTTCCGCCGCCAGCTTGTCGATCAGCCCGCCCAGCGCGCGCACGGCGTGATCGCCCGCCAAGCCGTGGATCAGACGCGTCCACAGCGTATGGCGCTGCGCCGCGTCGGGCTTGGGGAAGTCGAGCACGTAGCGCAGGCGGCGCACGAAGGCCGGGTCGATGTTGCCTTTACGATTGGTCGCCAGCACAGCGATCCCGTCGTAATTCTCCAGCGCCTGAAGCAAGTGGTTGGTGTCGGTGTTGGCGAAGCGGTCGTGCGCGTCTTTGACGTCGGTGCGGCGCGAGAACAGCGCGTCGGCCTCATCGAAGAACAGCACGGCGTCCATCTCGGCCGCACGCGTCAAAATGCGCTGCAAGTGCTGTGACGTCTCGCCAACGTACTTGCTGACGACCGACGACAGATCGACGCGGAATAGGTCGAGTCCGAGCGCGGCGGCCATCACCTGCGCGGCCATTGTCTTGCCGGTGCCGGGGCTGCCAGTGAACAGCGCGGCCAATCCGCGCCCCTGCGGGAACAAGCGGCGCGCGCCGGGCTGTTCCCAGAACGCGGCGCGGTCACCGGCCTCGTGAACGAAATCGGTCAGCGCGTCGCGCAGCGCAGGCGAGACGACCAGATCGTCCCACACGAACGGGCATTCCAACGGCTGCGCCAGCCCGCCGAACAGGCCGCGCTGACGGTCACGCAGGGCGTGCGCCATCAATTCGGCCGAGGCGAACGGGATGCCCGCGGCCTCGGCGATATCACCGGGGCGCGCGTTGAACCGCCCGGCCAGCGCGATCAGCGAGTCGGGGTTGGCCGCCGCGACCTGCGGCGCGGCGGTGCGCCACAGCTTCAACCGTGTATCGGTCGCCGGCGCGGGCAGCTCGATGCGGCGTTCGAGCGCGTCGTCAATCAGCGGCGCATTGTCGAGGGCCTCACGCAAGACGAACTGCAGCGGAAAATGCGGCACACTATTTGGCCATGCGCGCGCGAGCAGCCCCGGAGCGCGCGACGTCCACGCCAGCGCGCAGCGGTTCAGGAAGGCATGGCGCTGAGCGTGGATGAAGGCCGTTTCCCACTGATCGTCGAGGATGCCGGACACGTCGACGGCCAGCAGCGGCATCCCGACGTGCGCCGATACGCAAGCCGCGAACGTCTTGCGGCCGCTGCGTTTGGGGGCGACGACATGCAGCACGACCGTCCGCCCCGGTTGATCGGTCAGCGCGCGCGAGGCGAACGCTGCTTCACCGTCGACATCCCATTCCGGCAGCGGCTCCAGCGGCGCGATCAGGCGCGCATGCCCGGTCAGCGCCGGATCGAGATCGTCCTGCCCGGCCAGCGCGTCACGGATGACGGGATCAAGCCGCAGCGGCGCGAACGAGTCGCCCGCCGGGTCGCTGCCCATGCCGATCATCCGCCAGCGGCGCAGCGGCGACGTGGCTGGCAGCGCCATGAAGCGCCCGTGCCCGCACAGCCGCGCGATCATCCCTAGCGTAGGATACGGACGGGTCGAATCGTCGTGCAGATACGCGAACAAGCGCGCTAAGCCCGGATCGGCCGCGGCGGCGAGGCACACATGCAGCACGTCACGGTCGAGCGCGTCGAGGCCGAATACGCGAATCAGCGCGGCGAGGCGGCTGTCACGGTCGGCGTCCAGCGCGCGCTCGATGGCTTCGATACGTGCGCTCAGGCTGGGTTGTGCGGCGTGGAACTCGCGCTCGGCCGCCGGGTCATCCATGTCGCCCAGCAGTGCATCGATCTCGGACGGGGCCGGCGTGCCATTGACCGTGCCGCGCCGCTGTTCCAGCCACGACAAGCGCCGCTCCGCCAGCAGGCGCACGCGCAGCAGCACCGTCTCAAGCGCGCTGGCGTCGCTGGTGATGGCCGGCGGGGGCTGAACGTGAAGGCGCGTCGGGTCGGTCATGGCACGATCACCCACTGCGGCGCGTTCTCCGCCCCGTTGATGATGATCCGCACGCCGAGGCGGTCGCCCGATACGGCCGACGCCGACAGGCGCACATTCAAGGTCGTGGCGTTCGGGATGTCGTACTCGCCGGGCTGTAGGTTAAGCGGGTTGACAGCCTGTGTCAGCCGGTTGGCGCCGACGTACACCTGTACCATCTCCGGCGCGATATCCGCGTGTTGGAAGACGCGCCCCGTGACTGTGAATCGCCCGGCCGGATCCGGCACGGTCGGCGTGGTCACTTCCGGCACGATGGCGAAGGGCGTCTCGTTGGACGATGATTCGAGGATCTTGGTGCCGGTCGCGGTCATGCGCCAGCGCTCGACCTTGACCGACGCCGTATAGATGCCCGGTACGACATCCACGCCGCTGACCGCCGTGCGCGCGGTGGCCGAGATGCGGCTCGACGTTGCGCTGACGTTCCACGCGGCGTCGACCTCGACCGGCGCGTCCCAGTCGGCGCGGCGGATTTGCAGCAGCACGCGGTCGCCGGTGAAAGCCGAGCCGAGCACGCTGAACGGCGTATCGTATGTGACCTGCGCCGGCCGCAGATCGAGCGCGCGCGGGTCAAGCTCGCCGGGGAGGGTGAACGAAATGACGTTCTCGGTCGCTTCGGCGTGCGGCGCGTCGCTGGGCAGCGGAAAGACGTTGTAGGTCAGCACACGACCCGCCCGCACACGCGGCTCTTCCGGTTCGAGCTTGACCACGGCGACGTGATAATACGCGGCCAGCCGCTGTGGGGAGCTTCCGGCCGTCCAGTACGCCACCGAGTCGTCCTGCTTGATCGGCAGCATACTGACGCGAAACGCGTTGTCTGCGCCGCGCAGCAGCGGGTGCATGACGAGGTTGCCGGCGACCAGCGTGGTGTCGTCCACCAGCGGGAAGTCGTGCAGCGCCTTCATCGCCAACCCCATCATCAACTGCTCGCGGTAGACGCTGTTGGTGTTGTCAAGGTCGCTGTGCGCCGTGAGCAGGTAATACAGGTTGAGACCCATCGGCGTATAGCGCACCGGCACGTCGCTGACGCCGGGGATATAGGTGTTCTTGCCGGTGCTGTCCTCGGTGACGTGATAGAGGTAGAACCCAAGCGTATTGTCCCCCGTGAGCCGGTCGGGCGGGTACGGATCGACGCTGAGCGTATTCACAGGGTTCCACGCCGACGAGTTCGTGATCTGCGTATCGATCAGGTCGATCAGCGATTGAGTCACCAGCGAGAGATCGAGTAGTGCCATAGGGTCAGCGTCCTTACATTTGTCCGAGGCCGTAGCCGCGCTTGGAGCGCACACCGGGACGCGGCGCTGGCGAGGCGAGGCGCGGCGCACGGGCGGGACGCGGTCGGGCCGGCGGCGGCGCTGCCTTCTGCACCACCTCGACCACGATCTCGCCGATGGAGATTTTCGTCTCAGGCGCGGCGGCTGGCGGCACAGGTTCGGGCATGTCATCAGCGCGCGGCGGTTCGATCATCACGATCGGCGCGGCCGGCGATGCAGCGTGCGCCTGCAGCTCTGGCATGGGCGGCTGAAGCTCGCCGATCGCCAGCTCGCGCTCGTCCGGTTCGGCGGGCGGATGGGCAGCGGATTTGACGACGGTTCGAGCGGCGCAGACGGCGAAGCAGCGACGCGCGTCTCGACCCGTTCCACGAGTCGCTCGCGGGTTTCGATGACTGGCGCGGGCGGCTCCGGTGATGGTGCGGGTTCGGCCGGTTCCAGCGCGGCGGGATGATCGGCGGGTATCCGTTCGATCGTCACGATTTTGGTGATCGGCGGCGGAGCGGGCGGGGGTTCAAGTGTGCCGGTTTGCCCCGGCGCGGGCGGAATGTCGTGCTGCGCTGGTTCAGGCGCAACGGCCAACGACGTGGGCGGCGGCTCGACCGGCAGCGGCGGCCGGACTGCGGGTGCTTCCGTCAGCGGCGCATCGTCAATAGCCTCGACCTCGGCGAATGGGTCGATCACCGGCGCGGGGGGCGGGCTTTGCACCGGCTGCACGGCGTGGGCATCCGCTAATCGGCTGACGAGGCGCTCGAAATACCCGTTCATGCGCCAGTCCTCCGCCGTATACCGGCCGCCGGCCGCGTGCCCGCGCTCCGTTCGATCAAGGCGAGGTAGCGCCGTCGTTCGATGCGCGACAGCGACAGGATTTCGGCCAGCCCCCAGTGATAGGCGACGGCCAACGCATGAACCTCAGCAGGCAGGCGCTTCTGGTCGTCGATCAGCCGCTTGAGCAGATACTGGCCGATGTCGAAGCGGATGTACTGTGCCGCGCCGCACTCCGGGCAGGTCGCGGCGAGGTCAATGTTCACCAGCGGCGCGGCGGCTTCCATCGCGGCCTCGATCGCCTCGACCGGCGTGCTGTCGTCCACCATGCAGCGGCGGGCGAGTTCACGGCGCGCGTCGTCCGCCGGCCAGCCAAGCACCGCCAGTTCGTCCGCACCAGTCGGCAGGCGGAAACGCACGCCGCTGTGTTCGTATACGCCATTCGGCCCGGCAGACTGCATGGGCAGCGCCGCCAGCACGCCAGTCAGCGCGAACGACAGGTCGTAGCGTGTCTGGCACCGCGCGCACTGCGGGCTGGAGGCGATCAGGTCGCCGTAGGTCAGCACATAGATCCCGGCCAGCACACGGTCACGCAGGGGGGACGTCAGCGCCGCCGCATCGCCGGGGCCGGCCAGTGCGCCATCGCGCGCGACCAGCACCCGATCGATCAGCCCCAGCGCCGCCGGCAAATCCGAATGGTCGATCTCGCGTTCGTCATGCCCGTTGAGCGAGCGTAGTTCAACCCACCCGCCGGGCAGCTTCCACACGCTCATAAGGGGGTTCGCTTTCTAACGACTTCGCCTAAGGTTCCTTCGGTTCCGTGACCGCCGTATCGCGTTCCCATCCTTCGAGCTGCAGCACGATCGTCTGAATGGCGACCGCGTTGGCGTTGGCGTCAAGTTCCGGCAGCGCCTGAAACTCGGATACCCAGCAGCGGTAGAGCTTGTAAGCTTGCACGACTTGACCGGACTCGTTCATCAGCTGGATGACGATGTCCTTGCGGAAGTTCTCCAGCGAGGCGACGACGCCGGCTTGGACGTCATAGACCAGATTGGCCCAGTTTTCGAACTCCGGATCGTGGGTGACACCGCGTTCGAGCGTGACCGCCTCATAACGCGAGCCGGCCGGCGAATGGCGCGGCGTGCTCGGGTCGCCGCCCTCGCGGTGCGAGACGACCTCGGTCGTGCGTTTGAGCGCGCTCACCTTGCTGATGCCGGCGACCGCGCGGCCGTCCCACCACACGCGGAACATATAGTTCTTGTACGGGTCGAAACGATGGGTGTTGACTGTAAATTGCGCCATGGTTATCCGTCCTCCTAGACCTCAAGCTGTCCGGCCATCTGCTGCAAGGACAGGATCACGAACTCGGCAGGCTTGAGGGGGGCGAACCCCACGATGATATTGACGATGCCGAGGTTGCGGTCGTTCTGGGTGGTGGTCTCCGCGTCGCACTTGACGAAATAGGCGTCGGTCGGCTTAGTGCCTTGGAACGCGCCGCGCCGATACAACCCGTGCATGAACGCGCCGACGTTGAGGCGAATCTGCGCCCACAGCGGCTCGTCGTTGGGTTCGAACACGACCCATTTGAGCGCGCGGTACAGGCTCTCTTCGATGAACAGCGCCAGCCGCCGGATCGGGACGTATTTATACTCGCTGGCGAAGTCGTCCGCGCCGTCGTTAGTGCGCGCGCCGTACACGACCAACCCGTTGGGGAAGTCGCGCAGGGCGTTGACGCCGACCGGGTTGACCATGCCGTGCTCAAGGTCGGTAATGCGCTGCTCCAGCGCCACGATACCACGGATATCCGCTTCGACGCCGGCCGGGGCTTTCCACACGCCGCGGCGGCTGTCGGTGCGGGCATACACGCCGGCGACCGCGCCAGCTGCGCCGATGGTCTTTTTCTTCTTGCCATCGGAGATGACGACACGCGGGTAGTAGATCGCGCTGTGATCTTTCACCACGCCGATGCGCGCGGCAGCGACCTTGCTGGCGGCCTCAGCCGGGGTCTTCCAGTCGGTCGGCGCGTCCATGATAAGCACGGCACGGCGCTGCTGGCAGAACACGCTGGCCGGCCCGTAGACGAGTCCGAGCGCGGCCGCGCCGGGGTCGGCGTCTTCGGGCAAGACCATGAGGTTGAACAGGTCGACCTGCTTATCCACCAGCGGGAAGGCGTTGGTGTAGTCAGAGAGCTGCGGCGCCGAACCGTCGGTGACCGGGGCAGTCGCCACGCCGGATGTGTCGACGGCGGGGGTTGGCGTTTGGAAGCCCGCCAGCGCGCCCGCGCCGAGGCTGTAGTAGCGCGCGTTGCGGTTGAACAGCGCGCCGACGTTGGTCGCCGCCGTCGCAATCGTGCCGACCGTGTTGGCCGACCCGCGCGAAGTCGTCAGCACGAGGCGGTAGCCAGCCACGCTCGCCGACCAGAAGAACGTCGTCGGGTTGGCGTTTTTGTACGTGTTGATCGCGTCGGCGAGACGCCCCAGCACTTCGAGCAGGCCGCCGCTGGTATTGCGCCACAGTGGATCAGTTCCGACCGCGCCGCCGCTCGCCAGCAGATTCACCGGCACGGCGACGGTCGTCGGCGCGCCGCTGGAGTCGAAGGCGTCGAGCGTGATCGACACGATCTGTCCGTGTTGGACATCGGCGAGCTGGCGCAGCACAGCCGGGTCACTGGCGCGCAGCGCGATGCCGGTCGGCGCCGGGCGGTGTGCGCTGTAGGCGCTGACCTCTAAGCCGCCTTGAGCCGTGCCGAGCTTGAGCGCCGCGGTGATGTCGCCGGTTCCGGAAGGCTGAATTTGCACGCTGCCGGTGTTTGACGCCGCGTTCGACCGGATCTTCAGCACCGAAGTCGCGTTGGCGGCGGTTACGCCATCGTCAAGCGTCGCGCCAGCGCCGGCGGCCGGAAATTCCCCGGCGGGCCGCAGCTCGACCGTCACCGACAGTCCGGGTTCACCGGCTGCCGCTAGCGCCGTGTTGATGGCCGTGGCGATGGCGGACTCAAGGTCGGCGATCACTGAAACGGCAGGGAGCGCGCCCACATCGATCGTGCCGAGGTTGACCGGGATGAACCGCGAGCCATCCACGCTGATCATCAGCCGGCTGTTGGGCTGTGCCGTGCCGAGCCGTGCGGCCCACTGACTGCGGAACGTCGACAGCGCGCCGGAGGCATACAGCACCGGCTGGCCCGACAAGCTGAACCCGTTCACCGCTGCCGGCAGCGCCGCGCCAGCTTCGGCCTCGACCAGCGCCGAGTTGGACGTGACGACCGTCGGCGCGTACAGCGGAGACGCCGGATCCATCGACAGATTCTTGTAGCTCTCGGTTTCAAGGATCGAGACGCGACCGCCAGCGTCGACCTCCTCGCGAAAGATGTCGAGGTTGAACGTCGACTCGGGATTCGCGCCGCCGTAGCTGACCGTGGCGCGCACTGTTTCGCCGACCGCGCCGGGATACTTGGCAGTCAGCACCAATGCTTGGGTGACATTATCCTCGGCGTGCAGGGCGGTTTGGGCGAAGGTGGCGCCGTTGGCGATACGCATGACGTAACATTCGGCGCCGCCGTTGAGGAAGAACAGACGGACGTGATCGGGGAGCGTGCTTTGGGTGGTGTCCTTGGAAAAAGTGCGTTCAAAATCGGTGTATGTCGTCAGCCGGACGGCCTGATTCAGCGGGCCTTTCTTGGTGCGGCCGATGAACATACCGATCGAGGTGCTGACGCCTGCGATAGTCCTGACGCCGCTGGAAATCTCCTGAACATAGACACCCGGATAAGTCGGCGTGACTGCCATCGTCCCCTCCTTAACTTAACGTGTGTTTGCGAGAAGTTGGCACGCCAAGGGTGCGTGGAAGGCTGCCACGGATGAACGTTTTTCACCCGATGAATCGAGTCTATACCTGAATGAATCGGCCCGCTGACTGACACTAAATCCTCAGACCGGTGCTAATAGGTTAAACGTCCTGAGTTACAGCCCGCGCGCGTGTATGTTTGTGCGTTCGCTCACCACACTCTCATAGTCGCAAGTACGTGACGTAGCCGCCTGCGCACATCCCTTTCGATAAGCTCCTGTGTGTTCGCATTGCCCCCTCACCCCCGGCCACTGAACCCTCACCCCCCGGCCCCTCTCCCGACCTTCGGTGCTCTCGTTGGTCGTCAGGGAGAGGGGAGAACGACGTGCGTGGGAGTGGGGGAGCGTGGTGGGTGGATCGTCTCTACGAATCCTCTCTGTGATCTCCCCGGACTCTGTGTGCTCTGTGCCCGCTCTTGCACTTACTCACGACTCATCA
>JZRA01000116.1 GCA_001567485.1 Chloroflexi bacterium OLB13
ACCGCCTACTGGAATGCCCATCGCCATCCGTTTGTCTGGGGCAAGCGCCGTCGTCATCATCCGCGCCGCCAATCCGGTATCGCTTCCTTACCTAATGTTGCTTGAACTTATCGGATGTACCACTTAGGGTCTAGCCGCCGGCTTTGTTCTCCCTACGCCCTTGCCATCCGCCATACCGCCGGAGGCCATCGCATCCGCCGCTTTGTGCTAAAATGAGGTTATCAATCGACTTCAGAAAGGACGCCGCCCTGGACTCGCTAGAATTGGCACGTCTCATCGCCGAGTTGTTGGAAGACAAGAAGGCCGAAGATATCCTCGTCCTCGACCTTCGCCCCGACCGTGTGATCGCCGACTTCTTCGTAATCGCCACCGGCACCAGCGACCGGAATCTCAAAGCCCTCGCCCAGCATGTCCGGGTGGAACTCAAAGACAAGCACGGGATCATGCCGGCCTCGATGGAAGGCATCGCGGAGTCGGGCTGGGTGCTGCTCGATTACGGCGAGGTCGTCGTGCACATCTTCCTAGAGGACAAGCGCCAGTACTACGACCTCGAGGGTCTGTGGCGGGCCGAGAGCAAGGTGATCTTGAGCATCAAGTAACGCGAACACTGCGCGCCGCGCAAGCGCATCGCAAAGGAGCGCAACACACATGACCGTGTCGATCTGGCAGGCGGAAGGGCGCGAGCCGATCCGTGAGGTTGACGTTTTGGTGGTCGGGGCGGGGCTGGCGGGTTGTGCCGCCGCGATGTTCCTGCATCAAGCCGGCCACGAGGACGACGTCGCCGTCACCGAGATGCGTGACGTAGCGCTGGGGGCCAGCGGGCGCAACGCCGGATTCATGATCACCGGCCTCGACCTCTACTATCACCACGCCGTCGAAAAATACGGCGCGGACGTGACGCGCGAGGTCTACGCCCTCTCCGAACGCACCCATGCCATCTGGCGCGGGCTGATCGACAAGCACGGCGTGCGCTTCAACGGGATCGGCAGCATGCTGCTGGCGGAGAGCGACGCCGAGGCCGATGAACTGCGCAAGGCATACGCCGCGATGCAGGCCGAAGGCATCAGCGCGATCTTCCACGACGGCGACCCACTGGGCCGTGGCTACTGCGCCGCCATCGAACAGCCGCAGGACGGCGCGGTTCAACCCGTCGAACTGGCGCGCGCCGCCCTGACCGAGAGCGAAGCCGAGCTGATCGACAACAACGAAATCTACAGCATCGCGCAGATCGCCCCCGGCAAGGTTATCGTTCAGACGCGCAAGTACACGTTTCATGCGCGCAAGGTGCTGTTGGCGACCAATGCCTACTCGGTCAGCCTGCATCCGTACTTCGCCGGCAAGATCATCCCGACGCGCGCGCAGGTGATGGTCACCGCGCCGCTGGCAAAGCCGGCGCTCAACACCTGCGGCTACAGCGACTACGGTTTCATGTATTACCGCATGACGTTCGACAACCGCCTGTTGATCGGCGGCGGACGCAAACTGTACAAGGACTTGGAGAACGACACGCTCGAAGACCGCGTGACCACGCCGGTGCAGTCGTATATCGATGCGTATATGGCCCGGCGTTTCCCGGATGTCAAAGCGCCGGTCGAGCGCCGGTGGGCCGGTATCATGGGCTTTACGCCGGACGGCTTGCCGCTGGTCGGCGCGCTGCCCGACGCGCCGGATGTTGTGTTCTGCGCCGGGTTCAACGGGCATGGGCTGGCGCTGGCCGCCGCCGCCGCCGAACGCGCGGTCAACCTGCTGCTGCACGGCACACACGCGGGCGCGTTCTCACCCGACCGCCCGACCCTCAAACCCTGAGAAGCTGTTTGAGAAGGGTGTCGGGATATTGCCTTCACATCTCTGACCTCATCCCCGGTCGTGGTCACGGAGAGGGGAGTCGAGCACAGCAGGACGGGGGTGTGAGGTCAAGGACTAAAGCCGGTGGGCAAGATGATCCGATTCGTGGCGCCAGCCGGGTGAAAGTGGTTGGCGCTTTCTCATCACCCGGCACTCGGCGCGCTGGAGTCGTTCTGCTCAGACCCGGTTCTGAACCGACTGCGCGCAGACGCGTGTATAATAGAGACACTATCGAATAAAGAGCATATCCTCACCTGTCTATGCACTACGTTCTCCGATATGGACTTTCCGCGCTGGGGCTGACCAGCGCCGGTATGGGCCTCTTGTCGCTCATGCCGCGGTTAAGCGCGCGCACGTGGCTGACGCAGATGGCCCTCAGCGAATTCCCCGCCTTGCCGATTGGGGTCGGCGGACTGGTGGCGTGGGCTGGATGGCGCGCCCATGTGCAGTCCGCGTTCATGTTCGGCGCGGCCGGCGCGCTGATGTCGGCGCATCCGCTGCGGCACGTCCGCAACGCCCATCGCAACATGAAAGCGGAAATGCAGGCGATGCTCGGCCGGCGCTACGAGACGCAAATCCAGCACGCGGCGCTCGCCCGCTGCCAGAAGTATCCGTGGTCGCTGCGCCGGACGTTCAACGCGCATCGCGTCGGCCAGTACAAGGTCACGGTCGACCGCGACGTGGTGTACTGTGAACGCCCGACCCGCGCGCTCAAGGCTGACATTTATCGGCCGGCGTGGGTCGCGCCCGATCACGGCCCGCTTCCGGCGATCATCGTGCTGCATCCCGGCGCATGGTCAAGCGGCGATAAGAGCTGGGTCTTTACGCCGCACGATATGACGCTGGCGCAGTCCGGCTATGTGGTGATCGACATCCAGTACCGCTTCATCAACGAGACCGGGTGGCCCGGCCAGATGGACGACTGCCGCGAGGCGATCCGGTGGGTACGCCGGAATGCCGCGCAGCTCGGCGTCGATCCCAAGCGTATCGCGCTGTTGGGCCGCAGCAGCGGCGGGCACGTCGCGCTGTCGACCGCATTCCGCGCGACCGGCGAACACGCCGACACACGCGTGAGCGCCGTCATCGGCATCTATGCGCCGTCCAACCTCACGATGGTCGGTGAAAAGGTCGATCCACGCGTGGAGAAGCTTATGGGCGGCGATCTCGACGCGGCGCCGGAGCAGTACATCGACGCCAGCCCGATCACGCACGCCGGGCCGGAGTGTCCGCCAACCCTGCTCGTTCACGGCCAGAAAGACGGGTTGGTGTACGCTATCAACAGCGAAATGCTGCGCTGGACGCTGCGCCGTCACGGCGTGCCGGTTGCGCTGCTGCGCATCCCGTGGGGACATCACGCCTTCGACGGCCCGCCCGGCGGCTTAGGGACGCAGCTCGCGCAGTATCACATCGACCGCTTCCTCGCATGGAGCCTGTATCATGAGCAATGACTTCCGTACGCGCGGAATCGAGCCGCTGGTTTTTCGCCACGCCAACGGGTGGCTGAGCTGGCAGGCGGTCGTTGGCGATCTGGTGAGCCGCGGCCATCCTGACGCTCATATCCGCGTCGAGGCGTCCGGCGCTGACGGCGCGGTGATATGGGCGGCGGAGGTCGAGTGGGGGCCGAATCAAGAGCGCGTCACCGAACAACCGGCGCTCGGCGCGGCGCTGGCGATGCTGTGGCAGGAAGTCAGCGGCCATCACTGGATCTACGACGGCGACATGAGCAAGCGCGGGCCAGCCCTCTACGGCCCGAGCGAATGGCTCGACCGGGATACGCTGGAGGCGCTCGAACGGATGCTCACGGTCGCCGCCGACGTGTTCGGCAAGGATTGGGCGGTGTTGTTCACGTATCATCCCGTGCAGCAGCCCGACCAGCGCGTCAACAGCCGGCTGATCGCCCGCAGCGGCGATGTGGCAGTGGCGGGGCGTGGCGCAACCCTGCTTGACGCGGTGCGCGGCCTATTTCGCGCGACGGCGCCGTTCTTCGCCAGCGGCACGTAAGCCGCAGCACGGCGGGACGTGGTATCCTTCTACGCGGCATTACCTGAACCACGCAGCGAAAGAGAGACTCATGCCCAGCCAAGCCCTCGCGCTGATCGTTCACCCTGTTCGCCTGCGCATCCTTCAGGCGCTTGTCCGGCGCGAACGCACCACCCACCAGATCGCCGACGCGCTGCCGGACGTGCCGGTGTCGTCGCTGTACCGCCATCTGCGGCTGCTGCTCGAAGGGGGCTACATCGAGATCGCCAGCACGCGGTCGGTCAACGGTATCGAGGAGAAGACGTATCAACTCAGCGACTCCAAGCCCGCTTTGCTGGCCGATCAAGACTTCGAGGGACTCGATAAAGCCGGCTTACAGCAGGTATTCTCGCTGCTGACCGGCATGATCCTCACCAGCTTTCACGCCTATCTGGACGCCACGCCCGACCCGGACTGGAAGCGCGATCGGCTGTCCTGCGCCGAGTTCACGTTCTTCGCCACCCCGGACGAATACGACGCGCTGTGGACGCAGGTCTGGGATCTGCTGCAATCCGCCGAAACCCGGCCGGCCGCGGCAGGTCGTGTGCCGCGCAAAATCGCCATCGCGGGGTATCCCGGCGTATCCGACCCGTCCGACTCGAATTAGCCGTTCCACCCCCACGCTCTATAGATTCTTTCTTAGAATTGACGCCGCAGACCGCGTGTGAGCAGGGAACACGGGTACAATAGAAATGTGCGTCTTAGGCGTCCGTACCCACGAGGGGCGGGATGTCTGCGCACATCCTGATTCAAGAGGTCGACAGATAACTATGGCACGAGACTACTACGAAATCCTCGGGGTGGATCGGGGGGCCGACGATAAAGAGATCAAGCGCGCCTTTCACCGGCAGGCCAAGCAGTACCATCCCGACGTCAACAAGCACGATCCCAACGCAGAAACGCGTTTCAAGGAGATCAATCAGGCTTACGAAGTCCTGAGCGATCCCGAACGCCGGCAGATGTACGACCGTTTCGGGCCGGACTTCGAGAACTACCGTCAGGGCGCTGGCCCTACGGGCGGCGGCCCATACGCGCAAACCATCGACCCGTCGGCGTTCGAAGACCTGATGTCCAGCTTCTTCGGCGGGATGGGCGGTGAGGCCGGCTTTGGACAGCGCCGCCGCCGCGCACAGCCGGACAAAGGCCGCGACATCGAGCACCCGGTCAGCGTCTCCTTGCGCGAGGCGTTCGAGGGTACCACGCGCTATATCACCCGCGGTGACCGGCGCGTTCGTGCGGACATCCCCGCCGGCGTGACCGACGGCACGCGCGTGCGTTTGCGCGGCGAGGGCGAACCGGGCCGCACCACCCCCGGCGACCTCTATCTGATCGTCACCGTCGAGCCTGACATGCAGTTCACGCGCGACGGCAAAGACCTGACCACCGAGGTCAAAGTCGACCTGTTCACCGCCATGCTCGGCGGACAGGTGACTGTCCCGCTGGTCACGGGCAGCGCCAAGATGACCATTCCGCCCGGCACGCAAAGCGGGCGCAAGTTCCGCCTGTCCGGGCGCGGTATGCCCGGCGGCAAGGGCAAGCCCGGCGACCTGTACGCTCGCGTGCTCATCACCGTGCCGGAAACGCTCACCGACGAGCAGCGCAAACTGGTCGAAAAACTGCGCGACAGCTTGAGCTAAGGATTTCCAAGGGGTGTAAACCCCTTGACCCCATCTCTGCGAGATCACGCCGCTTGCGGCCCGATTTCGCGGGATCGGGAGTCCAGAGGGCGGAAGCCTTCTGGCGGGGATTGGGGCAGCGCCCCACATGACGAAACGAGAGTGAGATGCCTGAACTGCCTGAAGTCGAGACGGTCGTGCGCGGGCTGCGCGCGCCGCTGGTCGGCCGCACGATCACGTCGTTCTGGAACGACTGGCCGCGCTCGATCGGTATGCCCGACCCGGACTCGTTCGCGGCGCGTGTCGTCGGTCAGACGGTGCAGGCGATCGACCGGCGCGCCAAGTACATCGTGTGTACGCTTGATCACGACCTGCTCATCGTGCATCTCAAGATGACCGGACGGCTGTACGTCGCGCCGCCGGATGTGCCGCACGAGGCCGACCGCTGGGTGCATGTCAAGCTGGGGCTGAGCGACGGCCGCGAACTGCGCTTCAGCGACTCACGCAAGTTCGGCAAGGTATTCCTGACCGGCGACTTCGCCAGCATCACACCCGGCGCGGCGGCGTTGGGGCCGGAGCCGCTGGACGACAGCTTCACAGCGGACGTGTTCCGTGCGCGCATGAAGGGGCGTTCGACGGCGCTCAAGGCGCTGCTGCTTGACCAGTCATTCATCGCTGGCGTGGGCAACATCTACGCGGATGAAGCCCTGTTTCGCGCCAAGCTGCATCCGCTTCGCCGCGCCGATACGCTGACGAAGGCGGAGGCCGCGGCACTGCACGCGACGGTACAAGCGGTGCTGCGCGAGGGCATCGACCATGAGGGCGCGTCAGTCAACTGGTATCGCAAGCCGGATGGCACGACCGGCGAGGCGCAGAGGCATTTCTACGTGTACGGACGTGAGGGCGAGCCGTGCCTTATGTGCGGCGCGCCGCTGCATAAGATTCGCGTAGCCCAACGCGGCACGCACTTCTGCCCGACGTGCCAGCCTGAGGCGCGCCCGCGCAAACGCCGCGCCGCGCGCTGACGCTGAATCGGGCGAACTGGAGAACATGGGAAATGCCAGACGATAAGACCCCGCAGGCCCCCAATCTCGACCTAATTCAGCTCGTGCAGCGCGCGCGGTTGCAGCACGACGCCGACGCTGTGCCGAGCGCGATTGCGGCGGTGTACTGGATCGAGTGCGAGGCGGATGTCCCGACGGCGGCTCCCACACCGCGCGCCGGTGCATGGGTGATCGAGTGCGATGTCGCCAACGTCGACGCCGTGTGGGACACGGTGAAGCGCGCCACGCGCATGGGAAAACTCGGCTACAAGTCGAAGGTGTTGACGGCCTCGCGCAAGGGCGGGCGCGACTCGACCAGCCGCGTGATCCTCGTGGGCACAGCCGACCGCGCCGACTCCGCCGACTGCGCCCGTGTACGCGATGCGCTCGAAGGACTGGGGCTGGCGCCACTCCGGTACGAATGACAGCGCGTTATAATCGGCGAGTCTCGACGTTGAAGGGATTCCGCCATGCGTGATCCACAGCTTATCGCGGCGCTGCAGCGGCTGCCGATATTTGCGAGCCTGCCCGGCTATCAATTGGCGCGGGTGGCGGGGGTGGCCCGCGTCACACGCCACAACCCCGGCGACATCATCTTCAGACAATGGGACGTCGCGCGCGGGTTTTACATGCTGCTGTCCGGGGCCGGCCAGCTGATCCAGCAGGGATCGGACGGCGGCCAGCGTGTGTTGGCGAATGTGCAGCCGAATCAGTTCTTCAACGACGCGGCGCTGACGCAGGAGTTGGTCGAGCAGGCGACGTTCGTGATCGTGCAGACGGCAGTGCTGCTGCACATTCCGCGCGACGCGTACTTGGCGCTGCCGACCGGCGCGCCGCAGACTCAGGCGCCGATTTCTGCACCCGGCCCGTCACATGGCACGCCGCCCCCGGCCCCTGCGCCGTCGCACACGCCGCCGCAGCAGGATCGGCCGTTTGATCCAACGCCGCCGGCGCAGCAGCCCGCCCAGCTGCCGGAGCAGAGTCCCGTCACCCACCCGCCGCAGCCCAGCCCGAACCGTTCGGCCGTTCCGGCCCGCTTTCAAGCGCATCGCCCGACATGGCTCAACCCCGGCGAGACGCTCCGGCTGATGATCCACCGGCATTGGTGGGTGATGGTGCGCGCGGCGTTTCTGCCGGCTGTGATCCTCGCCGCGATGATCGTCGGCGCGATCCTCAGCCCGATACCCTTCGTCTCGATCGTGCTGGCCGGTCTGGCGCTGGTGATCCCCGGCGGCCTGCTGATCTACATCTACTTCGACTGGCGCAACGATTGGCTTGTCATCACCGACGAACGCGTGCTGCGTGTGGAGCAGCAGGTAGCGCGCTTCAGCGTGGAGACTCAAGAGGTCGGCCTGTTGAGCGTACAGGCCGTGCTGGCGACCCTGCGCCCCGGCGACCCGGTCTCGCGCATTCTGCGCTATGGCGATGTCGTCATCAGCACGGCAGGCAGCGCCGGCAACATCAGTATGGATTTCGTGCCTCACCCCGGCCGCGTCAAAGACTACCTGTTCCACCAGCGCGACATGAAGGCCGCGAAGGCGGGGATCACGCTGCCGGGCCGCAAGCCGGACGAGCATAATGATCCGCTGACCTTCCCGCCAGACGACACCGGGCGGCGGGTTGCCCCGGCGGTCGCGGGCGGCGGGCTGTTCTCGATGAAGTACGTCAATCAGCGCGGCGAGCAGGTGTACCGCCGGCATCTGATGGTGTGGGCGCGCCACATCTTCTGGCCGATCCTGTTCATCCTCGGCTGCCTGTTCGTGCTGATCTTCGGGTGGCGCATCGAGGCGTTGGCCGACCTCGGCGCGCTGGCGTCGATCGGCGGGTTCATCGGGCTGGTGATCGGCGTGATTTGGCTGTATCTGGCCGACTGGGACTGGCGCCACGATCTGTACATCATCGGCGACCAAGTGATTACGCTGCTCTCGCAAAGCCCGCTGCTGCTGCAGTTTCGCGAAGATCAAATTCTGATCCAGCGCATCCACAACATCGAGGCGGAGACGACCGGCCTGCTGCGCAGCTTGCTCGACTACGGCGACGTGCGCCTGCTGCTGCTGGGCGATGAGACGCCGAAGGTCTTCCGTGATGTGCCGGGGCCGCTGGGTGTGCGCGAGGAGATCAGCCGCCGCCAGCGCGCCGTCAAGGAGATCGAGAAGCAGATCGAAAATCAGCAGCAGGTCGATGCGGTTGTGAATCAACTGCGCAAAGAAGGGATGCTGCCCCAGCAGCAGCGAGACAGTGCGCAGCAGCCGGCGAACCTGAACCCGAATCAGCCCCCAGCAGCACCGTCCGGTCAACCGGTGATGACGCGTCAGACTCCGCCGATTCCCCGCCGCCGAGTCTAACGATCTTGCGCGGTGGGTGAATCTCTTTTACCCTAACCGCCGTGTTTGTTAACCCATTGGAGACCCCACGGGTATGTCACGCTATCAATACTCAGGGCGGCGGCGCGGCGGCGGCGCGTGGCAGTGGACGATCATCGGCCTCGTGCTCGGGTTCGGCTGCGCTGTCGTGCTTGTGCTGGCCGGCCTGACACTGGGCGTGCTGGCGCTCGATTTCAGCGGTCAGGCCGTCGCGGCGCGTCCGTCGCAGACCCCGTTCATCATCACGCGTCGCCTGATCCCAACGTCCAAGCCGCGCCCAGCCAAACGCCGTTCATCATCACCGCTACGCCGGACATCAGCTCGATCGCGACGCTGCCGTCGGGCGTGCTGTTCCCGACCGATACGCTCGCGCCGGCGGCTACGGATACGCTCGCTCCGGCCCCGACGACACCAGCCGCGCCCGCAACGCAGCAGGCGGTGGGCGCCCCAACCGACCTCGCCGCGACCAGCGCGCCGTTGGAAGGCGGCGTGCCGCCACAGTTGGCCGCGATTGCGTCGCAGCTTGTGCCGGTCGAAGGCGGCACGTTCACGATGGGGACGTTCCCGGCCGAGGTCGCGCAAGCAGTACGCGAGTGCGGCGATCAGGGCGGCGCGTGTCAGACCAGCGATGCGGACGACTCGCTGCCGGCGCATGATGTCACCGTCGACAGCTTCTTGATCGAAGCGACCGAGGTGA
Organism: Chloroflexi bacterium OLB13; assembly: GCA_001567485.1. GTDB lineage: Bacteria > Chloroflexota > Anaerolineae > Aggregatilineales > Phototrophicaceae > Flexicrinis. Next base: position 9,584 of record JZRA01000116.1, read on the forward strand.
CCTATGCGCAGTACGTCGCGTTCTTGAACTATCTGCGCTCGCAGGGCCGCGATCATCGCAACGGGTGCGGCACGACCGTCCCGCAGCGCTGCACCGACACATTCGAAGAAAACGCCAACACGTACATCACGTCCGATCCGGCCAATTACTTCCTCAACATCGACTTGATCGCCAATACGCCGGTCGTATATGTGACGTGGTACGGCGCGGATGCGTACTGCCGCGCCTTGGGCCGCCGCCTGCCGACCGAGGCCGAATGGGAACGGGCTGCGCGCGGCGTGAGCAATACGCTGTATCCGTGGGGCAACGAGTGGAACCCGGACAACGCCAACACGTCCGGCTCGACCGACGCGCCCAACGTGCCGGTTGACGCGCAGTCGTATCCGGGCGGGCGCAGCGCGTTCGGCGTGTACAACATGGCGGGCAACGCCGCCGAGTGGGTCTCCGACTGGTATTCACCGACGTACTATGGGCAGTCCGGCGGCGCTACCAACCCGACCGGCCCGCTGACCGGTGTCGAGCGCGTGCTGCGCGGCGGATCGTTCGCGTTCCGGCCATTCTTCGCCCGCTCTGTACACCGCCTGAACCGTGCGCCGGATCAGAAGCTGGCGTATTCGGGCTTCCGCTGTGCGGCCGACGCCAACGGCGCCAGCCTCGACAGTGTGGGCTTCGGCGCGGCGGTCACGACACAGCCTAATCCGGTCACGACGGTTCAGCCCTTCCAGCCCGTCGGCACCGTCGATCCGGCCAGCTTGGGGAGCATCGGCAGCGGCGCGACCAGCGCCCAACCGACACTTGCCGTCACACCGCAGCCCTAGGGGTAGCCAGTTGTCAGTTGGCAGTGGTCAGTGGTCAGTTGCCAGTTGGCAGGGGTCAGTTGTCAGAGGGTAGGATGACATCAACACGGCGGCGGCAAGGAGGCGTTCTTCCCGACGCGAAAAGTGACGCAAATCGTAGGGGGCGCAATGCACTGCGCCCCTACAAACCCTCCGGTGTTCCCGATGGTTCAAGCGTCTTTCTACCCTTGTCCCCTGATCCCTCACGACTCATCATGGCTTCCGATGGCCGTAGTCTTCGAGCGTGGTCGGGAAGGCGTGTGGATCGGACAGACGGCCGTCGCGAGCCAGCGCGGTGTACGCTTCCGGTGAGACGTACAGCTCGTTCCAGTAGCGCACTGCGATCCCCTCGGTGACGCGCGGCAGGGTGACATCCTCGCCCATCACGTAGTGACGCAGCGCCGCCTCGACCTCGTTGAACCCGAAGCGCGCGCGCATTGGCGTGGTGCCGGAGAAGCGCACGTTGATCTCGAACGCGACCGGCCGGCCCAGATGCACACGCATCTGCACGTTGCACGACGCCACGGGCTTGAGCGCCGCGGCGATCCGTTCGGCTTCGGCGCGCACGTCCGGATAGTCGCCGACCTGCGCGAACACGGTCGTCCCCTGATGCAAGCTGCGGCGCATAGCGATACTGCCGCGCACCATGCCGTTCCGGTCGACAAAACAGCCGACCGTATACTCGGATTCAGAGTCGCCCAGCATTTCCTCGACCACATAGCGCGGGCGCGTGGCGATATAGTCGGCATCGGCGTCGCTGCGCAGGGTCAGAATGCCTTCGGCGCTCTTGCCACCGCGCGGTTTCGCGATCAGCGGATACCCCGCCTCGGCCGCCAGCTTGCGCACTGCGTCCCGGTCGCTGCCGTCGGCGTAACGCGGCGTGTTCAACCCGTGCGCCTCAAGCCACTGGCACGTCCGCAGCTTATCGTCGCCGACCGCCAGCACTTGCGGCGGACTGACGAGGCAGACCGCGCCGGTCTCCGCTTCGATTTGCGCGCGCTGAGCAGAGATCGCCGCGACGACCGGCTCGACGCCGGACAGCACCGCGCGTACACCCTCGCGATTGCACACGTCGATCAACCACGGGACGAATGCCGCGTCATCGGCGCGCGGCGAGATGTAGGCCGCGTCGGAGGTGTACAGCCCCATCGACTCTGGGCCGACGCACGCGCCGATTACCCGCACGGGCAGCGTTGAAAGCGCCAACGCCTTGAGGATGCCTTGGCTGACGTTGCCGCCGACGCCAAGCACCAACACGGTCAGCGGCGAAGCAGAGAGCGAATCAGTCACGATGTGAACTCCACGGCCGGTACGGGCATCACTGTACACCGAACGGCGCGCGCTTCACAAGCGCGGCTGGCGGACGGTTACGCCAATTCCTTCACCAGCGCGAGCAGCAAGCCGTCATATCCCTTCACGCCGACGGTCTGTATCGCCGTGGCGTCGACACGCGGCTCGGCGGCGATCACGTCGAACATCTCACGCACGCCGCGCACGCTGCCGTCCGTGCTGGCGTCATCGACGACGCGGCCATCGCGCACGACGTTGTCGACGATGATCGCCGTGCCGGGGCGCGAGAGGGACAGCGCCCAGCGGAAGTAATCCGGATTGTTCGGCTTGTCGGCGTCAATGAAGATCAGGTCGAAGCTGTCCAATCCCTCGGCGGCGAGCTGTGCCAGTGAGTCGAGCGCGCGTCCAACACGGATTTCGACGCGATCCGCCAACCCTGCGCGCGCGATATTCTCCTGCGCGACCTGTGCATGCCGCGGCTCATACTCCAGCGTGATTAAGCGTCCGCCGGGCGCGAGCGCCATCGCCAACCAGATCGTGCTGTATCCGCCCAGCGTGCCGATCTCAAGGATGCGTTTGGGATGCTGCATGCGCGCCAGAAGATGCAGCAGCATGCCTTGATTCGGCGCGACTTGTATATCGGGCAGGCCGGCCTCAGCGCTGGACACGAGCGCCGCATCGAGTACCGGATTCGGCGCGATCAGCATCCGCTGAACGTAGTCGTCGACAGCCGTCCACAGTTCCTGTGTCATGTGTCCCTCCTCCACATCGGCCCGTTGCTCCCATCTGAAGCATAGCAGAGTTTTCGAGTCAGCCACTGGAAATCAGCGCTGGCGCACGCCTCACGGCGCTTGAACGCCCAATGTGCGCGCGTCGCTCAGCACGACGTTGACGACCGCCCCCTGCCGCTGCACCTCGCCTTCGATCACCAGCAGCGGCGACGTACGCAGGATGGTGCGGTATTTCGGATACACCTTGGGCCGCACGACCACGTTGATAAACCCGTCCTCGTCCTCAAGCGTGATGAAGTGATGCCCCTTGGCGGTCGGCGGGGCTTGATGCACGACCGCCAATCCCGCCACGCGCACATGGCTGCCATCCGGTAGATCGGCCAGATCGGCGCTGTTGAACACGCCCATCTCGTCCAGCCAGTCGCGATACAACGCCAGCGGATGGCCGCGCAGCATAACGCCGGTCAGGTCGTATTCAACGGTCATGATCTCGCCGCGGCTGGCGGACGGGAACTGCAGCGGATCGTCGGTCATGTCGAGGTCGAGCATCCCCGGCTCGTCCAGCAGGTTCGCCAGCGCCCAGACCTGCTCGCGGCGAGTGCTGCCGAAGTGATCCATCGCGCCGGCGAGGATCAAATTTTCGGTCAGGCGGTGCGGCAGGCGAGTCCGGCGGCAGAAGTCGCGCAGGCTGGTGAATGGCTGTTCGTCGCGCGCGGCGGCAACCCGATCGGCGGCCTCTTCGCCGATACCGCGCACCTGCCAGAAACCAAGCCGCACCGCGCCGTCCTCGACCGTGCAGATCGCGGCGCTGTAGCGCAGGTCGACCGGCAGCACGCGCACCCCATGCCGCCGCGCATCGTTGACGATCACCGCCGGCGACCAGAAGCCCATCGGCTGATTGTTGAGCAGCGCGCAGGCGAACGCCGCCGGATGATACCGTTTGAGCCATGCGCTCTTGTATACCAGCACAGCGAACGCCGCCGCGTGACTCTTGGGGAACGAGTAGCCGCCGAAACTGCGCAGCGCGTCGAACACCGCCTCGGCCACGGCGTTCGTTACGTCGAGTTCCGCCGCGCCGCTGATGAACGCGCTGTGCAGCTTTTCGATCTGTTCATGAGCGCGCTTGCTGCCCAATGCGCGGCGCAGCAGCTCGCCCTGTCCGCCGCTGAACCCGGCCAGATCGCGCGCGACCTTCAGCACCTGCTCTTGAAACAGCACCACGCCGAGCGTCTCGGCTAACGCTGGCTCAAGGCGCGGATGCGGATACGTGACCGGCTCTTCGCCCAAGCGGCGGCGCAGATACGGATGCACCATGTTGCCCTGAATCGGCCCCGGCCGGATCAGCGAGATCGAGATGATTAGATCGTTGAACTGGCGCGGCTGAAGGCGCGGCAGCACCTGCGCCTGTGCGCGGCTTTCGACCTGAAACACGCCGATCGTGTCGGCCGCCGTCACCATGTCGTACACGGTCGCGTCATCGAAGGTGAGCGCGTCGAGGTCGGCGCCGGTGATCGCGCTGGCCTCGGCCACGGCCGACAGCATACGCAGGCCGAGGATGTCGATCTTGCAGATGCCGGCGTCTTCGAGGCTGTCTTTGTCCCACTGCACGACATAGCGGTCGGCCATCGTCGCTGGCTCGGTCGGCAGACGGTGGCTCAACGGCGCACCGGTCAGGATCATCCCGCCGTTGTGGATGCCGAGATGGCGCGGGAAGCCGTCGATCTGCTGGCCGAGTTCGACAATCAGCGCCAGCGTCTCGGGCGCGATCAGGTCGCTCAACCCGGCGGCCTCGGCGATGCGCCCGCTGCGATACGTGTCGATGATGCGGCTGGCGCGGTTGAGCACGTCCAGCGGCAGGCCGAGCGCCTTGCCGATGTCGCGCATAGCCGAACGCGCGCGAAAGGTGATGAACGTGCAGGCCATCGCCGCGTGAGCATGGCCGTAGCGGTGATAGACGTATTGAATCACCTCCTCACGGCGGGCCGCGTCGAAGTCGATGTCGATGTCCGGTGTGGTGCGGCGCTCCTCGCTCAAGAATCGTTCGAACACGAGATCATGCTCCAGCGGGTTGACGGGTGAGATCATCAGCAGGTAGGCGACCAGTGAATTGGCGGCCGATCCGCGTCCCTGACACAAGATGCCGCGCTCACGTGACCAGCGCACGATGTCCCACACGATCAGGAAGTAGTTGCTCAAGCCGCTGCGGGTGATGACCGACAGCTCGTGCTCCAACTGGCGCGTGATGCCGTCGGACGGCGTGATGCCGCGTGCCGCCAGCCCGTCATGGCACAGCGACCGCAGCAGATCACAGGCGCTTTGGCCCTCCGGCGTCGGATAGACCGGCAGCTCTTGCAAGCCGAACTCCAGCGTGAAGTCGCACTCTCCGGCGATGCGCATGGTGTTCGTCAGCGCGTCCGGCGCGTCGGCGAATAGGGCGGCCATCTCGGCGGCGGACTTGAGGTAGTACTCCGAATTCGGGCGCAGCAGCGCGCACGCGTCGTCGAGCGTGATGTTGTGCCGGATGCAGGTCAGGATGTCTTGCAGGCGATGGCCGTCGCGCTCGGCGTAATGCACGTTATTGGTTGCCGCCACCGGCAGATCGAGTTCACGGGCCAGCGCGATCAGGTCGGCGGTCAGGCGCTGATCGTCCGGCAGGTGGTGACGCTGGAGTTCAATATAGAAGTGATCGCCGTACAGCGCGCGATAACGACAGGCCGCCCGCGCTGCTGCGTCATGGTCGCCGCGCCGCAGCGCCGCCGCGATCTCACCGCGACGACAGCCCGACAGCACGATCAGGCCGTCGCGGTGTGTATCAAGCAGATGCGCGTCCAGCAGCGCGTCGCCCTTTGGGGCGTTGTGCCGCGCCGAGGTGATGAGCGCGCACAGATTCGTCCATCCGGCCGCGTTCTGCACCAGCACGGTCAGATGATGCGGAGCAGTGCCGCGCACCGTCAGTTCAGCGCCCAAGATCGGCTTGATCCCTGCCTCACGCGCTGCTTTGGCGAACGGTACTGCGCCGTACATCGCGTCGTGGTCGGTGAGCGCCAGCGCCGGCATATCCAGCGCCACCGCCCGCGCGATCAGTGCCTCAGGGTAAGATGCGCCATCCAGCAGGCTGAAGCACGAATGAGCGTGCAGTTCGACGTATCCGGTGGTCATTCAGGACGTATCAGAGGCGTCGCCTCCGCACCTCCGCTAAGGACTCGCGCCCTCTGGACTCCCATTCCCGTAGGTTGAACCCGCGCGCGAGTCCAACCTGTGAAGTGCGGGCGTCGGGGGATGAGGTCTCAGTCATATACCCGCTGCACATACCACGCCTCGCGGCTCAAATCGTAATAGATCACCAGCAGCAGGCCGCTGTCGGTGATGAGCTTGTAATGCTCGCGCCACTGACGGACGCGCCACCATTCAGCGTCGGCGCGCCAACGATTGACGAGGTACAGCACGCGGTGATCGCGTCCGCGCCACACGAACCGCACCGGCGCGCCGTCTTCGAGGTCAACCGTGATGCGTTCGGCCGGCAGCAGCAGGCGCGTCATCAGGATGCGTCCTCGGCCGGCACGGCGATCAACGTGAAGCGGCGCTCAGGCAGCAGCGCGCCATCGCGCAGCTCAGCGGTGAAGAAGCACGGGCCGCAGCGTTTGCTCAGCTCGGCGGCTAAGTCCAGCACGGCCTGTTTGCGCGGACGCTGCGTGAACATCTCCAACTGGCGCGGGATAGCGGCGCTCAGGCGGTTGAGCGAAACGCTCAGCGCGCCGACCGGCTCGGTGATGTCGGCCTTGTCGAGCAAACTGAACAGCGCCCGCCGCAGGTCGCCGCACGCGCTGAATGGCTGAACACGCTGGATGCGCTCGGTGCGGGTCGCGCCGCGATCGAGATGCACCGTCAGCGCGATTTCGTG
>JZRA01000117.1 GCA_001567485.1 Chloroflexi bacterium OLB13
CGTGGGGACAACGACTACGACCAGGTTTACGTCGAACACGTCCAACGGTTCACCCCCACGTGCGTGGGGACAACGCATGACTCTAATCGAGCCCGTGAGGTGATTCGGTTCACCCCCACGTGCGTGGGGACAACACTTCCGCAATATCGCGTAACTATCGCGGATTTTCCTTGTTCGCTTTGCCTTTCGGCGCGCGCCGAATCAGTTGTAATCCATCAACATCTACCACCGTTCGGCGTGGATTGCCAAAAACGCGCATTGCAAACCGCTGTTCCGTCACCGTACTCCAAAGTTGTACCACACTGCCTTCCCCGGCCAACTCACAACACTGCTTCCACAGCAGGTCGCGTACACGTGCGGTGACCTGCCCGACGAATACCCCGGCACGCGGCTCGATCATCCAACGCGACAGAATGCCGCGTGCAGAAGGTGTTACCCTTTCCATCACGATGACAACCACTTCTCACTCCTCTGTCTCTGCTTGCGCACCAGTATCCTGAATCAGCGGTCCGGGCAAGGCTCCATCCGCATCGTAGTCTGGCATCGTATCCTGCGTGATCTGCAGCAGCGCGTCGATATCGGGGAGAATCCGTTCGAGCAGCTTCACCTCCGTGAACTGTGCACGGCAGCGGCGGCGCACTTCAAGTTCGATGTTCTCAGCGCGCAGCGCTACAACTTGAAACGCGATCGGAACTGTGACTTCCAGCTTGTAGAGGTCGGCAATGTCGTAGACAAACGACAGCTGCTTCCCGGTATGAATGAACCCGAGGCCCGGCGAATACCCGCCGCTGACAATCGCTGCATGACAGAGTCCATTCAACAGCGCGTTGGCCGCTGAGATAGCGCGGTTGATCGGGTTCGCCGCATCCCAATTTCCGCGATCATAGCGCCGGCCGTGCCATTTCACACCGTAACGGCGTCCGATATGCTGATATGCGCTGCGCACGCGAACCCCCTCCTTACCGCGCATCTGCTCCAGAGTCACGTCCGGGTCGAGCGTCTCGTCAAACCGGAACGCGTACATGCGGCGGGCGACCTCATGCCTCAATCGTGGGTCGGACACTAGCGCGGCCTGCTGCAGGAGACGATGCCCCTTTCGTGTCTCTCCCAGACCCTGCGCATAGAAATGCGACGCGTCCTCGCCCGTCCACACGATGGTGCAGCCGTTTTGTGCCAAGAGCTTGACCGCCTCGTGTGAGATGCTCGTGCCCGGGCCGAGCAGCAGGACGCTCAGCGACGCTATCGGGATCGCCACGCGCCCTAGCTCATCGACATATTCGACAGACTGGCGGTAACGCTGTAGCGTCGCGTGCTCAATGTACAGATAGCTCAGACTGTCCCTGAGCTGCGGAAGCGTATGTAGATCGCGCAGCTTCACGTCGAACTCCCTTCAGTGATGCCGATCGTACACATCTAGCTGCCTCTCGTCACCTGATCTGATTGTCGTGCCGCACTTATACCGTTCTATACGGGATCGACAACAATCCGAAACCGAACGCCTTGGCGCTGCCGACACCATTGCCTAGCGCAGAAATCAGCGCATCGGAATCGGTGACTGTTAGCACGCCGTCGAATTGCACAGCATACCAAGTCTGCTGGCGCTTCTTGCCGAACTTCTTGCCCAGCTTAACAACTTGGACTTGTTCAGGCGCTACGCGGAAACCGTGCACCTGTCCCTTGCGTGCGAGCCACGCCCGAAGGTTTTCCTCAGTCAGGATTGCGTGGCGCTTGCCGTCTCGCTTAACGGTTGGATTAGCTTGCAACCGAAACCGTAGACGCTCGTCGGCCTGTACCTGCGGCGCTATCGGCCGCACGTTGATAGCCTGCTCCAGATAACCGGCGTGATTCAGACGTTCAGCACGCGTCCAGTCGGGCCGGTCGATTGACTGCACTAGTACAGGTACTACCGGCAGCCAATACTGTTCTTCCACCCGGTAGAGCACACGCTCGCTGTCTGGCAGTGTCTGCGGGAACGCGCACAGCAACGTGCGGTGCAGCTCATAGCGGTCAGAAAGGTCGAATCGCGCCTCGCGCGAGCGCAGGCTGAAGAACAACCGAGTTAAATACATGACCTTATCCCTCCGCATCAACAATCGGCAGACTCACAACGTGATGAGTGGTTCGGCGCGGCAGAAAGCGCCGTGCGGTGTACGATAGCGGCTGATCGTTGCGAACCATTGCGCCTGTCAAATCCTCAATCAGCAGTCGAACACCTGACGGCTGCGTGCCTTGGCCAAGCCACGGATATCGGCGAAGCGCGTCATACAGTGGTGCATCCTGTAGACCATCCGGCAGCCATACACGCTCTGCCGGGATGCATGCCTTGCGTCCTAGGAATAGAAACCATGTCGGTTGCTTTAGGGCCGTCTGCAAGTCCTCCAGTAGACCCGCATCACCTTCCAGTCCGACCAGAAACTTGGCATCGTGCAAGTAGTAGCGATCCGAAGTGATCAGACTGCCTCTCTGGACACTACCGTCAACCTTGTAGTAGCCGCCCTTGCCAGCCGTATGATAGTCCTTGCGGATCACTCCTTCTTGATCAACGCGTACCCCCATCCGCAAGCTAGCAAGGTCATCCACCGGTGCATATCGCGGACGGCCCAACGCCGCGCATAACAGGCCGATCACACCGCTCTTAGATGGCTCACGGCCGGTATCGCGATTACTGAAATTGCTCTGTGTACCCCAAGCTTGCATGGGTGCACATAGTCTCAGCAGCAACGTCGTCATGATTCAGCCGCCTTACTCACCGCGTCGATCACCACATCCACCCATGCGCGTAAGTCTGGCTGCGTGGCGGCGTTCAGTTCCTCAGAAGGCAGGGGAAAGCGGCGCGGATTCATCACTGAGACCACAGGATCACTCAATCGGAAGGCGCGATCCACCTGATCCCAATAGGTCGCCAGCCGTTCAATCGAGGGTTCGACGTAGCCGATCCCTTTGGCGCGCACGGGCGACTCAAAGGCGTTGTCGAGCGACTGACCGTCGTTGTCGTAGCGCACAACTGCGAGCAGAAAGTCCGGTGCGTGCTGGTTCACAAACGAGTTTTGCATACCGGACGGAACGACCAGCGCAAATGCCTGCATCAAGCCCGCAATTGTGTGCAGAGCCAGCTCGTGGTCGCCTGCCAAGTTGGTGACGAGTTGTTCCACGTCGATGCGCGTGTGACGGTAGTATGTCGCTGCGTTAAACGCCACCAAACCAATCATACCGGCACCTGCATTGTCGTTCGGCTGCAAGTCGTCAACGGCAGTGAAGTAGTCAAACTCGGCGGTGTTCACCTCGTGGGTGGAAAGGGCATGCGCCATTTGGCATGCGGCGTCGATGTTTAGTTCTGGGCTGTCGGCTAACATGCGTCCAAACAGCGCAATGTCCGGCGCGCTCGTACGGTTCGCCATCTGCTTTTTGAACGACTTAATTAGCTCCGACACATCGGGCTGCTCACCTCTAGATGCTGCTTGTTCAGCGAATGCGACGATCTGATCGATTTCGCCTTGACTGATGTAGACGAGGACATTCGTCTTGTTCTGCGCTTTCTTGTCGAGCTTGGCAAACAACGTCGTGATGACATTGGTCGCATACGCCAGAGCCGCGGCCTCGTCATAACCACGGCTAACCAACCCGCCGACAATTTGTTCGATCAGGAGCTTGGTGCGCATTCCCGTCGGTGCGTTTACGGTTCGCTTGAATACGTCCGAAACCCGGATCGCGCGTTTGGCCGCTTGCGAGGAAATGCGCGCACGGCGCACCCCGCCGAAGATCGCGTCCTTCGGGTTCCCGGTGTCGTCGCGGTTGAGGTTGGACGGGCCGAAGCTCTGGATAGCGTGCAGTTCGACAATCATGATGTGTGTTCTCCTTATGAATCGAAACGTGATGTGAGAATGCCGGCTAACGATTGGACTTGCTGGGTTCGTACTTCCAGTAGGCACTGGCCCACCTTTTCTGAACGTACTTCTCGTCGTGATCCCATCCGCGCAGGTCGAGCATGAGCTGATGGAAGTTCACAGGAATATCCTTCGACTTCAGCATGGCAATGTGCTGGCGCAGCGGTGTATCGAGCGTCGCTCGACGCTGGCGAAGCAGCTGCGTAAAGCGTCGAGTCGTAGCCGCGTCGTCACCTAGAGCTTGTGCATAGGCGTAAAGATGTTCGCCCATGTTGCCACGCGCGCCAGAGGACGGATGCAGCCCGAACAGCGCCGCGATCAGGTAGTAGTCGTCCTCATCGTAGCTGTTGCGAACGAAAGGCACGACGTACGGATACATCCCCGGCGCTTCGCCCGGTTCGCGACCTAACCCTCGTCGCAGTTCGGCCAGCGCGGCCCGGTCGTCAACGAGACCTTCGAGGTAAGACACGAATGGATGTCGTCTTTCTTCGGTTTCGGTGGTCATATCACGCTCCTTACTGTATCGACTCGAATAGATCACGGAGTTGGAATCGCAGATAGCGCCGCGCATTCACCGCACCCCTTAGCGCCCACGGTGTGCTGCCGGCCATGCGCTCCGCCTCGCCGAATGCACCTTGTGCGGCATCGATCAACGTACTATTCCATGTCTGCTCGGCATCAGGATCATCTATGGTCAGGGACTCGACGAATGCCCAAAAAGGCGGTTCGAGTAGGCCCCAGTACAGCCCCATCGCATCCCACTGCCGGGTCAGATCGGCGTGCTCCTTGCAATTAGGTTTGCCCTCTGCACCGCGTTGTAATACGCAATCGGCCATTATGCTCAATGCGGTACGCAGCTTGTCGCCTACGTCGTCGGCTCGTTGAATCGCCTCGCTGATGATGTTCTGAATGGAATTATCCAGATGCAGCAGTTGGGGCGGCAGCGGAACCTCCTCCTGACGGTAGAAGATCACTTTCGCCTGATCGGCCAACATACCACTAGCCAGCAAACGCAGCGGGTAGTGAGCGTCCAAATCAACCTGACCAAGCCAATCGACTACCATCGGCGGCTGTACGTCATCGTCGGGCTGCCGGGGTAGCAGACTGTGATAGTCCCGCCACAACGCCTTCTGCGTGCTGAAGTACATGAACGACCATGTGACTTCATCGTTCTTCGTCCTCTTGACGTAGCGTTTCTGAGGGCACTTAACAGCGCTCGACAAGGTTAGTCCGGGCGCAACCGTCATCGTGCTGACGGTTACGCTCTCCTCCTTGACGTCAGGCTCAAGCCAAATCCGATTGCTTTGCCATGTCAGGTAATCCAGATAGCCGTTCGGGTACTGGCGCGGGCGATATGCATCGTCCATCTCCCAAGCCGGTGCATCCTCGGCAGTCCACTTCATCACGCTGTCGTGCGGATACCGCATCAGGTTCAGCATCAGCGTCTCGAACAGCGTAGTTCCCCACGCCCAGAAAAGCACCCCACGCGAAAACACTCCATCGGTGAATTTCTCGTCGAGCCCGCTCAGACCGGCAGTACGAAACGAGTTAGCAGTCACCAGACGGCGTGCGGCTTCAGCAGGGGTAACTGCTTCACCCACGCGTTCATCGTCATGAGTGAACAACGCGCCAGTGTTCGCGATCGACTGCACAAGATGAATGACGGATCGCGGCCTGACGCGCTCATCGCGAGCCTGATAGAAGGGACGTACGGGATGAAACAGGTCAAATCGTTCGTGCCACTGGTCAAAATACGCGTCCAGTGGCTCTGCCGGGAACTGCCCGTGGTCCCACATGCGCTGCCAATCCCTTATGCGTTCTGGTCCGAACACCCTGTGCAGGATCGAAAGCGCCACGGGCAGGACTGCCACGGTCATGATGGGCGTCTCGCAGTGAATCGCGCGCAGGTCGCTCGCCTGCTGGAATAGATCTCTCAGCCCGAGTTCTTTGAGCTGCCCGTCGAATGTCAGACACGGAATCCACGGTCGATCAATCAGGTTAAACGTTGGTGTCATGGGGTCTCCTCAACGTATTCCAATCCATTGTTCCGGCTTAACCGCAGTCGAATCGAAGTTCCCGGAACAGCGAAATCGCCATTGCCGAAGACGACGGCGCGTGCAGACCGCAGCCCAGCGGTACGCTCCCAATACGGATTTGGCTCCAGCCTTCTCAACCCATCGACCACCTCACTTTTCTGAACATTGATCTTGAACCGCATCAGGTTGCTAACTTCTTCGTGCGTAGGCGCGCGATCGACAAACAGAGGCAGCGGTCCGTCTGGAACGTTTCCCATGCACACGATGTCCACGCCGGGGCGGATGTCACGCGTAGTGATGTTATGGTCGTCATCGGGCATACGAGCGGTCCATGACCCGATCAGTGACTCGTCAAAAGGTGCATGAATGCGATATTCGGAACCGCGAAACGCTTTGCCGTTCTCTCGTGTCGTCATATCGTTAAGGGCGGCGTCAAGCGCCTGAGTGAAAGCGTCCCCGGCTCCGTCCACCTGCACGCTTCGGTCGTACACAACGTTCATCAGTGGATCGAGGTCGTCGGGGATACGCAGTTCCGTCTTGTCTCGCAAGGCATACCACGTCTTCAGCAGGATGAAGCGCGCGTAGATCGCCTCGTCGACTCCGAACGTTGGGATTGCGCCATGTCCAAGCGCGGGCGCTCGGATCATGAGCAGAGGTGCGGCAAGGTGAGTCGGGCGTTGTCGCGAATGACGGTGCAGCCGGCCGGCGCGCTGAATCAGCAGATCGACCGGAGCCAACTGCGTCAGCATCAAGTCAAAATCGAGGTCAAGGCTCTGCTCGATGATCTGGGTAGCCACGAGAATCGCGCGCGCAGGACGGTGGCCGTCCTTGCCAAACGCCTCAAGCACTTCGCGCTCAATCTCGCCGCGCCATGCGGTTGGAAAACGCGCGTGAAACAGAATCACATCCCGCGCGTCGATTGCCGGGTGGTCGCGCAGGTACTGGTACACACGAATCGCTTCATCAACCGTGTTACAGATCACGGCGATGCAGCCACCCTTAGCATATGCTGCGGTCAGCGCGTCACCCCAATGTGCCGCATCATCCGCGACATGCTGAACGTACAGAGTGCGGGAAGGCGGGCGCGGCAGCGGGTGGACATTGAGCTGCCCATCCGCGGAGACGATGGTCAGTCGGGGATACTGTACGTCAGGCAGATGTTCATTTGCCGCACCGAACGATTGCGTCAGCCGTAGGCGATCTGCTGCTGGCAGCGTTGCGGAGAGGAGTATGGTTGGCGTGTGCATCACCGCCAGCCACTCCATCAAGCGCTCAATGATCTCGTTCATGTACGTGTCATAGCTGTGGATCTCATCGAATACGACGACCTTGTGGCTGAGCGCGTACAGGCGCACGAAGTGATGTTTCACTTCCAGCACGCTCAGCATCGCCTGATCGACTGTGCCGACCGCGAAGGGGGCAAGCAGCGTACGTTTTCGGTTGTGAAACCAATCCTCGGCCGTCTGGCCGCTTTCGTTGCCTTCTCGCTCGATATGCTGCCTGAACTGCGCGAATAATGGGTGGAAATCGGCCTGCGCATGTGCCAGTTGCAGATCGACCTGACTGTCGGGGTATCGGGCCTGAAGAAAGCGACTGGTGCGCTCGTACATTTGGTTGCTGGTCGCCTGCGTAGGCATAGCGACATAGGCTCCACCCAGACCGTATAGGTTGACGAGTAGGTCTGTGAGATAGAGTGCTATCTCAGTCTTCCCGCCTCCTGTCAAATACTCGACGAGAATCAATCGGGGTGGCGCTGCTAATGACTCAAATGCGGTGATTGCAGCCTGCTGCATCGGGTTGGGCGCAAAACCAAACAGGTTGTGGAAGTCATCGCGTGTTCGCGGCGGACGCCACATGTACCAGCCCAGTTGCTCCAAGGCGGTTTCGGCGCGCACAAGGCTGTCTGAGAAGTAGTCATCGGGGTCTACCGGCTCGGCCTGATAGGGAAAATAACCTTCATGCGACCCGATCCAGTCGCACACGGAGATGAAGCCGGACAGCATGACGGCGAAAATCTGACATTGCTGCTCGTCTTGAGGCGGCTCAACAGCGTCTATTCCGAAGGCGCGCCGCATTGAGTCAAACAGCTCGTCCTGCAATTTCTGCCACACAACGCCTCCTGCTGTACTCTGGTGGTGTCTCATCATGGTGAAGTCAATCCAAGCTCCATGATGACCACCCACGACTGAGGCTATCTGGCGAGCGATGGTCTTATCGGTCCCCTGCTGGGTGAATAGTCGCGTCAGGATCACTGCGGAGTGAACTCCATGCGCAACGTCATATGTACGCTCGTCTGGAATCCCCGAGTCGACAAGGCGTTCATAGATCGGTCTTGCCTTGGACTGAAACGTCGGGGTCGCCTTGCCGATGTCGTGTAGCCCGGCCAGAAATGCAAACAGACTGCGCGCGTAAGTCTCATCCGCGTGCAGGACATCCGTCAGCCATCGCCGCTGGCTTTCGCTGAGGACGTGGGTCCACATCATCCAAGCCACCGCCGCGACATCGAGCAGGTGATACGGCAACGGGTGAAAATGCTGGGTCCGGCGGTCGTATTTGGCCCAAAGGAGGTGGAGAAGCGACGACCTGGCCCCGGAAGTTGCAGTCGCTGTAATACCATAACCATCCAACAAGCGACGCAGGTCGTCGATCACGGCTCGACGCAGCGCATCCGGTTCAACGACCACCACGCCCGATCCCCAGCTTCTGATCCACGGGATCATCTCGCGTGGATCGGCCACCTCGACGACAAACGTCACCTCACCGCTGCGGTCAACGCTAAGGCGTTGTGAGGGATGCCAGACGCTCTCCAAGAGCCGGTCGTAGTGCTGCGACTCGAACCTGAGCACGACTCGTACTGGCTGCTGAGATGCGACCAGACCCCCCACGCGCGGCCTTCTTGACTGACGAACCGCGCGAGGTCGGAGATGGCAAACTTCACATCAGTCGGGCTGACATCCAAGATGCGATCAAACTTGAGACTGAGAGGAATGAACGTCTCTCCGTCGCGCGTGCCTTCGCACAGGACGTACAAGCCATCGGAAAACGGGTTGGCGAAGAACTCGTAGGGCCGGATGCGCCAGCGCGATGGTTCAGCGCGGTTCAACGCGTGATACTCCACCCAGACCTCAAGGCGCTTGCGCTTGGCTTTGGCAAGGATGGAAAACCAGCGGTCACCCGAAGTCTGGTTGCGATCCGCCCCCATTCGCCGGATTAGGCCCGTGGCCGTGCCTTCAACCATGCGATTGCTGAGCTTATGAATTAGTGATCGGATCGCTCCCCACTGCGAGCCATGCAGTACGAGTGATCGTTGGAGCGACAGCGCCAGCAGTTCGCTCTCCTCGGCAGTCAGCGTGAACCCTGCACGATACCCTTCATCAACGTAGTAGCGCTTCCTGTCGGTGTAGATCGGAACACCGCTCGCCTGTAGGATGTCGATGTACTTTGGTACGACACGACGACTGATCCCGTATTTGCGGACAATATCACCCGTACTTAATCCATCCGGTGCGTGGATGATGTCGTCGAGGATGGACTGAATGACCCGAAAAGTCTCTGAAAGGTCCATGTAAATTCCTAGATGAACGTAGCAGTTAAGTACACTTTAATAACAATAGAGCACGCTCCGTGCCCCATTGCATAAACGTATAGTTGTGATGGCTTGATTGGTTCACAACATTGCGACCAGCTCATGGTGGGACTCGTACTAGAAGTAAGTTCACCGGAGATCAAGTTATCAATCGCCGCCCGCACTACGAATCCGTCGACCTTTACCCCGTTATCGCTCACTGGAGAGCAGCACGCGCAACGAGATCCAAGGCTACCAGTTGCACTTCCTGAAGCTTTGCCAGTTCGTCGACTTCGATCACAACGCCCCGCTGAGTGCTATTGCTCAGAGCCGCCAACGACTGAATCCCACTTCCCTAAAGGCGATTGAGAACTACTGCAGTCTGCCGCTGCCATGTGCGGGCAGGGTGTATGCGGTACTAGCGAACCGTGGAGGCGTTGTCACGCATAGCGGCGGCAACCGGTCGTCCGCGTTTGTTGCTAATCCGGTAGGCTATGGGTTCGATGGCGGCCATGGCGCCGCTTGACAGCAGCGCCGCATCGCTGGCGCGATGCCACGCTCCCGCCGCAATGCAGCCGTCGTAGACGGGTGCATTGGAGGCTGCCGAGATTGCCGTTAGCAGAGCTGGCGGATCGGCGGGAGCTGCGCCAGCTAAAAGCTGGCCACCTCAGGCGCCGGTGGAGGCTGACGTGCGCCTCTACGTGGCGCACCCACATCGCGCCTTGCGGTGCGATGTGGCCTGTGGGCGGGAGCGTCCCCGCCCAGCGAACGCACCTGCGTGCGTTCGCGCCTGTCGGCGGTGCAGACGTTTCGCAGGTCAACTCGATTGACCACGTTCCCGTCGACTCACGCGTAGCCGTTCCACGTCCGCGGCGCGGACGCGCTCCTCCGCCACGGATCGCGGCTGGCGAACGTCCCCAACCCCGGCGCCAGATACCGCGCGCGCAGATACACCAGCCCGTTGCCGTCGGTCAGCTCGCCGGTGAAGCCGTATGCAGTACCTATAGGTGCCACAATCGGATCGCCAAACGGATCGTACTCCGCCGCGCTCTGCAGCGTCCCGTCGAACACCCCGCGCACGCTCCCCAGCCCGTCGTGCAGCATCCAGTCCCACGAGGAGTCCGGGTTGCGCTGGGCAAACATCCCCAGCGGGCCGTGCATGTAGTGCGTCACATTCGACCCCGCCTTCGCCCCGATCACCGCCGGCAGCCCGCGCTGCACATCCAGCACGTAGCGCGTCGTCGATCCGCCGGCCGTCTGCGCGATGCGCCGCCCCTCGCCGTCGTAGGCGTAGCTGTGCCCGTCGTGCGAGAGCATCCGGCCGGCGCGGTCCCAGACGGTGCTGAGCGTCCCGTCGCTGATCCGGTTGCCGTTCTTGTCGTAGCTGAAGGTGCTCGTCCCGTCGCTGGTGAGCTGGTTGCGGTTGTTGTAGGCGTAGCTCGTCGGCGTGCCGTTGAGCGCCGCGCTCGTCCGGTTGCCGGCCAGATCGTAGCCATAGGCGAAGGTGCGGATCGGCGTACCGGTCGGCGTGGCGTTGGGATACGTCGTCGCGCCGGTCACGCGCTCGACGCCGTCGTAGGTGTAGACGTGGGTCTGCGGCTGGAGCGCTCCGCCGCCGCTGGGCTGGCGCTGCTCGACCGCCTGCGTCCGGTTGCCGCGTGCGTCCACCGTGTAGTCGAAGCGGGCGAGGGTCTGCGGCACGCCGGACACATCGTGGTGGTGGTGGATCGTCGTCACGCGTCCCGCCGGGTCGTAGGCCATCTCGGTCGTGAACAGTTCGTCATCCACACAGTATACGCGTAAGTGCCCCAATCCGTTCGGAGCAGGGCACTCGCTGTGTACCGTTCTCCCCCTCGCCAAATCGCGAGGGGGAGATTCTGCGTCGTTGCCGTCAACACATCGATCAGCTCGGCGAACGGATCGTACTCCGCCGCGCTGGGCGACCGACACGAGCGATTACTCCGAGAACACGACCGAACTGCCAGCGCGAATCTTGGACCCAAAGAAGGCAATTCGTGCGTGAATCGCGGTCACCAAGCAAAGGTAGATGATGTCACCGTGATCTACCGAGCCGTAGTTGGCCGCGTCTAGCGCGGCCTTACCACCGAAGATCCCGATGAAAACTGACAGATGAAACAGCCAGAGGACAACTATCCAGCGTAGGCGTTTTCTGTTCTCCAGAAGATAGGTCGTCGCTGATCGATCCCGAAGTATTGCGTAAGGAACGGCATGCGACGGGTTGAAATAGAAGATCTGAAGGAGTTCCGGAAGCTGCGTCCGGAATTCCTCTAGAGCAATCCGATCTGGCTTCCTCAGGGCCACATAGTACTCGATCGCGACAGCGCCACCAGAGTAGACGATCAGTGGCATGAGGACCAACAATCCGAAGATCATCTGCTGCTACCTTTCCAGCGCGTAGCCCAGTGCCGAAGCAATAACGCTTGATGCCAATGAGAGGGGGATGCCAATCCATGGGTTTGTCACTGCGGAGGACAGTCCAGCGACTCCAGCTAGCGCTGCGCGAGCCTGCCATTCATTTTGTGGCTCCAGCAGCGCATCGAATCCATCAGTGACAATTGTGTCCGTCGCGTACTGAAGTTGAGAAGCTACGGCACCGACGTACGAGTAGATGGGACTACCTAGCAGGAGTCGGGTTGCTAGTGAGAGACTCTCCAAGCCCAACAAAGCGTTTGCCGCGTTGCCCGTCGCATATGCCACACCCCCCCAAGCGGTCCCCGATAGCGTGCTGAACGAGACTCTGCCTTCACCTCGAGTTACCGCATCAGCAAATGCGATGCCTCCTGCAATTCCGGATCCCACAAGCGACCATCCTCCGGTTGCAAAAGCGAGGGCAGTAGTTACACCGCCATACACCCCGCTGAGAGCTGCTTCGGGAAAATTGACTTGGCTTAGTAATTCACCGAGCGATGCCCCCTGATTCCTCGGTTCATTTCCAAGTTGATGCACTTGCTCGACAGTGTTCAATGCCGCAGATCCCGCAGCTGCGCCTGCGATGACTTTGCCAGCAAGTGGTAGCAACCAGAAGCCGTAGGCGGCGACAGCAGCGGCACCTGCAACTGCGATTACCGGAACTAAGTCTTCTACGGCGTCACCCACCGCGTTTATCACCTTCCGTAACGGGCTATTCTGGCGCGCGATTTCCTTCTTCCAATACTCCTCGAGGTAGTCTCCTGCCGGCGTAGGAACCATTTCGGGCTGGCGCGACGTGAGGCCATTAGGTGCAGTTGGCGTTGCGGTCTGCTGGAGTACTGCAGCAGTAACCAGCGTCGGGTCTGGCGTGGATGTCGCAGGAGGAGCCGTAGACACGAGTGCAGGCTGCGGTGTTGGCGGACACGCTACAGTGGGTGTCGGCGTCGGAGTCGACGTAATGGACTGCATCCCACCCGGATCGACGCGATTGACCACATTCCCCTCGACCCACGCGTAGCCGTTCCATGTCCGGGGCGCGGAGGCGCTTCCCCGCCACGGATCGCGACTCGCGAATG
>JZRA01000118.1 GCA_001567485.1 Chloroflexi bacterium OLB13
CGCGCAGCGATGTGGCTGTGTTCGAGCGAGGCGCCGTCTGCGCTTCGCGGATGAAGCGGGCTTGCAGCTCAGGATCGTTCTTGGCGAGGCTGATGACCTTGACGGCGACCTGTCGCCTCAGGCCGTGGTCATAGGCGCGGTAGACCGCCCCCATCCCACCTTGGCCGAGCAGATCGCGCAGTTCATATTTACCTAACGTTTGACCGGCTAGATTCCCGAACATCCAGTACGTCACACAAGGGTGATAATAAGATAGCCCTACTATAGCCCGTTAGTACTGTCCAGCCAATTAAGGTCTGGATGAACCTGTTGGCCGACCTCAACTTCTCGGCCACCATTCACGCCGCCGGCGAGCGCATCCCGGTCGAGTACAGCAGCTCAATAAGGTACAAGGTGCAGCAACACTAGCTCGGTGGCTTAACCAAGACCGCTATCGGGATACTGGCGCAATCCAAGGGACTGCGCTATTACCGTAACCTTCGCTTGAGTATCCTTCTATACCAGCATCAGAACGGACATACCACCATAACAAGTTGCCATTCTGCCCACCAGTACAGATTGGGCCTGATATTATCGTTCCACCAGAACCTTCTTGCATTCGACCGCGTCGGGGTGGGCCATTAGGTTCAGCCCAGATGCTAGTTGAACCGTCTCCAAATGGTACAGTAAACCGGTCGCCAATCTGGAAACTTGGGCCACGCGCACCGAGACACGAAATGTTCAAAGGATGGGGAGATGATAGCGGGTAAGTCATCACTGGGGTGGTTATCATTGGAGTAGTTACCGGTACGCTAATCACAGGAATCGCATCTGTGTTGCCTATGATTCGCAGTCCCTGTGCGTTTACCCAACCGCTTCGATTACCCACATTAACTTTGTAAAACCGGTGATCGGAACTAACTCCAATCACATCCACGATGGCACCATCTTTGATGGTATCAGGATCACTAAGTTGTCGATGCTGATTACTAGGACCACCGCGAATCCGGAGCACCGTCATAGCTGTACCCCGTACGCCAATTTCCTGTCCTGCGAAATCCCACTCTCCAATCTCTTGAAATGTAATAGGTAACTGTGTGATATCACCCTGAATGGTGGCATATCGTGCGTTGATCCACTGCTGATCAGGAGCATCTAGTTGCACCCAAGTGCCGTTATCATTACGACCGATTACTGTAATCGACATTCCTTCTGATATCTCACGAACTTGATCATATTCAGGACCTGGACCCACCCTCACGTTGAGCAGTGTTGTTGCGATCGTGCCTGAATATCGTAAGACAATTCTTGGCGTTGAAGTAAGCGTTACCACGGTAGCCGTCGGCGTCCTGCTTGGCGTCGGCGTCCGCGTCACGGTCGCGGTCTTTGACGGGGTCAGCGTCCAGAGCGTCGCCGTCGCAGTCTGATCCGCCGCCCGCGTCGCCGCCGCGATGGCCGCGATCGTGGCGGGAATATCGTTGGTCGGCGTCACCGTCCACAACGTCGCTGTCGCCGTGTACTCGGCATTCAGTGTCGCCTGCGCCAGCGCCAACAGATCGAGAGTCGGCGTATGGGTGATCGTCGGCGTGCGCGTGCGCGTTGGCGTCTTGGTTGCCGTAGGGGTGGCCGTTGCCGTCGCCGTAGCAGTCGGCGTAGCGGTCGGCGTTGCTGTCGCCGTCGCCGTCAGAGTCGCTGTCGCCGTGTTCGTCGCCGTGTCGGTCGCGGTTGGCGTCGGTGTGACCGTCGCCGTGTCCGTCGCCGTCACCGATGGCGTATAGGTCGGCGTGTTGGTCGCGGTTGGCGATGCAGTGTATGTAGGCGTAGCGTGCTGGTCGCCGTCTCCGTCGGCGTTGGAGATGCAGTGGATGTCTCCGTGTTGATAATTTCGAGACTGCGCTGTGTCGCCGCGCTGTCGGTTGCTGCGCCAACCGCGATCAAGGTCGACTGCTGCGCCGCGATGGTCATCTCCGCATTGTTGGAGTTGGCGCGACTGCCGAGAAGTAAGACGGCCAGAACCGCCACCGCCGCGACGACCCCGACAACACCGATCAAGAGTCCGCGCGAGCGCCGCGAAACCTGCGCTGTCGGCAGCACCGGAACAGATGCGCTGCTCATCGGCGTCGGGGATGTCGGCGGACGCTGACTCGGCGTCGGCGTGAACGGCATGTCCGACAGCTTCGGCGCGGCTAACTTGAACGTGAAGTAGTCAGTGCCGCTCGCTTCCACACCCGCAATCGCGGCCGCGAACGCCTGCGCGAACTGCGTGCAGTTCGGGAACCGCTCCGCTGGATCCTTCGCCAGCGCCCGGCCAACAACCAACAGCAGCGTCGGCGGGACATCCGGCCGGAACGTGTTCAGCGGCGTCGGCTGATCGTTCAGGTGCTTGTACATCACCCGCAGCGGTGTGTCTGCCTCAAACGGCAATCGGCCCGTAATCAACTGGTACGTCAGCACCGCCAGCGCATACTGATCCGACGCCGGCACGATCCCGTCCGTCGCCCACTGCTCCGGCGGCATGTAGCTCGGCGTCCCCATCGCCATCCCGGTGCCGGTCATGTTCGTCGTGCTGGTCAGCAGCTTGGCGATCCCGAAATCGACGATGAACGCCTGCCCCTGATTGTTGAACATCACGTTCTGCGGCTTGATGTCCCGATGCACGATCCCCTGTGCATGCGCGTAATCAAGCGCGCTGGCTAGCTGTTCCAGCAGCATCGACACGTCGACCAGACTGGCCCGATGCTGTCCTTGATCCAACGCCTGACGCATCCGTTCGGACAGCGATCCGCCGGTCAGATACTGCATCACCACGTAGTTGATGTCGCGGTCGATGCCGTAGTCGTACACGCGCACGATGTGGCTGTGTTCGAGCGAGGCCGCCGTCTGCGCTTCGCGGATGAAGCGGGCTTGCAGCTCAGGATCGTTCTTGGCGAGGCTGATGACCTTGACGGCGACCTGTCGCCTCAGGCCGTGGTCATAGGCGCGGTAGACCGCCCCCATCCCGCCTTGGCCGAGCAGGTCACGCAGTTCATATTTGCCTAACGTTTGACCGGCTAGATTCCCGAACATCCAGTACGTCACACAAAGGTGATAATAAGATAGCCCTACTATAGCCCGTTAGTACTGTCCAACCAATTAAGGTTTGGATGAACCTGTTGGCCGCTCCTCAACTTCTGCTATCAAGCGTCTCATGAGCTAGGGCGGAAAGCGCCGAGGGATACGGGAATCGGGCACAGGACACGCAGAGGACACAACGAGGACTCGTAGGAGTGCAGCGTGCTGCGCTCGCCGCGCGGGGGGAGCGCTGATTTCTTTCTCTCGG
>JZRA01000119.1 GCA_001567485.1 Chloroflexi bacterium OLB13
GGGTTGGGCGCGAGCTAAAGCTCGCCGACCTCATGCGCCGGTGGGGCTGTGTGCCGCGCCTGCGCGCGCCACCCCGCCGACCCCTGCGGGGTTCCGGCGGGACTGTGAGCGCGATACGCCGCGCTCACCGGACGCACCCCGTCAGGCTGCGTCCGAAAAAACCAAAACAGTCTGCGCTCCTGATTGCTGCTGCATTGCACTTGGAGAGCGTTGTCTTGCTGGAATTTTTCCGCCGACTTCTGGAAGATTCCCAATCGCCATCTGAAATATTTCACCTCCCCACTTCACCCATTTTGTCACAATAAGGGAAGCGCCAATAGTGCAAAAGGGGCGGTATGCCACAGAAGAATATCAAGCGCAGCATTGCGATGTCTGAGGAAATGCACGCACTACTTTCACAGATTGCCGCGAAGCATGGGCGTGACATCACCGAGTCACACCTGATCCGTGAGGCGATCCGCCAATTTCTCGATGAGCAGGTCGATGCGGTCGGCAGCCGCCGTCACTTTCAAAAATCGCTGCAACTGCGTCTCGACCGTCTGGAACGGTCGCTTACGTTTCAGATGAACATCCTCATCTATTTGCTCGCTGCTCTCCTTGCCGACGATTCCGCCATCGACGAGGCAATTATCGCTGCCAAACGTAACGGCGCATCGCTCGTAAAGCAAATCGAAGCCGTGCGCGACATGAAGGATGAGGCATGAGCAAGGCGATCATCGTGGTCGATTTCGCCTACAAAGGTCACAAACGCAGCGGTCGCGGTACGGGACGGCAGGGCTTGAAAGCCACGCTCAAATATTTGCAGTACCGGGATAAGAAAAACAACCATCTCGCGCAGAACCACGCTTACGAGCGCTGGCAGGATCGCGGGATGGGCGTGTCCTATGGGGAGATTTTCAAGCACTGCGATGCGTTGCAAAGCAAGCATGTGTTGGCGTGGACGTGGGTGATCTCACCTGCACCTGATTTGATGGAACTGGTGCCGCAAAGTCAGCGCCAGGAGCTGCTCTACGACCTGACCGAGCGCGTGGTCGAAGACTACTACACCGAACGCGGCTTTGACGTGCCGGAATACAGCTACCTGATGCACAGCGCGAAAACCAAGCCCAAAGATGGTGAGCTGCCACAGGAACATCTGCACACGCACGTCATTCTGCCTGGTACTGCGCCCTCGACCGCCGACCGCTTGCCGGTCTACAACAACGCGACGAAGAGGCATGATCGTCTCTTTCGGGAAATCGCGGCACAGCATTTCGCGGACATGCTCGACGAACGCGGCATCGACTGGCGACCGCTGCGCGAGGAACCCAAACCGGACGTGCAGCACGAGGAGATCGACCTAGACGACTTTTTCTCGCGGTAGGAAGGGGCGATACGAATGCACTTCGGCATTGGATTGTTCGGCATCCTGACCACGCTGCTGGCAGGCGCAGCCGTTGGGCGGCTGTTCGGTTTATCGGTGGGTGAAGGGCTTTATCTGACTGCACTTGCGCTGGCAGGGGTAGTTTGGCTGATTGGACGGTATTCGCGCCGTAGGGAGAACCATTGATGATCTACTGGTTATTCACTGAAGGGCGCGAACTGCTGACTGTTTTGTTCATGCCGCTGGTGTGCATTGCGCCGGTGCTGCTGCTGACAACGGCAGCGGCATTGGGAGCAGGGATTCGCCGCACCAATGATGATGGTTCAAAACATCCCCCTTTACAGCGCCTTTTACTCGTCCTCTGCTTCGGGACGACTCTGATCACTGTCACGGCAATTTACTTGTCGCTGCTCGGCGAACAAGCGGTGCAGCGTGGACGCTCAAACGCATCCGGCATGATCGAACTACTTGTCGGCGCGCCGCGCGGCATCAATACGATGCGCTTGTTCCTGTTCGGCGCAATGTTGGCGTTCGTGCTGATGATGACCGTCATTGGACTGCACAGCCTGCTGCGGAACGGCGGTTGGCTGCGCGAACGGATTGACCGTCTGCGTGCGCCGATAGTCAAACGCGGAGCGTTGGGGTCGTCGCACTTCTGCACGCTGCGCGAGTACCGCCGCTTTCGTCGCCCGGATGATGAAGGGCTAACGCTGCTTGGCGCGTTCTGGGGCGAAAACAAGCGACGATTGGATGTCGGAACCGGGCAATTCAGCCTGAGCGGTGAGGATGTCGCACGCGGTATCCTAACACTCGGCGGTCCGGGATCGGGCAAGACTCAGGGGATCATCCTGCCTGCCATCGCTGACCGGATGCAGTCGGGACATTCGCTGGTCGTCGCTGACCCCCAAGGCGAGATCACCGGACACATCCTCAACTATGCCGCTGTCACACGCCATCTGGTGGTCGTCCATGACCCGACCAGCGCTGCCGGACCGCGCTACAACCTCGCGGAAGGCATTGACAACGTCTCCGATGCGCGAGCGATTGCCGACGTACTGGTGCCGTCAGCAGCAGGGGATAATCGTTTCTGGACGGACAGCGCCGCCGCGCTGCTAGCTGCCTGCCTGATTCGTTTCGACAATCTCGGCGCAATCTACAACGCCATGAACGATATGAAGGGGTTAGCGAAAGCGCTCAAGTCGAAGCAGGATGACGCAGCGCTGCTGGCAAACAGCTTCATCGCGTCGGTTGGATCGGACGGTAAGGTCGCTTCCAATGTGATTGCAACGCTGGCGACCGCGCTCACCGGTTGGGCTTCAACCGACGTGCGTGCCAATACGTCCGCATCCGACTTTGATGCCGAACTCATCGTCTCCCAGCCGACTGTCGTTGTGCTGACCTGTCCCGGTAGGATGCGCGCGGTCTATGCCTCGTATCTCGGCGCGACGCTGCGCAAGCTCATGCTCGACCTCGATACCATCGGGGAACGCAATCGCGGTCCGCTGCCGATGCCTGTCGGCGTGATACTCGACGAATTCCCGACGCTTGGCAAGCTCGACAGCCTAGTGGCGGATGTCAACCTTGTCCGCAAACGCCGCATCAGCATCCTGATTGGCGCACAGACGAAGGGGCAGTTTGAGATGATTTACGGGCGCGAAGGTACGCAAGCGCTGTTCACAGGTCTGGCGACACAGGTCATTTACGGCGGCTGCGATGCCGACACCGCCGAGTTCTACAGCAAGGCAAGCGGCACGGCGACCACCGATGCCAACATGGACGATCCGAACAGCCATCTGCGCCAGCGTCCGCTGCTGACGGTCGATGAGGTGATCACGCCGCAAGTCGGCAACTGCACCATTTTCGCCCGCTACGTGGAAACAGGCTTCGCCACACAGGTCATCCTGAACGCCCGGCTGACACGCTTCTATGAGCGGAGCGACTGGAAGCGGCGATTGAATACGGTCAAGGACAGTAAACCGCTGCTGCTGGAACGTGGCATTGAATTCGACGATCCTGAAATGAGTGATATGGAAATGCCGACGGCTGAATCCATTGCAGGTGGCGCTTCGACGATTGAGATTGCAGCACGGGCGAAGCTGGCGGAGGTGAAAGCTAAGACCGAACAGCAGGCGGGTGGCAAAGTGAAGCTGGTTACGGTTGCAGAACTACGCGCCCGACGTAAGCAGGCAAAGCTGGAGATGACCCCATGAGTTTGACCAAGAAGACGATTGTGAAAGAGATCGGGCGGCGGACACGGCTGAAAAACCGCGATGTGCAGTTGATGCTGGAAACGCTGGTTGAAGTCTGGACGGAAGAATTGGTCAACGGTGGCCGCATCGAATTGGAACACTTCATGGTGATTGATGTGCAGACGATTGAACACCCTGCCAATCGTCTGCTGCTGGAGCGCCACTTCCGCAAAGTCACGGTGCGGACGAGTAAAGCGCTTCGAGAGAAGTTGAACCGCTGATCAGCGGGGATCATGCGACTGTAATAAGACCGAATATGGTGCGCCAAAGTTGTGAGAATTGTTATAGTTTTTATGCCATTACAAGAAATATAAAAGAATCATAGGGCAAGCATATGTTATCAAGCGATAAAGCACCATCCATCTTTATTTCCCACAGTTCCAAAGATATTGCCATTGCGCGGGCTGCGAGAAATCTCTTTGAAGATAGGAAGCACTTTGTTGGTTTTTTTGGCTGGTTGCAGCAAATGACTGACAAGGAAATAGAAACATTCCTTGAAGCTGAAGTTAAAATGCACACTTGGTTGCTTTTAATTGAGACCGAAAATGCGAACAATTCTAGATGGGTGCGGTTTGAGATTGAACGCGCCAAACATTATGGAAAGGCACTTTATGCAATTGAAGCTCAACGGTTTACAGAAGATACGGATAAGACGCGCCAGGAAATTGAAACAGATGAGAAGTTTCGCTCGTGTATCCACAAGCTTTCAAAAGGGTTTCGTATCTTTTTATCGTATACAAGAGTTGACACTCCTTTCGCTAGTAGATTACGTGATGAGTTAAGGGTGGGAGGGTTTGAGGTCTATAATCCAGAGTCCATGTCGCTCGGCACAAACTGGATTCAAGCACTTGAAGATGCTATCCGTGAAGTGACCGATACAGGGATTTTCGTCACCCTTATATCCAAGACGAGTTTACGCAATGACTTTTGGTTAAAGGAGCTTACGTTCGCCCAAGAGAATCATGGTCTGGTGCTTCCCGTAATTATTGAACCAATTGATAAAACTGCAATTCCTAGCCATTTGCAGCGCATACAATGGCTTGATGTGAGTAACGAAGACAATCCGTACAAGATGATTGAGCAAATCCTCTCAGCGATAACCCGTATTCGCCATGAGGATTTTGTTCGAACGTGCGGACGTATCATCACCTAGTCAGATTCGTCTGATGTGGTTTCGGCGGGCGGAGTTAGCAGGGTGAGATTTCAACTTCTTATCCTCATTGCCAATCCACTGGTCAACCATTGTCTGAGCTTCATCATCCGACAGGTGTCTATATTCTTCCCGAAAAACCGCTTAAGCAGACGCGAGTCTGGCTTGCGGTCGTTCCTATGCTGCCTTTCGCTAACACCGCACCTCTACTTGATCATCTGAACGATTTTCTCAACAAAGGGGAAATCAACAACGACCAAGCCCCTGATCGTCGTTGGCGAACTACAAATCTAGGTCAGGGCTGACCTCATCTGTCTTGGCAGTATGCTCTCGGAGCGATTCGTATTCATGCCATGCCTGCGCGTCCCATTCGGCATGTGGATTGTGCAAATGCCAGTCGCTTTCCTCACGCACGACGGTGCGATTGCCGCTCATGTAATCGACGATCTGGTTGTAATTCATCTCCTCCCATTCACCAGATAATCCTTCCAGCTTTGCCACCTCCGGCGCGAGTTCCGGTCCGTCGAGCAGCTCCGGCACGAGATAGGAGCGGAACTCTTTCTCGAACTTGCGTGCATCGTCGTCGCTGACGAAATGCGCCATCTCCACCGTTCGCGCTTCCGTTGGGTAGATGCTGTCGTCCATGCCATTTTCTGCAACATAGTTGTCGAAGTCAGGCGGAAGCTGCGGAAACTCGGTCACAAACAGCGCCGTTCCAAGCCGCTCCCCTTCGGGTGTCTTGACCGGGCGGTAGTGCGTTTGCCAGTAATGGCGTTCTGGTTCAGGTTCGTCATCGGCTTGTGCGGCGATCAGCGCTTCCCAATTGTCCGGTTCAGGCGTGGAAACAGCGAGTAGTTCTTCCGTGTCGTCATGGGTGATGTCGCGGCGGCTTTCCCGAAGAGGTGCAGCATTCAGTCCTGCCAACTCAGCTTCACGCAGCGTTGTGAAGCGATCTGGCGGTCCCTGCTGGAACAGCCGACCATCGGCACGGTTCGGATTGAGTTCGTCGTTTGCGACGGCGAGCGATTCTGCCTGGCGCATGGCGGCTTCCAGCCCGCTTTCCTGATAGATGCGGTATAAGTCCTCCCGATCCATCGCGGCGATCTCACGCTCGGTTTCGCGCTCCCACTCATACGATTCCAGCGAGTAGGTCTGAAGCATTTGGGCTTGATTGCCGATATGTCCATCTTCGCCGATCCACCATTTATCGGCAGAGAGTTCCAGCGTCCAGGGATCGGCAGCCACGACCTCAAACGAATAGTTGATGGTCGGATCAATGGGTTCGAGCAGGTGGTAATTTGAGTCGGCAAATCGTTCCCTGAACTGTTCGGTGCGTACTTCTGGCGCGAGTGTCGGCGCGTCATCATCCTGATGTTCACGAGTGATCGCTGCCTCCGCACGCTCACGTTCCAGATGGGTCGTGAATGGGTCGAGTGGTCCATCGGTGAACAGGCGTGGGTCGTCGCGGGAGGATTCAAGGTAACCCCCCGCCACCGCCATGCTTTCTGCGAGATTCATCGCCGCTTCCAAGCCTTGCGTTTCGCGCAGCTCATTCAGCTCGCGTAAATCGACCGCGAGCTCCTCGCTCATGCCGTAGCTGGCAATTGGCAACCGTGCCTCATGGTCTTGATCCCCCTCGCGCCACGCCTTGAGCGCTTCGAGCGTTGGACTGCCATCCTCACGCACACCGCCAGCAAAGCGATAGTCCACGCCAGTGTTCAGTTCAGGTAGCAGCGCGGGATCAGGGAAATTCAACCCATGCAATTGCGCTGTTTGGTGGGCGAGTTCCTGGGCATTGCCCAGATCGCCATCTTCCAGCATGATCTGGAGTGTAGGCAGTGGGAACGGTGATGCACTGTCGAATTCCAGCGGCATGACTGGATGCGAGTCATGCACCAGCCGTCCATCGTCCGCTTGTGCCACTCGAAAATAGCGGAGGTGCAGGAGCGGATCGTCGAAATTCGGCTGATCCGAAATATCGACGGCGGCGAAAAAGTGCAGCGTCCCGTCCGCGTCCAGATGGTTCGGCACATAGACGCCGTTCCTATCAATCGGGATGAGATTCTCCTCCAGCGTCACGGGCAGCGCCGGGTCATCGGTGTGGTGCGGGTGCGGCGCGTCGAAATCTTCGGTATCCCAATCCCAACCGAAATCGACATCCATAGGCTCGCGCTCAGTATGATCCTGTGTCATCCCTTCGGTGTTCCCTGCGGTCATCGGTCACTCCTTTGACGCATCAAGCGAACGGGAAAATCGCGTCCGGCGCGCCCGCGCTCAATGATGGTGAACCGCCCATCGGTGACGAGCGCGACTGCTGCCCGACGAATGAGCAGCCGCAGCGCGCCCGTGCGATCCACCTCCAGCCGCTGCGCCAGTCGTTCCAACCGCGCCTGATCGTCACTTGAGAGGCGCAGCGAGAAGTTCTTCGAGCCACTTTCTTTGAAAGCCTCGCTCATAGGTCGATCTCCCATTCGCTCTGGGCGTAATCCGCCAAATCCTGCGCGGCATTTGGTTCAAGCGGCAGACCGCGCTCCGCCTCCCACAGATCGCGCTGATCGGTCGCCAGCGCCATGCCTTCGGCGGTCTCGAGCGCGTTCGATGCCATCTTTCTCGACCACACTGAGCAGGTATTCCGCCGCATCATAGGCTTTGTTCCAATCCCCTGGCACGACAGGCGCGAGCTGCGCCTCGATCGTGCCGGTATCCGGGTCGCGTCCAAGTGAGAGGATGCTGGTGACGGCGTTCTCCGGGTCATCCTTGTCCGGCTGGAATACGCCGATCCAGTAGGCTGTCCCCGTCTCCGGGTCGATGAACGGCGGCGGGTCGGCATCTGGGTTGAAGCCATCAGCGGCGATGCCGATGTCGCGCAGTGCCTTGAACGCCGGTGACTCAACGGCTTCGGCAGGCGCAGCGATGTCGTCGGCGAACAGCGTATCCAGATCGAGATCGTCCGGCAGGAGGTCGGGCGTATCGAGCGAGCGCATGTCCTCATAAGCGGCATATTCCACGTTACCCGCGCCCCGCCATTCGGGAGCAGGTTCGCCACGTTCGACGGCGCGTTCCGCTGCCCGTTCGTAGGCGAAATCTATCAGTTGAAACGGTAGCAGCCGCTGATCGTGAAGCTCGCCTTGAAGCTCGTGATAGAAGGCAGCAGCCTGGTCGAGATTATCGAACGTATCGATCTCCAGATAGCTGCCACCTAAATCGCCGGTGTAGGTATTGGCGTACAGGTCAATCGCGCCGATACTGTAGCGTTCACCTTCACGTTCGACGGCGATGATTCCGGCATCGTGCCAACTCCAACCTTCATCACGGTCATAGGTCGGCGCGCGGAGGCTGGGACACTGACCGCATCCGATGCTGACGGTGTGAATGGCTCGAACGGGTCATACTCCGGCAGATAATCGAAACTATTCCCGGCGAACAGGTCGGCGGGGAATGGATCGCGCTCCCAAGGAGCGTCCGGCATTGAGAAATCGAGTTCCGGCGGTTCGGGGATTTCATCCCAGTCGAGCGGTGGTGGCATGTGGCTCATCGGTTACTCCTCCTCCGCCAGACGCAGGACGACCGGTTTATGTTCGCCGACAGTACGGGAAGGCGACACAGGCGTCGGGTGCAGTGCTGCTCCAAAACGCGACCAGAAGGCGTGCAGCACATCAAGCCGCAACCGTTCCCCTACTGCGATGCGATCCAGATCGGCGTTCAATTCGGCAGCATACTTGGGCGATGTGAGTTCATCGAAGGTGGACGCGAGATAAGCTGCCAGCGTGACGCCGCTCTCCGTCAACGTCAATTTGCCTTCCACAGCGACTATGACTTCAGCAGCGCACAGGGCAGCCAGCGCCCGCGCCGCTGCACCCTCATCTGCGCCAAGCCGTGCTAACGCACCAAGCAGGGAAGCCGCCGTATATCGGTCGGGTGCTTCGCTGGCTACGGCATCGACGGCGATCTGTGCCGGATGCAGTTCATCGCCTTGACGCAGGAACGGCAGTACTTCATCTTTGGCAGGGGATGGCAGGATGCGCCGCCAGCCGTCGGCGTACAGTAGTTTCGTCGTCGCGCGCAGTTCAAGCGGATACGAGCTGCCTGCGGCGCTGCCGACGAGTATCCGCGCCGCCATGATCCGCTCCTGTGCCGGAGGCATGTGCGCGGCAATGGAGTGTTTCCAGATCAGCGCATAGAGCGCCGCGCCGTCGCCGGGCAGGTCTTCAGGAATGCGATTCAGATCGGTTGGTACGATTCCAGCGGTAACGACTGCATCCGGCGCAACGTAATCCGTTCCATACTCACGGCGAATGTACGCCTGCGCCGCTTCGCTGGCTCCGGTCAGCGGCGCGCCGTCGGGATGGGTGATCCAGCCTGCTTCGTACAGCGTTTCGACCAGTGTTAGCGTCCGTTCCGGCGGCAGCGCGAGGTCGTGTTCAGCCGTCTCGATAAGTGTTGGCAGCGTGAGCGCGTCCGGCGCGGGGTGCGCCTTCATCACCTGCCCGGTCCCGTCCACCCAGAAGATGCCGCCTTTGAGTAGCGTCTCCAACTGCGCCGCTTGTTCCGCATTTCGCAGCGCCAGCGGTGCGCCTTTGGCATTCAAAGACTTGAGCGGTGAACGACGCGCTATCACGCTCGAAGGTGACGGAGGCGTGCCAGCGTGGTTCGGGAATGTGAGCAGTGATCTGCGCTTCGCATTCTGCCAGCAAACGCAGCGCGACCATGCCGTTATAGGTGAGCGTGGGCTTGATGCCGACCGCTTTGCGGACTCCAGCGCTGATACTCCAACCGATCAACCGATTGATGATACGCCGCGTGACTTCCGTTTCGACCTGGCGCATATCGAGGAGACGCGGCGCGGCGAAGGCAGCATGAATGGTATCGGGTGTAAGCGCGGGGAGCGTCACCCGATAAATCGATTTTTCCTTTGCATCTGGCGAAAGTGCCAGCACCTGCCACGCCATCGCTTCGCCAGTGTGAGTCGGCGACGTGGCGGCATAGACGGCTTCACTCTCCCGAATCGCCTTCATCAGGCGGCGAACGAGATTGCCTTTGCCCGATACAATAGTGAAGGTCGGGCGAAAATCGTCATCTACGTCGATGCCGAGTTTGTCGGCGGGCAGGTCGCGCACAAAGCCAGCACATGGCTCGACGCGCCAGCCGTCACCGAGCGCATCGGTCAGGATTTTTGCCTGCGCGGGCGTTTCTACGATCACAAGTTTCATTCGGTCACTCCTTCGTGTGCAGTCGTTTTACGTTCAGGTCTTTCAGCAGCAGGCGCAGCGCCCGGCGCGCGTTTGTCCGTCCGACCGACAGCCAGACGGTCGGCAAGCTCTCGCTCACGCAGGACAAGCCAGAGATGCCATTCTCGATAAGCGTGGTACGCCTGTGTTTCGAGTTCCTGCCACGGCGCGGTCGCCGTCGTCTTGGGCGGCATGACATGACTCCTTCTCTTTCACTCAGGTCGTGCGGAAACGCGCCAGCTCGCCTGGCGTTGCCTTGCCGAACAGATACCACAGCCCTTCGTCCTGAACGTCCAGCACAAAATGGAAGCGCGATAACTGTGCGATGATGTCGCGGTGCTGCTGGTTGAAGTGGGCGAAAGCGGCATCGTCGCGGAAGACGTTCATGCCCTGCCGCTGGCTGAAAATCACGCGGATCGGGCAGTTCTCGAAGATCAGGCGCGCCTTCCCCTCAAGGAATACCGACATCTGTTGATCGACCATCAATGCCTTTTTCCTTCTCGTGCGGAAGGTCTTGGCAGCCTCAATCAGGAAGTCGAGCAGCGACGGATGGCGCATCAGACGGTAGACTTCATCAACGGCGATGATGCGCGGCTGTTCGTCGATCAGGCTGTCACGGCGAATCGCAGATAACACCTGCGTATATGCCAGCGCCTGCAAGATTGGGTCGCCTTCCAGTTCGTGGAACGAGAAGACGCGCGGGCTAATCCAGTCGCGCCCGCCGCGTGTCAGGTCAATGTTGGTCGTCCCGTTCAGGAACGACGACCACGGCCCCGATCCGGTACACAGTCCGGCGATTTCGTCGGCAAGGTCACGGGCGATGGCTTGAATGGCGGGCTTATCGCCCAACTGCGACAGCACATCACAGACCGTTTCGCACGTCGGGGCGAGATCAGGCGACACGCGGTTGAGGTCAGGGAAACCGCGATAGAGCGTCTCCAGCGCTTCGCCGAGCAAGCCGCGTTCCAAGTTCTCGCGCTGCCCGCCGGAAAGCTGCCGCCCCAGCACCGTCTCGTACAGGCGCGTGGTGTGACTGACCTGTTCGATCAGCGTCGGAAACATCACGTCCTGCGGATTGAGCTTAGTCGCCTTGGCGCTCAGAACGTACCACGGCAGCCCGAAGGCGTCGGCGATGTGTCGCCCATGTCCCATCGGTTCGAGCAGGTCGAACGAGATACCATTTTCGGCATACTCGCGGGTCAGATAGCAGTTGAGCGCGAAGGTCTTGCCGTAGCCGGACTGCCGACCCAGACTTCATGGGTGGCACGTTTGTCCCGCCACGAGTTATGGAAGACGGGATACGCGCCGCCGACCGCTTCGCCCCGCAGCACACCGTCAGTCGTCGAGAGCTTGCGATAGCCCAGCGGGGCGAGCATCAGCG
>JZRA01000120.1 GCA_001567485.1 Chloroflexi bacterium OLB13
TTTGAGCAAGGACTATGAAGCGCTGTCGGAGAGCAGTGAGAGTTGGATTTATGCCGCCATGATTCATCTGATGGCCCGCCGTTTAGCCCAAACTTGACTTTCAAAACACGCTCTCATCACTCAACACTTTCAACTTCGCGCTTAGAAGACCGGCTCTGTATGGAGTGAACTGCCTGCATCGCCGTTGATGATCGGCATTGTGCTGTTCGGTGCTTCGTAACCCGACGGCTCCGTTGGTGCAGCGGACGCTAGATGGCGGTTTCCGCATCATGGAAATAGAAATTGACATGCGAAAATTCACGGTGTTACGCTGTCCGCAAGATAGTGTGTGGATTTCTTGTTGATGTCGAGACCTGTTCAATCCGTTGAACGCGCCCTAGGTATTCTCGAACTGCTCGGGAACGCAGACTATCATCTTGGCATCTCGGAGATCGCAGAGATCAGCGACCTCCCCCTCTCCACCGCGCACCGCCTGCTCTCGACGCTCATGCAGTTGGGCTACGTCGAGCAGAACCCCGAAACGAACAAATACACCCTCGGCGTGCGCATTTTGCAGCTTCGCGGCGCGGCCATCGGCCACCTGACGCTCGGCGTCCACGCCATGCCCGTGATGAAGTCGCTCATGAATCGGGTCAACGAGACGGTGCATCTTGCCATCCTCAACGAAGGCGAGGTGGTCTACATCGAGCGCGTCGAAGGGTTGAAGACGCAGGGCATGTACACGCGGATCGGCAAGCGCGCCCCGGCCCACTGCACAGCGCTCGGCAAAGTGATGCTCGCCTTCACGCCGCAGCACGTCTGGTACGACGATGTCATCAAGCGGCGCGGCTTGAAGCGTTTCTCGGCCACGACGATCACGACCGAAGCGCGGCTGCTGGACGAGCTGAACACCATTCGCCAGCAGGGATACGCCGTGGACAACGGAGAGACCGGCGAGATCGTGCGTTGTGTCGCCGGGCCGATCTACGACTACACTGGCGGTGTGGTCGCCGCGCTCAGCGTGTCCGGCCCGCAGGCGCAGGTGACGACCGCACGCGTCCCGGAGCTGAGCAAGGCGGTGCTGTGGGCCTGCCACGCCGTCTCTGAAAAGCTGGGTTATCGCAGGGAGTGATACTTGGAAGTGTCTCGCGCCGGCCGGCGCGTTGCATGATCGTCAGACGTAACCGAGAGGAGCCGCCTAGCATCAGAAGTCCGTTGTCCGACCCCACCCTGCCCGAATCCGGGCGCACGCTATGGTTTTCAAGGAGCTTCAGCGATGTGGAATAGACGCCTTACACTGACCATCCTACTTGCACTTCTCCTCACGATTGTGCCCGTGCACGCGCAAGACGCGGGCGGCGGCGGCACCCTGATCGGCGCGTTCGACGTCGGCCCCGGCGGCGCTCCGAAGGCCATCCCGTTCATGGACACGGCCGGACGCACATGGCTCTCCAAGATTTGGAGCCCGCTCATCAGCTGGAACGCCGACATGAGCGCACTTGAGCCACAGCTGGCGACCGAGTGGTCGTCCAACGAGGACTCGACGGTCTGGACGTTCAAGCTGCGCGAGGGCGTGCTGTGGCACGATGGCGAGACCTTCGACGCCGACGATGTCGTGTTCTCGCTCAACCTTGCCCTGAACCCGGACGCGGCCACCAACTTCCCCGGCTTCTCGTCGCTCTCGCGTGAATCGGTGGCTTCGATCACTGCCGTTGACCCATACACCGTCGAGATCGTGCTGAACTCGCCCAACCCGCGCCTTCCGTTCTTCATGATCTTCGCGTGGGTGCTGCCGGAGCATGCGCTGAAGGACTTGAACCCGGCCGACTATCAGACCACCGATTGGTTCTTCACCAACCCGATTGGCACCGGCCCGTTCATGCACGACGAATACGTCGCCGACCAGTTCTGGGCGCTCGTCCCGAACCCGAACTACTTCCGCGGCGCGCCCAAGCTGGATCGCCTCATCAACCGTTACTTCGCCGATGAGACGTCCGCGCTGCTCGCCCTCGAAAGCGGTGAGATCAACTTCACCTACGTCAGCGGCGACGTGGCCCTGCGCTTGCAGGAAGAAGGCACGTATCAGATCTATGACGGCCCGTCGGGCGTCACCAACTACTTCATCTTCAACCTGCGCAATCCGGTCTTCCAGGACGTGCGCGTACGGCAGGCGTTCCTGTACGCCATCGACCGCAAGGCGATTGCGGAAACCGTGCTGAAAGGCACCGCGACCGTCGTCCCGTGCATCAGCGCCTTCCCGTCGATGTGGCCCGACGCCAGCGAGCTGAACGACTACGCCTATGACCCGGCGAAGGCGTCCGAGCTGCTGCAAGAGGCCGGCTATGACACCTCGGCGAGCTTCGAGCTGATGACGTATTACAACAACCAGTTCCACCTCGACGCGATGGCGGCGCAGCAGGCGTTCTTGGCCGCGGTGGGGATCAACATCGTTCCGGTGGCGCAGGACGTGCCGACCTACAACTCCTACTTCTACACCGGCGAGGGTTGGGACATCTCGTACCGTGGCGTAGGCGTGAACGTCGGCAACTTCCCGTTCAGCTTCTATGAGCCGGGCGGCCAGCCCACCACCGACGGCGCGCCGTTGGCCGGTCAGCTGTTCCCTGAGCTTCAGGCGCTGATCGACGCCGCCCGTATCGAATCTGACGCGGACGCGTACCTCGGCCTGCTGCAAGACATCTGCAAGTTCCAAAACGAGAACGCGCTCGAAGGCTATATGTGGACGGCCGTGCGTTTCGGCGCCGGGACGAGCAATCTCCAAGACTTCTACTGGTTCCCGGCGGCAGGCGGCGGCCCGTATGAGGATCACGCCGAACTGTGGTCGGTGACTGAGTAAATCGCGTTAAG
Source organism: Chloroflexi bacterium OLB13 (assembly GCA_001567485.1). Taxonomy (GTDB): domain Bacteria; phylum Chloroflexota; class Anaerolineae; order Aggregatilineales; family Phototrophicaceae; genus Flexicrinis. The sequence continues at coordinate 2,845 of JZRA01000120.1, forward strand.
CTATGGAGGGGAGAGCGCTGTTCTCCCCTCCTTGCCAACCTAAAGCACGGGGTAAACGCCATGCTCAAGTATCTGGTGCGACGCATCCTCATCTCGGCTCCGGTGCTGTTGATGATTACCATCATCATCTTCGGGCTAACGGAGATCGCGCCCGGCGATGTGGTCGACTACTTCCGCAGCCCCGATCTGGAGATGACCGCAGAAGCAGAGGCCGCGCTGCGCACGCGCTTCGGCCTCGATCAACCGGCCGCCGTACGCTATTTCAAGTGGTTAGGCAACGTCGCGCGGGGCGACTTCGGCTACCGCTTTACGGATGGTGAGCCGGTCGCCGTGGTCATCGGACGCCGCTTGAACGCCAGCCTGCTGCTGATGGGGACGGCGCTCGCTATCGGCGTGCTCGTCGGTGTGCCGCTTGGGGTCTTTATCGGCCAACGCCAATACTCCTTTTGGGATTTTTCGCTTACCGGTTTTTCATTCTTAGGCATCTCGACACCGTCTTTCGTCACCGGCATCGTGGCGCTGCTGGTGTTCGCTATCAACCTGCGATGGTTCCCGGCAGGCGGCATGCGCCCGGTCGACAGCGAAGCGACGCTCGGTTCCACGATTCATCACCTGCTGCTGCCGAGCATCGTGCTGAGCCTCAACTTCATCGCGACGTTCATGCGCTACACGCGTTTCAGCATGCTCGAAGTGGTGCGCCTCGACTACGTCAACACGGCGCGCGCCAAAGGGCTTTCACCCACCGCCGTGACGTGGCGGCACATCGTTCCAAACGCGATTCTCCCCGTCATCACCGTCATTGGGCTGAGCGTCCCGACGCTCGTCGTCGGCGCTGTTTTTACCGAAACGATCTTTAGCTGGCCGGGCATGGGCAGTCTGTACCTCGACGCGGTGCGCGGCCGCGATGTTCCTCTGCTGATGGGCATGAATCTGGTGATCGCCCTGTTCGTGCTGGGCGCCAATATCCTGACTGACGTAGCCTATGCGGTCGTTGATCCGCGGATCCGCTATGACTGACGCGACCCGTACTCCTTCCAGCGCGGCGCAGGGCGTCACGCAGCTCGATGTACACGATCGCCCGCAGAAGAACCGCGCGCTTCGCCGCTTCATGCGCCACCGGCTCGCGATCCTCGCCGTGATCGTGCTGGCCGTGATCGCTGCGACGTCGATCCTCGCGCCGGTGTTCGCGCCGTATCCATACGACAAGATCGACCTTGCGGCGACGGCACAGCCCCCTTCCGTTGCACATCTATTCGGCACCGACCGCGTCGGGCGTGATATCCTGACGCGCACCCTGTACGGCGGACAGGTCTCGCTGCTGGTGGGCATGGGCGCCACGGCCATCGCCACCCTGATCGGCACGGTCATCGGCGCGCTGTCCGGCTACTATCGCGGCTGGGTCGACACGGTGTTGATGCGCATCACCGATACCGTGATGACGTTTCCGAGCATCGTCATCATGCTGACGCTGGCGGCGCTGCTGCCGCGCAGTGTGTGGAACATCGTGCTGATTATCGGCTTGTTGAGCTGGCCGGGCGTCGCGCGCCTCGTCCGCGCTCAGTTCATGTCCCTGCGCGAGTCGGAGTTCGTGATGGCGGCGCGCTGTCTCGGCGTGCCTGACCGGCGCATCATCGTCGTGCATATCTTTCCTAACGTGCTCGCGCCGATGATCGCGCTCATCACGTTCAGCGTCGGCGGGGCAATCCTGACCGAAGCCGGCTTGAGCTTCCTCGGCCTCGGCGTCGCGCCGCCCACGCCGAGCTGGGGCAACATGCTCGAAGCCGCGCGCAACCTCGACATCCTGAAAAACCTGACGTGGACGTGGTTCCCACCCGCAGCGATGACGGTGCTCACCGTGCTGTGCGTGAATTTCGTCGGCGACGGCATTCGTGACGCAATCGACCCGAGACTAGTCCTCTGAAAGCGCGAGATAAATTGACATGCGTGGTCAAGAACTGAAGCAGCAGCTCAAGGCAGGCAAGCCCGTGTTCGGCGTGTGTATGGAAGGCTACGGACAGCCGCGCTGGCCGAAGTTCTTCGCAAACTACGCACCCATCGACTATGTGTTCCTCGACAGCGAACACGCGCCCGCCAACCGTGAGACGATTGCATGGGCGTGCCAGTGTTACGCGGCGTACGGCATCGCGCCGCTGGTGCGCATCCCTGACATTTCGGCGTCTCAAGCCGCGATGGTGCTGGATGCCGGCGCGCACGGCGTGATCGTGCCGTATCTGGAGACGGTCGAGCAGGCGCGCGAAGTCGTCGGGGCGGCCAAATACCGCCCGTTGAAAGGCGCGGTACTGGCCGAAGCGGTCGCATCCGGAACGTTCCCGAACGCCGAGACCAAGCAGTATCTCGACGCCCGAAACGTCGACTCGGTGCTGGTGGTGATGATCGAGAGCGCGCCGGGCATCGCCAACCTGCCGGACATCCTCGCGGTCGGCGGGATCGACGCGGTGATGATTGGGCCGCACGACCTGTCGATCAACCTCGGCGTGCCTGAACAGTACGAGCATCCTCGCTTCATCGAGGCCCTCGACGCGGTGATCGGCGCGTGCAAGCGGGCAGGTGTCGGGGCCGGCATGCACATTCCCTACACCGATGCGAAGTCGTCCGCCGCTGTGTTCAATCGCGGCATGACCTTCATCAGCTTCCGCGGCGACACGCTGTTCATCGCGGAAGCGCTGCGCCACGAGCTTGGCTATCTTCGGTCGGCGATCAAGACCGTTTAACTCTCGAAGTCTGGTTGTGGAAGAAGGACATCATGAACACTTTCAGTGGGATTTGGCCGGCGCTCGTTACGCCATCGAACGCGGATGGCTCGGTCAACTTCGACAGTCTGTACGCGCTGATCGACTACCTGATCGGCAAGGGCGTACACGGCTTCTATGTTGGAGGCACGACCGGCGAGGGCGTCTTCACGTCCTTCGCTGAGCGCCAGAAGCTCGTCGAGTCCGCGCTGCGTCACATCAACGGGCGCGTGCCGGTGATCGTGCACGTTGGCGCGGTGGCCGCAGGCGACGCGGAGGCATACGCCCGGCACGCCTACGATCACGGCGCGGCGGCGATCAGCAGCATCATCCCACCGCTGTACGAGTCGCTCGAAAGCATTGGCAGCTATTACCGCACAATCGCCGCCGCGACCCCCGACATCCCGCTGCTGATCTATCTGCTCAACCCGCGCCTCGACAGCGTCGCACTCATGCGCAGCGTGATGGACATCCCGAACCTCGGCGGCGCCAAGTACACCGGCCCCAATATGTACGAGCTGCGCAGCATCATCGACTTGGGCGGCGGCGCGTGGACATTGTTCTCCGGCATGGACGAGCAGGCGACGTTCGGCCTGATGACCGGCGCCAACGGCTTGATCGGCTCGACGCTTAACTTCATGCCGGGCGTGTATCTCAGTATCTACCGCGCCGTGCAGGAAGGCCGCTTTGCCGACGCGCACGCGCTCCAACTGCGCGCCAACCGCGTCACGTCCGCGATGATCGAGATCGGCTTCAGCGGCGCGCTCAAGACCGTGTTGAGCGGTCTCGTCGGCGTAGAGATGGGCAGTCCGCGGCTTCCCGGCCTGCCGCTCTCAGCCGAAAAGCGCGGCAAACTGCGCGACGCGCTGGCACGCACCGATTTCGACCAGCTTGTGGCGTTGTAACACAGGCCGCTATCCGAGCGAGAACGTCACGCGGCCAAGTCCGTCGATTTCTGCGTAACCCGTCAGACTTGCGCCGCGTGACACGGCATCGGGCAGCACGAGTTCATCCCCCAGCGGCCCAAGCGCCAGCACATCGCCGGGGAACAGCGTGATATAGCGCGTGATGTACGCGATCACCTGCGCGGCGCTGAACAGATAATCGGCGGTGTTCGTCTCGACCGTCCCGACGCCTTCGACAGCGATCCTGCACACCTTACCCCGCCACGCGTCGTCATCGACGGACGTCAGCGCGCCTATGACATTGAACCCATCCGCCCAGCGCGCATAAACCGCCGGTAGGTGGCGTTCCTGCGGCGACGCCGGCTCGACCACGGCATCCTTGAACGACGAGTCGCGGAGGACGGTCATTGGCGCGACTCCGAGGATGGCGCGGGCCGCGTCTTCGACCGAGGCCCGGCTTGTCACCCGCCCGATCACACACGCCAGCTCGCAGCCAACCGTCAGCGTGTGCGCGCGCAGCGGGATGTGCACCCCCGCCCCGTCTGCGGCCAGCGCGGTGTTCGGCGCAGCCAAGAAACGCGGATACGGGCGGCGTGTCAGCCCCTCTTTTCGATCAGCCATCGAGTAATTCCCGAACACCGTCCAGAAATGCCGCGCATGATCGACCGACCACGCGCCGGGCGACGGGATCGACTCGTCCGGCGTTCCGATGAGCGCGCGCGCCGCCGACGGCAGCAGGTCGACCGGCGCGACATCGACCCGGCCCGACTCCGGCTTGGGCAGATACGTCACGGGGTTACGCAGCACGCCGAGCCGTTCGATCTCGCTCTCGATCACGTCACCGTCCAACGGTTCGAACGGAAACGGTGAACCGTCATAGCCCATCGTCCCCATGTGGATCACATCGCCCGGATGCAGCGCGCGGAACGACGACAGCCAGCTCACCGTCCGCTCGATCCCGATGTTCATCGCGCCGGTGTGCGACCGGTCACGCAAGTAGCCCGATTGGCGCGTGTAGCACAGCAAATCGTACGGATTGCCGATCTCGTCCAGCGTGACCAGATACGGCCCCATCGGAAAGCGCGAGTCGGACTTCTTGTCGCCCCACGAGGTCATGGCGTCCTCGAACCAGTCCCACGGCTCAGGCTGTGCGAACATATCGCGGCGGAAATAGTCAACCGTGACATCGGACACGATGGTCAACCCCGCGACGTGCGCCATCGCCTGCGAGACCGGGATATCGCGCCCGCCCGTGCCGATCACGACGGCCAGTTCAGGGTTCCAGCCTCCGCTCACCCGCGCCGAGTACGGCAGCACAATCGGTTCACCCGGATCGATCACTGCGCCCTGTGGGCGTTGATGCCCCTGCGGGAACACGTTGAGGTGCTGGCGATCCGGCACATGCCGCCACGCCGTCGGGCTGTTCTGCACAAGGCCGAAGATCAAGCGCGGGCGCAGGATCGGCGCGCGCAGTTTCACCTCAGCGACGCGATGGCCGGCCCCAAGCAGAATGAACGTGTCGTTCTTGGCGAGGAAGCTCAGCAGGAAATCTTGAAACCGGCGCATCCGCGCCATGCCGTCCGCGCCCGATTCGAGAAAGCCGATCATGCTGGTCGGCGGCGACTCCCAGAACACCGGGCGGGTGGCGACATACGGAGACGTGCCGCGCTTGGCGTATTCTGCAAGCCGCATCTGCGACGGCCCCGGCTCGAAGACCCACTCTTCACCGGTCAGTGGATGCGCGAGCACCAGCCCCAATCGTTCCGCGCCGTGTGCGTCGAACGTCGCCAGCTTCATGTCGTCTTATCCTTGCTTGGAGAAATTTTCGCCGTGAAACAACTCGTCGAGATCGAAATTGACGTAGGCGATCCCGCCCTGATTACCGCGCTCGTACAGCACGCCGATCTTACCGTCCGCCTGCTGCACGAGGTCGCTGTACGAAGCCGGCCCGGGATCGATCTCGCGGGAGGCCGGCCAGTGGTGTCCATTATCGGTGCTGACGCGCACGGTCAGTCGCCGCCGCGCCGTGGGATGCGCCGGGTTGCAGAACAGCAAGCGGGTATCGAGCTTCAGCATACTGGCCTGTACGGCGGAGTCGATCAGCGTGTTATGGTATTTCACCGGAAAGTAGAGTACGCGCCCGTCAGGCAGGAATTTCGCCTGTACCTGCGCCCGCCGGCCCGCCGGTTCGCCGACAATGTACGCCCGGCTGTTGATGAGCACGGCGCCGTCATCCAGCACCGCGCCGGTCGCCTCGTTGAGTCCAATCGTCCAGCAAGGCTCGGCATGACGCCACGTCCGGCCGAGGTCATCCGACCAGATGAGGACGTTCTGCGAATCGAACACGCTCGAATCGCCGATGGTGATCGTGCTGACGTGGATGATACGGCCGTCGGAACGCTGTACGGCATGGCCCAGCATCGGCCGCTGAATACGCCACTCCGGCCGGCCGATCTCGTCGCTGATGTCACGCGGGGCGCTCCACGTCGCGCCGTGGTCTTCGCTGATGATGCAGTACGTATGGTTGCGGCCTTCCCCACGCGCCAGCGCCCACTCGTCCGCCGTCATCAGGTTGTAGAGCAGGATCACGCGGCCTGTCTTGCGCGCCGTATCGACCACGGGCGAGGCGTTCATCAGCGCGTACTCGCCGCCGTCGTGGGTGTGCCGCGCGACGATGTGCAGCGGCCCCCATGTCGCGCCGTTGTCCGTGCTGCGCTTGCATACGATGCGGATGACCGGCGTCGAGTCGCTGCACGAATCGCGCCGGCCCTCGGCGAACGCGAGCAGATCGCCGTCCGCCGCGCATACGATGCTCGGAATCCGATAGCACGCGTGCCCCTCTGCCCCGTTGACGAATACCGGCACGCGCCTCAGCGGATCAGCCGCGCCCGCCAATATCACCGCCGCCTGCGCCACCGTCTGCTGGTAGCCAGCGCCGATCGCCACGGCGCGCACGCTGTACTCGCCAGCGTAGGCGAAACGATGCACGATGATACGGCCGATCGCGCTAGAACCGTCGCCGAAGTCCCAGACGATCGCGCGTGCGTCAGCAGAGCCGACAGCCTCAAAATAGACATCACATGGGGCCTCGCCATCCGCCCGCCAGACGATCTGAACAACCGGCGGCTCGCCGGAGACCGCCGCCAACTCCGCGAGGTCATCCTCCGCCAGCACACGGTCGTACAGGCGCACGTCATCCGCCCAGCCCGTTCCGCCGCGTCCGAATGTGTGGTCATAATGTCCGCCGGCAGGATCGGTGTATCCGCCGACGATCAACAGAGTCGGCGTCACTCCGGCGCTGTCGACCCTCACAAGCGCGTGGGTTGTACCGGCCGTCAGCCGCATCGTGCCGGCCGCGGAGTCCATCGTCAGCGCGGCGAAAACCCACCGCTCGAACGCGACCGCTTGGCCGTCAACCCGCGCCGCGGCCGACTCCGCCGTGCCGAACTCGGCCGACAACCGCCCGCCGTCCAGCACGAGACTCCACCCCGGTGCTTCCAGCGCGTTCAACCGGACAACGACCTGCCGCCCCGCCGACCGGACGGGATACAACCACGCCGTGATCGTGAACGAATGCGGCCGCGCGTCTAGCCGGGTGCGGAAGCTCGCCTCGTCCAGCGTGCCGATCTCGTCAATCGTCCAGCGCGCCTTCGGCGTGAGGTCAGCCATCGATCAGTCCGGCGTCCACAGCGGCGCAATCACGACCTCGGACTTGCGCGCGCTCGACTCTTCGGCGGCGAACATGATCTGCATGATGTGCAGCGCGAAATCGGCCGGGACAGGCGGGGGCGCGCCGCTGTCCAACGCGTCCAAGAACCCGATCCACTCGCCAACGAGCGCCTCAAGCATCCAGTCCCCCTGCGGCGCCGACTCCGACACCGTGCGCCATACGCCGCCCCGGCCGATGCTCACGCCGCTTACATAGTCGATGTTCATCGTCCCGCGTGTGCAGACCAGCTCGGTCAGATGCTTCGGCGCGCCATCCGAGTACCCGACCGAGACGACCGTCCCGGCCGCGCCGCTGGCATACCGCAGGAACGCCATGCCGGTGTCATCCGCCTGCTGGTCGTAGAAGCGCGTCGACAACTGCGCCGAGACCTGCGTCACCGGCGAGCCGATCAGCCACGTCATGCGGTCGACCGGATGCACGCCGACCGTCAGCCACACCCCGCCGCCAACCGACCGGTCGAGATGCCACTCGCGCCGGTTCGACTCCATCCACTGCTTCTGCATGGTCGCCGTGCCCAGCACCACCTCGCCCATCTCGCCCGACTCAAGGATCGACTTGGCGACCCGATAAGCCGGCGCGAAGTGGTTGACATGGCCGAGCATCAGCTGCACGCCGTTCTCGCGCGCGGCGTCGGCGATCTGCTGACATTCGGCCAGCGTCGGGGCCATCGGCTTTTCGAGCAGGATATGTTTGCCGGCCTGCGCCGCCGCGACCGCGATATTCGTATGCAAATGATGCGGCGTGGCGATCACCACCGCATCGACCGCCGGGTCGCGCAAAAGCTGCGCGTAGTCGGTATAGCCCGTCCCGCCGTAACAGTCGGTGAAGTCGCGCAGGGCGTCGGCATGAGTGCGGGACGCCGCCGTGACCACCGCGCGATCGATCTGCGCCAGCGCCCGCGCGTGCTGTTCGCCGTAATGCCCCGCGCCGATGATCCCGATTCGCCACATACGGCCACCCTCCACGCTCGCGCTTATGTCGCAGCCCCGCGCATGAAATACTCGACGATCTTCCACGGCCGCGTAATCGCCGAGCCGATGACAACCGCGTGCGCGCCCGCATCGAACGCGCGGCGCACGTCCTGCGGCGTCCAGAAGTTGCCCTCGGCGACGACCGGCACGCCGTAACGCTGTACAAGTTCCGAGATCAGCGCGATATCCGGCACATAGTCTGGCAAGTCCCAAACCGAAAGCGTCGTCGCAAGCGCATCCGCGCCAGCTTCGAGCGCCGCTTCGGCGTCTGACGCCGCCCGTAAGTCCGCCAGCGCCAGCGCGCCGCGCGCATGGATCTCACCGGCGATCTCCGCCAGCGACGAGGGCCGCGCACGCGGCGTCGCATCGAACGCGACGATCTGCGCGCCGGCGTCCGTCAGTGGCGCGACCAAACGCCGATCGCCCGTGATCAACACCGGCGCATCAGGCGTGTACTGTTTGTGAATCCCGACGATGGGAAGGGTGATGCCCGCCGAACGAACGGCGGCGACATGATCCGCCCCGGCCAACCGCAGGCCCGCCGCGCCGCCAAGCGCAGCAGATTGGGCAAACGCCACGATCATGCTGGTGTGATCGGTGGGCGTACCGACCTCCGCCTGACACGAGACGATGATCGAATGCAGGGGGATGAGCGAAGCGATGGTTGACATAATGACCGTGCGCCGAACCTCCGACTCTGTGTCCTTCTATTGTACGCAGGTTCGACGGCGGAGCGCCGGCCGCGATTCCGCATCGTGGAAACGCCGCCAACCGGCCGCGGCGCCGGTGCGGACTCACATCAGGCCATCGCGCACGCGGCGGTAGACCTGTAGGCGCTCACGATACACGGCGGTCGCCGCCGGGTCGGGCGTGATCGTCTCACGACACGATGCCCATGCCTGCACGGCCTCCACCGCGCTGTACAGACCGACTCCATCCCCAGCCAGCGCCGCCGCACCGACCGCCGACTGATCCTCCGCCGCAAGCCAGCACGCCGGCAGCGCGAAGGCATCGGCCAACATCCGCCGCCAGACCGCGATATGCGCCCCGCCGCCGGACACGACGAATCGGCGCGGCCGCGCGCCCAGCGCCTCGAACGCCGCATATCCGTCCAGCAGTGCCAGCGCCACCCCCTCCAGCACCGCGCGCACAAGTTCAGGCTGACCGTGTTCAGCCGACAGCCCGTGGAACACGCCGCGCGCATGGGGATCACGGCGGGGGGTGCGCTCCCCCACCAGTGCCGGCACGAACGTCAATCCCTTCGCGCCCGGCTCAACCGCCCCGGCCGACTCAAGCATCGCGTCGCGTTCGCCCGCCGAGCGCACGCCAACCACGCGCTCCAAGGCCCAGTTGAGCGCCAATCCCGCGGCCAGCGGCCCGCCCAACACATACCACCCCGCCGCGCCGCTTATCGGGTCGAGCGCCGAGCAGAACGTATACACACGCCCGGCAGTGTCGATCGTCGCGTCATGCTGCGGCCACACCATCTGCCCGCCTGTGCTGAGCGTGACCAGCAGGGTGTCCGGCGACGTGGCGGCGGCGCACAACACGCTGCACGCCGTATCGGCCGCGCCGTTCACGACCGGAAGCCCGCGCGGCAGGCCGAGCGCATCGGCCGCGGCCGGCTGAAGCCTTCCCATGACCGCCCGCGACGGCTGAATCTCCGGCAGCATCCACGGGTGAACATCTGCGGCAGCGCACACCTCCGCCGACCACGCCCGCGCGCGGATGTCGAGCAAACCGCTTCCGCACGCGTCGCTGGGATCGGTCGCCATCACGCCCGTCAGCCGCCAGCGGATATAGTCCTTCGGCAGCAGCATGTGACGGGTTCGCGCCCACTCCGCCGGCTCGTGCGTCTGGATCCAGCGCGCCGTAGCGATCTGAAATCCCGTCGCGGGCAGGCCGCCCGTGTGTGCGAGGAACCACGCTTCGCCGTACGCCGACAAAAGCGCATCGACCTCGCGTGATGCGCGCTGATCGGGCCAGATGACCGCCGGCCGCAGCGGTGCGCCGCGTTCGTCGAGCAGCACCGTCCCGTGCATCTGCCCGCTGAGGCCGGCGGCGGCGATCATCGACGAGTCCGGCAGGTGATCCACGACGCCGCGCACCGCGGCCACGACCGCGTCCCACCACGCGGCGGGGTCTTGCTCTGCGAAGCCAGACTGCGGGCGCAGGATCGGATAGGCCGCAGCGCCGTTCGCCACGACCCGGCCGTGCCGATCCACCGCGACTGCCTTCACCGATGAGGTGCCGAGGTCAATCCCTAACGTCAGCTCCGTCACACCGTCCATAACGCGCCTTCTCCAGCCGATCTGAACCTTTCCGCGTTTCATCCGGCCCGCTGACCGGCGCATCCCGCAGACGCCGCGCATTGTAATCGGAATCACGGCACGACGCCCCGGACACCCCCGGCTGGACGATGTGATTCCGTATGCGCAAAGGCGCGGATCTCGCCTATCATTGGGCGACTATGTGTGTGCTAACACTGCCCATCGACAGACGTGACCGCGAACTGGAGTCCATCCCCTCCGCCCCCGGCACATACGTGCTGATCCTGCGCGTCGAGGCGAGCGTGCGCCTTCAGATCGGCAGGCTAGGCCGCTTCGACGTGCCGCCGGGAGGGTACGCGTATGTCGGGAGCGCGTTCGGCAGCGGCGGGCTGCGCGGGCGGCTCCGGCATCATCTCGCGCCGGTGCGCAGGCCGCACTGGCACATCGACTGGTTCCGAACGGCGGCTTCTGTGTGCGAGGTGTGGGTCGCCGAGGGCGCGGCCGTGGAACACGCATGGGCCGGCCACCTGCTTGAACAGCCCGGCGCGTTCGCGCCCATCCCGCGTTTCGGCGCGTCAGACTGCGGGTGCGCTACGCATCTGATCGGGTTTCCGCAGCCGATCCAGTACGCCGGCGTCATCGCCGACAGCATGGCGGCGCACATCCCCGGCCGATAACCACGCGCTTGCTCTAAATTCTGCGACTGCGAAACTGGAACATCGCCCCGATGATCGTCAGCGCGATGATCACCACCAGCGAGATGACGCTGTTCGAGGCGCCGCCGCCGAAGCGGATCAGCGGCAGGGTATTCGCCAGCGTGCCGATTCCGAGCACAACCGCCGTCGCGCCGCCGAATGCCGAGCCGATCACGATCACCGGAGCTTTGAGCAGCGAGCCGACTATCGCGCCGAGCACCGCGCCGATGACCACGACCAGCAGCCCCCCGATTCCCGTCACGGTGAGGATCGACAGCAGGACGATCCCGAACGCCGCCCCGAGGATCGCGCCGAACAGCGCGAACGCGAGCCGGTAAAACCAGTACAGCAGCGCGCCAACGAGAATCGCACCGACGATGCCGAAGAGGAGCTGCGTGGTGCCGGTCTGGTTGATCGCGCCGGCGACGACGTGGCCCGCGCCCCATCCGAGCACAATGCCCGACAAACCGAGCACGATCCGCGAGAACGACTTGCCGAAGAACATCGCAATCAGGCCGACTGCGATCGAAATCACGGCCAAAATCTGTGTGCTATCCATAAAGCCCATCCCCACGCGTTATCAACCCGCGAGCGCCAACCGCCGGATGCGCGGTGATCGAGCGCGCCTCCACGGCGTGAGTATAGCGCGGCGGCGCGGCGTGGCAACGTCCGTAGAAGGCCGTGCGGCGCAGGCGTCGTGACCGTCCAAATCGGCTAGCTTGTCCCGTGCGTGTCGGGGTTAAGTTGGCATCGTATATCATCTTGGTTACAATTGCTCAACCGTGAGTCCACGGTGTATTTAGCGTGCAACGGGCCGTTGCATGTTCGCTGTCGTGGAGACTCCGGCGCTGCCCCGGGGGATCGGGTCTACGCCGGACAGAAGCGTGGGCTATGAATAGTAAGGCGACCAGCCCCAACCTACACAACCCCGACATTCCTGTCTATGGGGTGGTGGCTGATCGCGCCTCGCTCCACGCCGTCCTTGAGAACATCCGCCACCACCGCCTGACCCTCGTCAGCGCCCCGCCGGGTTACGGCAAGACAACCGCCGTCGCACAGTTCGTCCACGATACCGATCTGCTGACCGCGTGGCACGGCTTGCAGGAACGCGAGCGCGACCTTCCGGCCCTGTTCTGGCACAGCCTACAGGCGTTGGAGTTCGCTGCGCCCGGTATTTCGGTCGCGGCAGAGAGCGTCACCGGCGCGGACGAGTGCGCCGCCTATATCGCGGACTACCTGCGCGATCACCTCTCCGAGCACATCATCTACGTGCTGGACGATCTACACTATCTGGCCTCTGCGCCGCAAGCCGAGCGCTGGCTGCGCGAACTGGTGCGCCTGATTCCACCGACGTGCCACCTCGTCCTGATCAGCCGTGCGCTGCCCGATCTGCCCCTAGCGGAACTCATCGCTCGGGGCGATGTTTTCGCTATCGGGCAGGAACAGCTCAAGTTCACGGCCGAGGACGCCAGCCAGCTCGCCAATAAGGTCGGGTCAGACCTGCCGGACGGCGTGCTCAAGGCGCGTGTCCGCCAGCTCGAAGGATGGCCTGTCGGCGTGGCGATGTCCCTGCGTCCGCTGCCGGAAGACATCGAGATCGGGTCGCTGCGCGGAAGCGGCGGGCCAGAAGGGTTGTTCGAGGCGCTCGCCAACGGCATCCTGCGGTCACTGTCCCCGATGCTCAGCGATTTTCTGCTCGCGGCATCGACGTTCGCGCGCGTCACCCCCGAGGTATGCACCGACGTGCTCGGCATGCCGCAAAGCACGCTGATGATGATCGACATCGTGCGCCGCAACCTGTTCGTGTCGCAGGTGTCCGGCGGTGTGATGATGCACCGCTTGTTTCGCAACTTCTTGCAGCGCCGGCTCAGCGAGGCCGACCCTGAGCGATACGTCAGCTTGCACGCGCGCGCCGCCGAATGGCTCAGGCAGCGCAATCAGGACGACGAAGCGTTCCACCATTACGTGGCGGCAGGCTGCATCGATGAAGCGCTTGAGATCGTGCAGCGCACCCACCATGCGTACTATCAGCAGGGCAACATGGAAACACTGCTCGGCTGGCGCACGGCGCTCGGCAAACATGCGGAGCGGATCCCGCACTTCCTCCACACCTGTGCGCTGATCCTGACCGATCGTTACCTGTACACGGACGCGATTGCGGAACTGGACTTGGCCGAGGCCGGTTTCGCGGCGATGGACGAGCCGGGGTGGGTCGCGGAAGCGCGTCTCCAGCGCGCGATGATCCATATCTGGCGCGCCGAGTACGCCGAAGCGCGTGCGCTGGCCGAACCCGTCTCGGTCAATACGCTGCTTAACGAGGCCGCCGTGGGACGTGCGCGGCATCTGATGGCCTTGGTCGAAATGGCGATCGGCAATCTCGATACCGCCATCGACCATCTTGAGGCTATCCTGCCGTTCTTTGAGCGCAGCAACGCGTCCTATTACGTCTCGGCAGTGCTGCAAGACCTCGCTATCGCATACGCACGCAGCGGCAGCATGGCCTCCGCCAGCCACTTTTTGCAGCGGTTGGTGTCCATCCGGCGCACGTTGGGCCAGACCAACGCGCTGGCGCTGGCGCTCAACAACCTCGGCTACCACTATCACGAGATGGGCGACTACGAACTGGCGCTGTCGACGCTGGAAGAAGGGCTGCACATCGTCTCGCAGTCGCAGAACCAGCGCGCAGAGAGCTATATCCGCTGGTCGATCGGTGACCTTCAGCGCGACCTCGGCAATACCGACGCGGCGCTCCGCCTCTACGAAGGCGCGTATGAGCTGAGCGCCGGCACCGAGCCGGTGCTTCAGCAGTCGGTGGCGCTGAGCATGGCGGCGTTGTACCGCTGGCGCGGGGACATGCGGCTCGCGCAGTGGCTCGTGCGCGACGTGAACGACACCATCCGAAAGCTGGACGCATCCGACGCCTCAATCAACCGGCTCGCGCGCGCTCATCAGCTGATGATCGACCTGATCAGCGGCGACACAAAGAAGGCGGCAGCGCAGTTAGGCGCGATGTGGGAAGAGGTCTCCGAGCACCCGTTCTCCGCCGAGCTGATGCAGATCGCGATGTTCGCTGCAGTCGCTGCGCTGCGCGTCGGTCAGCAAGCGCGCGCCACGACCCTCCTCGAACGCTGCGCGAAAGCGTGTGAGATCGGCGTTGGCCGCAACATCGCCGCCATCGAAATCTTCAATTCGGGAGAGCTGGCCGAGTGCGTGCAGCGCAGCCCGCAGCTGAAACCGCTGGCCGATGCGCTGGATCGCCTGCGCGCGGCGCGCACCGCCTCCGCCGGGCCAGAGCGTGCTGAAGGGCAAGTCGCCAACGACGCGACGTTCGGACTGCGCGTTTATGCGCTGGGCGACGAGACCATCGAACGCGACGGAGTCACCGTCTCGACTCACGAGTGGCGGTCGAGCCGCGCCAAAGAGTTCTTCCTCTATCTGCTGTTCGAGGGCGCAAGCAGCAGAGAAAAGTTGAGCCTGATCTTTTGGCCCGACAGCTCCTCCAGCAAAGTGCGGTCGAACTTCCATACCACGCTGTATCGCGCCCGTCGCGCGCTAGGCGAAAACGTCATCCTGTTCGAGAACGACATTTACCGCATCAACCCGGGCGTGTCGATCTGGTGCGACGCGCTCGTGTTCCGCCGTTATGTGCAGGAAGCGAAGATGCTGCCCTACCTCGACGCGCGCACCGACGACCTCTATCGTAAGGCGATTGCGTTGTATCGCGGCGAGTTCCTGCCGGGGCTGGATACCGAGTGGACGATGGCGCATCGCGAGGCGCTCTATGAGATGCACATTAGCGCGTTGATCGGCTCAGGCCATTGCGCACGCGCGCGCGGCGAGTTCAATGACGCGATCATCCAGTTCAAGCAGGCGCTCAAGATCGACCCGTACCGCGAAGAAGCGTATCGCGCGACGTTCACCTGCTATGCCGGCATGGGCGAACTTAACTCCGTCCTCAAGCAGTACAACGTGATGTCCGCTATGTTCCAGACAGAATTGGGCATCAAACCTTCGCTGGAAACCGTGCGGCACGTCCAGCAGCTCACCCAGCGTATCTCCTAACAGAGTCGCCCACAGCGGCAGATTCCGGACGTCGGCCGCGCGCTCGGCCATACTGCCCTCTCACCGTCAATATCGACCCGTCCAACGCACATAGGGCGGCGCGAGTCGTTATCCTATAGTTAATTGGTACCGGTCGTTCAGACTCGTCTTGAAGGTCTTTATTCTTTTGCGTTAGGATTCTGTAATCACAGGGGTTCGCAGCAGCGATTATCCACTGCCGGAACCCGACCTGCGCCCACCTTATCCCCCTTATTGGCGCGGGAATCCCACACCATCGTCTGCGTTTGTGCGCTGATCTTACTGTGTTTTCGTTTGGTAAGCAGTTTGTTGCACACCCACCGCAATACTCATCGCAATTGGCAATTCCATTTCGTTGTGCGTCTGTTCACGGAGGTCTGTCATGTTCACTTACGCTTTGAATTCCCTCGGTCTGTTTTCGGTCAACAAGCGCGTTCTGGTCATCGTCTTCACCGCCGTCCTGCTCACCATCGCCCTGATGGCGATCTCCGGCACCGTCTTCGCTGGCCCGGCCACCTCGCCCAGCGCCTGCGGCATGTGCTCTGGCTAGACATCACGCATCGACTTTTGAAATTTGCGAGTGCACAGGAGTCAACAATGAACGCTCATCGTCTTCCCCAGGACATGGTTCTGGACATCACCTCGGTCGGTGGCAAGCGCGGGTTTACCGGCGCCGATGAATGGTGGAGCCATGTGCGCAATCAGGACGAACGCCGCCGCCTCGACAACCTGCTCGGTGTCGCGCTGCTCGACGAAAACGTGCGCCGCCGTCTGGTCGACAACCGCGACGACGAACTGCTCAACGCGTTCGGCCTGTCCGAGTCGACAAAGTGGTGGATCGGCACGCTTTCCGCCAGCTCGCTCAGTGACATCGCCCGCGAAGTCGCCGCCAACTTCCAGAAGAGCGCATAGCGATGAACGCGCTGCGTAGTCCCCAAAACGGGCGGCGTATCGACACACGCCGACACACAGGGACGACCGAACCATTAGGGCCACCGGCGAGAACTGAGGACAGATTGCAGATGGGTTCGAAAACCATCTCTATCAATCGAGACGTCTCGGTGCAGCGCATGCTGCGGCTGGACGCGCCAGACAATCTGCTCATCAATGGGTTCGACTCGCTGTGGAAATGTCACGCGATGCTGCAGTCGCGCCTTAGCAGCACCGACCGGCACGACATCCGCATCCATCTCCGGCCCGAGCTGCTCAACGCAAACGCTGAACAGTACGCCCAGTTCGCCCGTGACGGGTTGAAGATATGGGTCTGGCAGGATGATCCGGCCTCGGACTTCCGACCGTCATCGAACGTAACGGTGGTCAACGCCCCGCACGCGCCGGCGACGGCCGAGGGCTTCCTCGTCATCAACACGCCGTCTTGGAGCCGTGTGCTAGCTGCGTGGATCGACGAGGATGGCAATTTGGCGGGCGTGCTCGTCACCAACCCGCAGACGATTGACGAGGTTTCGAGCTACTTGGATGCGATGGTTCAGTCAGCTTCCGTTCGGACGTAGTCGCGCCGCCGCGACACACGCTGCGCGACGTGGGTCAACAGTTCGTCAAGGACGATCGGTCGGGAGAGGCTCACCGACCACGGATCACGGCTATCGCGCCTCGCGGTATCGGCGACAATCACGGCGTTGGCCGGCTGGTGTGCAGAGGTTTCGCGGATCGCAGGTGCGCCACGCACAACCGCCGTCAGCGCGTCGACAAGCTCTGACGCGCAAATCACAACCTGCACCCGGACATGATTCAGGACATGGCGCGCGTCAAGCATCCCTGCCGTCGCCATCACCTGATAGCCCGCGCGACTGAGCAGTTCTTTGAGATCAAGCCGTATACCGGCATCGGGTTCAACAATAAGAACCTGACACTCGTTACGCATAAACAAATCCATCGGAAAAACGCCACCCTTCTAATATACAAAACTCTAACAACACTTACAATTAGAGTAATGGTCCGGATTGCAGACCCATCTTCTCATAATTCGATTCGACGTCCCTCGACATTTCCCCTCTCGCCCCCGCCCTCATGGGACGTACGCGCGTCTGATCAGGGCATGTAGTACGTCGTGAATGTGTCCATTTGACGCCAGCAGACCTGTTTTCTTGGGGGGCGCGCCGTCGCGCACGTCGCTGATCCGGCCGCCTGCTTCCTCGACCAAGAGGGTGCCAGCGGCGACATCCCACGCGCTCAGCCCGTACTCCCAGAACGCCTCGACGCGGCCGCTTGCCACCTGTGCGAGATCGAACGCAGCCGACCCCGACCGCCGCAGGTCGGCGATCTGCGGCAGCGCCGCGGTCACTTCGGCGAGGTTGTTGTCCGGATCGGTCGCTTTCGTGGTCGGAAACCCGGTCGTGATCAGCGCGTCCGGCAGCTCGGCCACGGTCGAGACGCGCAGTCGGTGCTCACCGAGGTAGGCGCCATGCCCGCGCCGCGCGGTGTACAGCTCGCCGAGCGCCGGCACATGCACAGCGCCCCATTCGGTCACGCCGTCAACCTTGAAGGCAATCGACACGCTGAACAACGGGTAACGATGGGCAAAGTTCATCGTGCCGTCCAGCGGGTCGATCACCCACTGATAATGCGGATCGCCGTTCGTCTCGCCCGATTCCTCGGCGAGCACCGAATGATCCGGGTACGCACCACGGATGCGCGAAATGATCAACGCTTCGGCGCGGCGGTCGAACTCGGTGACGAGATCCTGCCGGTTGGCTTTCGAACCGATCTGAAAGTTCGTGCCGCGCCCTTCTAACAGCAGCGCCCCTGCCGCCAGCGCGGCCTCAGTCCCCAACGCGATGACATCGCCGATCATGCTTCTGCGCCCAGAAGATGCACGGACGATGGGTCGAGCGCCATCCCAACCTGCCGCCCCTCCGCATAAAAGCGGCCGATGCGCGGGCTGGTATCGACAACGACCAGTTGATGATCGCCGAAGTTGACGACGTACTCGGTCTCTGAGCCGAGATACATCGCCTGTGTAACCGTGACCTGCGGCAGCGATGGATCGTCGGCCAAGTCGATGGTCTCAGGCCGGATCATCGCCGTCAGCGCTGCGCCGCGGCCGTGTTGGAACGAGTTGGCGACGTTCATCCGCTGGCCGAGGATGTCGACATCGGCCGTTTCGCCGGATGATTCAAGCAGGGTGGCAGGCAAGAAGTTGGCGCGGCCGATGAAGTCGGCGACGAACCGTGTTCTCGGCAGATGATAGATCTCCTGCGGCGTCCCGACCTGTTCGATGCGCCCCGCGTTCATCACGATAATGCGGTCAGACAGCGCCATCGCCTCGATCTGGTCATGCGTGACATACACGCTGGTGATGCCGAGACGCCGCTGCAAGCCGTGGATCTCGGCGCGCATCTGCACGCGCAGTTTGGCGTCCAAGTTCGACAGCGGCTCGTCGAACAGCAGGATACGCGGCTCCATGACCAAACACCGCGCCAGCGCGACGCGCTGCTGCTGCCCGCCGGAGAGCTGATTGGGCCGCCGTTCCTCCAGCCCGTGCAGCCCGATGGACGTCAGCATGTCGCTGACCTTGCGGCGGATTTCGGCTTTGGGCAGGCCGCGCGTTTGCAGCCCATACGCGACGTTGTCCGCCACGCTCATGTGCGGGAACAGCGCATAATTCTGGAACACCAGTGCCATATCGCGCTTGTTGGGCGGCAGGTTGGTGACGTTGCCCCCGTCAAGCAGGATTTCGCCCCCCGACGGCAGCTCGAAGCCAGCGATCAGGCGTAGGGTCGTCGTCTTGCCGCAGCCCGACGGGCCAAGCAGCGTGACGAATTCGCCCGACGCGATCTCAAGGGAGACATCGTCTACGGCGCGCAGGACTCCGCCGCCGCCCCGCGCCGGAAAGACCTTAACCAGATTCCTGAGGATCAACCGCGCATTGCTCATTGCCCACCTCCTTCGATGCGCCGTTCTGCACCCGTGCGTGAGCCGACAAGCGCGTACATGATGCCAATCGCCACCATCACAATGCCGATCAGGATGACGCAGTACGCAAACGCGTTCCCATAGCGTCCATTCTCAACTTCGTTGAGGATCCCCTGTGTCATAATCTTCGTCTGCGGCGTGGTCAGGAACACCACCGCCGAGATGGTCGTCATCGAGCGCGCGAACGCGAAGATCAAGCCGGCCAAGAATGCCGGGCGGATCAGCGGCAGGGTGATGCGCCGGAACGTCCGTGCGTTATCTGCGCCGAGGCTGATCGACGCCTCCTCGATCGCCGGATCAATTTGCGAGAGCGCGGCGGCGCCTGTTCGCAGCGCCGCCGGCGTACTTCGGATAACATAGACGATGATGATCGCCAGCGCGCCGCCCAACAACCCCTGTCCGCCAGTCAGCTTTGGGATCAGCGTGATCTCGCCGAGGATCGGCAGCGTCGCGGTAATCGGGCCGTTGAAGCTCAACACATAGCCGATGCCGATGATCGTCCCCGGCACGGCGATCCCCAACATCACGCCGAAGTCGAGCGCCTGCCGGCCGAGGAACTCTTTGCGGACGACCAAGAATGCGACCACCATCCCGATCAAGCCGGCCAGCGGCGTCGCCACGATCGAGAGCAGCGTCGTGTCCTGTATGGCCTCAGCGCCGATCCCGTTCAAGACAAAGTCAAAGTGCGACAGCGTGAAATCGTTGCGCACACCCGGCACGTTCACGAATGCGCCGTGGAAGATCGTCCCGTAGATCAGCAGGATCAGCAGGCACAGGAACATCACAACGCCGAACAGCCCCCACCGGACAGGCGCGAATTTGATCGTGTCGGGACGCCCGGCCGGTTTCCCCGTGACGGAGACAACGCTCGCCCGGCTGACCCAATACCGCTGCACCATAAAGACCGTCAGCGACGGGACGAGCAGGATCACCGACAAGACCGCCGCCGCGGTGGTGTCGTACAGACCGATGACGCTCACGTAGATGCGCGTCGCCAACACCTCGTAGTTGCCGCCCAGCACCAGCGGATTGCCGAGGTCGGCGATGCTCTCGACGAAGATCAGCAGAAACGACGACGCGATCCCCGGAATGAGCATCGGCAGCGTAACGCGGAAGAACGTGCGCAGCTTGCCCGCGCCCAAATTGGCCGACGCCTCGTCCAGCGCTGGATCGAGCGCCTCCATCATGCCTTTGAGGTTGAGATAGGCGACGGTGAACAGCGAGAGCGCCAGCGCCAGCGTCAGGCCGTCGAGTCCGTAGATGTCATACCGCACGCCGAATATCCCGCGCGAGATCATGCCGCTGCGTCCGAACAGCACGATGGTCGCTGTGGCGACCGCGAACGGCGGAGAGATCACCGGCAGCAGCGCCATGACGTGCATGAAACGCTTGAACGGCACATCGAGCTTGACCTGCACGAACGCGAACAGGAAGCCGACCAGCGTCCCTACCGCGCCGACCACGACCCCCATCACCAGCGTGTTGGAGATGATGGTCTGATACACCGGGCTGCCGAGATAATCGCGAAACTTGACCGCGCCCTCGGTCGACACGCTTTCACCGATCATCGCCAGCAGCGGTAGGATGATCGTCAAGCCGACGAAGATCACGCTGCCGACCAACGCGACCGCGAGGATCGGGTCTTGCAAGATGCGCCTGAACTGCGCCCCGACGCTGGGCCTTGCGCGTACATTCTGCATAACGTCTAGATTCCGTAAACCAAAATAAGCGCCCCCGGAGATACACAGTCCGGGGGCATTGTAGGGCAGTGCGTCTGTCAGCGCCTATTCGGTCGGGGCCGGCGCGATTTCCGCATCGAAGCGTTCCGTGATCTCGATACGATGAGCGCCCGCCGCTTGGAAGTTGTAGTCTACGACGAGGATGTCACCCAGCTTGACCGCCAGCGGGGAGACCTCGGCATCGGGATTGGTCGGAAGCTGCAAGCTGTTGACCGTCGGGCCGATCTCCTGTGCTTCCTTGGACAGCGCCCAATCGAACCACACCTTGGCGGCCTCAAGTTCCGGCGCGCCCTTGATGATGCCCATGCCACCGATCTCGTAGCCGGTGCCTTCTTCGGGGAAGGTCGTCGTCAAGATTCCTTCGTAGCCTTCTTGTTGCAGTTTCACACAGTCGTGCGAGAAGATGATCGCGACGGCGATCTCACCCTGCCCTGCCAGCGATCCGGGGGCCGAGCCGCTGCGAGTGTACTGAAGGATGTTCTGATGCAGCGCGGCGTAGTACTCGAAGGCATTGTCGACCGCAGCTTCGGTCGGGGAACCTTCTTCGTCATAGCCCGTGCCTTCTTCTTCGGCCTCAAGCTTGTCAGCCTCGAGGGTCACGATCGTCCAGAACGCGGTGAACGCCGTGCCGGACGTCGCCGGGTGCGCCATCGCAACGAAGCCCTTCAGCTCAGGCGCGAGCAGGTCTTCCCAGCTCGTCGGCGCTTCGACGCCCAGTTCTTCGAGGACATCGACGTTCGAGCAAAAGCCGAGCGCGCCAACATATACACCGACCCAGTTGGCGTCGAGATCCTTATACGTGTCGGGGATCGCCTCAGCGGCCTCGGAGTCGTAGTCTTCGAGCAGCCCTTCTTCGTTAGCGGCGATAAACGCGTCCGCCGGGCCGCCCCACCAGACCGAGAACTCAGGGTTTTCGGCGCTCGCGCGGATACGGGCCAGCGCCTCGCCAGACGACAGGCGGACGTACGACGTCTGGATGCCGGTCGCTTCTTGGAACGCCTGAGTCTGCGCGACGCACCAGTCTTCTTGCGGCGTGCACAATACGGTCAACGTCTCTTGCGCGACTGCTCCGTTGAGCAGCACGGCAGCGAGACAAACGAGCAGTGAGATACGCAGTAATGAACGCACAAACATGGTGGAACTCCTCTGGACAATGTCATGGGTATTGGTGATACCGCCCATCGCATATTTGAGCAAGTCTTAACATTTCTCGCAACTGTTCACATTTTATTTTCGCCTTTGAGTTCGCCCTAGCCGGGTTCGGGAGGCTGGCCCTTGCGCAACCTCGTGGCGGCGCGTTATGCTCACCTCTTGAATTTTTTCAAATGGATACAAGGACTCGAATATCATGTCTGCTCCCGCCACTGGTCTTCCCCCGCGCAGCGCCATCGACAAAGCCCACACATGGAACGATACGAGCGTATTCACCAATCGTGCCGCATGGGATCACGCCGCGCACGATGTGATTTCCCTCCTCCCCGGCGTACAGGCGTTCAAGGGCCGTCTATCCGAAGGCCCGGCGGTGCTTGCCGATTTCATGGACGCCGCCGATCACGTCACGCGGCTGGTTGAGAAGGTGTACGTGTATGCCGGCATGTTCGGCGCCGTGGACACCACCGATCAAGAGGCGTCGGCGATGGTCAGCCGGGCGACCGGACTGTACGGACAGGTTGCCGCCGCCACTGCATTCTCACGGCCAGAAATGCTCGCCATCGGCCGTGACACGCTCGACAGATGGATGTCGGACGAGCCGAGGCTGGCGATCTACCGGCACTTCGTCGACGATCTGTTCCGCTTGCAGAAGTACGTCCGGTCAGCCGATGTCGAAGAAGTGCTGGGGATGGCCGCTGACCCGTTTCGCGGCGCGGGAACCGTGCACGAAAAGCTGTCTGAAGCGGACATCAAGTATGCGCCCGGAACCGACAGCGCCGGCGCTCATCATGAAGTCGCGCAAGGCACGATCGGCACCATCCTCGACAGCCCGGATCGTGAGCTGCGGCGCACCGGCTGGAACAACTACATGGACGGCTACCTCGCGTTCAAGAACACGTTCGCCGCGACCTACAGCACAGCGCTCAAGCAGGACGTGTTTCGCGCACGCGTGCGTGGTTATCCATCCAGCCTCGAAGCCTCATTGTTCGCCAACAACATCCCGGTCAGCGTGTTCCACAGCCTGATCGACACGTTCAAGGCCAACCTGCCGACATGGCACAAGTACTGGGCGATCAAACGGCGCGCGATGGGCCTCGAAACCATCCACACGTATGATATTTGGGCGCCGGTGCTGCCTACCAGCCCGGACGTTTCGTATGCGCAGGCTGTCGATTGGATCTGCGAAGGCATGGCCCCGTTGGGCGACGAGTACGTCCGCGCGCTGCGCAAGGGATGTCTCGAAGACCGCTGGGTCGACATCTACCCCAATCAGGGCAAGGCGCAGGGCGCGTTCTCTGACGGGTCATACGATACACACCCGTTCATCATGATGAGCTACGACGGCAGCCTCGGCGCGATGAGTACGCTGGCGCACGAACTCGGCCACTCGATGCACAGCTATTTGACGCGCAAGACTCAGCCGGCCATCTACGGCGACTACTCGCTTTTCGTGGCGGAGGTCGCGTCGAACTTCAATCAGGCGCTCACACGCGCGCGGCTGATGCGCACGGTGGACGATCGCGCGTTCCAAATCGCGCTGATCCAAGAGGCCATGGACAACTTCCACCGCTACTTCTTTATCATGCCGACGCTGGCGCGTTTCGAGCTGGAGATGCACGAGCGCGTCGAACGTGGTCAAGGCGTCACCGCGCAGGACATGAACGCGCTCATGGCCGACCTGTACGCCGAGGGCTACGGCTCCGAGATGACGCTCGACCGCGAGCGCGACGGCATCACGTGGGCGACCTTCGGCCACTTGTACGCCAACTTCTACGTGTTCCAGTACGCGACCGGCATCAGCGCGGCGCATGCGTTGGCCGAGCGCATCCTCGACGGCGTCCCCGGTGCGGCCGAAAAGTATGTCGAGTTCCTGAGCTTGGGCAGTTCGGTCTATCCGCTCGACGCGCTCAAACACGCAGGCGTCGATATGACCGGCCCGCAGGCGGTCGAGACGACGTTCGGCGTGCTGGCGCGTTATGTCGACCGCTTGGATGAGCTGACCCGTTAGTTCGATTTCAGCACGAGAAACTACGACCTCACCCCCGGCCCACTCCCTAACTTGGCGCGGGGGTGGGGTTGGCTTTCTCGCAGACACCCCGGATCAGGTCAGAGTTTGTTTAGGATGATTGCCAGCGGACGACCGGGTCGGATGTCGGGCCGGGGCTGCCGTTCAGCGGTTCGCGCGTCACGCCGAGGACGTCGAACGTGTCCCCCAGCAGCGTCGCGTCGAACGCCAGCATACCCCGCCCGGTCTCGTCAACGCGAAACACGCCGAGGCTGAGCAGCATCTCGCCCCGCCGCACCCACGCCTGATACGCTGCATCCGGCGTCAGTTCGGGGAAGTTCTGCGCGATCAGCACCGCTTCGCCCCAGTCTGCCGTCCAGATCACGCGGCCGGTCGCTCCGGTCGCCTCGCCTTCGGCCGCCGTGGGAAGCGTCATCTCGCGCAGCGCGGGCGCGGACGGACGGCTCAGCCAGAACACGTTGGTGACGATCAGCAGCAGAACGGCAGCGGCGGCGACCGCCCACCCCAACCCGCTGCGTGAACGACGGCGGGACATCCGTGCGGCCTGAAGCACCGTCCCGAGCAAATGCGGCGGCGGCGCGACCTGCCGGACACGGCCGGCGATCTCTCCGTCCAGCCCACGCAGCGCCGCCCACTCCTCGGCCAAGTCCGGGCAATCGCTCAGGCCCGCCTCGATCCGCTTGGCTTCATCGTCATCGGCCGCGCCGATCGCGTAAGCTGCCAGCAGATCGCGGAGTTCGTCACAAAGGTCGCTGCGTTCGTTCATGCTGCTGTCAAGTCTCGTGCGCCACACTATCTATCGTCATGCCGAAGCCTTCAGGATTTGTCGCTGAGCATCGCACGCAGCTTGTGCAGGCCAAGACGCAAACGGGTCTTGACCGTCCCAAGCGGCAGGTTCAGCCGCGCGGCC
Organism: Chloroflexi bacterium OLB13; assembly: GCA_001567485.1. Lineage (GTDB taxonomy): Bacteria > Chloroflexota > Anaerolineae > Aggregatilineales > Phototrophicaceae > Flexicrinis. Next base: position 28,006 of record JZRA01000120.1, read on the forward strand.
AATTCACTGTGCTTCAATCCCCGGAAATACGCCAGCCGGATCACGTCGCGCTGTTCGGCTGGCAGGTCGTTCAACAGCGCGCGCAGCTCGTCCGCTTCGACGGCCGCGGCCGACTCATCGCGATCGGCCTGAAGTTCTTCAAACAGCGCGATATCCCGGCCGTTCGCGCGCACCTCTCTGCGCAGGAGGTCAATGGCCGTATAGCGCGCCAGCGTCAGCAGCCAGCTGTGAAACTGCCCCTTCGACGCGTCCCACGCCTGCGGATTATTCCACACCTTGATGAATGTATCCTGCGTCGCTTCCTGAGCGAGCGCCTCGTCATGCACCACGTACAGGATGAGGCTGTATACACGGGCGCCGTACTGCGCGAACAGCACAGCAAGGGCCGAGTCGTCCCCGTGGGCTATTCGTTTGAGCAGTTCAGCAACCTCTAATCTCATCGGCCTGTCTGACAAATCCATACCGCATCCTACAACGATAGCTTAGTGGAAGCGATCCTTCCAACCTTGCGTTTCACGTTCAAGTACCGAGGAGAGCCCTATGTTTCGCCGTCTAGTTATCGTTGGTTTTCTTGCACTCTTGCTGGCCCTTCTGCTCGCGCCGGTGAGCGCACAGGAGATGCTGCCGGCCACCCTCAACGTCTCCGGCGGCCCCGGCGGTGTTGGGATGTATTTAGTCGCCAACAACGGTATGACCGTCTATGCGTTCAAGCGTGACGGCCTCGGCGTATCGAACTGCGTAGACAACTGCGCCGCGGCATGGCCCCCATACACGGTCGAGAGCGCCGATGGATTGACCCTCGGCGAAGGCATCCCCGGCGAGATCGGCACAGCCGCCCGCGCCGACGGCTCACTGCAAGTCACCTACAACGGTATGCCGCTGTACTTCTGGCAGAATGACGCCGCGCCCGGTGATGTCACCGGCCACAACTTCCGCACCGTGTGGCTGGTTGTGCCGCCTGCTGACGTCTATGCACAGAATACCGCCGAACACGGGATCGTGCTGGTCGGGGCCAACGGCTTCACACTGTATACCCTGTCCGCCGACTCCCCGAATGCCAGCGTGTGCGCCGATCAGTGCGCCGCCAACTGGCCTCCGGTGACGGTCGAAGACCCCAACGCGCTCGTCACCGCGACCAATCTGCCCGGCATCTTCTCGACGTTTGAGCGCGCCGACGGCACGATTCAGGTCGCCTATAACGGCGCGCCGCTGTACTACTTCGTGAATGACGCCGCGCGCGGCGACACGACCGGCCACCTTGTGCAGGATGTGTGGTTCGTCGCAAAGCCGTGATGCGCCCTTAGGCAGGCGCGAACGGCAAATCAGCCGGGGGTGCAGCGCGCGCCCCCGGTTTTCTTTTGGCTCACACAGGCATCAGCGTCCACGCCTGATCGACAACCGGCGCGGCGGTCAGCGCGGCCCGCGGATCAGGCGTCCCCGGCTCGATCCAGCGCCCGCCGACACTCACCGTAAGCGGCGCGTCGCGGAACGGGTACGGATCCAGCGTCACGCATCCATCGCCCGCCGGCGTCAGCACGATATCGACCTCATCCCCGACTGAACGCGGCGTCCTCGCAAACGTGTACGGCTTTTGCTGTGTGGGGTGCCGCAGGTTCAAGATCACGGCCAGCGCGTCGACAAACTGTAAACGCCGGTAGTTCGCCATCAGCGCTTCGGGCGTGCAGAGCGCGGCGAGGGCCGGATCGTCCGCGCAGATGTCCCGCAGGCGGGCCTGGCGCGCGTCCTCCGCCGCGAGCATCGCCTCGGCGGCCGGGCGCAGTGCGTCCGGTATGATGTCGATCGACGCGCTCATCACGCCGTAACGCCCGTTGTACAGGCCGGTCGTGTGCATCGACACGAGCAGTCCACAGTACGGGTGGTACGCTTCCGCCACCTCCGGCGAGATCGCGTGCGGGCGCATCAGCGTCGGCCACGGGGTGTCGGCGAGGTTATACGGCAGGTTCGTTTCCGGGTCGATCAGCGGGTCGGAATCGATCTCAAGCCATCCGTCGTCGTGGTGCGCGGCCACCCACACCATCAGGTCGGCTGGTGCGAGGGGGTCAAACGCGCCGCCGCCGAACGCCTGCGCGAATTTGCCGCTCATCGCCGCATGATCGACATGCCGGATGACCAATCGCGGCATCCCCGCGGGCGCTGTCTGTACGATCATCGCAGAAATGCTCTCTTTCCATGCCATTCGCCGACGCGGGCTACGTCAGGTGCGTGCCGCGTGCCGACTCATCCAAGCCCACAGCCTCATGTGCTGTGCCGGCGTTCCAGAAGTCCATTCACTGGTTCTACCCGATGGCGTTGAAATCCACAATGGATATCCCGTGCCGATCAGCCTCTACTCGCCGGCGAGCGCGTTCACGGCACACAACAGCGCGGACAGATTGTGCTGCACGGTGTCGATGCGGATGTCATAACCGTACAGTTCATCGGCGAATCCGCCCAGCGCCCGCGCCGGATCGGCCAGATAGATCGTATCATCCGCTGTGATCTGAGTCTGGAGTTGGAAGGCGACGCCGGCCAGCACGACATCGCGCACATCGGCGGCAATCAACGCATCCTCCCCGGCCAGAATCGGCAGTACGGCGCACAAGCCTTCACTGCGGATAGCGGTCGGTGTCGAGGCCGGTGGGCTGAAGTAACCACCGATCCACGAGTCCGGCACGCGCACGCGGTGCTGCGCTTGCGTGATGACCCATGCCAGCCGACGGACGTAATCGCGGTCGACCGCGTCTGGATCGATCTCATGCAGCACAGAGAGCGCATACAACAGCCAGTGGTCGTGCGGCAGGTCATCGTCGGCAGTGTCCGCGTTCGCTGCGATGATCGCGCCGACTGCGCGTTGGGCGGTCTCAAGCCAGCGCGGGTCGGGATCGAGCAGGTACAGCCGAAGCAGCCCGAACGCCGCCTCGCCGGGGTAATAGCTCGACTCGAAATCGCGCACCTGCCCGCTTCGCGCATCGACGATATGGACGAACGTCCCGTCGGCGGACTGCGCGCCCGCGATCCACTCGGCCAGCGCGCGCATCTCCGGCATGTACTGCGCGTCCCCCGTGACCTCGGCATACTCGGTCAACGCGAGCAGCAGCAGCCCTTGACCGCCCAGCTTGATCTCGTCGTCCTCGATCAGACAGGCGGCCTCCGCGCGGCTGACAGGCGCAACGCACGGCCCGACATGCGCCAGCGCGTAACGCAGCGCCCGACCGATCGCGGCGCGGCGCACTGGATCGGGCGATTCGCGCTCCAGCTCGATCATCGCGTACATCGTTCCCGCATGGCGCAGCATGTTGTAGTCCTGTGACAGATCGCCTGTCCCGGCGTCGTACAGGTAGTCGAACTGTCCGTCCGGCCGCACACTGCGCGCCAGATAGTCGCCGGCGGCGCGCGCCGAGTCGCGCAGGATCGCAGGCGTGAGCGATTCGGCATACAGGCGTGACGATTCGAGAAGCGCGGCAGGTTCGCCGGGGCGCTGAACTGCCGTCACGGTCTGAAAACGGTAGACGTTAAGCGGCGAGAACGTCAGCGCTTCCGCCAGTCCGTCGGCGTCGAACCCGCGCTCGGTGGCATAGTCGATCCACCGTTCACGATCCATGATGCCGTTTGCGTCGAACAACTGGCGCGCTTCGATCTCGGCGGGCAGCGCAATTCCGAACGTGATCGGGTCGAACGCCAACCCCCACGCGTCGCCGCTCCGGCTGGTACGGAACTCCGGCGCGGCCAATCGTTCACGCACCGGCCCGTAGGCGACATCGACACGCACACCGGCCGTGTCGGGGATCGTCGGGAGGATGCGAGTCCACGCCTCCATCACCGCTTGCGCATCGGCAGCCGTGGCCCACACGACATCAGCCGGCGCGCCCGCCGTCATAACAGTCAGCGCTGCCCACACCTCGGTCGCCTGTACGTCGGGCAGCGGCGGTGCTGCGTCAGTATTTCGCACCGCATCGGTCAGCGCAAGCGCCAACGCCCCCGCCTCGGCCTGTTCGGGGAGCGTGAACGGCGGCGCGGCTTGCGGCTGAGCCGCTGCAATCCCGCACACGATCCACAGCCACAGCAGGACGCACAGCAGACGCGTGATGCGGTTATCGTTCACAGTGACCTCGCGGGGTGAATCGAACAAGCACCGCCTACGTTATCACGCGAATGGATTTGATGCCGCCCCGCGATCTCGCTGCCACAACCACCGCGCGGCGCTACAATCTGTACGAAACCGCCGGACATCCAACCGGCGCGGAACTCAACAGGGGATGCGTGTCATGTACGAACCGAAACCGGAACATCGTTTTACGTTTGGCATGTGGACGGTCGGCAGCGTCGGCCGTGACCCGTTCGGCCTGCCCACCCGCGAGCCGGTCGACTACCGGCAGATTTGCGAGCTTCTCGGAGAGGTTGGCGCGTGGGGCGTCAACTTCCACGACAACGATCTCATCCCCATCGACGCGACCGCCGCAGAACGGGCCGCGCTGGTCAAGGGCTTCAAGCAAGCGATGACCGACAACGGCATCGTCTGCCCGATGGCGACGACCAACCTGTTCACCGATCCGGCATTCAAGGACGGCGCGTTTACCAGCAGCGCCCCGAAAGTACGCGCTACGCACGTCAAAAGGTGCTGCGGACGATGGACGACGCGGCCGAGCTGGGCGCGAAGGTGTTCGTGTTCTGGGGCGGGCGCGAAGGCGTCGAGACCGACGCGCCGAAAAGCGCGCTCGACTCGATCAAGCACACCCGCGACGCGCTAAACTTCTTCTGCGAGTACGTGATCGACAATGGATACGACCTCAAACTGGCGCTCGAACCCAAGCCCAACGAGCCGCGCGGCGATCTCTACTTTCCCACCGTCGGCAGCATGTTGGCACTGATCGCCACGCTCGACCACCCGGAGCGCGTCGGCGTGAATCCGGAGGTCGCGCACGAGCACATGGCCGGCCTGAACTTCATGCACGCGGTCGCGCAGGCATGGGACGCCGGCAAGCTGTTCCATATCGACCTCAACGATCAGTTGTTCGGCCGCTACGATCAGGACTTCCGCTTCGGCGCGGTGATGATTAAGCAGGCATTCCATCTCGTCAAATTCCTCGAAGACGTGGGATACAGCGGAAGCAGGCACTTCGACGCGCACGCCTACCGCACCGCCGATACCGCCGATGTCAAGGCGTTCGCAAAGGGCTGCATGCGCACGTACCTGATCCTCAAGGAGAAGGCTGCGCAGTTCAACGCCGACGCGGAGATTCAGGCACTGCTCGCGGAAATCCATGCCGACAGCGGCGATCAGGCTGACGTGCTGGGCCGGTACAGCCGCGAAGCCGCCGCCAAACTCAAGGCGATCAATTACGACCGCGCAGCGCTCGCCAAGCGAAGCCTGCCCTACGAACGGCTCGATCAGCTCACCGTCGAGCTGCTGCTCGGCGTGCGGTAACGGGATACGGTTAGAGACGAACGGTGGGACGCGCTGGCTGCTTGACGTCGCCGCATAAAGCTAATATCATTAGCCTTGAACGCTAACGCCGTTAGCTTTGAGGGCTTTCGCCATGATGACCCAACCACCTAATCCTCCATCCATCAGCCGCTGGCTGCGCGTCGAACACGCCGCCCTGCTGGCGCTCGTCGTCGTGATCTACGGCCGGGTTTCCGGCGATTGGCTGGCGTTCGCGCTGCTGCTTCTGCTGCCGGACATCTCGATGATCGGCTATGTGCGTGGCTCGACACTCGGCAGCGTTACGTACAACGCCGGCCACATGCTCGCCGCGGCACTCGCCGTGATCGCGCTGGGCGCTGTCACGGCAAGCCTGCCGGTCGTGCAAATTGGCCTGATTTGGGCCGCCCACATCCTGCTCGACCGCGCGCTCGGTTATGGGCTAAAGTATCCGACCCACTTCAAAGATACCCACCTCCAGCGGGTGTAGCCGATGCCCTATCCCTCACAAGTGACCGGCACGACCATCATCGAGACCGCCACGGCCTTGATCGAGCGCGACGGCGTGGAGTCCCTCTCACTGGCACGTATCGCCACCGCTCTGGGGATTCGCGCGCCGTCGCTGTACCGCTATTTCGACAGCAAGTCCGCGCTGCTGCAAGCCGTGAACCTGCAAACGACTCAAGACCTGATCGCCGCGCTGATCGAGGCCGCCGCCAGTTCGTCGCAAACGCATGCCGACCGTATCATGGCGTTGGCTCACGCCTACCGGGCGTTCGCCCATGCGCATCCACGCGCCTATGCCCTCGCTTACAGCATGACCGATCCAGCTGCCCAGCCTGATCCGGCGGCACTTGCCGCGCTCGCACAGCAGGTTCAGGCCGTCGTCGCACCCATTACGGGCGAGGCGGCCTCACTGGCCGCGCTGCGCGGATTGTGGGCGCTCGTCCACGGCTTCGTCATCCTCGAACTCGCCGGCCAGTTCCAGCGCGGCGGCGACCTGACCTCGGCGTACACCTCCGCTGTCGAGGCGTATGTGCGAGGGCTAAGCGAGTAGTTGAAAGTGCCAAGTGATGAGTGATGAGGTAACGAGATACAGTATCGCTCAATGACCACTGCGTCATAGAACACGGAATCTCTCGACTTTCGCACAACGGCTTGGCCCTCGCTGCCGACTGAGCGCGGCGATGTAACTTTTGCGGCCGTGCCCGCGTCTGAGGAGATGAACGCGCTATGGTTTTAGAGCGCTTGGCAACTGGAGGTTCATCGTGAATTTCGTAAAGTTTATGGCAAGCAGCACAGGGAGACGGGTTAGAATTGGCGCCGGCATTGTGCTTATCTTGATCGGCCTGCTGGTCGTCAAAGGCACGGGCGGTACGATCCTCGCGATAGTCGGACTCGTCCCACTGCTCGCCGGATCGCTCGACTTCTGCATCGCCGCGCCGCTGTTGGGCTATCCGTTCCGCGGGCCGGATATCCGCGCCAAGTAGACGCGCGCACCGGGTTCCCGAACACATCCGCTGCGCCGATGCCACTCAAACGCTGGCGCAGTTCGATACCTGCTGTGCTCGCCGGAACGGGTTCAGTTCCCGGCTGTTGATTGGGTTTGCCGGCGTATCACCGCGCGGACAGCACCGGCGCGGTCATCGTGTCGGGCCGCGCGAGGCCGAGCAGACTCAGCACGGTCGGCGCGACGGACAACTGCGAGACCGGCTCTTCGATGCGCCCGCAGCCCGTCATATCCGGCGGCAAGAAGTACAGCGGCACGCGCCGGGCCTGCGCCAGCGGGCCGCCGTGCACTCCCCCGACACCGACCGCCGCACTGTCGCTGATGCCGTGATCGCCGGTGACCAGCACGGTATAACCCAGCGCATGCGCCTTCGGCAGCATTGAACTGATCTTGTCGTCATGATAGATAACCTGCTTGCGATAGGCTTGGCTGTCCCCACCCTCGCGCTCGCCGATCAGATCCAGCCCCCCCGGATGAATCAGCAGATAGTCCGGCGTGAAGCGCGTCATCAGCATCGCGCCCAGCGCAAAGAGTTCGAGGTCGGGGAACTCGTCACTACGGTAGAAACGCCCGTGCTGGATCGGCAGCGACTCGTCGTCGGTCTGAAAGTCACGCACGATGTCATACGGCGCGCGGTTGTATAACTCCGAGAAGAAATAGTAGGCAGCAGCGGCGGTCGTCTTGCCAGCTTCGACAGCCAGCTTGAACACGTTGGGCATGATCGACGTGCGCGCAACGGAGTTATTGACGACGCCGTGTACGCTGGATGTCACGCCGGTATGCAGGGTTTCGTACATTGGCCGCGACATGCTCGGCAGCTCGCCGATCACCGTCCAGCGTGTCGCTTTCTTGGCTTCGACGAGGTGCTCAAGATAGCCCATGTGCTGGGCCGCGATGTCATCGCGCAGCGCATCACACACGAATAGGATAACCTTAGACATGGAGACGTCGATCCTTTCCCGGCCGGCCTATAAGTAAACCCGATGGCACGCGTAAGCACTTCACAGTCGCTCTCCGCGCGAACCCCCGATAAAGTGTACGCATCACCGTCCAACGTTACGAGAACCAAGTCGCTATGGCCAAGCAGTCGAAAACCCGCAAAGCAAACGCACGCCTTCCGCTGCTGTTGATCGCGGCCGTTGGCGCGGCGCTGATTGTCGCAGCAGCTGCGCTGTTCGCGGGCCGGGGCGCGCCAGCGGTAGAAACCGGCGCGCGGATGCTCTCGCCGTCCGGTTACCGGGCGCAGTTCGGTGACAACACGCCGCACGTTCTGCTGGATGTCCGCACGCCGGCCGAGTTCGCCGAGGGTCATATCCCCGGCGCGGTCAACATCCCGGTCGACGCGCTGCAAAGCCGGCTCTCGGAAGTGCCGTCCGACGTGCCGGTGGTGGTCTACTGCCGCAGTGGCAACCGCAGTGCGACCGCCTCGCAAATCCTCGACCGAGCGGGCTATGAAACCGTGTACGATCTCGGCGGAATTATCGCGTGGTCTGCGCAGGGTCTGCCCGTCACGTCGGACTAGGCCGGTGTTCGTAAGTCAAGAGATTCGGTCTCCCATCATGCAGCATTAGTCGAGCTATACGGCACGGCGTTTTCTCATCACTCATCGCTTTCAACTTCGCGCTTAGCACGATCTCCCAACCTCAGGAGCATAACCGCCCATGCAATTCTTCAAGACGCTGTTTCAGCCGGACGCCTCCAGCATCAGCGCGGCCGAGGCCAACGAGCGCATCACCAGCGGCGCGGCCGTGATCGACGTCCGGCAGGCACAGGAATACGCCGACGGACACATTCAAGGCGCCACGCTGATCCCGCTGAATGAGCTGCACAACCGGTTGGCCGAGCTGCCGAAAGACCGTGAACTGGTCATCGTCTGCCGGTCGGGCGCGCGCAGCGGCATCGCCACCCACCAGCTCAAGGCCGCCGGCTATCAGGCGCTGAACCTCAGCGGTGGCATGATCGCGTGGAGCCGCGCACGCCTGCCGATCACGCGCGGACGTTGAGCCCGCGACGACACTCCGCCCTCAACCACCGGCAAACGTTGTGGTACATTCGCGGCCTGTTCGATCCCGGATAGGCCGTTTTGCGTTGACCCGTTCTCGACTCGTCCTCATCGTGCTGACCCTGTGCGTCGCCCTCGTTCCCGCGATCATGGCGGCGGCGCTGCTGCGGCAGTACAACCAAGCCACGCTGTTCGACCTGATCCCGGCCCAAAGCGACGAGATCATGTTCTGGCGCCAGTCGGCCACGTTCGCCGAGGTCGGATTCGCCGGCGGTTACTACACGGCCTACGAACTGACTCCGCGCGTGGGCGGATTCTATGCGTGGGGGCTGGCCGCGCCGGTGTTCTACGGGTCGATCGGCGCGGTGTTCGGCTGGCCGCTGTGGGCCATCGCCGTAATCAACCTCGTCGCGCTGGCCGCCGCGGTCGTCGTCTACGCTTGGCTGATCCGCGCCTCGCTCGAACAGATGGCATGGCTCGGCGTGTTCCTCGCGCTGTATCACCCGCTCAACAACTACGCGCCGACCGGTTACATCGAAGTGCTGAATATGGCGCTGGCGCTCGTGCTTGCCGGCGGATTTGTGCGGCTCCTGCGGGCATGGCGCGACGGTCAGCCCGTGCCGCGCGGCGCGGCGCTCATCACCGGCGCGGTTTTGCTCTACGCGGCGCTGCTGCGCGCGCCGTGGGCGGTGCTGTTCCTGCCGCTGCTACTGCTGATCGACCGGCCCGCGACGTGGCGGCGGACGCTGTGGACAGCGGCCAAGTCCGTCGCGGTGGCGCTGATCCCGGTCGCGCTGTACGCCCTGACGTCCGCCCCCTACCCCGAAACGATCCTGAGCCGGATCGCGCGCAACCCGTCCCTTGACCGGCTCGTGCGCATCACCGGACGCAACATCGCGCGCAACATGGCGCTGTTCATGGACGGCGATCACCTCGAACTGCACGTGCGCGTCGCTGCGGCCGTGATCACGCTCGCGCTGACTGCTGTCGTGTTGTACGTCGGCTGGCGGTGGGTGCGCCGGCGCGGTATCCCGACCCGCTGGCAGCTGCCGGTGGCCGAGGCGTCGCTGGCGTGGTTCACGCTCGCAACACTGCTGGCGTTCATCATCGTCGTCTATGACATCCACGGCTTGCGCGGCTACCGGATGCTCGCCGGCGCGCTGCTGATGGCCTTCGGCGTCACGCTGGCGTTCAGGCGGCGCTGGCTGATCGTGCCGGCGGTGGCGCTGCTCGCGGTGGCGTTCCCGTACAGCACGCACTTCTACGACCTGAATACCAACTTCCAGACCGCGCCGGAGAAGCACGCCCGCTATGCGGAGTACAAGCCGCTGCTCGCCGACGCGCTGGTGTACGATCCTTCGCTGCCGAGCCGCTGGTGCAACACCGTGCTGTTCGATCTGTACTACCTGCTCGGCGAGACGTCGGTGATGGTGTCCGCGCCGCCCGGCTTCGGCACGTCGATCACCGAGGCCGTGCCAGAGGGTCAGATGCCGATCCCGCCGGAATCGCGTTACCTCGGCCTGCGCGACACGACGTATGCCCTATATGCCGACCAGCTCAACGTCGAGGCCGTGCTGCCCCTGCCGGAAGGCATGTTGTACCGCAACCTTGACGCCGACTGCTCGGCTCAGTAACGGTCGATCACGTAGCGCGACAGGATCAGCGCGGCCGCCGAGCCAGCGTACATGCCATACGGGCTGAACGCCGCTGCGATTGGATCAGGCGCGCCGGCGTGTTCGGGCAAATACCGCCGGACAGCCGCCCGGAGCGCCACGTCATTCGACGGCGCGAGCTGAGCCGGCCCGACGCCCGCATGTGGGTCATGAGCGCCGTCCACGGCCCGATCCCCTTGATCGCCCGCAGCCATGCCAACCGCGCTGGCTCATCCATCTTGTGCAGCGCGTCGAGGTCAAGCCGGCCGTCGACGATCTCCTGTGCGAGGCGAATCAACAGGCCCGAACGCCGGTCGGTGATCTTGAGCGGCTTGAGATCGGCCGTCGTCAGCGCCGCCAATGCCGCTGGTTCCGGCGCGCACCAGTACGTCACGCCGTCATAGCTGATGGACACGCCGGCGAGTTCGCAGAGGATCCGCTGTGCACGCTGCGCCCCGACCCACGAGATCTGCTGTTCGACGATGGTGTAGAGAAGCGCCTCGAACACCATGTCCGACCGGGGCAGCGGCAGTCCCCAGATCGGCTCAAACGGCGCGCGTAATGAGTCCGGCGCATCATCGGCCCACCGCCAGAACGCGCTCAACGGCGAATCGAGCGCCAGCACCCACCGCGCGCGGGCCGCCAATTCGGACAGGTCGGCGTCCGCCCCGGCCAGCGCATGCACACGCAGCCGATCCTTCGCGGCCTGCTGAACTTCGATCAGCACCGGCCCGCGCGGCGTCACAAACGCGCGCCGGAACGCGCCGTCTACCGTGTGATCGACGGTCGGGCTGCGCCAGCGCGAAAGCAGCGTCAGCAAGCGGTCGAACCGGTATGCCGGCGTAATCAGGAGATCGTGGCTGTGCGAATCGGGCATGGGCATGAGTGTAACGCGAACGGGGACTCACGGGTATCCGGTTTCACAGCGGGTTATCTTTGTACTCAGCCCTAGCTCAGGGACGCGCGTTAAGGTGGCCCGCCCGAACGTCAGCGTGAGGAGCCCGATCTGTGACGAACCGTTCTCAGTCCACCGCAAAGCAGGGCGTCGGCGTGGGAGACATCGCGCCTGACTTTGAACTCTGTGACCAGAATGGCAGCCCCGTGCGCCTGAGCGCGTGGCGCGGCTGCAAGAATGTCGTCCTGTTCTTCTACCCGAGGCCAACTCGGCGGGCTGCACCGTCGAGGCGTGCGCATTCCGCGATCAGTACGAGTCCTTTGCCGATGCCGGCGCGGTCGTCGTCGGCATCAGCATGGATCCGGTCGATGCGCTAGCGGCCTTCGCCCACCGCAACCGTCTGCCTTTTACCCTGCTCGCTGACCCCGACGGCGCCGCTGCCCGTGCCTACGGCGTCCCGAATTGGATGGGGGTGTTCCGCGGGCGTGTCACGTATGTCATCGACCGCGAGGGGGTCATTCAACACGTGTTCAACAGCCAGATACGGCTGCACGATCACGTCAAAGCGGCGCTCAAGACACTCAAACGGCTGTCTTGACATCCGCCGGCCCGTCGCCGCCATGCAGCACGGCAGTGGTCGTGAATCGTGACGTTTAACACATATCAATGTGACTTAGATCACAACCATTACCCGTACCGGCATGAGACAATCAGGTCAACCCGTACGCTCTACGTACCATCGCACTAAGGTGCGTGCGGAACCGCAGCATCCGATGACGCCGTAGGAAAATATCCCAACGGGCTTCCCTTCGTCAGTTGGATGTTCGGTCAGCGCCCGATGTCCGTGCAGCCCAATCCCCGGTGTGGTTGCAAGGCATCGGGCGCTAATTTTCCCCAACTTTGCCAGATATCGCTATACTTTCCGGCATGGAATACGTGCTGAGACCCCTGAATATCACGCGTCAGGTCACAATTCTCGCCACCGGCGCGGGTGTGCTGGCCGGCGTTTGCGGCCTGATCGCCGACCGCGTCATCGGTGGAAACGGCGGCAGTCCGATCTGGGCCGTCGTGGTGATCGCCGGAGTCGCCGCGTTGTGCGCGCTGGGGGTCGGGTTCTTCTTCCGCCAGCGGCTCGCTGATTTGTGGCAGCTCGTGATCGCCGCGCGTCGCATGGGTCAGGGTGATTTGACGACGCCGATCACAACCCGCGGCACCCTGTCCGAAGTCTATTCGCTCGCGGTCGTCCTCGAACAAAACCGCCAGCGAATCTCCACCATGCTCGGCGAGTTGGAAGCCGCGAAAGAGTGGAGCGACTCCCAGCGCAGCGTGCAGGCGTACTTCCTTGCCAACATCTCACACGAGTTTCGCACACCGCTGGCCGGCATGCAGGTGACGGTCGAACTGCTGCGCGAGAACGCGCACCGCCTCCCCCCTGAGGAACTGGACGAGCTGCTCGGCGCGCTGCATCTCAGCATCGCCAGCATGGGCCAGCTCATCGACAATCTGCTCGAAAGCTCGAAGATCGAGGCCGATCAGCTCGTGCTTCGCCGGCAGAGCATTGAGGCCGAGCAGTTGATATCGGAAGCCGCCCGTCTGGTGCTGCCGTTTTTGTCGCGCCGGCGACAGCAGCTGACGCTCGACATGCCGCTTGAGGCGCCCGTGGTTTCGGCGGATCGCGGGCGCTTGGTGCAGGTGCTGGTCAATCTCATCGCCAACGCCAGCAAGTACAGCCCGCCCGGCAGCACCATCGACATCGGCCTTGCCCGCAGCGGAGACACCGTGCGGCTGTCCGTCAGCGACCGTGGGCCGGGCATCCCGGAAGACAAGCGCGACGGCGTCTTCAAACGGTTCGTAAGGCTGGGCGCCACGGCGTCAGAGGACTACGGCGCCGGCCTCGGGCTGTCCGTCGTCAAGGCCATCGTCGCGGCGCACGGCGGCGTGGTCGGCGTCGATGCCCGGCCCGGCGGAGGCTCGCAGTTTTGGGTGGAATTATGTACACAGGCATGAAGGCGCTTGTCGTCGACGACGATCTCATTCTGGCGGACGGCGTCGGCCGGCTGTTGAAGCTGTCCGGCTTCGAGGTCTCGTTGGCTCACGACGGCAAGACGGCGTTGAGCACCTTTGCAAGTCTGCGACCAGACATCGTGATCCTCGACGTTCAAATCCCGGAGCCGGACGGCTTCGCGGTGTGCCGCGCGATCCGCGATCAGGCCAATACGCCGATCATCATGCTGACCGTGCGCGACACCGATACCGACGTCGTCGCCGGGCTGGGGTTCGGCGCGGACGACTACATGACCAAACCCTTCAGCAGTGTGCAGCTGCTGGCGCGTGTACAGGCTGTGCTGCGGCGCGCCGCCCCTACATCTTCCAACCACGTCGCGCTGAACGGCTGCACGCTTGATACCGAACGCAATACGCTCACCCTGCCCGACCGGCCGTCGATTCAGCTCACGCCGCTGGAGGTGCGCATGCTCGAATCGCTGATGACCAAGCCCGGCCAAGTGGTCAAGACGCAGGCGCTCATCGACCTCGTATATGGCCCCGGCGGCGGCGACAAGGCGATGCTCAAGCAGCTCGTATATCGGCTGCGGCGCAAAATCGAAGGCGACGACGGCCACGCGCCGCTGGTGATCGAGGCTGTGCCGGGCGTCGGATACGCCCTCGTCGCCCCCGCATGAACGCGCCGCTGCTGCATCTGGCCGACATCGACATCGACCCGGCGCTGGTGCGGCGGCTGCCCAGCCATCTCGCCTACTTCCACGTCGCGCTGCCCATCGCCGAGGACGACGACACCCTCACGGTCGCCTTCGCCCAGCCTGACAACCGCGCCACGCGTGAACTGATCGAGGGCGCGTTGGGATCCCCGATTGTCGCGGTGCGCAGCCGTTCCGACGACATCCTCGGCGTGCTCGACCGCGTGTGGCAGGATGTCGACCTGCCGGAACGGGCGATTTACCTGTGGAGTTCCGACCCGCTGCGCCTGCAAACGCTGTCGTCGTATGTCGCGCGCGTGGTGACACCGGCCTATCCCGAACTGCCGATGTACGCCGCGCCACTGGGCAGCGCCATCGGCCACACACCCGACACGCGCGCCGTGCTGCTCGTCGCGCATTCCGACACGCCAGAGGGACGGCGCGATCTCGTCCTGCGTGCGCCGGCGGCGGTATGGCTGGTGCGCGATCTCGCCTCACGCCCACGCAAGGTCTTGGCCGTATTGCGCGGGACACAACCTGACCGTCAGCTTCTGACGTGGCTCCCGGCCCTCTCACAGAACCTGCCGATCGAAATCACCGTGCTGGCCGCCGCGACCCCGGCCGCCGACGCCTCCGGCAGCCCACTCATCAGCCGGTTCGCGGTGATGCTCTCGCCGGACACACCGCTGGGCGCGCACCTCGCGTCGATGCGCCAAGCCTTCGCGCGGGCACGGATTCACGGTCGCGTGCTGCTGCGTGAAGGCACGTTGGCCGAGGCCGTCTACGGGGCCGTCCGCGACTCACCGGTTGACATCATGGTGCTGGCGGCCGAATCTCAGGGCGCCACGTCCATTGACGTCGTGGAACACGTGTGGGGACGCATCGGGGCGGCGCTGGTCATCAAGGCGCACGCATAGATCAGGCGGTGGCCGTCGACCGGCAGATCCGCCGCTCGCAAGAAGCCTCTCATGGAACACACACGCGGCACGGCGTATACTCATCCGATCCGCGATTGAGTCAGGGCCGCCGCTGTGACATCACCTGCCGCCAATCACGCAGCATCACAAGCATCCGCCGAGCCGATCCCCGCGCTTGCCCGCGATCTGAGCCGCTTGTCGGGCATGGTGCGCACGCTCGCGCCGCGTGCGCCAATGACGATCACATCGCCGCTGGATGGGCGGGTCATCGGGTCGGTGCCGATGTGCGCGGCCGAGGATGTCGCACACGCCGTCGGGGTCGCGCGCGCGGCGCAAGCGGCGTGGGCCGCCCTGCCTGTCCGTGAGCGCGTCAAACCGTTTCGCCGTTTCAACGGCGTGCTGCTCGACCGCCGATTCGACATCGCCGATCTGATCCAGCTTGAGAACGGCAAGGTGCGCGCCAACGCCCTCGAAGACGTGTTCGATACGTGCATCAATACGCGCTTCTACAGCTATCACGGCCCGTCACTGCTGCGGCCGCGGCGCAAGGCGGGCGCGGTGCCACTGCTCACGTCATCCACCGTCTACCCCAAACCGTTCGGCGTCGTCGGGCTGATCGAGGCATGGAATTACCCGTTCAACCTGCCGATGCAGGACGCCATTGCCGCGCTGATCGCCGGCAACACCGTGGTGATCAAGGTGTCGGAGCTGACTCCATTCTCGGCCTTGTTCGGATTACAGCTGCTGCGCGAGTGCGGCCTGCCGGACGACGTGCTTCAGATCGTCACCGGAGACGGCCGCGTAGCTGGCGCGGCGTTGATTGACCACGTCGACACGGTGATGTTCACCGGCAGCACGGCGACCGGTCGCAAGATCGCCGCGCACTGCGCCGAACGGCTGATCCCGTGCTCGCTCGAACTGGGCGGTAAGAATCCGGTGATCCTGCTCGATGACGCCGATGTCGCCAAGGCGCTCGACGTCTTGGTCGACAGCACGCTCGCGTCCGCCGGACAGATGTGCGTGTCGTTTGAACGCCTCTTCATCCACGACGCGATCTATGATGCGGTGCGCGATGGGCTGGCGAAACGCTACGAGTCACTCCCGATGGGGGTTCGGTGCGGCGCGTGGGATGACGAAATGAGCGTGCTCACGTCCGCCAATCAGCTTGCGCATGTGCAGCGGCACATCGAAGACGCCGTCGCGAAGGCGCGCGCGTCATCACCGGCGGCAGCGCGCGGCCCGACATCGCACCATACGCATTCGAGCCGACCCTGCTCGAAAACGTCACGCCGGAGATGGTGGTTTACGACGGGGAGAGTTTCGGGCCGGTGGTGTCGCTGTACCGCTTCAACGATGTCGACGACGCGATCCGCCGCGCCAACGCGAGCCTGTACGGACTGAACGCGGCGGTGTTCGGCCGTGACGTAAAGCGCGCGCATGAGGTCGCCAGCCGCATCCAGTGTGGAACGGTGACGGTCAACGAAGGGCATAAGGCAGCGTGGGCGTCGGTGCGTGCCCCGCAGGGCGGTTGGAAGCAGTCAGGTTACGGACGCCGTCACGGGGCCGAAGGCATTCTCAAATTCACCCAGTCGCAGTCGATCAGCGTGCAGCGGTTCATGGTTTACGCGCGGGGCGAGCGCATGTCCGTGCGGATGTTCGACCGCATCTACGCGACGCTGATGCGCGTGCTGCCGTGGCTTCCGGGCCTCCGGTGAGGAACAGCCAGCCGTTGGGCGTGATGAGTCTCAATCGTGCTGCGGACGGGTTCACAAGCAGAAATCCTGCATCTGGATTGACGCCTGACACCTTCCGGCTGCTGGCCTAAGCACGAAGTTGAACGTGATGAGAAAACACCACACCGTATAGCTCGACTAACGCTGCAAGGTGGGAGACCGAATCTCTCGACTTCCAAACACCGGCCTAGACTGCGAGCCGGCCGAGGTTATCCACAAGCAGGATCAGCGCCAGAGCGATCACGAACACGGCGAACCCCTTGCGCAGCGCATCCGCACCGAGCCGTGCGTTAAGCCGTGTGCCGACGTACGTGCCGGCGAAACCCGCCAGCGCGAACGTGCCGATCAGCGCCCAGTCGAGCGACGCGCCGCCGAGATGACCGGCCAGACCGGCCGCGCTGTTCATGGCAATCACGATCAAGGACGTCCCGACCGCCTGCGCCATCGGCAGCCCGACCCACATCACCAGCGCCGGCACGATCAGGAACCCGCCGCCAACCCCCAGCACACCGGTCAGCGTGCCCACGCCCGCCCCGACCGCGACCACCTTCACCGGCTGACTGCGCGGCGCTTCGTCACGTTCCATGTGCCGCCCTGCGATCATCATGCCCCCGACCACCAGCATGAGCAGCGCGAACATCAGCATCAACACGGCCGATGGGATGTTCGCCGCGAGGTTGGCGGTCACATACGCCGCAGCCATGCCCGACAGCCCGAACAGCAGCGCGACCGCGAGGTTGAGGCTGCCTGATCCCCGGCGCATCGTCGCGCCAAAGGCCGAGCTGCTGCCGACGATCACCAGCGAGGCCGTCACGGCGGCTTGTGCGGGCTGTCCGAGGACGTAGACCAGCGCGGGCACGGTGAGGATGGATCCGCCGCCGCCAAGCAAGCCGAGCAGAAGGCCAATGATCAGGCCCAACACAATTTCGAGAATCAGCATCAGATGTTACGCCGTTTGCAGTTCCGTGCCGGATCCGGTCGGAAGGGCTTCCGACCAGACGGAGTCAGGTTCGCCCATAAGCACCGCGCGGTTGAACCCGTTGGCGCGCAGCCAACTCACCGCCACCTGAGCGCGATATCCACTGGCGCAGTACACCGCAAATGGACGCGATTCCGGCAGTTCGCCGGCGCGCCGGTGCAGTTCCGTCAATGGGACATGCTGCGCCCCGGAGACATGCCGATCCAGCCACTCGCTGAGGTTCCGGATATCGAGAACGGCGGTTGATCCCGATGCCAGCCCATCGGCCAGCGCGCGGGCGGTCATCTGCGGCAGCGCGTCAAGATCACCGCCGAGGCCGTCCGCCCACAGCACGCCGGCGATCCGGTCGACGCCGACGGCCCGCAGCGCAGGGATCACCTCGTCCAGCACCGCATCGTCCGGCACGATTAACGCCACCGGCACGCGAAAGTCGTACAGCGAGCCGACGTAGGTCGAGACTTTGGACGAGGTCGCCGGTGTGCTGATCGTGCCGGGGATGTGCCCGGCCGCGAACGCGTCGCGGTCGCGCACGTCGACCACGAACGCGCCGGCCTCGATCAGCGCGTCGATGTCCGCACGGGTCAGCGATTGGATCTCCGGAAGGTCAGCGAGCAGCGCCGGGCCGTCACGGTTCACCTGCTTCATCTGCGCGAAATACCGCGGCGGCTCAGGCTGCCCGTCGAGCAGCCACGCGACAAACGCGTCCTCGTCATGTATTTGGAACGCCGGATTGAACAGCTTTTCGTAGCCAAGCGTCGTGGAGGGCACAGCGCCGAGCGCCTTTCCGCACGCGCTGCCTGCGCCGTGACCGGGCCAAAGCTGCAAATAATCGGGCAGCGACTTGAAGCGCTGCACGGTTCCGAACTGCTGGCGCGCCCCCGTATCGGCGCTGCCCACCACGCCAGCCGCCGCTTCGAGCAGGTCGGGCCGGCCGATGTCGCCGACAAAGACCGCGTCGCCGGTGAAAATGCCCATCGGCTTATCAGCGGCGGCGGTGTCGGTGATGACGAACGCGATGTGTTCGGGCGTGTGCCCCGGCGTGTGCAAAACCTCGACGCTGACGTTACCGACCATGAACGTATCGCCGTTCATCACCCGGACGACGCCGGGTTCGCCGACATACGCGTACTGCCAGTCCGGGCCGCCCTCGCCGCTGACGATCAACAGCGCGCCGGTCGCCGCGGCCAGCTCACGGCCACCGCTGACGAAATCGGCGTGGATGTGCGTCTCTGCGATATGGCTGATACGCACGCCCTCGCGCTCCGCGGCGTCCATGTAGGTCTGAACCGCGCGCGCGGGGTCGACGATCAACGCCTCGCCCGTTTTAGCGCATCCGACCAGATACGAGGCTTGGGCGAGCCGTTCGTCATAGAAGTAGCGAAGGATCATGTGCGGTCTCCCAATCGAGCGAGGCCAGCGAATACCCCGCCGGGTGTATGGCTCAAGCCTACCTGATTTTTCACCGGCAAGTTGTGCTCAGCCCGTGATTGATGGTATAAGTCGGCGCTTATAGCAAAGGAGAAGCGCGGATGCTCGATCTCCGCAAACTGCAAATCTTCATCTCCGTCGTGCAGGCCGGCAGCTTCAGCGGCGCCGCCGAACGCCTGCTGATGACTCAGTCCGGGGTCAGCCAGCACATCCAAGACCTGGAGCGCGGCTTCTCAACCATCCTGTTCGAGCGGCGTGCACGCGGCGTCACGTTGACCAACGCCGGCCATCTGCTGCTGGGTTACGCCGAGCAGCTACTCCAAATTGCGCACGAGGCCGAACTCGCGCTAACCACAGTAACACCGACGACCCGCGCCGCGATGCGGCTGGGCGCGACGCCGGGGGTTGGAACCTACGTGCTGCCGACCTGCCTCACCGGGTTTCAGGCGCGCTACCCGCAGGTGCACATCGACCTGACGACGCGCACCACTCCGCAGATCGTCGAGGCGGTTCTGTCCGGCGTGTGCGACCTCGGCATCATCGAGGGCGAACCGGACACGCACGATCCCGCCGTCCGCATCCGGCGTCTTGTGTCCGTGTCGCAGTGGCTGGTGATCGGCCCGCAGCACGAATGGTGGAACCGCGAGTCGGTGGCGCTGGCGGAACTCTCACAGACCGCGCTCATCACCCGACAGCGCGGAAGCCATTCACGGCAGTGGCTCGAACGCGAGCTGGCGTCGCTCGGCCTGAGCGTCCGAATCGCAGCGGAATTCGACAACGTCGAGTCGATCAAGCGGGCGGTGGCAGGGGGCAAGGCGGCAGCGATCCTGCCGCGTTACGCCTTCGAGCAGGAAGCGGCGTTCGGGCTTCTGCGCCCTGTACCGATCACCGGCGTCGATCTGCGCCGCCACCTCAGCGCGATCTGGTCGAGCGCGTCGCCACCGGGGCCGGTCGCCAGCGCGTTTCTGTCGAACGTCACCCGGACGCTGGAGCAAGCACATGGGTCACCGTAAGCCGGGATTGTTTGTAAGCATAGCCCTAATGGACTATATTCTCATACGACACCGCGCGACATGGAGCACGCGGGCGCATAGATCCACTGAGGAGGATTAGAATGCTCCAAGAGTTCCGCAAGTTTATTATGCGTGGCAACGTGATTGATCTTGCCGTTGGCGTGATCATTGGCGCGGCCTTTGGCGCTGTCGTCACCAGTCTCGTCAACGACGTCATCATGCCGCCCATCGGCTTGATCGTCGGCGGGATCGACTTCTCCGACATCAAGATCATCCTGAAGGCTGCCGAGGGTGAAGCGCCAGAGGTCGCCATCAATATCGGCATCTTCTTGAACGCCGTCATCAACTTCCTGATTGTGGCGCTGGCGATCTTCTTCTTAATCCGGGGCGTCAACCGCTTGCAAGAGATGGCCGAGGGCAAGAAGGAAGAAGCGCCCGCCGCCCCGCCCGCCCCGACCACCGAGGAACTCATGCTGGCCGAGCTGAAGGCTATGCGCTCGGCGATGGAAAAGCAGAAGTAGGCCGTTCAATATACGCCCGCCTAACATCGCGCGCTGTGAGGTTAGCGGGTGTGGTTTCTAGTTCCGGCACAATCACCGCCGGCAGCTTAAACTTGAACGTGCTGCCGACGCCCAATTCGCTTTCGAGTTCGATTGCCCCACCGTGCCGGTCAATGATGGCCTTCGCGAGTGACAGGCCGATCCCGGCCCCGCCGCTTTCGGTGCTGCGCGCCCGGTCGACACGGAAAAAGCGGTCATACACTTTAGGTTGATCGGCCGGGCTGATCCCGATCCCGGTGTCGGCGACTTCCATCACGACCGAGGGGCCGTCGCGATACGTCCGGACGACGACCTTGCCCCCCTCTCGATTGAATTGCAGCGCATTGAGCACGAGGGCGTCGACAGCGCGCTTCAGACGCTGACGATCCGCGTAGACGGGCGGCAGCGCCTCGGCCAGTTCGGTGCTGAGCGCAACCGTCCGGCGCTCGGCATCCTCCACACGGGCCTTCACGATGGTTGAGACGAGTTCGTTGAGGTCGATGTTATCACGCTCAAGCACGTTGGACGTATCGAGTTCCGAAAGCTCAATCATCGCCGACAGGATCGACCACAACCGCTTGGCGGCGTCGTCGGACGCCACAGCTCGGTCACGCATCTTGCCTGACAGGTCAATCGCTTCCTCGATCACCCCGGCGTAGATCGCCGGCAGCTTGGGGTGCAGCCCGGCCAGCGTCGCTACCTGCCGGTCGGCGAGCCGGCGCGTGAGATACGCCGACGATTGCAGTACGCTCATCGGCGTGCGCAGATCGTGCGAAGCGTCACGGATGAAGCGCTGAAGCACGAGGATACGTTCGCGCTCGGCGATGAGGTTGAACGCTGCGCGCTGCGCCGTCACGTCGTTCACCAACAAAACGCGCCCGGCAGGATGGCCGCGCACGTCGGCCAATTGAGTCACGTCGACCTCGAACGTCGTCTGGCCGAGGTACTCAGGATAGGCGACGTCGAACTTCGCGGCGCCGGACTCCAACTGCTCCTGAAATTCCGGCCATTCACGGACAATGTCCATAATCGACAGCCCGATCATGCGCTCGCCTGACCACAGCGGGCCGAATACACGCCGCGCAGACTGGTTCGAGTCGAGCACACGGCCCGCAAAGTCAACCACGATCACCGCATCGGCAATCGCGTCAAAGACATGTTCACGAGCGACCGGGAGCATGCCGAGCTGTTGATAACGGTACAAGCCGTACATGAAAATGACGGTCGCAGGGATGAACAGCAGCACGCCCGATCTCAGCGGCGAGATCGGGTTAGCGGCCAATAAATCCATGAGGTTGCCGGTGAGTATTACCAGTAAGCCTACGACCAGCATCCCAACCTGCGTGCGATGACCGGGCAGCGCACTGCGCACGGATTCGATCAACAGCACCAACGCGATCGTATAGATAAAGTAGAAGTAGACAGTCGAGATGGCGATCCACGGCCCACGCTGCGTCACGATCACGCGCAGCCCGAACACCGTGTCGATGGTCGTGAACTCGCGCACGAGGGGTAAGTCGACGAATCCCAGCAGCAGAGTGATAAGCGGAACGATTGAGAGAAGGGCCGTCAACCGCCAGTGAGTCCAAATCTTCTGCCGGTAAACCTCATAACCGAGGGTCAGCACCGCCAGTGGAAGCGCCACCACGCCAGCCTGACGCAGGTTGTACCACAGCAGCTTATCCGCATCGGCCGCCAGCAGCTCAATGAGATAAGCCGCGCACCGCACGAGCATGCAGCAGATTATCGCGACCAGCGGCGCGCCCCCCGGCAGATCGCGCCGGCGCAGCGCCACACCGACAAGTGCCATGCCGAGAATGGTCGACAGGCCAAGCACTATGAGATACGCTGCGCCAACCCACGTCATGCAAGAAATCCGTTATCTGAGTCCTTGACACTAGTGTATGGCCGATTACCCCTACGCGGCGTAAAGCTGCGCCGCTGGCATTACGACCGCAGCATTCCGGCGTAGACGCTCGGCGTGCTGTCGGGGATCACGACCGCCCCGCACACTTTCGTGTAGAACTCGACCGGGCCAACGCCGCCGATGATACCGTAGGCATAGCCGTTGAATCGCATATCGTGAAGGGCCGCGAGCAGCAGCGCCGCGCCTGTCTTGCGCCCGCGTGCCGCCTCGCTGACGCCGGTCGGGCCGAAGAACCCGCGCGCCACGACATCCCAGCAGGCGAATCCAAGCAGTGTCCCGCCCTCGTGCGCCACCCACACCGACAGCGGAAGCCGGCTGAAAGCGACATCAGTCTCGCTCACCCAGTAGGGGCTGAAGTGCTGCCCGATCCACGCCAGTACATTGTGTTTCTCAGGCGGGATGGCGCGCCGGATCGTGATGCCGTGCTCGGCCTGCCCGGCGATTGCCGGCTCCAGCGGGGGCAGTTCATAGAGTTTCACCAGCATGTCCGTCATGCGCGATACACCACCTCTCCGGCGACAATCGTCGCCTGAACCCCACCGTCGTCGTTCAGCAGCACGAAGTCGGCATCCCAACCAATGCGGACTGCCCCTTTACGTTTGTCGAGTCCAATGGCGCGCACGGCCGGCATTGCGGCGCTGCGTGCCACAGCATAGATCGATTGGCCGGTGGCCCGCGCGAAGTTCACCACGCCGCGATCCAACGTAAGCGTGCTGCCGGCCAGCGTCCCGTCCTCAAGCCGGGCCACCCCGCCGCGGACGTAAATCGTGCGCTCATCCACCGGGTAATCGCCATCCGGCATGCCGGCCGCGCGAAT
Organism: Chloroflexi bacterium OLB13; assembly: GCA_001567485.1. Lineage (GTDB taxonomy): Bacteria > Chloroflexota > Anaerolineae > Aggregatilineales > Phototrophicaceae > Flexicrinis. Next base: position 51,536 of record JZRA01000120.1, read on the forward strand.
GGCATCGCTGATGAGCACGATGTTGTTCGACTTGGCCTTCCACAGCGCGCGGATCGCGCCCGGATGGATGTGAATGTTATCGGCGATCAGTTCACAGCGCACGCGGTCGTCGCCCATAGCGGCCCCGACCACGCCGGGGGCGCGGTGCTGTAACGGCGACATCGCGTTGAACGTGTGCGTCGCGTGGGTCACACCCGCCTCGATGCCCTGCACAGCCTGATCGTAGGTCGCGTCGGTATGCCCCATGCTGACCGTGATCCCGCGCGACCGGCATTCGTGGATGAACCACGCGTTTTCCTCGAACTCCGGCGCGACCGTGACCAAGCGGATGACACCATGCTCCAGCCACGGGATCGCTTCATCGCGGTCGGCCCGGCGGATCAGGTCGAGGTTTTGCGCGCCGCCGCGTACCGCGTTCAGATACGGGCCTTCGAGATGCGCGCCCAACAGCGTGCTGCCGCCGGGCATCCGGCCCACACACTGCGCGATCGTTTTCAGTGCGGCGTCGATGCGCGGGCGCGTATCCGTCCACGTCGTCGCCAAAAAGCCCGTCACGCCGTGGCTGGCGTAGAAGCGGGCCATCGCGATCAGCGCGTCCGGGTCGGCGTCCATCGTGTCGCAGCCCATCCCGCCGTGTACGTGCACATCAACATACCCCGGCGCGAGCAGCAGCCCCCCGCCGTCAAACGACGCGGCCCCACCGGCAGCGGGCGCATCCCCCGCACCACCATCGACGATCACGCCGTTTTCGACGCGCAGCCACCCCGCCAATGGGCGATCATCCGCGCCGTGCAAGTAGCGTACGTTCGCAACCAGAAGATCGCTCATCCGATGATCTCCCTCAGCCGGTCGTTGTGAGCCACGAGAAGCGCGCGCGCCTCCTGCGCATCCACACTGCGCGCGATCATGACAATGGCGGTTTTCGCGTGTCCACCGGCTTCTTTGAGCGCCGCATCCGCCGCCGTCGCGTCCGCGCCGCTGATCTGCATGACGATCCGGCGCGCGCGCGCCGCCAGCTTGGCGTTGGTGATCTGTACGTCCACCATCAAGTTACCGTAGACCTTGCCCAGCCCGACCATCACGGCCGTGCTGAGCATGTTGAGCACCATCTTCTGCGCGGTGCCGGCTTTGAGGCGGGTCGAGCCGGTCAGCACCTCGGGGCCGGCGGCAACCTCGATCCCGATCTCGGCCCGCAGCGTGATCGGCGCCTCGGTGTTGCACGCCACGCCGACCGTCAGCGCGCCGAGGGCCTTGGCGTATTCGAGCGCGCCGAGCACATACGGCGTGCTGCCGCTGGCCGCGATCCCGACCACGCTGTCGAGCGCACCGGCATTGTGCGCGGCCAAGTCACGACGGCCGCCGTCGGCGTCGTCCTCGGCGCCTTCCACAGCACGCATGAACGCACGGTCACCGCCAGCGATGATCCCCACGACCAGTTCGGGCGGCACGCCAAACGTCGGCACGCACTCCACCGCATCAAGCACACCGAGCCGCCCGCTGGTGCCGGCGCCGATGTAGAGCAACCGCCCGCCGCGCCGCATACGCGCCGTGATCGCCTCGACCGCCGCGGCGATCTGCGGGAGCGCCTGCGCCACCGCGCGGGCAACGCTGGCGTCCTCCTCGTTCATCGTCTGCACAATTTGCAGCGGAGTCATCTGGTCAAGATTGACCGTCCGCGGATTCTGCTGTTCGGTAAGCATTACCCCTCAATTCCCCTCATCGAGCGCGGCTGCCAGATGCCTGCCGCGATACTCAGAACGCTTGCGCGGCAAGCATAGCGGCGCCGATAGCCGGCGGATAGAGTGGGCGCGGGCGTTCTTCGATGTGAAGCCGCCGCATCAAGACTTCAACCAGCCGGTTGTCCGTCTCCAACAGGCCGCCTGCGAATGCAATCGGCCCGTCTTTCAGGTCAAGCCGCGCTTGGATACTGCGCACCAGATTCGCCAGTTCCGACGCAGCCCGCGCGACATATCCCTGCGCCACACGGTCGCCTTCCTCGCTGATCTGGATAAGCAGCGGGGCCAGCGCCGCAATCGCGCGCACCTGTACGCCCTGCCGGTACGTCCACGCGATGATGTCCCCCGCCGTCGCCGCCCCGATCTCTTTAAGCACACGCGGGGTGATCTGTGACTTTCCGGCGCGTCCGTCCAACTCGCGCAGCGCGTGGGCAAGCACTTCGCGCCCCATCCAATACCCGCTGCCTTCGTCGCCCAGCAGATAGCCAAACCCGCCCTGCCGCAGCTTGCGCCCGTCAACCGACACGCCAAAGGCCGCGCTTCCGGTGCCGGCGATGACGATAACGCCCTTGCGCTCGCCTACCGCGCCGACCAGCGCGATCTCGAAATCCGAGCTGGGCACAATCCGCGCGGTAGGCAGCACGATCTGAAGCATGTCGCGCACCCAATCGGCGCTGTGGTCGTCCGCCGCGCCCGCGATCCCCGCCGCCGCCGCCGTGATGTCCCCCGGCGTGAGGTTGGCGTCACTGATCGCCTGCCGCACGGCGGCCCGCACGCGCGCGCCGGATTCTTCACGCCCAATACTGCTCGGATTGACGTTGTCGCCGGTCGTTTGCGCCAACACGTTCATCTGCGCGTCCGTCACGACCACGCGGACGTGCGACCCGCCTCCATCAATACCCAGTAGTGCCATGCCATCCTCGCTTACGACAGCGCTTCCGCCAAAAGGGTGTGCACCGCCCGCCGCAGTTCATACGTCCCCGGCAGGCCCCGGCCCGGATACACGCTGTTGGTGAGCAGCGCGACCACCAGCTTACGCTGCGGGTCGATCCACAGCGATGTGCCGGTGAACCCGGTATGTCCAAACGTGTCCGGACTCATCACATCGCCGCAGTTGGCCCCTTCATGCGGCTTGATGACGAAGCCCAGCCCGCGGCGCAGGCCCTCCGATACAGCCTGTTCGCGGATCGCTTCCGCCGCCAGTTCCGGCGCGATGTTGAACTCGCCCGCCCCGTCAAGCCAGAGCTGTCCGAAGCGCGCGACCGTCTCGGCCGAGGCGAACAGCCCGGCATGTCCCGCGACACCGCCCGCCGCGCACGCGTTCTCGTCGTGGACTTCGCCGTGGACGCGGCGCTGGCGCCAATGCGCGTCGAATTCGGTCGGCACGATGTGGTCAAGCCCGATACGCTGATCGACCGGGTTGAACGTGATCGGGTCTGGCAGAGTGCTGATGGCGGAGATAACCCGCGCGCGGATGCCGTTCTCCAGCGACTGACCGCCGATGCGGGCCACCGCTTCGCCCAAAAGCATCAGGCCGATGTCGGTATAACGCACCTTGTCGCCCGGCAGCCCCGCGAAGTCGACAGCACACAGCGCGCCGAGCATCCGCGCCCAGCGCAGCTCACGCGGCATCGGGTCAAGCTGTCCTGGCGGCGTGGGCGGCGGCCCGGCGACGGCGTAGAACTGGCGCCACGGCGGCAGCCCCGATGTATGCGTGAGCAGTTGGCGCATCGTCACCGAGGTCGGCGTCACGAGCTTGCCGACATGCGCCGGATCCATCGGCACGACCTTACGGTTGATCGGATCGTAGCTGTCCACGACCGAGCGCGGCGAGATCGCGGCGAACTCCGGCACGACGTCGGCCAGCGGCATATCGAGCGACGCCATGCCCGCGCTGACCTGCGCCAAGAACGCCGTCACGGTGAACAGCTTGGTCACGGACGCCAGATCGTACAAACAGCTCGGCTGGATCGGGGTTTGCGTTTCGGGGTCTTGCCACCCCCACCCGCCTTCATACACCAGCTCGCCACGGTGCATGACCGCCAGCACCGCCGACGGCGTAACCCCGTCGCGGATGGCCGCCGTCACGACGCTGTCGAGCTGTTCCGCGGACGCCGCGGGGATGTTCCGCTGTCCGTCACTGCGTGGAATCTCAGTCATAGATCAAATACGGCTGACGCCGCTCCTCGAACTCAGCGCATACTTTACGCTCTTCGGCCAGAATGTCAGCCACGCGCGCGTCGTTGTCGATCATCGAGCGCGCCCAACGGTTGCCCATCAACAGGTCGAACATATACCGCCCGTTGTGCGGCTCGGCCCAACCGAACTCCTCTGGGAAGTATGCGCGTATCGTGACGATCACGTTCAACCACGTGCGCAGCGGGTCGTACATGCGCGGCTCGACGATGTGCGCTTGCACCCCCCGGCAGTCGATCCCGGCGTGCTTGCCGGTCGTCGGGCGAAACGCCGTGGGCCGGAACAACACGCCGCGCTGATGCTGCATGTTCAGCCGATGCGCAAGCTCGATCGGGTCGATGCCCGGCGAGCCGACGATCTCAAACGGAAGCGCTGTGCCGCGCCCTTCGCTCAACGTCGTGCCTTCGATCATCACCGACCCCGGATAGTGATCGGCGGTGGCGACTTTCGGGATCGCGGGCGACGGGGGGATCCACGTCAATCCGGTGTCGCGCCAACTCATCGACCGGCGCCATCCGCTAACCGCCAGCACCTTCACCAGATTCTCAGCGCCGGGGATAAGCGTGCTGTAGTATATCGCCAGTTCGCCGAGGGTCATGCCGTGCACAAGCGGCACGACGCTGTCATACCGGCCGACCATCGACGTGCAGTTCGGCTCGACCAGCAGCCCGCGCACGACAAGGCCGTTGAGGGGGTTGGGTCGGTCGAGCACCAGCATTTCAAGGCCGGCCTCGGCGCACGCCTCAAGCATGAGCGACATCGTCCACGCAAACGTGTAACAGCGCGCCCCGATGTCTTGCAGATCGACGACGATCAGGTCGAGGCCGTCGAGCATCTCGCGCGCGGGTTTGGTGTGTTCGCTGTACAGGCTGTACACCGGCAGGCCGGTGCGCGCGTCCACCGAGTTGTTCACCAACTCGCCCTCACGCGCGCTGCCAAAGAAGCCGTGCTCCGGCGTGAACAGCGCCCGTACGTCCACCTCAGGCGAACCGGTGAGCAGCGAGTAGGTCGGGATCAACATCTCGCCGACGGCCGACAGATGGGTCAGCAGCCCGACCTTGCGACCACGAACGTGTTCGAAGTCGGCGCGGCGCAGGACATCGACACCGGCGTAGACCGTCATCCTATCCCCCAAGCGTGACGGACGCGCTGCCGGTCGGCACGTAATCTCCGAGCAGCGCGCCGATCACCGCGTCCAACTGCGGCTCCGCCCCGCCGAACGAACACAGCGCCGCGTCAGCGTCAGGCAGAGCGCCCACGTCATACGGGTTGCGCAGCGCAACCAGCACGGAGATATGCGCGGCGCTGAGCACCGCATTCGCCACCCGCATGTGCTCAGGACTCAGATGCACGCTGCGGGTCGCAAGGATCGTCACCCCGGCGCTGCGTGCGGCGTCGAGCGCCTTCTCTACATCCTGTTCCGGCAGGCCGCGCGACAGCGCCACGACCGTGGTATCCGGCCGCCGCGCCAACAGCCGCGCCGCAAGCCCGGTTTGGCCGGTGGCGTCGAAGACGACACTGTCGTGGATCGACGGGAACTCGACCAGCGCGACGCTGACATGATCGGGAAGCGGAACCACGCCCTGCGCCCGCACCAGTTGAATACCGGCCTGCGCCGCCGCAGTCACCGTCTCGATGTGCGCGGCGCTGCGAATCGCATCTAGATTCGGCGGTTCGGTGATGGCATACGCCTGTTTCATCGCCTGAATCCGGCGCAGCGACTCGACGCGGTTCTCCTCAGAGATTCGCCCGCTGCGCGCCGCCTCGATCAACCCGCGATACGCCTCCTCCTGCACCTCGCGCGTGTGGCTGAACAGGATCAGGTCGACACCGGCCGCTGCCGCCAGCGCCGCGGACTCGGCCGGCGCATGGTGTGCCGTGATCGCGCCCATTTCGAGGCAGTCGGTCATCGCCACACCGTCGAAACCGAGGATCCCCCGCAGCAGGGTCGGGACGATGTTCGGGGACAGCGTGGCCGGAAGCGCCGGATCGAGCGCGGCGAAGATCGTATGTGTGGTCATGATCGACGCGACGCCCGCTTCGATCACCGCGCGGTACGGCAGCAGGTCGGCGTCGATCAGGTCTTCAAGCGGTGTGTCGATGGAAGGCAGCGCGACATGCGTGTCGATGGCCGTGTTCCCCAAGCCGGGGAAGTGCTTGGCGCAAGCGGCGACTCCGGCCGCCTGATAGCCCGCGACCTGCGCCGCGGCGACATCCGCGACCCGCCGTGGATCCGCCCCCGGTGAACGCGTCCCAACCGACGGATTCGCCGCGTTGTACGAGATATCGACCACCGGCGCGAAGTTCCAGTTGATCCCGAGTGCGCGCATCTCCTCACCGAGTACGCCGGCGACCGCTTCGGCATACTGACCGCCGCCCGCGGCAAGCGCCATCGCGGATGGCGCCTCGGTGAACCAGCCGCGCAGCCGTGCGACTTCGCCGCCCTCTTGATCGATCCCGATCAGCAGCGGTGTGCGCGCCGCCGCGTGCAGCGATTGCGTCAGAGCCGCGAGCTGCTCCGGGTTTTCGACGTTGCGTTGAAACAGGATCACACCGCCGACACGCCCGGCCTCAAGCCACTCAAGAAGATAATCCGGCGCGGTCAGGCCGTGGAACCCGACGACCAACCGCTGCCCCATCTGCTGCTCGATAGAGTCCATTCGTTTCCCCCTGTGTAAAGTACAAGTCTAGCGCATCTGACGCAGCAGATCGCGCTCAGCGGCTAAAATACCGGTGCAATACGACAATCCCGACAACCAGCAGAAGACCGATGATCCCGCTGCACACACTGAGCACGAACTCCGGGCTTTCCCGTGGCTGAAACAGCGCGAGCACGACCCCGCCCACGCCGACGAACACTCCGATACGCAAAAAGCCCTTGAGCGACTCGCCCAGCGCGTCACCCGGCATACGTCGTCAGCGGAAGCCCAAGTTCAAGCGGGGCGCACGCCGCCTCCTGATTGAATCCGCGCGCGACCGCCAGTTTCGGCACTTCGGCATCGCACAGGCCGGGCACGAAGAACGGACAGCGCGGGTGGAAGGCGCACCCATGCGGGATGTTCAGCAAGCCGGGAATATCCTCGCTGCGCAGCGGCATCTCCTCTTTGGCGCGGGTCACGTCCGGATCCGCCTCCGGCACCGCGGCCAGCAGCGCGCGGGTATACGGATGCGCCGGATTACCGATAACGTCAGGCGTGCGGCCGATCTCGACAATCCGCCCGAGGTACATCACGGCGATGCGCCCCTGCCACGCGAAGTACTTCGCCAGCGCGAGGTCGTGCGTGATGAACACGATGGCGATGTCGAGTTCTTCCTTGAGCCGCAGCAGCATCTTGAGGATGCCGATACGGATCGACACATCGACCATGCTCACCGCTTCGTCAGCCACGATCAGCTTGGGCTGAACGGTCAGCGCGCGCGCGATGCTCACCCGCTGGCGCTGGCCCCCGCTCAACTGGTGCGGGTACTTGTTGAGGATGTCCTGCGGCGGCGTCAGGTCGACCAGTTCCAGCAGTTCCAGCAGGCGCGCGGCCAGTTCGGTGCGGTTCTTCACCATCTTGTGCCGCAGCAGCGGAAAGCTCAGGATTTTGGCGATGGTGTGCGACGGATTGAGCGACGCGAACGGATCCTGATGCACGATCTGGAACGTGCGGCGAAGATGCGCCTTCTCGCGCCGGTCGGAATAACTCGCCAGCGGGCGGCCTTGCACGTTGACCTCGCCGCCGGAGTGGTTCAACAGTCCTGCGATGATCTTGCCGGTGGTGGTCTTGCCACAGCCGGACTCGCCGACGAGGCACAGAATCTCGTTGGGATACACGTTCAGGTTGATGTCTTGCAGCACCTTGAGCGTGGCGTTGCCCTTGCGGAAAAAGCGATCGACGTGCTTGAGTTCAACCAGCGGCGCGCGTTGAGCCGTGCTCATGGGGCAAGCTCCTTCTGACGCGCGCGCAGGACTTCGTCGCTGTGATAGCACGCGACGACGTGGGTCATGTCGGCGACGACGCTTGCAGCGGCGGCTTCGTGGTCTTGCACTCGTCGGTGACAAAACGACAGCGCATGTGGAACTTACACCCTTTCGGCGGATCAATCAGGTCAGGCGGACTGCCGGGGATCGACATCAATTCCTCGGCGCCGGTGCTCAGGCGCGGCGCCGCTTCGAGCAGTCCGAGCGTATACGCGTGGCGCGGCCGGTAGAACACCTCGGAGACCGGCCCCTTCTCGATGATCTCGCCGGCGTACATGGTGGCGACCGTATCGGCGATCTCAGCGGCGACGGCCAAGTCGTGCGAGATGAAGATGACGCTGAAGTTCAGCTCCTCACGAAGCTGCTTGAGCACCTTAATGATCGACCGTTGAGTCAGGATATCGACGGCGGTCGTCGGCTCGTCCATGATGACGACTTGAGGTCGCAGCAGCAGGGCGGTCGCCAGCAGCACGCGCTGACGCATCCCGCCCGACAGCTCATGCGGATACGAGTTGAACACCCGCAGCGGGTCGAGGCGCACCTTCTCGAACAACGACAGCGCGCGCTTCTTCGCTTCGTCAGCACGCATGCCGTGCGCCCGCGCTGTGTCATAGATCATCGACGAGATCTTCAACACGGGGTTGAGCGAGTTGAGCGCGCCCTGAAACACCATCGAGCACTCGTTCCACAGAAACTGGCGCATCTGTTCTTTGTTCAGGCCCAGCACGTCGATCAGGCGGCCATCGCGCCGGCGATACGTCACCTTGCCGGTGGTGATCTTACCGGTCTTGGGCAGCAGCCCGATCAGGCCCAGCACGATCGTCGATTTGCCGCAGCCCGACTCGCCGATCAGCGCGAGCGTCTCGCCCGCGTGCAGATCGAACGAGACGTTCGACACCGCCTGCACGATGCCGCGCTGGGTCGTGTAGGTGATCGAGATGTCCTCAACGGACAGGACGACACTTCCGTCAGCCATTTATCTTCCTTCTAGCAGCGCCAACGATGGCGAACGCTTCGCACGGCATCACACGCCCTGCCGCAGCCGGGGGTTGAACACCTCTTCTAGGCTGCGCGTGAACAGCACCAGCGACAGCTGAAACAGCGCAATCGCCAGCACCGGCGCTAGCAGCATCCATGCCGCCTCCGGGTTGGACAGGCTGCCCTGCTGCTTGCCGATAAAGATCATCATGCCCCAATCCGGCTCTGTGAGCGGAACCAGTCCGAGGAACATGAGGGCGATGATGAAGTACATCGCGCTGCGGATCGTGAAGATCATGTTGACCACGATGTACGAGATCATGTTGGGCAGCACCTCGCGCGTGGTGATGTGCCACAGGCCGAGGTCGAGCGCGAACGCCGCCTCGACGTAATCGCGCGATTTCAGGCTCATCACCTGCGCGCGCACAGCCCGCATCAGCGTCGGCCAGTTGAGTACAGCCAGCAGCAGCGCCATGCCTAATCGGTTGTCGAAGGTGACGATCGTCGCCAAGACCAACAGCAGCGGAAACTGCGGGATCGTCAGGATGAAGTTGCTTGCTGCGGAGATAATCTGATCGATGAACCCGCCCAACAACCCGGCCGCCGCGCCGAGCGCAACCGCCACGATGGTCGTGAGGATCCCGGCCTCCAGCGCCGTGAGGATCAGCGGGCCGCCGCCGTGTACGATATGACTCAGCACGTCGCGGCCCTTCACGTCGAGGCCCAGCGGATGCTCGACCGAGGGCGGCGCGAACAGCGACCGCGCGCCGGGCCGCAGACGATCCAAGCGCGGGTCACCTTCGTAGGGAATCACCAGCGGCCCAAGAGTCGTCAGAATAATGAAGAACATCACCCCTAAAAAGCCGAGGAATCCGGCCTTGTTGCGCAGCAGCGCGCGAACCGTGCCGCGCGTGCCAGAACTCAGGCGCTGCACGAGCGACTTTTCGGAAAGCACTGCCCGGACATCGGCGCTGGCGCTCATTCGGTCCCCTTGTCGCCACCGAGGCGCACGCGCGGATCGAGCCAGCCATACAGCAGGTCGGCCAGAATGTTGCTGACCACGACCGATATGGCGATCACGAGGAAAATACCCTGCATGGTGGTATAGTCGCGCAGGCCAATCGCCAGCACGAGGTTGCGGCCGAGGCCGGGATACAGAAACAGCGTCTCGATAATCGCGCTGCCGCCAACCACAAAACCGATGCTGATCGCCAAGCGGGTCATCAGCGGGAGCATCGCGTTACGTCCGACATACGCGGTGAGGAGCCGCCGTTCTGGCAGCCCGCGCGCCCGCGCCACGGTGATGTAGTCCTCCCCCAGTGTGCTGATCGTGCTGCTTTTCATCGTCAGCATCCAGCCGCCGATGGTCGCCAAGACGTAGGTGAACACTGGCAGAAACGCGTGTTTGAGCAGGTCGAGGATATATTCGACGGTAAAGCCGGGTTCGATTCCCTGTGTGCTGCCGCCGTACAATTCGCCCACCGGGATCAGCTTAAGCTGCACGCCGGCGACCATAATGAGCAGCAGCGCGATAATGTAGTCCGGGATGGCATAGATCACCGACGCAAACACGGTCATCACGTTGTCGAGGAGGCCGCCGCGCCAGTACGCCATCGCCAAGCCGACAAGGACGCCAAGCGAGAAGGCCACGAGCAGCGCGAGGCCAACACTGAACAGCGTCCACGGCAGGAACCTGAGGATCTGCTCGGCAACAGGTGTTTCCGTTGACGTCAGCGAACGCCCCAAGTCGAAGCGCACGAGGTCGCTGAGATAGTCGACGTACTGCTCGAACACAGGCTGATCGGGATCATAATTGAAAAGCGTCGCGACCTGCTGCCGTGCCTGATCCTCCGACATCCCGTAACGGTCTACATATTCGTCGATCTTGATTTGGGCGGGATTGCCGGGCATGAGACGAATCAAGAAGAAGGTAAAGGTCATCACCGCCCAGATAGTGATCAGTCCCTGCACGACGGTTCGGAACGTGTAGCTGCGTATCAGCTTGCGCATAGAAAAGCGCGAGCGCGGTTGTTCCGAAACCGAGGGGACACGCGCAGCTGGGGTTGTTTGTGCACTCATTGGATGAATCTGTTCCATGAACGTGGCTGGGGGAAGCGGCCGCTTCCCCCAGCCTAGGCGTATTGACGATTAGCTGCCGGCGGGGCGAACCACACCCTCAAGCAGCAGCTTAAGCATCCACGCGTCATCCAGCGGCGCGGCATACAGCGGGTCGCCATCTGCCGGCGCGCCGGTCAGGATCGACTCGTTGAATGGCTGCGCCGCGCTGATGATGTTCAGCGGGATGAACGGCATCAGGTCGTTGAGGATCAACGCCACGCGGCCCGCACGCTGCGCCTGCGCGTCACGATCGAAGCCCGACGACACATCATTGATGAGCGCGTCGAGGTTGATCATCTCGCCGTTGTACTCGAACTCCATCGGGAAGTTCATGCCCTTCTGGCCGTCAGACAGCCCGACGTAGTTGAAGCGCTGAATCGGCCCAAAGAACTGGCGCGACGCAAGCGGATTACCGCCGGCCCACGACCACACCGAAAGCTGGAAGTTGCCCTGACGGATGTCCTCCGCGGTCTGCTGCCACGGGATCGCGCGCAGCGTGATGTCGAAGCCGAACTCGTTGAGCTGTTCGACAGCGTTGGTGCTGGCGCCGAGGAAGTCGGCGAACTCGGCCGGAGCCTTGTATTCGACGCTGATTCGCTTGCCTTCAGCATCAACCCACTTGCCATCGGCGTCCCGCGTAAAGCCGGCGGTTTCCATCAATTCGGCCGCGCGATCGACGTCGAAGTCGTAGTGGTTGAGCTTCGCGATGGAGTCGGCGTCAAGCAGCGTCGACACCATCGTGTCAAGCACGCCGGCCATGTATTCGGTGCCGGTGGCGCCGAAGCCGTTGGTGAAGAACGCGTTCTCGTCACGGTCAATCGCGTAGGCCATCGCCTGACGGACTTCCTTGATGTTGAACGGATAGGTGTCGTGCTGCATCAGCAGCGCGGCGCCGTAGCCAAGCGGCACATTCACAAGGCGGATGCCGGCATCCACGAACGCCTGCTGCGTGGCGGGCGGGTACACGTTGGTCGCCCACGCGATGTCACCGTTCAGCACCAGCGGCGTGGTCGACTCGGTCTCACCCTGCCACAGGCGGATTTCGCCGAACTGCACGGAACCGGAGTAGATGCTGTTGGGCTGCCAGTGCAGCGTCATGTAGCTGTCGCCGATGTCCTCGAGGCTGTAGGTGTACGGGCCGGAGGCCAGCAGCACGTCAGGCCGGAATTCGGCGATCTTGGTGGCAAGGTCGGTCCATTCCTGATCGTCGCTGGTCTTGCCGGCGGCGATCAGCGCGGTGGCCTCGTCAGCCAGCGCCTGATAGGTCGCGGCCGGGGCGATGCGCGTCTTCATAATGAGGCGTTCCGCCGTATAACCGGCGCCGGTCTCGTTGAAGATGAACTCGACGGTGCGGTCATCCACAGCGACGACATCGCTGAGGTAGTTCCAGTCCGCCCAGTTCAGGATGCGGCCGATGGCGTAGGTGACAACGGCGTCATTCGCAGTCAGCGGCGTGCCGTCGCTCCATGTGCCTTCCTTGATGGTCACGACGTACTTGGTGTTGTCTTCGTTGAAGCCCCAAGACTCGGCCAGCAGCCCTTCGTAGGTCGCGCTGTCCCAACGATAGAAGCCGAACGGCATCACGACCAACTGGCGATAGAAGTTGCCAATGCCCGTGCTGTCATGTGGGCCGCCAGCAGCGAACAGGTTCAGATGGTGCGTCGGCGGTAGGGAGTACGGCCAAGTTCCCGGAAAGATTCCGTCCGGGGCGTCCTGCGCCGCGGCCGGCGCGAAGCCGACGGCGACGAGCGCAAACAGCGCCACGATCAGGAGAATGCGTTTCATGTCTATTTGCTCCTTAGTCCAACAAACTGGCGCTCGTTGCGCCACGGGGGTGAGTCTACCGCTACGCCCCACGCGGCGCAACTGCTGTAGGCTAAAAATCCGGCCGGAATCCGCCGGCTGAGGCGCGAATTACTCCGTCGGCAGCCAAATGTGCAGCAGGCCCGAGTCCGTGCCGACGGCCAGCGCGAGATGCCCATCTGCCAGCGTCAGGGCCGCCAGATTGGTGCTGACCATCCCGTCGACCGGCACGATCCACGCGACCTCGATGTCCTCGGGGCCGTCGCGGCGCAGGCCGGCCAGATTGCGGCGCTCCTGATCGGGCAGCACCAGCTCCACGCGCCCGTCCCCGTCGAAGTCACCAGCCACCGCCATGTCGAGGTTGTCCGAATACAACACATGCGACGTGAACCCGCGCAGCTCGGCCACGACCGGAAATTCGCCGCCGCTGAGCCGGTTGAACTGAACCATCCCACCAATATGCGGCGTCAGCACCGAGGCCAGCTCGATCACGCCATCCTCACTGAACGCCCCGGCGACGAGCTGATGACGCCAGCGCCCACCGCGCCCGATCAGCGGGCCTTCCGCGATCTGGCTGCCGGTGTCACCCGCGTAGACGCGGATGCGCGCGCCGACCTCCTCGTCGGCCACCGTCGCGATGAGTTCTTCGACGCCGTTTCCGTCGATGTCGGCCCACAGCGGCGTCAAGCCCTCGAACACCAGCCCGTCGTCCAGCACGATGCGATACACCTCGGCCAGCGTCTCGGTGTCGAATACGATCAGCGCCGTCGCCTCGACCGTGTCGCCCAACACGCCGTGGGTGTACCGCGACGTCTGGCCGGCGTAAACGGCCGCATAGTTCTCGCGCACGACGATGCGCGCATCCGGCAGGGCGTCCCACGCCTCGCGCATGATCGTGCCGCGTGCGGTGCGCACGACATCGCCGCTGCCAGCGACGTACAGAAGGCCGTCGGGCAGGACGACCGGCACCGACCGCACCGACACATCCGCCGGCATCGGCAGCAGCGCGAGATCACCGTCCGGGTCGATCATGCCGACCGGGGGCTGGCCCGGCGCAAGCTGGCCGGCCGGGTTGAGCCGCCCGTGCGCGTCCACGGAGAGCACACGGCCATCTTCAAGCGCAACCAGCCACGATGCACGGCTGCGCGAAGGCGTCCCCACGACCCACTTCGGCACCCCGTCGAGTTGAACGCTGAGGTACACGGCATCTGGCATGGAGCCGACACCGGGGACAAATCGGCTGCCGGTCGGTTGATGATGAGGGATGGCGGCAAGCGGCATACGTCGTTCCTCTTGGGTGGCCGGGGAAATCGTCACTCAAAGCGCGAGCAGCACGCCGGAGGATGTGCAGCGCGGCATCGCTCGCCAACCCGGCCGTATCAATGCGAGAGGCCGCCGGCGACTCATTGGCGACCGACACAGTGTACAGGACGAATCCAGTTCGAGTCAGTGGAGGTTATGCCGAATCGGCATCCGAGCTGGATAGTTCCGCGGCGTAATCCGTCGCGCTCTCGGTTGACTGGAAGATCACGGGCTGCGCATCGAACACGGCGTCCGGGCCAATGCGCATCAGCGCCCCGGTTCGTGTTAGTTCGTCACGCAGCTTCTTCCCGACGCCGGCGAGGATGAGCTTGCCGCCCTGATCGCGCAGCGCCGCATCATAGCGCAGGATGACGTTGATCCCGGTGCTGCCGAGCGATTCGGTGTCGCGCAGGCGCAGGATGACGACCGGCTTGATGCTGCCTTCCGGATCAGGGAGCAGCGTCTCCAGCTTGCGGAACGCCGCGAAGTACAGCGTGCCATGAACCGACAGCACCACCGGCGTCCGATCAGGCAGCTTGGCCGGGCAAGGCTGCTCACTGAACCGCCCGCGTTCGTCCTGCACAAGCTGGATGACTTCGATCCGCGTGCTGGACGACCAGATGTACAGGCCCAGCGACAGCAAGACACCGCCATAGATCGAGTACTCCAGCGGCAGCACCAGCGCGCCGGCGAACGTCGCGACCATGGATGCGCGCGCGATGGCGGAGACTGCCCACACCATGCGGATCGCGCGCAGGTCGATCAAGCTGAGGGCGGCGACCACCAGATGCCCCGCCAACGCCGCCAGCGGGATCACCTCGATCACGCCGGAGAACAGCAGCATCATCAAGAAGATCGTCGCGCCGGCGTAGACGTTCGCCATGCGGCTCTGCGCGCCACTGCTGATGTTGACCGCCGTGCGCGACAGCGAGCCGCTGGACGGAAGCGCCTGAAATACGCTCCCGACCGCGTTGGATATGCTGTGGGCGACGAAATCACGGTTGATGTTGGCGCGTGGTTCTTTGCGGTCGCGCAGCTTCTCGACCAGCGCGGCATGCTGCACGCAGGCCAGCAGCGCCGTGGCGAACGCCGCGCCGAGCAGGGGTTGTGCATAGCCGAGATCGGGCAGCATGGGCAGCGGCAGCCCGGCCGGGATCGGCGACTGATCGCGCACGAGCGCCACCGTCGACCAGTTGAAGATCAGCACCATCGGCGTGACGACCGCGAAGGCCACCAGCGTCGCGATGTTCTTGAGGCGGCGCATGTGGTGAAACGTGTAGATCATCACCGTCGTGGCGACGCCGATGACGAGCGTCGCCGGGTCGGTCTCGGCGATCCGCCGGAACAACTCGATGACGCCGCCCAGCGCGTTGCTCCCCGAATGTACTTCGATGCCGAAGATGTGATCCAACTGGCCGAAGATGATGAGCACGCCGGCCCCGCTGATGAACCCGACGACCACGGCGTTGCTGACGAATCGGGTCAGCGCGGAGAATCGGAACAAGCCGAACACGAGTTGAAACGCGGCCACCAACAGCGTAAACGTGAACAGCGGAACGGGCGGTTCGGGGTTGCCGAACGTCGTCAGCGCGCCGGCTACCAACAGCATGAGCACGTTGGTGGGCGCGACCGTGACGAATCGCGAACTGCTCAACAAACCGCCGATGATGGTCGGGAAGATGCTGGCATACAGGCCGTAGACCGGGTTGACGCCGCCCAGCAGCGCGAACCCCATCGACTGCGGCGCGCCGGCGATCGCGCCGGTCAGGCCCGCAGTAAAATCCGCCCCAAAGCTCGCCCGGGCAAACCGCAGGCGCTCACGTAACATGGTTCAAGTGTCCAGATGTGCATCGCATGGCTGCACACAGTGTACCGCACTCAAAACAAGACGGCCTAGCCCATCGCTGCATTCTTGACGTATAGATCGAAAAAGGCCGTCACACGCTGCATGAACTCGACCCAGCTGTCTCCCCAAAACGTGTGGTCTTGGCCCTCGTACCAGAACAACTCCACCGCGACATCTTCGGCGCGCATGGCGTCGTACAGCTTGGTCGACCACGCAGGCGGCACGACGGTGTCTTGATCGCCGATGTGAATCTGAACCGGCACGGTGATCCGGTCGAGATCGTGGATCGGCGATACCCGCGCGATGAACTCTGGATCACCGGCCGCGTCCAAGTAGGTCTCAAACAGCGTCTCGTCCACGTCGGCGGGGATGATCTCGCCCCGGTTGCAGCGCCGCCCCGCCCGCCGTTCAGCCAAACATCCCGGCCCCCATTGGCCGATCAGGTCGGAGTCGTCGGCGCTGTTGGTGGCGTACAGCACGGCGGCGTCAATGCGCGGGTCGATCGTCAGCGCCTTCGTCGTGATCCCGCCGCCCATGCTGTGCCCCCACATGCCGATGCGCGACGTATCCGCCTGCGGGACGGACGCCAGCGCGCTGATGAGGTTCAGGACGTCGGCCGTCAGCCCGGTGTGAAATAAGCTAATGCCCCAATCGCTGCCGCCCCAGCTGCGGTAGTCGGACGAGACCGTCAGGTAGCCGCGCGCGTTGAGATAGCCCGCCGCCTCCCATGTCTCATATCCCGACCAGTATTCGGATTGGCGGATGAAGCCGTGATTGAGCACGATGACCGGGAACGGCCCCACGCCCGGCGGTATCTGCATGATGCCGGTGATGGTCAGGCCGTCGCTCGGATACGAGATGAGGTAGCGCGTGAACGTGTCGGTCGCCATGATCGCGCGCTCGATCGTGATCGCGCCGCCGGGGTACTCGCGTGCGCGCAGCGCTTCGAGCGTGTAGGGTTCGAGCAGCGCATAATCCACGGCATTCACGCCGCCGCCCTCGCGCGGCGCATCCACGCTTTGCGCGTTGGCCGATGACAGGATCAAGCCGAAAAGGATCAGAAGCACGAAACGCAAGGCAGTCAGTAGGACGCGAGACATCGAAATACGCTCACCGATAAACAGGTGAACGATAACAGGCATCCGGTGCGCTGTCAGCCCACGTCCCCCCGACGCTTGCGCGAACGGTCAGCCGACCTCACCTAGATACACCTTGCGCACCATGTCGTTCTCAAGCAGCGCCGCGCCGGTGTCCGACAGCACGATCGAGCCGGACTGAAGCACATACCCGCGCGCCGCGATCTCCAGCGCCATCAGCGCGTTCTGTTCAACCAGCAAGATCGTCGTGCCCTGCTCGGTGTTGATCCGCTTGATGATCTCGAAGATCTGGTCGACGAGCACCGGCGCGAGGCCCATCGACGGCTCGTCCAGCAGCAGCAGCCGTGGGCGCGCCATCATCGCGCGGCCCATCGCCAACATCTGCTGCTCACCGCCCGACAGCGTTCCGGCGAACTGGCGGTGACGTTCCTTCAGGCGCGGGAACAGGGCATACACGTTCTCGATGTCGCGCTGAATCTCGGCCTTGTCGCGGCGTAAGAACGCGCCCATCTGAAGGTTGTCGATCACCGAGAGGCGCGGGAAGATGCGCCGGCCCTCGGGCGACTGCGCGATCCCATGCGCGACCAACGTATGCGCAGGCAGGTTGTGGATGGGAGCGCCGTCGAGATAGATCGCGCCCTGCCGCGGGTGCATGATCCCGCTGATAGTGCGGATCGTCGTGCTCTTGCCTGCGCCGTTGGAGCCGATCAGCGTTACGATCTCGCCCTCGAAGACGTCGAGGCTGATGCCGTGCAGGGCGTGGATGTTGCCGTAATAGCTGTGGATGTCTTCCACATGCAGCAGCGGCGCTTTTCCTTGTGTCGGTGTATCCGTCATCGCTAGTCCGCCTGCTAGTTCTTAATCATCTTGAGTGCGCGGCTGCCGAGGTAGGCTTCGATCACGCGCGTGTCCTGCTGCACGTCGGACGGCTTGCCCTCGCTGATCTTGCGCCCGTAGTCGAGCACCGTGACCTTATCGCTGATCGTCATCACGACGTGCATGTCGTGTTCGATCAACAGGATCGTCAAGCCGCGTTCATCGCGCAGACGGCGGATAAACGCAGTCATGTCCTTGGTCTCGTTCGGGTTCATGCCCGCGGTCGGCTCGTCCAACAGCAGCAGCTTGGGACGGGTCGCCAGCGCGCGCGCGATCTCAAGGCGGCGTTGAAGGCCATACGGCAGATTGCGCGACTCGACGTCCTCAAAGCCTTTGAGACCGACATAAGCAAGCAGTTCTTCACCGTGCCGGATGGCCTCGGCTTCCTCTCTCAGGGTTGAGCGCAGCTTGAGCAGATCGCTCCACCACGGCGAACGCAGCCAGTGGTGCATTCCGATCAACACGTTTTCGAGCGCGCTGAGGTGGCCGAACAGCCGGATGGTCTGAAACGTGCGGCCGATTCCGTAGCGCGTCAACCGGTGCGGCGCCAGTCCGGCGATGTCGTGCCCATCGAATTGCACCGTGCCGGTGGTCGGCTTGTAGTACCCCGTGACGATGTTGAAAAAGGTTGTCTTGCCAGCGCCGTTCGGCCCGATGATGCTGTTGATCGCATTCGCCTCAACCGAGTAATCGAGCGTGTCGACCGCTGTCAAGCCGCCGAACTTCTTGCTCACACCTTTCGCCTCAAGCAGCGTCGCCATGGGCGGCCTCCTTTACCGGTTGTGAAGCACGCTGGCGCTGCCCAAGATGCCCGAAAAGCCCCTGCGGACGGAACAGCATCACGGCGATCAGGCCGATGCCGAAGAACACCCAGCGCAGGCTTTGCACGTCGCTGTTGGGGAAGATGGACGGCATGATCTGCGCCAGCAGCACACCGTCGAACGTCGAGATCAGCAGCCCGCCGATCAACACGCCCCACACACTGCCCGCCCCGCTGAGGATGACGATAATCAGCAGGAAGACCGACACCTGAAAACGGAACAGTTCCGGGAAGATCGCCCCGAGCATCGACGCGAACACCGCCCCCGCAAGCCCGCTGAACGACGCGCCGAACGCGAACGCCAGCAGCTTGACGCGAACCGTATTGACGCCCATGAAACGCGCGGCCGTCTCGTCCTCTCGAATTGCGCGCCACGCACGGCCAATGCGGGAGTCCTCGAACCGGCGCGAAGCAGAAAGCACGACCAGCACCAGAATCACGATGATGAAATACCAGAACGTCGGGTTCACACCCGGATCGAGCTGGCCGGGCGAGAGGCCGGCGATGCTCTCCACGATCCCGAAATTCGGCCGTCCCAGCGGCTTCATGCCCAGCGGCCCATTGGTCAGGTTAAAGCTCTCGACCAGCACGAGATCGCCAATACGAATGGTGATATTGTCGAGGTTGCGCACCAGCGGCGGGATGATCTCGCCGAACGCCAGCGTCACAATCGCCAGATAATCGCCGCGCAGACGCAGTGTCGGCGCGCCGATGAGCATGCCGAACAGGGCTGCGACCAGCACGCACACCCAGATTGCGATGAAAAAGCTGAAGTCCAGCCGGAGCGACGGCCACGTCAGGATTCCGAACGTGTAGGCCCCGATGGCGAAGAACGCGGCATAACCGAGGTCAAGCAGCCCCGCGAAGCCGACCACGATGTTCAAGCCGAGCGCCAGCGACACGTAGATCAGCGCGCGGTTGACCTGTGTGAGCAGGCCGAAGCCGGTCTGGCGCTCGACGATGTTAATGACAGGCGGAACAAAGATGACGACCGCGGCGAGGATGACGAGCTGCGCCCAACGCGGGATAGACCGCCAGCGTGAAATCAATGCGCTCATCGGTTACACCTTCTCTACACTCGTGGTCGAACCGAGGATGCCCGACGGCCGGAACACCAGCATCAGGATCAGCAGCGAGAAGATGATCACGCGCGACCATTCCCCTCCGATGTAGAGGTCGCTCATAGCCTGCACCATGCCGATGATGAACGCGCCCAACACGGCGCCCCTGATGTTTCCGATGCCGCCCAATACCGCAGCGGTGAACGCGAACAGGCCGAACTCGAAGCCCATGATGAAGCGGCCGCTGCCCGTGTACAGGCCGTAGACCATACCGGCGACGCCCGCCAACCCGCCGCCGATGAAGAACGTAATGGCAATGATGCGGTTGACGTTGATCCCCATCATCGCGGCGGCCTCGCGGTCTTGCGCGGCGGCGCGCATGGCCTTCCCCAGCCGCGTCCGGTCGATAAACAGCGTCAGCCCGATCATCGCCGGGATGGTGACACCGAACAGCAAGATGTCACGCGGGGTAAACCGGATAATGCGGCTGAAATCGTTGAGGAAATTGGTCGTCGGGATAAAGCGCGGATAGTTGATCTGGTTGGCGCCCCAAATGTACGCGAAGATCGCCTCCAGCATGAACGACATGCCAACGGCCGTAATCAGCGGCGCCAGCTTCGACGCCCCGCGCAGCGGCCGGTAGGCGACTCGCTCAATGACGACATTGAGGCCGCCGGATAATAAGATCACCACGATCGCGATCGCCGGAAGCGCCAATATCCACGCGCCTTCCAGCGGGGTTGGGACATCGAACAGGCCCCAGATCGTCAATGAAATAAAGAAGCCGAACGTGAACAAGTCTCCATGTGCGAAGTTGATCAGCTCGACAATGCCGTACACCATTGTGTAGCCAAGCGCAATGAGCGCCAAATAACACCCGATCGACAGACCAACCAGCACCTGTCTTAGAAATGCCTCTAACTGTGGATCCATAAGCCCCTTTTCCTGCAATCACTCCGCCGCCCTCGAACGAAACCATTCGAGCGGCGGAAGCACCTCACGGAGTTGACACCGAGCTACTCACACGACTCGTGCATTGTGGGTGTGATCGCAGTGGGGTTAGCGAACGTCTCGCCCTCAAAGTCGTAGCCGTAGTAAACCCCAGCCGTGTTGTCGCCGTTCTCATCGAAGCCGAAAGTGCCGATGATGCCCTCAAAGGTCGCCGTATTGCGAACCGCGCCGAGGACTGACGCGCGATCGACGGTTCCGGATTCCGCTGCGGTCTCAAGCGCACTGAGCACGACCTGCATCGCGGCGTAGGAGTAAACGCTGTACGGATCTGGCTCCTCATCGAACTGCTCGACATATTCGGTGTAGAAACGCATACCGGCTTCGTCACTGAGCAGGCTCGGCAGCAGACCGCCGAACGTGAAGTACGTGTTGCCAGCGAGGATTTCCGCGCCGCCAACCTGCTCGATCAGCGCCGGGGAAAGAACGCCGTCAGGCCCCATGAACTTGATGCCCGCATCGAACAGACCTTCGTCGTACATCGCCTGAATAACGCGCGGGCCGCCGCTGTCCAGCACGAAGCCACCGTAGATCAGGTCGGCGCCGTCACGCAGTGCGGCCGTCAGGGCAGAACGCGGGTCGGCGTCGGCGGTCTCCAGCGACGAATGACCGACGATGTTCAGGCCGATCTCCTCGGCGTGGGTTGCGAACTCATTGGCGATACCAGCGCCGTAGGCCTGCGTGTCGTCCAACACATAGACGTTCTCATAACCGAGGCAAGCGGCCCATGACGCGGCGGCCGGGCCTTGCACATCATCCGGGGTGATTACGCGGAAGTAGTTGACCTCGCCCGACGGGCGGTAGATGCCCGGTTCGTCTTCGGCGCAGGTCGGCACGACCGGGTCAGGCCGGCATAGGTGTTGGCCGGGCTGACCTGAACGCGCCCGCCGCGTTGGTGATCGGCATCGACACGGCGGCGGCGCCGCTGTTGTACGTGCCCATGTAGACCAAACATTCCGGATCGTTCACGCAGCGTTGGGCGTTCTCGGCCTCGATCTGGCCGTCCCAAGCGCCGGAGGTCGGGGACGCGTCGTCCAGCGGCACGATCTCGACCGTGAGACCTGCCGGCCCCATGCCGTCATGGTCGGTGAGATAATGCTCGAGCGCCAAGTTCACGGCGTTGAGCATCGACTGACCGATGGCCTGTGTGCCGCCGGTTAGCGGCCAAGACGTATAAATTTTGACGGTCTGCCCATCCTGAGCGCTGACCCCAATGACAAGCACCGCCAGCAACAAGAAGACCACGATACGTTTTGCGGACATAGACTCACACTCCTCACACTATAATGGGCGAGCTACGCAGCACTACCTGTTTGGATAGCGCGGCGGGCATTGTAACGATTCAGTGAAGGTACCAGCAAATTCTCGTTGAAAAGGAACGGGCATATCATGGTTCGTGGCGCTGTCTATGGGCTGACCGCTGCAGCGATTTGGGGCGGGATGTACGTGGTGTCGGATGTGGTGCTGCCGGTGATTCCGCCCTTTACGCTGCTCACGCTGCGTCTGGTGTTGGGCGGGGCGGTGCTGTTGGGACTGCTGGCCTATCAGCGGCGGAACGGGAACGGGCCGGCATTCCCACACCGCGCCGACCTTCCTGCGCTGCTCGGCGTGGGGATCATCGGCTTCGGCGTGAGCATCGGCGCGCAGTTCGTCGGCACCGACCTGTCGACCGCCATCAACGGCTCGGTCGTCACCAGCGCCTCGCCCGCCTTTATCGTGCTGTTCGCCGCGTTGATCCTTCGCGAGCGCCTGACCGTGCGTCGTGTGCTGGCCGTCGGGCTGGCGAGCGTCGGCGTGCTGCTGATCCTCGACCTCAGCCAAGCGAACTTCTCGTCCGACACGTTCCGCGGCGATGTCTCGCTGGCCGTCGCGGCGGTCACGTGGGCGCTGTATTCGGTGCTGGTGCGGCGGGTGAGCCGGAACCGCGATACGCTGGTCGTCACGCTGGCGGCTTTCGCTGGTGGCTTGTTCCTCACCGCGCCTGCCGCGCTGATCGAGTCAGGAACGCGGCCGATAGGCGAGATCACGCCGGCGATCGTGCTGGGCGTGCTGTATCTCGGCGTGATCTCGACGGCAGTGGCGATGTGGATGTGGAACCGCGCCTTCGCGTTGGTCGACGCCTCGGTCGCGTCACTGTTCTTCTTCGCGCAGCCGGTCGTCGGCGCGGCGTTGAGCGTGATCCTGCTCGGTCAGCCGCTGACCGTGCCGCTGATCGCCGGCAGCGTGCTGATCGCCGCCGGCGTGCTGCTGGCCCTGCGCGGCTGAGCGCGAAGTTGAAAGTGTTGGGTGTTGAGTGATGAGTGAAAAACGCCGCGCCGTATAGCTCGATTAACGCTGCAAGATGGGAGACCGAATCTCTCGACTTACGAACACCGGCTCTGTCGTTGATACTCAGATCGCAGGTGTTGTGCAGATCGCAAGCGCTAGACGACGGACTAGTCCTGAACGTTGGTACAGTGTACGATGATGAGGCAGCCGGTACGGAGATCCTATGACGCCGCGGGTGATCACGCTGGAAAACGCATCGTGGAAGGTCGGAATCCTGCCGGAAACCGGCGCGTCGGTCGCGTTCGGGCAGGTATGGAACGGCAGCGCATGGATCGACGTGATGCGCCCGACCGATCCGGCCGACTACGGCAGCGCGTCCAAGTGCGCCAGCTTCATCATGCTGCCGTGGTGCAACCGAATCCGCAGCGGCATCCTCAGGGCCGCTGGGAAACAGTATCAACTGCGCACCTCATCGGATGACAACACCGCCCGTCACGGCGACGTGCGTAATCGGCTGTTCAAGGTCGTCAAAGAGTCGACTCATGCCGTGACATGCGCGTTCGACAGCCGTGACTTTCCCGATATCAACTGGCCGTTCGCGTTCACCGCACAGGTGCGTTATCTGCTGGATGGCCCACGCTTTATCTGGGATCTCCAGCTTCGCAACGCCGACAAGCGGCCGTTCCCTGCCGGCTTCGGGCATCACCCGTATTTTGTCAAAACGAGCACGCCGCCTACCCTGCAAATCCCCTGCACTCAGCAGTTCGACCTACTGAATTCCCTAGCGCACAGCGCGCCGCATTCTGTCGATCCCGCGCTTAACTTCGTCAGGCCGCGGCCGATGGGCGACCGCGTTTATGATGACGTGCTGACCGGCCGCGTCCCCGGCGGACAGGCGCGCATTAGCTGGGACGAGCTGGACGTGATCCTCACGCTCGACGCCGACCCGGTGTTCGCGCATTGGCTGCTGTATGCGCCGGAAGACCAGCCATTTATTGCGCTGGAGCCGATGACCAACGTCAATGACGGCTTCAACCTCGTCGATGCCGGAGTCGAGGGGTCGGGCGTGTTCATCCTCGCGCCGGGAGAAATGCGCAGCGGCATCTTCTCGATGACGGTGATGCTGGCGGACTAGCCTACGTTCGCAGCGGACAACACCAGCGGGCGTGTTCTAGCCCCGACGTGCGCGTTCGCTTATCGCACTGTTTGGGAGTTAAACACGCCCGCCTCGATATACACGATTGGCGAGTTACGCCTCTTAGATTACTGGGCGGTGATTGGCAGCTGCATGATGTCGCCATCTGTCGTCACGAGACTGGCGAACACCCAACCATTGGCAATTTGAACCCATGAACCGTCTTGGTTCCGACCAAACGCAATCACGGTACTGCCCGACGCCAAGCTATCGACAACACCAGCATTCGTCGACGGGCCGCTACGGATATTCACATTTGAATCTGCACGAATTTCGAGGCCGGAATCTTTGGACGGCTCCGCCTCATAGAACACGCCGTCACTCACACTGCCAAAACCCTCATTGTAGATTAAGCGAAGGTCCGTATCCGCAGCATCAATCAGGAAAACCACCGTGCCCGTCCCGCTTGCACCCGGAAACACCGTCACGTCAAGATCATCATCGTTGACTACGGATGCGAAGTCGTATACAACTCCCTTACTTCCTGTGAGGTTGAAGTCGAAGTAGTTCGTATCACACGCCTCGCTTCCGCCCTCATTACAGGACACTTCAATCGTTAGTCTGATGTACTCTTGTCCGGGACCGGGGCGATCATTGAATCTATTAAAGCTGCGAATCAGGGTATCGGCAGGTCTTACAACCCCGATCACTTTTATGCTCAACCCTTGCCCAGTGTCACCCGCAACACCGAACTTGAACGGATCGGCGAATGTGCCGGTACCCGATGAACCATCGCCCGGCTGATCACCCGTGCTCTCACAGCTAGAGATCAGTTCCCCGATGGTATCGCGGAGCGTCTGGAGACGGGCGAGTGCCTGCTCCGAGGATTCAGAGACCGAGTCGGGATCGTAGCGATCAATTGCAGTCTGCGCTACTTGGGCAAGAGTCTCAGGGCCGCAACCGTCTTCTGAGTCACCTTGAGCCGATAGGGGGACCGTGATAGCCAAGGAAGTCACCAGAACTACCATGACCACGACAATGCAACGCTTCATTAACACGTCTCCATGTGGAAGATACAGTAATTCAAAGTATACAGTACTGTAGTCCTATGAAGACGACAATTATTGTGAGTTATCACCCAATCTACATTACCCGACCAGCACGACGTGAACCTCAACCGGGCCGTGCGCGCCTAAGATCAACTCCTGCGCGATGTCCGCTGTGCGGCTTCCGCCGGTGATGAACACATGATTTGCGCTCTGGCGGAAGTGAGATAGCCCGGCATCGGCCATCTGCGCGAACCACGCCTCGACATCCGGCATGATCTGCTCTGTGCGGACGACCGCGATATGCACGGGCGGCAGCAGCGAAGCCGAACGCGGCTTGCCCGGCCCGCTTGACACCACAAGGCTGCCTGTTCCGGCCAGCGCCGCCTCGACGCCGGTCAATCCGACCCGCACCGACGAATCGCGCACGTCAGCCCGCGTGATCCCGCGTTGATCGAGCGCCTCGGCAAGCCCTTCCAGCGGGATGTGTTCGGCGTCCCACGCGATGATCTGCTTGTCGTCGCCGATCAGCGCCAGCACCTGTTCAAGCGCGGAGGCATCGCCGGCGCACGACCACAGCGTCACCCCCACGCGCGCGGCTGTTTTGGAGAATGCCTCTCGCAGCACCGCTGGCGACGTATCCGCCATCGGCACGACCCGCACCGGATCGGGGATGTCGGGGATATTCAGCGCCGGGTCTTCGACGGCGCGCAGGCGTTTAAGGATGGATTCTCTGCTTGACATGGTTAACCCTCACCCCTAGCCTCTCTCCTGACTCCGGTGCTCCGTCCGGTCGTCACGGAGAGAGAAATTTCAGTGTGTTGATCGTCGGCTGCGCACAGGCGATCCCAGCTCGCTACGTACCGACTGGCGGGCACTCCACCGGATCGCCCTCACGTCCCCCCCACCGGCGATCCCTGATCCCTGAAAACCGGCCACTGACCACTGAATACCGGCCACTGATCCCTGAAAACTGGCCACTGACAACTGAATACTGGCCACTGACAACTGAATACTGGCCACTGACAACTAATAACCGGCCACTGCCCCCTATTCCCTTCCCTCATCACTCATCACTTACGACTCATCACTTCTTCTCTCTCCGCCCAGAGCTGATGGAACGTCTTGGGCGCGAAGGTCGGGACATCGCGGTATTTGGCCCACGCCCCAATCGGCCCCGGATGCCAGCGGCCCATGATCCGTTGGCCGACGCGCGCCGCCCACGCCGCAAGCCGGTAGCTCCACGGCCAGCGCTGCGTGAACGACCACACCCATAGGCCTACGCCATAGACCCGGCTGCCATAGCCGCGCACTTCCATGTCGCAGCGGAGATCGAGCAGCATACGCGGCAGGTCGATATCCACCGGACAGACCTGTTTGCACGCCCCGCACAGGCTCGACGCATACGGCAGCGGCTTGGCGTTTTCGAGACCGACGTACAGCGGCGTCAGCACAGCGCCGATCGGGCCGCCGTACACCCAACCGTAGGCGCCGCCCCCGGTCGAGCGATAGACCGGGCATGCGTTCTGACACGCGCCGCAGCGCACGCACGTCAGCACTTCGGCGTATTTGGTCGCGTAAATCGCGCTGCGCCCGTTATCCACCAGCACAACGTACACCGCTTCCGGCCCGTCCGGATCGTCGGGACGGCGCGGGCCGTTAATCATCGACGTGTAGACCGTCATGTGCTGTCCGGTGCCCGCGCGCGGCAGCACCTGTGTGAGCAGTGCGTAGTCCTCGACCGACTCGACCACCTTCTCGATGCCGACCAACACGACATGCACGCGCGGGGCCGACGTACACAGGCGTCCATTGCCCTCATTGGTCACAAGCCCGATGGTGCCCGTTTCCGCGACGACGAAGTTACCGCCGCTGATGCCCATGTCGGCGTCAAGATAGATCGGGCGCAGACGTTGGCGCGCAAAGGCGACCATCTCGCCGGAGCTGTCGGTGAACGGCATGCCGAGCTTCTCGACCATCAGGTCGCGGATGCTCTCCTTGCTCTTGTGGATGATCGGCGCAACGATGTGAGACGGATGCTCGCCGCCGATCTGCACGATGTACTCGCCGAGGTCGGTCTCGACGACATCGAGGCCCGCCCCTTGCAACACGTCATTGAGTTCGATCTCCTCGGTCAGCATCGACTTCGACTTGACGATCCGCTTGACGTGATGCCGCGCAGCGATCTCCTGAACATGATGGCGTGCTTCTGCGGCGTCCTCCGCCCACAGCACGGTGATCCCGTTCTCGGTCATGCGCGCTTCGGCTTCTTCGAGCAAGTCGGGCAGCGACTTGAGCGCGCGCCGTTTCGCGGCGGCGGCCTGCATGCGCAGATGTTGACCGTGTTCATAACCGAACTGTGTGAACGCCGCCAGCCGGTTCAGATAGCCATTGCGGGTGCCGCGCCGGACGGCCGCCTGCTGCTCGGTATTTTGAATCGCAATCGACGCCAGCTCGATGAAGTTGTTGGACTCGACCTTCATTTGGGAGCCTCCTGACCTTCGAGCGACTCGGCCAGCAGGTCAGCCAGATGTACGCATCGCACCGCTGATTCACTGCGTGCCAGCCCGCCGTTGATCTGCGTGAGACAGCTCGCATCGCCGGTAACGACCACGTCCGCCTCCGAGCCGGTGATACTGTTGACCTTGTCTTGCAGCATCGACCCGCTGACATCCGGCATCTTCACCGCGAACAGCCCGCCGAATCCGCAGCAGACATCACAGTCGGGCACTTCCGAGACTTCCGCGTTTTCGATCCCGCCGATCAACGCGCGCGCCTGACGTCCCAGCTTGAGCAGGCGCAGGCCGTGACAGGCGTCGTGCAGGCCGACCTTGCGCGGCGTATCTAGCCGCCCGCCGAGGTCGGTGACGCCCAGCCCATCAACCAGATACTCGCTGAACTCCCACGTAATCGACGCGGCACGTTCGGCGCGCGGCCCCCAGAACGAATCACCGGCGAACAGCGTCGGGAACTCGTGGCGCACCATCGTGGCGCACGAGCCGGACGGCGTGACGATCACTTCGGCGCCATCGAACGCGCGTAGGAACTGTTTAGCGACCCGCGCCGCTTCGCGCCGGTTGCCACCGTTGAACGCCGGTTGGCCGCAGCACGTCTGCGCCATCGGGAATATGACCTTTACACCAAGACGTTCAAGGATCGTCACGACCGACATGCCCGTCTGCGGATACATCATGTCCACGATGCACGTCACGAACAGGCTGACGGTCTTCCCCTTCGGGGACTCTCGGTTAGGTTCAGCCACCATCCTCTCCTTCGCTACCATCCTCCACCAGCCGAACACGCAGGCTGGCCGTCCAGCCCGATAATAGCCAGCCGCGAGCGACGCCGCAATCACGCGGCGTACCAATCGCGCCGAACGTGGCAAGACGGTTAGATTTTGGTAGACTCCACCCGTTCACCGAGCGCGGCACATCGCACCGCACCCCGTGCCTTCCGCGCAATCGCTTGTCCGACCGAAAGAAACGGTGCATGCCCAACGCCGATCCGGAGCTGTTGGCCGACCCCGAACGCCTGAATGTTCTGCGCACGTTGTTTCCCGCGCGCGGCGCAACCGAGCCTGCCTTCGACCGCCTAGCATCGCTGGCCGCGCGGCTGGTCAAGGCGCCGATCGGCATCGTGACACTGGTCGACATCGACCGTATGACATTCGTCGGGGCGCACGGGCTGACGGACAGGTGGCCCGGCCGCGCGATCTGGGGGCTGTCGCATTCATACTGCCCGCACGTCATCGCCACGCGCGAGCCGCTGGTGATCGACGACGCCCGCAAGAGCGCGCTGGTGCGCGACTGCGACGCGGTGCGCAATCCGGGGTTCACCGCCTATCTCGGCGTTCCGCTGACCACCGTCGATGGCTTTACGCTGGCGGCGCTCGCGGTCGCAGATCGCCGGCCGCGGCGCTGGTCGGAAGAGGACTTGCGGGTCGTCAGCGACATCGCCGAATGCGCTGTCACCGAGATCCACCTGCGCGCCGCCATCTATGCCGACTCGGGCGAAGAGCCGGTGCTCGACACCGCCCCGTTGATCGAACGCACGACCGACATCCGCGCGCTGGATGCCAACGGCGCAACCAGAGCCTTGCTCTATCAACGCCTTGCGCAGATTGCCGAGCCGTTGATCGCCACGCTGACCTCGACCTCCGACATCGTTTGGGTGGCCGACTCCAATGGCGACCTGCTGTACCTCAACCCCGCCGCGGCCGCGTATTTCGGCGTGGATCCGCTTGCGTATCGCGGTGCAGTCAACTGCGCCAGCTTCCTCGATCGTGAAGTGTTCGAGTTCTTCAAGTCAGTCGCCGTGCCGGACGCGTCACGCGGCGGCGAGTGGAGCGGCGACCTGTATCTGCGCCGCCATGACGGGGCCGAAATCCCCATGTCGGTCACGGTCAACGTACACATCCCGGTCGCGAGCGCGAAAGAGAGTTGGAGCGTGGTCGCGCGGGACATTACCGCGCTGCGTGACAACGAACAAGCTGTGCTGCGGTCGCTGGAGCGCGAGAAGGCCGTGACCGCCCTGCAGCAGCGCTTCATCACCACCATGTCGCACGAGTTCCGCACACCGCTGTCGATCGTGCTGTCGTCGCTGGAGATGCTGCAGCGGCATGGCGCGCGGGCCGATCCGATTGAACATTATCAGCGCATGCGTGCGTCCGTCCGGCACATCTCCAGCGTGCTCGACCGCGGCGTGCAGATGCTCGAAGACCCCGCCGCCGACTTGATCCCGTCGATTCAGAAGGTGTCACTGCCGGAGTTCGCGCACGAGATCTCCGCGCGCATGCACGAGGAATTCGAGGGGCGCATCATCCACGTCGACGCGC
This sequence comes from Chloroflexi bacterium OLB13, assembly GCA_001567485.1. Taxonomy (GTDB): domain Bacteria; phylum Chloroflexota; class Anaerolineae; order Aggregatilineales; family Phototrophicaceae; genus Flexicrinis. The sequence goes on from JZRA01000120.1 coordinate 81,624, forward strand.
CGCCGGATATGCCGCCCGTCCGTACCGATGCCGTCGCGCTGGGCATGATCGTCGAAAATCTGCTCTCGAACGCGCTCAAGTTCAGCACCACCGGCACGGTCGTTACGTTCAAGCTGGCGCTGCGCGGATCAGGCACCGGCAGTGACCCGCGTCTATTGGCGATCACCGTGCGCGATCACGGAATCGGAATCCCGGAAGACGCGCAGCCGTACATCTTCGAGCGTTTCTTCCGCGCCTATAACCTGCCCAACGTTCCGGGGATCGGCGCGGGGTTGTACACCGTGAAACAGTTGGTCGAGCGCTTGCAGGGGCGTATCGAGTTCTACAGCCGGCCGGGCGAAGGCACTGAGTTCATCATCATCATGCCGGTTGGGCCAGACACGGGGCGTACTGGCTAAGGAGCATATTCATCTCAATCAACACCGTCGGAAGATAGCGAGGGGAGCGCTATGCGAATCGCCGTATTCAGCACCAAACCGTATGACCGCCAGTTCCTTGAAGCGGCCAATGGATTCCACAACTTCAAACTCAAGTACATCGAGGCGCGCCTGACCAGTGAGACCGTACAGGTCGCCACTGGCTATGACGGCGTGTGCGTGTTCGTCAACGACGTACTCAATGCCGAGGTGATCGAACGGCTGTCCGCCAAGGGCGTGAAGCTGATCGCGCTGCGCTGCGCCGGCTTCAACAACGTCGATCTGCACGCCGCCGACGAACACGGCATGACGGTCGTGCGCGTGCCGGCGTACTCGCCCTACGCCGTGGCCGAGCATACAGTCGCTATGATGCTGTCGCTCAACCGCAAGATTCACCGCGCCCACAACCGCATCCGCGAGGGCAATTTCTCGCTCGACGGCCTGCTGGGGTTCGACCTGCACGGCCAGACCGTCGGCGTTATCGGAACCGGCCAAATCGGGCAGGTCGTCGTCCGCATCATGGCCGGATTCGGCTGCAGCGTGCTGGCATACGACCCCTACCCCAATCCGGAGGTCGAACGGCTCGGCGGCTCCTACGTCGCGCTGGACGACCTGCTCACGCACAGCGACATCATCACGCTGCACTGCCCGCTGACGCCGGAGACCCGCCACCTGATCGACGCCGAAACGCTGGCGTCCTGCAAGGACGGGGTGATGATCGTCAACACAAGCCGCGGCGCGCTGATCGACGCGCACGATGTGGTTGAGGCGCTCAAGTCCGGCCGGATCGGGTATCTGGGCTTGGATGTCTACGAGGAAGAGGCCGACATCTTCTTCGAAGACCTATCCAGCCAAATCCTCAAAGACGACACGCTGGCGCGGCTGATGACGTTCCCGAACGTGCTGATCACCAGCCATCAGGCGTTTTTCACACGTAATGCGCTGCAGAACATCGCCGAAACGACGATGCACAACATCGCGCTGTTCGCCGCCGGAAAGTCCGCCGAAAACGCGGTCGGCAGCGAGCGCGTCAAACGCTGAGTTACCAGTTGACAGTTATCAGTTGGCAGTTGGCAGTTGGCAGTTATCAGTTGGCAGTTGGCAGTTATCAGTTGGCAGTTGGCGGTTGGCAGTTGGCAGTTAGCAGTTGGCAGTTGGCAG
>JZRA01000121.1 GCA_001567485.1 Chloroflexi bacterium OLB13
ACGATCATCTACCAAACAGAACAGCGAAATGATAAAGTCTTCGGTGGTCACGGTTGCGTCCTCTTTGTTGTGTGGAAACTTCAAGAGTACGCAATTCGTGACCTTTTTCAAACTAGCTCGAAAAGGCTACTAAGTAGGCGACACACGAAACACCTGCTGAGGCGTAGTTTCGGCAGCCAGCTTCCAAGCTCCATTCAATCCAGTCGAAAGATTGGATTTGGTGTTCCATGGTATCACTACATGCGTGATCCAGACACATTCGGACCAATACTCAATCGCGTTGTTGCTTCAGCGGAAGCGTATGGGAACAACTTGTCCAGTACCAAGGTCGCCTCTCTCGTTCAGTCATTTCGTGCAGGTGACAGCCGTTTCATCGTGCTGCTTCGCCAGCTTCTGTTCTTCGAAATCTGGAGACAAGAATGTAATGTTCGGCTGCAGTGAGCAATCGCCCAGGGCCGCACTAGAGTGACAACAAGTGTCTAGCACAGCACTATATCTTTATCACCGCCTGCCTCCGCCACTCAAGAACCTCGTGGCTACGGCGAAGGGCTATCAACTCAAACGCTGGCGATTTGGCCCCGAGTCCGAAAGACTCGTCGTCACGGCGCTCAAAAGAGACTGCTGGTCTGAAGCGCAGTGGCACAGCTATCGTGAGGATCGCCTTGCACGCGTCTTGAACCGAGCAGCAACGCAGGTTCCGTTCTATCGCGAGCAATGGTTACAGCGCCGACGACATGGCGATAATTCGTCTTGGGAATCGTTGGAGAACTGGCCGATCTTAGAAAAAGAAGAAGTGAGACGCAATCCGATGGCGTTCGTTGCTGATGATGCCGACATCAGGGCGATGTATCACGAACACACGAGCGGCACCACGGGAACATCTCTAAGCTTGTGGTGGAGCAAGAGAGTGGTTCGCGAGTGGTACGCACTTTTTGAGGCCCGGTGGCGCAAGTGGTACGGAGTAGACCGTTCAATGAATTGGGCGATCTTGGGCGGACAATTGGTTACTCCGGTCTCACAGCGCAAGCCACCGTATTGGGTATGGAACGGAGCGCTAAAGCAGCTCTATATGTCCTCGTATCATCTGTCAGCTGATCGCATCCAGGACTATCTTGATGCGCTCGACAGATACGAGATCGAATACATCTATTGCTATACTTCGTCAGCGTATGCGCTGGCGCTCGGCGCAAAGAAAAGCAGCCGCCCTGCACGTCGACTGAAGGTCGTCGTCACAAATGCGGAGCCAGTATTCAAATATCAGCGCGAGCTTATTAGCGATGTTTTTGACTGTCCCGTACGCGAGACGTACGGAATGTCCGAAATCGTCACAGCGGCCGGGGAATGTAACCACGGAAGGCTTCATTTATGGCCAGAGGTCGGTATCACTGAAGTTGCCTGTAACAATAAATTTCTAGAACCCGGTGTGACAGGCGACCTGATCTGCACCGGTCTGCTCAATGAAGACATGCCGCTGATTCGATACCGGGTTGGTGATCGCGGATCCCTCGAGATTTCCGACGAAACCTGTGCGTGCGGCCGCACCCTCCCCGTTCTGGAGCAGATTGAAGGCAGAATTGACGACGTTTTGTACACAGTTGACGGTAGAGTAATTGGACGCTTGGATCCAGTCTTCAAAGCAGACTTACCAGTTCAGGAGGCACAGATCGTTCAAGAGCGACTCGACCTAATTCGGGTTCGGTATGTCCCTGGTGCTGGTTTCACGGAGGCTGATAGACACTCAATTGCAGCCCGATTAAGGGACCGCATGGGAAACGTCAAGATAGAGTTCGACGAACTGCCCGAAGTGCCAAGAACCGCTGCTGGCAAATTCCGCGCCGTTATCAACAATATGTCAGCTGAGGAACTCGCCCGGATCGGTCGATGAGCGACGCTCTTCCACTCGTCAGCGTGATTATGCCGGTCCGTAACGAGGCAGACTTCATCGAACGGAGCTTGGGTGCCGTTTTGGACCAGGACTATCCGCATGATCGAATGGAAGTCTTCGTTGCGGACGGACTGTCCAATGACGGCACAGTTGACCTGGTACACCAGTTGGCGAGCCAGAGCGATATTCAGGTAAATATAGTCGAGAATCCAAGAAGGATCGTACCAACAGGGTTCAACGCCGCGTTGGAATGCGCTCGCGGCGACATTGTTATTCGGATCGATGGACACACGGAAATCGCGTCCGACTATGTGCGTACGTGCGTCGATACCCTTGAACGAACCGGCGCACAGAATGTCGGTGGTCGGATGAACGCACATGGGCGCGGCCTATTTGGCAAGGCCGTAGCCGCGGCGACGAGCACGCCCTTTGGGGTTGGTGGCGCACGATTCCACTACTCGCGCCATGAGGAAGCTGTTGACACCGTGTATCTTGGGGCTTGGCCCCGTACCGTATTCGACGAACTTGGTGGTTTCGATAAGGAGCTTGTACGAAACCAGGACGATGAACTCAACTATCGACTGCGTGCTTCTGGCGGGATCATCGTGCTCAACCCTGCGATCCGCTCGGTCTACTACAATCGCAGTACTTTTCGCGGCCTTGTTCGGCAATACTTCCAATACGGACTGTACAAGGTGCGCGTGATGCAGAAGCATCCCCGACAGATGCAGGCGAGGCAGTTCGCACCGCCTATGTTCGTTGCCGTAGTGCTTGGTGGCGCGCTGCTGTCGCCGTTCAGCACAACGATTCGAGCGATCTGGGTTGTGACCCTGGCTACATATGCGGCAGCCAATCTTTTGGCCAGCGTGCTCACTGCCGCGCGATTCGGTTGGCGTTACTTGCCCCTGTTGCCGATCGTGTTTGGTTCCCTTCATATTAGTTATGGCGCGGGATTTCTGAAAGGACTTTGGGTCTTCCGCGGTCGATGGTCAACCAGACGTATCGACGGTGAATAGTGATTTCAACTTGATGGAACGATCGCATGACTGATCAAACGCTGTCAGTTCGCAATCTGGGTGTAAGCGACCTCGCTTCCGTAGCCTCGATCCACGTCCAAGCATTTCCGGACAGCGCGCTCACTAAGCTCGGTTTTGAGGCAGTTCGCCGCTACTACGAATGGCAGATGAAGGGGCCGCACGATGCTTACAACATCGGGGCATTTGATAACGACGGGACACTTGGAGGGTTTTGCTTCGGCGGTATATTCCGAGGCGCGCTCGGTGGTTTTCTCGACGCCAATAGGCGGTACCTTATCTCTCGCGTCATCACACGGCCTTGGTTGCTAGCCAATCCACTCTTCTTCGATCGGGTGCGACTTGCAGTTCAGAGTCTGAATTGGCGAAGCCGACGCGTCGTTGCCAAGCCCCGGCCTGCAGCTCAGCAACCGCAGGTTCAACGGAGATCGTTTGGGATTCTATCGATAGCGGTTCGTCCGAACCTCCGCGGTACAGGTGTCGCGCAACTCCTTATGAGCCACTCGGAGCAGATGGCGAAACAGCTAGGATACTCGATGATGAACCTCTCTGTTCACGAGGCCAATTCGCGCGCGATTGGCTTCTATGAAAAGCTCGGATGGACACGTGTCATGGACGATGATGGAGTTTGGCGGGGCCGGATGACCAAGACTCTTGCTACAGCTGATGCTGACTCTGTCTATAAACAACTGGATCATTCGTAGGTTTGGTTGATGCGTACACTACGATCCGACTTCCTCCCATTTGCGAAGCCCGACGTCGATCAGCAAGAGATCGACGCGGTCAGTCAAGTCATCAAGTCCGGATGGCTGACAACCGGTCCGCAAACTCGCGAGTTCGAAGCTGCATTCGCGGAATACGTCGGCGCGAAGCATGCAATCGCAGTTAATTCAGCGACTGCTGCCATGCACTTGGCGCTGGAGGCAGCGGGTATCCAAGCAGGAGACGAGGTCATCACGACGACGATGACCTTCGCGGCGACCGCCGAGGTTGTGCGATACTTCAACGCAAAGCCGATATTGGTCGATATCGACCCCGCAACGCTGAATATCGACGTCAATCAAGTCGTGTCCGCAGTCTCAGAACGCACACGCGCGATCATCCCGGTTCACGTCGGCGGACAGGCGGCGGATCTCGATGCAATTCACGCCATCGCTGACAAGCATGGCCTTGTTGTAATCGAAGATGCTGCACACGCCCTTCCGACGCAGTACAAGGGGCGGCTGGTGGGCAGTATCAGCGACTTCACCGCCTTCAGTTTCTATGCCACCAAGACCCTCGCCACCGGCGAAGGGGGCATGATCACCACCAACAACGACGAGCGGGCGGATCGCTGCCGCGTGATGTCGCTGCACGGTATCAGCAAGGATGCGTGGAAGCGCTACACCAGCGAAGGAAGTTGGTACTACGAGATCATCGCGCCCGGTTTCAAGTACAACATGACCGATGTGGCCGCAGCAATGGGCCTCATCCAGTTGCAGAAGCTTGAGCGCATGAATGCGAGGCGACAAGCGATTGCGACCGCTTATGATCGGGCGTTTGGGAATCATCCCGCGCTCGAAACGCCAGCACGCGCCGCTTACAGCACCCATCCGTATCACCTTTACATCCTACGACTGAATCTTAAGGCGTTGTCGATTGATCGCAACGTGTTCGTTGAACGGCTGCGCAGTGCAAACATCGGCGTTAGTGTGCATTGGATTCCGCTGCACATGCATCCCTACTACCGCGAGACGTATGGATATAAGCCGGACGACTATCCCGTTGCGTATAGGGAGTTCCAGCGCATGATCTCCCTGCCTATATACTCCGCTATGAGCGATTGTGATGTGGAAGATGTGATCGCGGCAGTTATTGGAATTGCCGACGAATGCTCTGCCTAAGCTATGTTCAAACGCGCCTTTGACGTCGTTGCCTCGGCAGGTGGCCTCACCGTGTTGTCACCTCTGCTGCTGCTGGTGGCGATCCTAGTCAAAGCGACATCACAAGGCCCCGTGCTCTATCGCGCAACACGGGTTGGACGCGATGGCGTGCTATTTACGCTGCTGAAGTTCCGGTCGATGGTGCAGAACGCCGACAAACTAGGCCCGGGAGTGACCGGGGCGGACGACGCCCGCATTACGCCAATCGGTCGATTTCTGCGCCGTACAAAGCTTGATGAGCTGCCACAGCTAATCAACGTGCTGCGTGGCGAAATGAGTATCGTCGGCCCCCGCCCCGAGGATCCACGATATGTTGCGCTCTATACTCCAGAACAGCGAGAAGTGCTGAAGGTTCGTCCGGGGATCACCAGTCCGGCGTCGGTCGAATATCGCAGCGAGGCGGAGCTCTTGTCGGGTCAGGACTGGGAGACAAAGTACGTCAACGAGGTGATGCCGGCGAAGCTCGCGATCGATCTTCAGTATGTACGGAATTCATCGTTTTGGGGCGACCTGTCGCTCATTCTGAGAACTGCTCTCGCGATCATCGCTCGTTAGCAAGTCACCGTGCTGAACCACCCGCGGCGTGAATCACCGTTCCGGTGTGCTATAACGCCCGACCGCAAACCGCCGAACCGCCCACAATCCCCACGCCCCCACACCTACCCCGACGCAGTGCGCGGCGAAGTCGAGGACGTTGGCGCCGCGGAACGGGATCCATAGTTGGGCGAACTCCAGAACCGTGCCGAGCGCTATCACAAACGCGCACGTCAACACGAGTGCCCGCTGAACACCGATAAACGGCCGCAGCGCGCCGAACACCAACACCGTCTCGACCAACGCCAGCAGCGCGTGACCCATCGCATCGGTAAGCTCAGTACCGCCGAACGCGCTCGATAGATCCTCGGCAAGTGTCGCCTTGCCCGGCGACAGCATCAGGTACGCCAGCAGCGCCGTCCAGAGTACGGCTGCGGCGATCCGCATTGGGGTGGGGATGTGACCGATCATGCGTCCGATTATAGACGATGGCGTTCCGGGGCCAACCTGCGTAACACATCACGCAAGCCACCCGCTGGAATACGGCCGGCCGCCTAACCCACTTCTCCAATCCTCACTTCCCCTAACTTACGCGATTGTCTGACGGCGAAACTTGGTACAATTGTCCCAAGTACGCGGTGTCTTGTGCTGCGGCCTGCGTTTCGACTGTCGGCGTGACTGTGGTTTGCCAATGACTCCCTCCCTCAACCAACGCGTGCGCGTTCCCGAAGGCATCCTGTTCAAGGATGTCGCCGGTGAAGCCGTGATCCTCAATCTCAACACCGAAACATACTTCGGCCTCGACGAGGTCGGCACGCGGATGTGGCAGGTCGCCACGACGGAGGAGACGCTTCAACACGCCTTCGACATCCTGATGGACGAGTACGAAGTCGAGCCTGATGTGCTGCGCGCCGACCTGATCCGCTTGATTGAAGAACTGGTGAACGATGGGCTTTTGGAGATCGCTGCGCCGTAAGGTGCGCCAGTTTACGGCGCTTTCTAGCACGGAGCGGCGTGTGCTGCTACAGGCGGCGATCATGCTGCCGGCCGCCGCGATACTGCGCCGGATGATGTCCTTCAAGCGTCTTCAAGCGATGCTCGCGCGATGGGCCGGGGACGCCGACAGGACATCGCTGACGGAGATCGAACACGCCCGGCAAATCGCCCGGATCGTGAAGGCCGCGTCGGCGCACGTATGGCCGCGTCCAAACTGCTTGGATCGTTCGCTGGTTCTGCGGACGATGTTGGCGCGGCGCAATATCCACAGCGAGCTGCGTTTCGGCGTGAGCCGCAACGGCGAACAATTCGACGCGCACGCATGGATCGAGTGCGGCGGCATTGTCCTCAATGACGCCGACGATGTTGCCGAGACGTATGCAGTGCTCGATCTGCCCACTCACCTGTTGGCGCGAGTGCGCGAATGAGTGCGATTGCGGCGCTGTTCCGGCGTGATGGCGCGTCGGTCGAGCAGTCTGAGCTCCAGCGCATGGTGGATGCGATGCGGCGGCGTGGGCCGGATGGTCAGCGGGTGTGGAGTGATGGGCCGGTCGGTCTCGGTCACGGCGCGCTGTTTACCACCCATGAGGCCGAGCGCGAGACTCAGCCGTGTTCGCTGGATGGCGAGGTGTGGATCACCGCTGACGCCCGGATCGACGGATGGGACGATTTGCGCCGCGCGCTCGAGGCGAAAGGACGGCAGGTTCCACGCGACGTCACCGACGCCGACCTAATCCTCCACGCTTACGCGGTGTGGGGTGAGGCGTGTGTCGAGCACCTGATCGGCGAGTTTGCGTTCGTGATTTGGGACGGCCGTAACCAGCAGATGCTGTGCGTGCGCGATCACATGGGCAACCGGTCGCTGTACGTCCACATGACCGACTCGCTGTTTGCGGTCGCGTCTGACGTCGGCGCGCTGCTGACCGTAGCCGGCATCCCGAACCGCATCAACGAGGGCCGGATCGCCGACTACCTTGTCGGATACCTCGAGGGAATCGACTTCACCAGCACGTTCTTCGAGGGGATCGAACGCTTGCCGCCGGCAATCTGCCGGATCGTGACGCGTGATGGCTGCCGTGATCGCAAGTACTGGGCACTGGATCCGAAGCGCGAGATCCGGTTCAACACCGATGCTGAGTACATCCAGGCGTTTCTCGATGTCTTCACTAAGGCGGTGAGCGACCGGCTGCGCGCGTCTGACCGGGTCGGGTCGATGCTCAGCGGCGGGATCGACTCGTCGTCGATTGTCGGCGTCGCGCGATCCATCCTCCGCGACTCCGGCCGGCCGCCGCTGCCGACCTTCTCCGCGATCTCTGAAGACGAAACCGACGTTGAGACGCAAGTCATCCGCGCGGCGCTGATGATGGATCACCTTGACCCGCACCTGCTCAAACCCAGCGGACTCGCCGAGCTGTACCCGGAGATGGAGCCGCTTTATACCGAGACGCACGACCTGTTCGATACGCAGATGCCGATTCCCCAAGCGATGTACGTGATGGCGCGCCGGCGCGGTCTCAAGGTCGTACTCGATGGGGTCGCTGGCGATCTGGTCACTACGCTGGGCGGCAACCACATCCGATTTCTGCTGCGATCGGGGCGGATTTGGGAGGCGATTATCGAAGCGCGCGGACTGAGCCGGCTGCACCACCGCTTCAACGAATCGACGTGGAAGACGTTGCTCACCAGCGCCAAGGCCGCTATCGCGCCGGAGTGGTACGGGCGGATGCGGATGCGGACGACCCGACCACGCCGCGTCGAAGCTGCGCGCAAGGAAGCCTTCATTCATCCAGACTTCGCCAAACGTATCGACCTTGAAAGTCGTCTGCGCCAATTTGATGCTCAGCAGATGTTTACGCGGACGCAGCGCGAGGATCACGTTCGCAGGCTAACACACACGTTCTTAACCGTGGGTCTTGAGCGATATGATCGCGTGGCAGCTTTCTATGGAATTGAAGCACGACATCCGTATCATGATGTCCGGTTGATGGAATTTTGTGTAGGACTGGATTGGAGTTATAAGGATCAAGGGCGTTGGAACAAGGCGCTCAACCGGAGGGCTGTGGCGGGCTTGCTGCCTGATGATGTACGGTGGGCCTTACCACGGATGAACCTCTCGAATGATTTCTGGGAGGCGCGCGACCAAACAGCTTGTCTAGATAAGACTCATTTGGATTTCAGTTCTAGCAGTGCAGGATTGGCAACCCGCATCAGCGTGAAAGAGGCTAAGGCGCACCTTCATCGAGTGGCCGCAACCCCGCATGTGGGAAAAGCACGTCTCTGGATCCTACATGCTATGTCCTGCTGGCTGTTCGTGCATGATGCTGAAAGCAACAGATGAGATCGGTTACCGGTGAATTCTGGCGTGATACAGGATACGCGTTATAGTAAGGCATTATCGTTGTCAGCTTCGGATGCACAGTACGCGGGGAGTCTATGAGAACCCTTTTCAAGACGAAGAAGAGGTATGCGGCACTACGCTTGATGCGGTACGGGACTATCCTCGCACTTACGAACTCTGGCTCGGCTGGTCGAACCGAATACTTCCCGATGGGATTTATGACCCGTCAACGCAGCTAGTCCCGCGAGTGCGGACTGATCTTGCCCAGTTGCGGAAAGATAAGGAACCCAATGTGCAGTTGAAGGTCTTCAGGACAAGCAATCCTCGGCAGTGATATGTAGTCACCGGATCTGTGGAGATGATAGGTTAGCAGCTGTCGCAGGTTCCAGCAAACGTGGAAGGTCGAGACATGCCAGACTCAAGAGAACGTACGTCATCGCACAAGCGTAACTATGCGGCTCCGAAGCTGATCTGCTATGGCACAATCCGCAGTCAGACACGCGGAGGCTCAAAAATGGACGCTGAAAGTAATCCCGGTTCTGGACTGGGAATGGACGATCCGAGATCATGACCAGCTTATGTCACTGTACCGCTTCTGTGATCGTGACTTTAGAATTGACTTGATCCCCGGACAGAATGAGTCATCAGTAGAGACGTCAAGCACGCGGTTTGTGCTTGGGTGTGGGCGTCTCGTCATGCGTCAGTCTGTTGCATTGCACTCTCACCAGTACACGGCGACGGGAGACCCTTTGGTCTCGATTCTAGGACTCTCCAACGGGTATCTGATCAGATTTCCCGACGTAGCTGACTTTACGGTACTGGACAACGACGAGATTCAGTGTTCGCCGGCGCCAGACGTCCCCGAACACACCCTTGAGCATCTGCTCTACGACCACGTGATACCGCGTGCCTTGTCTCACAAAGGGCGCACAGTCCTCCACGCCGCAGCGGTGGAGGTCAACGGGCACGCCATCGCCTTTCTCGGTGACACGGGATGGTGCAAATCGGTGCTGACGGCCAGCTTCTGGCGTGCGGTACACGCAGTCAGAATCTATCCCGGTATGCGGCAGTGACCGGACTCCGTGCTTGCTGTCGGCGTGTCGGCGGACGAATCGACGCCGATGGCGCACTTCAGCACGAAGCGCCGCATTGTGGTGGACGCAATGCGAGCTGACGTTCCGCCAAGGTCTCTACACAGGCTTCAGCATGACTGAAGTTTGCGCTCTCGAGCTTGCCATAGTAAGATCTCGAGAGCGCAAGAGGTAGTACATAGGAAGCATGCATGGAACGAAGCAGTAGCAAGCAGCGTTCGCCCAAATCCTATCGATCACCACGACTGGTTCGCCTCGGAACCATTATGCAGCTGACCCGAGGCGGTACGCCCGTTGGCGGTGAGCAACCAGGAAAGGGTGGAGGCCCTCCGACGCCCGGGCCGGGAGGTCGCCCCTAGCGATTACTTCGTGTTGATGTCAGCTCAGACGGGCTTTCGCTACGCAATGCGTGATTCGGCTGTTGGCTTCCGAAGGGAGTTCGATTTTCGACTCCCTGGCGAGGCAACCGATACTATCCGAGTTCTTCTGTGTTCGAATTCAGGTACTGTCGCGGTACCGTTACGCCGCCTTACTCAGCACGACGATTCGATTGGTGATGCGTGGGTAGAGCTGTATGAGACAGCGACTGGATATCTCGTTCGCTTTACACGCGTCGCTGACTTTGAGATACTGCGCGACAACACGATAGTATTCTCGCCGCAGTCCGATATTCCCCAACACACCATCGAGCACTTGCTTCATGACCATGTGATACCGCGTGTGATTGCCCACGAACGGCACACTGTGCTTCATGCTGCGGCGGTGGAGGTCAACGGGCACGCCATCGCCTTTCTCGGTGACACGGGATGGGGCAAGTCGACGCTGACAGCCAGCTTCTGGCGTGCGGGATACGCGCTTGTCAGTGATGACTGCGTGGTCATCTCGAATAAAGAGCCGATCACCGCAGCCGGTATCTACCCCGGCATGCGCCTGTGGCCGGATTCTGTGCTCGCGGTCGGCGTACCGGCGGATGAGTCGACGCCGATGGCGCACTACAGCAGCAAGCGCCGTATCGTGGTGGACGCAGAACAGGACGGTGTGCAGACAGCCCCGGTTCCGCTGCAGCAAGTGTACTTGCTCGCGTCGCCGGATGACGATGTGACCACCATCTCGATCACCGAAACGCTGCCACATGAGCGCGTGATCCACTACCTCGAACACGCATTCCGGCTTGACCCGACCGATCGCGCGCGCAATGCCGCTGAGTTCGAACGATTGACTCAACTCGCCGAACGGCTTCCGATGTACCGCCTACAGTATCCGCGGCGCTACGACGTGCTGCCGGACGTGCGCACGGCGATACTGGCGCATGTCGCATCGACCCCGTAAATCACCCCGTCCCAATTGGCGTCGACTTGATGACTCTGCTGGCGGGAATGGTCGTATCTGCGAAATGCGCACCGCGAGTTGCGTTGAGTGTAGAGTTCGCCGGCAGGTCGCGATTCGCCGATGACGGTTAGGAGTCACATGGTTCGGGCTTACTTCTTCGTCAATCGTCTTTGGACCCTGATGTCGAATGGCCTAACAGCGGTCTATCAGGGGATATGGCTGGGCCTGCTTTCACACGCGCACTTGAGCGAGGTCACCTCCCAGCATTACGCAAAGGCGGAAACGTACCACTCCGACGACTACAACCTCAACGGGTTGTTTGACTGGGAGATCGGCATCTACCATCGCTTCTTCCGAGACTGCCAAACGATCCTGTTGGGCGCGGCTGGCGGGGGACGCGAAATCGTCGCCCTCTCGAGGCTGGACAAGACCGTTTCGGCGTTTGAATGTCAACCCGCGCTCCTCGAAAGCGCCCGTCAACTGCTCAAAGCCCGCTCAATCGACGCCGAGATCATCTTGGCCAAGCCCGATCATGTGCCGGAATCGTTTGGCACGTTCGACGGCTTAATCCTCGGTTGGGGCGGCTACACCCATATCGCAGGACGCGATGCCCGGATCGCATTCCTCAAGGAGTTTCGGACTCACGTCCGCGCAGAAGGGCCGATCCTGCTGTCTTTCTTCGTGCGGCGCAAGGAGTCTCGGATGATGCGCTGGACGTACCGCATTGCGAAGGTCATTCGACGGATTCGCTTTAGCCGTGAGTCAGTCGAACTGGGCGACACGCTGTACGGTCCGTACGATCACCACTTCAAGGAAAACGAGGTCAAGGCGGAGCTCGAGGCGGCCGGCTTCGAGCTGGTCTATTTCGCTGACAAACCCTTTGCCCACGCCGTCGGCCGCGCGGTCTGACGCGACCCATCACGGTCCCATGTCCCCCCCAAGCCACACCCGAAAATCGCCTGCTGCGACTGATCGCTGACATGCTAGTCGGCCGGCGTATGGCGTCAGACATCAGCGTTGAC
>JZRA01000122.1 GCA_001567485.1 Chloroflexi bacterium OLB13
GCCAGACCGGCCCCGACCGCCGCGATGTTGAGGTCGGCGCCGGTAATCTTCCGCTCAAGAAAGAAGCCGACCCGTTCCTTAACGATGCGCCGCATGTCCGGCTGGACGTCGTCCGTAAAGATCCCGATGCCGGCGTCCTCGCGCTTTCGCGCCACGAGGAAGAACGACGAGGCGAGGGCAGCCGTGTCTTGAGCAACAGCACGACCCGCAAGTTCGGTATCGATCGGCCATGCTTCGTTTAATTCAAAGCCAGCATGTCTGAGAGAGTCCACGAGAGTAGACCAACCTGCCGTTGTCTTGTGTGCATAGACGGTCACGAGACGTCCACTTTGGCGTAGTCGAGTATTTGCCTGCGTGAACGATTCGAGCATCATGCCTTCGTAAAACTCACGTGCGTCCCTGTCGTCACTGTGTCGGTAGGAGGCAGCAATAGCCTCTTTCTTCTTTGGAGTGATCTCCGTAGATAAATGTTCAGGGTAGAGATTGCCAAGGATCTTTTTCAGCCAAACATAGAAGTAATCAGACAGATCCGCGTAACTGATGTTGTCATAGTAGGGTGGATCTGTTACGACGGCATCTACGCGGGGAATCAACGACGGCAATTCCGTAGCACTGCCGCGCGCTACGACAGCGCAAGCGGTAATCCGTCGAAGATTCTCTATCGCATCGCATGCAACCGAAACGTAGTAGTTCCAGCTTGTGAACACGCTGTTGAACGGCATGAGTTCTGCGAAATCCCAGACCATAGGAATCGCTTGTCGCGCAAATGCACCGACAACTCGCTCACCCTCACTTCCGCGCCAACGTGACTGAGTAGACATGATTGATGTAAGGCGACTGTGAGCCAACCCCAAATACGTCACGACTGCCTTGACGTATTCGGGATCGGCGCCGGCGGCGGTGAGCGCGTCGTGGGCGGCGCGCACGCCCTTCACGAACGTCAGCAGCGTCAGCATCTGCCGCGTGGTGAAGAGCTTGTAGAACTGATCCAATCCGTAAATCGTGCACATCCCGCCGGTCAATTGTTGCGGCAGCGGCTCCTCCGGCGGGGTGATGCCGGTCTCGGCGGTCAGGGCTTCGATGCGGCCGCGGATCGCGTCGTCGTCCGGAACAGGAAGATCGTGCTCGTCCGGCGAGAGGTAGACCTTGCCGCGCGCGCCGGGGCGCACGCATACGGTCGCCATCATCTGTGCGTGCATGCGGCCGGCCTTGCCCTCGGTCTTGACGTAATCGCTGGTCACGGTCGTACCGCAGCGGTAGCACACGCTGTTGCCGCGCTGGCTGAAGCCGGCCGGGTCGAAGCCGAAGCCGTTGGCGTCGGCGGCCCGGCGCACGGTGAACATCATGCGGTTCTCGGTCGGTGGTGGGGGTCATCTCCAGCGCGACGTTGTCGCCCTTCTTCTTCT
>JZRA01000123.1 GCA_001567485.1 Chloroflexi bacterium OLB13
CCCACTCAACCAGACCATCTTTTCGGCTATGAGCTGGCTATAAGCCGTCGTTTTCAAGCCCAACTGTTTATCCAGGGGGAAAATGACCCTTGCCACAGGTCTGACATTGGTAGTAATCCCGCTCCACTTTCACTTCGCCGCGCAAGGTGACGACCTGTCTGGACTTTTTGCCTTTGTAACGCAATTTGCCACCGCATCTCTCACATAAGCCCGGTCTGGTCTGCTGGGCATCCACAACCATTTCCTGTAGCAACGATTGGCGAAGTTCAATCTCAAGATCGCCAACCAAATCTTCCATCTCGCTCATGCTCAGGTCACGACGCCCTGCTTTCTGCCTAAGCAGGTTCTCAATCGCTTCATATGCCCGTTCTTGCAAGCGACTTCTCAATTCATCACTGGATGCTGACATCGTTGCAGTGCCTCGCTGTATTTTGAGCTTCTCTCCTATTTTAACCTTTTGCCCCTAACTTGAAATGCACCCATTCGGCAACGTCACCTGACGTTCTGCGCAAGCAGTGATAGAATCCCGTCTGTACGCTAAACGACGAAACACCGATGAAACGACTGTTACTCCTCAGCCTGCTGCTGGTGACGGCGCTGGCAGGTTGCAATCTCGGCATGAGCGACGACGCCGGCCCGGCGACCATTCAGCCGCGACCGCAGATCACCGATCAGCCGCTGCCGACGCTGGGCTACAGCACGCAGATCCCGCAAACCGGCGGCACCCCTGCGCCAACGCCGATCTCGCAGATTTCCGGCGCACAGCTCTATACCCTGCTCAATCAGGTGACGGCCAACAGCCTGCTCAACACGATCACCACCCTACAGAACTTCAAGACACGCCACGTCAACAGCACGCAGTCGTCGGCGACCGAAGGAATCGGGGCGGCGGCCAACTGGTTGTACGGCGAGTTCCTCAAGATTCAAGACCAGTCGCGCGGGAATTTTCAAGCGTTTACCCATCCGTTCAAGGCGACATATAACGGGCAGACGACCGACCAGCGCAATATCGTCGGCATCATCAACGGCACACTTCCCAACACGCCGGCCATCGTGATCGGGGCGCACTACGACAGCCGCACCGACGACCTGACCGACGCTGCCGGCGTTGCTCCCGGCGCCGATGACAACGGATCGGGCGTCGCCGCCGTGCTGGAGATGGCGCGCGTCCTCAGCCAACTGCGCCCGCGCAGCACCATTATCCTCGTCCTGTTCTCGGCGGAGGAAGTCAATCGGCAGGGCAGCACGGCGTTCGTGCGCGACTACATCAAGTTCTACAACATCCCCGTGCGCGTGATGATCAACATCGACACGGTGGGCAGCACCAACGACCGCTTCGGCAACGTCAACGACCACGAACTGCGCATCTTCAGCGCCGGGCCGGACACGTCGCCCTCGCGTGACATGGCGCGCATGATCGACTTTATCACCGACAACCACAGCACCGACCTCAAGCTGATTTTCGTCGAGGACATCGACCGCGAGGGCCGCTTCGGCGATCACTTCTCGTTCAGCGAGGCCGGTATCCCCGCCGTCCGCATCATCGAGGCGCTTGAAGATCATACCAACCGTGAGGGCCGCGACTGGGTGCAGTACATCGAGCCGGATTATCTGCGTAAGAGCGTCCGCACGCTGACCACGATGGTATTGGCGCTCGCCGACGGCCTGCCCTATCCGCAAACCATCGTCGTACGCGATATGGGCGACGGTATGCGCCGGCTCGTCTGGGAGCAGGTCGAAGGCGCCACCGGCTATATCGTCGCGCTGCGGCGTGTGGGAGATGTCACCTTCGAGCAGCAGTTCAGCGCCGGAACGGGCACGACCGCGTTCGACTGCGACTGCTTCACATCCGACCGATTCCGTGGCATTTCCGTCGCCGCGATCAACGAGAACGGGATCATGGGGCCGCTGTCGCCCGAGGTCGTCGTCCCGTAGCATGGAGCATGGTTCATGGGCATACGCCTAGATTGGGAGTCCGATTCGGCGTCCGCGGGCAAGTCCGCCTACGTCGCCACGGAAGACCCCGCGCTCAAGCGCAAGCGGGCTGCGGCTCGCGCCAAGTTTCTGCTGGTGTTCACCGGCACGGCGATCGTGTTCGGCGTGCTTGCGCTGGTAGTTACATGGCGGCTAAACGAGGCCAACGCCTACATCGAATCGCTGCTGCGCGATACTGTCGAGGCCGAATTCGCCGCCTTACGCATCGGCGACTGGAACGCGTTCGGCAGCATTCAGCGCAGCGCGTCCGAGGAATGGCTGGCCGAGCAGCGCGCGCTCTTTGATGACGTGCAGATCGAGAAGACCAAAGGCACCGTCCAGCTTGACGGGGTGATTCGCAGTGTCGAGGTCGATGGCACGCGCGGACGTGTGCTGGTCGACTGGACACGCGACGGAGTCGCCATCACGCAAGCGTGGTTCTACTGGCGTTATGATGATGGCTGGCGACATGTGCCGTCCGACCTGACGTTCTGGGGCGAGCCGGCCGAACTGCGCGGCACACTCGTCACCATCGCGCACCGCACGGTCGATGCCGCGCTCGCGCAGACGATGGGCGTGCGCATCGAGTCGTGGATTTCGAGCACCTGCGGCCCAATCCTCGAATGTGGCGATCTTCCGCACGTCACGCTCGAAATCGGCCCGACTTCTACCTGACAACGCAGTGGGATACCCAACAACCGTGGCGGCTTCTCGTGCCGTCCCCGTATGTCGGCGGCGCATCGTCGACGGAGCCGTTCAGCGGCGTGCTGCTGGTCAACGTCGCGGATGCCATCGCCACCCGGCTTGTCGCGGTCTCGCTGGCGACGACTCAGCCGTATGATCCCGCTACCGACGCGGGCTATATCGCCAACGCCGTCCGTCAATGGCTCGTCGCGCGGTACGCCGGTTACGAGGCGGCAAGCTCGCCGATCGCCAGCCTCGCCGCGCAGCGCGGGACATCAGCGCTCGGCCACATGCTTCGCGCGCTCTCGCCGGACTCGTCGCTGCAGGTGATCCTCGACGCGATGGGCACCACCGGCCCCAACAGCGGCGAGATCGACTGGCGCGACCTCATCCGGTACCGGATCGTGCTGGAGGCGACGCTGGTCGCGCGCGGTGATCCGAACGTCTCGCGCCTATACATCGAGGAGATGCGGAGCCGCGCCACCGAACAGCGCATTGATCCGTCACAACCCGTCGACGTGCGGCTTGCTCAGGCCGTCACCGCGCCAGACGGCTCGCCCGCGCTGATCGCCTCGGTGATCGTCGGTGAAGGCGCAGACGCCCGCGAGGAGTCGGTGTACTACTACTGGCGCAGCGGGACATGGCTGCGCGCCAGCTAGCTCAAGGGCGGGGAAGAGCAGTGATGAGGGGAAAGGGGTCAGCTGCCAGTGGTCAGCGCTCGGCGGGCCGGCAGCAAAAACGGCCTACGTCGCGCGTAGGCCGTGCTGAACTGCTGAAAGCCGTTGTTAATCCGGACGGGTGATCCACAACTCCGTGGCGCGCTCGTAGCTGATGAGTTCGTCATCGCTGAACCAGATCGGCACTTCACGCGCGGCGTCGTTGGCATCCGCCGATCCATGCACGATATTACGGCTGATATGGATCGCCAGATCGCCGCGAATCGTACCGGCCGGGGCCTCATTCGCGTGCGTATCACCAATGGTCAGGCGGCACGCTTTGATGGCATCCCAACCTTCCCACACCATCGCCACGACCGGCCCGGACGTCAGATACGATACTAGCCCAGGATAAAAACCTTTGTTGATGTGCGCTTCATAGTGCTTCGCGAGGATCGACTCGGTCGGCAGCATGAACTTCATCGCAACCAGCTTCAGGCCGCGGCGCTCGAACCGGCTGATGACTTCACCGATCAGCCCGCGCTGAACGCCATCGGGCTTCACCAGAATCAGGGTACGCTCAACCATGTTGACTCCTGTATCAGACAGCACAAACGGGCCTGTTCAGCCCGTTTGCATTCGGGTTCCAAACGGCGAAATTATAGCAGGTTGAGCGCGGCGCGATAAGTGTCGAGCGCCTGCTGCAGCTTGCCACGGCGCAGCAGCACATCGCCATACACGCGCAGAACGGCCGGGTTGCTCTTATGAACGGGATCGCGCGTGATCCGTTCGACATCGACCTCCACCTCTTCCAGCGCCACCTCGGAGCGAATTAGCCGCTCATACGCATCGAGCATCGCGTTGACATCGCCGAGTTTGAGGCTGGCGCGAGCCTGATTGATGACGTTGGCCGCCTCGGACAGCGGGATCGCCGCAAGCCGTTCAGCCGCCGGACGGCTTGGCTCGACACGGCGCGGCACAATCGGGCTGGGGGCCGGAACTGGCGCGATGATCGGAGATGGCTCGGCCGGCGCGGCATCTGCTGTCGGCTCCGGGTTGAGGATCTTGTACTCCTCTGTGCTGAGCGACTCGGACAGCCATGACGGCACCGCCCCGACTTCATCCGACTCGAGCTGTGCCTGCTTCAGCCAATCCGGCAGCTCGTCCTCGATATTGACCGGCGTGGGCGTCGCGGTCGACATCGCAGCGCCTTCGTCAATCGTCGTTTCATGCTCCATCCAACTGGGGATCGACTGCGGTTCGCCGGGCGGGAGTTCATCCTCGATCGGCAGGTCAGCCGTTTCCAACTGGACGGCCGGCGTCTCGACCGACGCCGATTCGGCAGATGACACCGGCTCGGTCGCTGCACGCGCCGCCTCGACTTCGTGCGCCGCCGAGTCATACCACGCCGCCAAGCGTCCGGTCTCGGTCAGGCGCTCCTCACGCTCAAGCTCGAACGCCTCGACCCACGGATCATCCATCTGGACGCGGATCGCGCCGGTGTCCAGCGGCACGACTTCAATATCGCTGAAGTCGAGTTCGGGCGCTTCCTCTGCCGGTGGATTGGCCTGCATCTGGTTGAACATCTCTTCAAATTCGGCGCTTTGTTCTTCGCTGACCGGCGCTGTCAGCCAATCCGGCAGATCGCCGGTCTCGGCCAGCTCGGCGTCGGTCGGCGGCAGGCCCACCTGTTCGATCAGCCAGCTCGGCAGTTCGTTTTGCACCAGAACGCCGTCCTCATCGAGCGCCCCGACGGCTTCCTCATCCTCGTCAGAGACATCGTCGCGCCGAATCCCCTGATCGAGCAGCGCGCCCATCCACGCTTCGACGTCCTCGGCCGGCACATCAGCGCCGGTGTCGAGCGCATCGCTGACCTCGCCGAGGCCCGGCACTTCGATGGTGGGCAGCCCCGAACGCACGGCAATCCCGGCCTCGTGGTCGACATCGCTCGGTTCGTCATCATCACGCACACCGAGGTCATCGTCGCCAATACGGTCGAAGAACGCATCGAGGTCATCACTGGCGTCAAGGACTTCCTTGCTGGCGGCGGCCTGTTCGGCCAACCGTTCCATCGACTGTGTGTCGGCGAAGTCGGAAAGCCAATCCATCGAATCGTTCAGAACGGCCGATACCGCCGAATCTTCGAGGATGTCGGAGTCCTCAAGCAGCATCTCCTCATCCATCTCCCCGATTGCATCCGCGTTGACGCCGATACCAAACTCGAGGTCTTCCTTGAGCGCTTCCGGCTCGTCGATGTCCGGTACGCTGACGAGGCTCTCAAGCCACTCCAGCTGATCGTCGGCAGCGGCGGCGGGTTCCAAGTCGCCCAAACCCTCCAGACTGCCGAAGTCGAGCGACTCCAACGCGCCGAGGTCTGGCGCGGCATCGAGGCTCGGCATCCAGTCGTCGGCGGCCTGCCCCTCATCGGACAAACTGCCCAGCGATGCCAGAAAATCGTCGGCTTCGAGTTCAGCGTCGACGGCGTCCCCACTAATCGCGGCAGGCAGCTCAAACTCGTCAGCATCGGATACGCCGCTCAGATCAGCAAGGAACTGCAGCGGGTTAGTCGCGCCGGACTCGGGTTGAAGATCGGCTTCGTGCTCTGCTTGCGGTTCGGGCGTTTCGCCTTTTTCAGAGCGCATCGCAGCGATTCGGGCGGCACGCGCCTCGTCCTCAACCGCCTTCTTCTGCGCCCAAACCTCCGGATCCATGCCATAGGGGATATAGCCCGGCTCGTCAATCTCGACCGAATTCGGGTCGATTTCAGGGACGTCCATATCGGCCGACGTGGTCAGACCTTCGGTCGCGCCTTGCCGCTTGGCGAGAGCCTCCATCCACGCCATCATCTCCTCTGGCGTCATAGAGTCGAAATCTGGCATGTTCTCCATCAAACGTTCCTCTCAGCGTCCCCGAACGCTAGTTCGTCTGGGCGTCGTCGTCGAAGCGCAGCCATTCTGGAAGCGCGTCATCGTCGTTATCCGCGGTGGCGACCGGGGTGCTGGTCTGCGTTTCATCACGCAGCCCACGCAGCCACACGGGCGGTTCGTCGAACGGGAACCGAATCGGCCTGCGCGACGGCGCACCGACCGTCGGCGGCGCCAGCTCCTCGTCGACGATATTGTTCAGCCAGCTAAAATCGCTCTTGCCTGCGTTGAAGAATTCGCCACTTTCATCGCCATCGGCATCCTCCAGTGCGCTGACGTTCACCTCCAGCCCCGGCACCATGGCATTCAGCCAGTCCGGCGAGTTGGTGGCGGATGCAGTCAGCGTCTCGTCCGCGGGCAGTTCCGGCTCAAGTAGGTCTGCGTCGTCCAAAATCTCTCCCGAAAGCTCCCTCTGCGCCTCAAGCTGACCGGAAGGCACATCGGCGTCAAGCATCGCCGCGGCGGCCGCGCCAAGTTCGAGTTCGTTGTCCGGCTCCAGCTCGATAGTCTCCACCGCCTCGGTCGATTCTTCGCCTTCGAGGTAGCTCAATTCGTAGCTTGGTTCGCCCGCATCCGCCAAGTCAGGCTGGATGTTGGTGGCGTCGCCAATGACGTTCTGGCTGTCGTCCAACCATGCCAGATCACCTGACTCGGCGCCAGCTTCGTCGGTGGCTGGCTCTACGTCCTTCAACCAGTCAGGCGTCTCATCCGCCGGTTCGGCGGCCATACGGCCCGTATCGACCTCGGAGAACCAGTCAGGCTCCTGCGGAACAGGCACCGAATCGGCGACTTCCTCGTCTTTCTCCAGCCAGTCAAGCGCCTCGTCGGCGGCTTCCGAGGAAGCGACCTCGCCTGCGCCCGCCTCCGCGAGCCAATCCGGCAGGTCATCCGCTTCCGCCTCGATGTCTGCGGCATCAGCCGCCGGAACATCGGAGTCGGCTTCGTCGTCGGCATTCAGCCAGTCGAGCGAGTCGTCCACCGGTTCGACCGCTTCGCTGACGGCGTCGGCGGCCTCTTGTCCGGCCGAATTCAGAAACGCCATGAAATCGGCATCCGCAGCCTCATCCGGCGCCACGCTGTCAACGGCCGCGTCAACGGCCGTGCCTTGTGGGCTGCTCGTCCCGTTCTCCGCTTCGTTCAACGCGCTCAACCAATCGGGCGTTTCACCGGAATCGGCGTCGGCTGCCGCGGCGACCTCGGCGCTGCTCTCCGGCTGATCTTCATCCGGCGCGGCATCGCTTAGGGCAGCAGCCCCCGCAGCGACAAGGCCGGTCGCGCCGATCCAGTCGGCAAGCTCGGAAACGGCGTCGCCCACCTCAGCCGGCTGATCGGGCACGGCCTCGCCCTCGACTGACTCGGGTTGAATCGGCATCGGCTGAATATCCTCCGACGCCTCTACGTTTGGCTCGGCTTCGCTAAACAACCACTCGCCGGCCTCATCAGCCGTCTGCGCCTCAGGTGCGGGCGATTCGTCACGGAGGGCCGCCATCCACTCCGGCACATCGCCACCTTCGACTTCGTCAGCGCCGGGATCCCACAGGTCAGAGACATTCGGGTCATCCGCTGCAGAAAGCGCCGCGGCCTCAGCCGAATCGACCGGGTTCGACACCGCCGCGAGCCAATCGGGAATCGCCGCGTCCGCGTCTTCCTCAGCGCCCGGCACGGCATCCCAGTCGATGTCATCGGCGCCAGATTCTTCCGCCGCCGCCATCCAGTCGAACTCCTCCCTAGCCTGCGGAGCCTCAGGCTGGACGCCGCTCGGTTCGCTTTCAGGCTCGTCGTGCGGCGTCTCGTGTTCGCTCATCGGGCTGTCTCCCTCTTGATCTTCGCCGTCCGCCTTGATAAAGGCAAGCAGTCCGGTCATTCCTGTCGATGTCGGTGTCGCGGGTTCCTCGTTCGTTTCTGGATGGCTGCGCGGCGCATCAGGGTCGACCAGCGCTTCCGTGCGCTTGTACGTAACCTCGACGACTTCATCCACCAACTCCAATCCGTCTTCCTTCGCCCAAGCAAGCGGATCGGCTTCCTGATCCTGTTCGGATTCGTCATCGACCGTGACGCCGGCTTCGTGCATCCATGCGAGCGGATCGGCGTCGGACGAGTCCAGCTCGACGCCGGCCTCGACATCCAGCGCATCCGACCAGCGCGGAGCTTGGCTCTCCGCATTTTCGACCATTTCGATGTCGTCATGTTCGCGCAACCACGCGAGGGGATCGGCGTCATCATCCTCGGCTCCGGCGGTCGCCGGTTCCATCGGCCCGTCAAGCTCGCGCGCGACATCGCCAGAGTACGCCTCGAACCCGCCAGTCGGGCTGAGCAGGTCGTCCAGCTCTGGCATCTCGTCCTCGCGCGCTTCCTCGGATGCATAGACTTCGTGATCCACCGTGCCGCTGCGCATCCACGCCAGCGGGTCTTCAGGGTCGATGTCTGCGGCCTCTGGCGGAATGTCGGACCCGCCCGCTGTCGCCAATAAGCCGGTCAAGCCGGTTCGCTCAGCCGAAAGATCGGGGCGCGGTTCTTCGGTATCCATGTCGCCAAAGGCGGTAAAGTTCCTCAAGAATTCATCGAAATCTTCAATCGGCTCGCCGTCTGTTTGCGCATCAAGCGCCGACAAGTCCAACCATTCCTCGGCGGCCGGCGGGGTCACAGGCTCGGCAGCGGCCATCTCGGACGTCGTGCGATCTTGTTCCGCCTTCATCGTGGTCATCGACGGCAGCGTATCGCCTTCATCCGCTGCCTGATCTTCAATCCACTGCTCGACCTCAGGCGTCACATCCGGCGCTGCGCCCCATGCCGGTGCGTTGTCCACGGTCGACTCGTCCGGCGCCTCCGCCCACGACAAGTCAAGGTTCGCGTCGGCCACGGGTTCCTCGTCGATCCCCTCGTCGGAGGGCATCATCCAGTCAAGATTGAACTCCTCCGCCTCGTCGCTTGTGAGTTGGTCGGCGAGTACGGCCTCCAGCCCGGAGTCAGCGGGTTCAAACGTGTCGAGCGTTTCGGCCGGCGCGGCAGGCTGCTCGTCAAAATCGAACTCCATCGGCTCTGCGGCGGCTTGATCCAACCAGCTCAGATCGTCCGGCATCCCGATGGCATCCGCCACCCAGCCGAATTCGTCACTATTGTTCTCGTCAAGGACAGGTTCAGCGGCTTCGAGCCAATCCGCGGTGGATTCAGCAGCTTGGGCGGGTTCTATGCTGTCGGCGGCGTCGGTGACGTTCGAGATCGCATCCAACCACTCCGGCTTCGCGGCGGTCGATGCCTTGTTCGAGACCGCGCGGAAGTCATATAACGGCAGCGTGAACGTTCCGTCAGGGGGCGGCCCACCGGAGGCGATCTCATAAGCCAGAACCGGATCGGCGGACTCCACGCGCGAGATGAATTTCTGCGCATCGCTCGACCGCCCCTGCCGCTTCCAGAACTCCGCCAGCATCCGGTTCGCTTCGATGCAGTCTGGCATCTTCTTCACAACGTCGGTCGCCGACCGTGCGGCGTCGATTTCCGCCCCGGACGACTGGTAAATCTGAGCGCGCAGCAGTTCGAGATCCGTGCGCCCCGGCGCGGCGTCCAGCGCGCTCTTGATCGTCGCCAACGCCTGATGAGTCAGGCCGCTGCGCCACTGCTGACGCGCGATCATGTAGGCGGTCTGCGGGAGTTTAGGGCTGTGCCGATCACGGAAGCTGCGATTGGCGTCGATCAGCAGTTGGATGACATCCTGATTGGCCGGATCATGTTCAAAGGCGCGTTCGAGCAGCGCAATCGCCCGTTCGCCGTCGCCGCGCTGACGGGCCACCCAGCTCAGCCCCACATACGCATCCGTGCTGCGCGGATCCATACCGAGCACCTGCGTAAAAGTGCCCTCCGCATCGTTGTAATGACCGGCCTCGATCTGCGCCTTGCCCAGACGGATCAGCGCTTGCAGGTTGCGCGGGAATCGCGAGAGGATTTGGGTGGCGTGCGCTTCCGCTTCCTCGTAACTCCGCCTTCCCAGCAGATCATCCAAGTGGGCAATATAGGCTTTGAGCGTAATGTCCGCCATGAGTATGTATGATCCCGCTGGTTGAAAATCACACGGTGCGTTGAGTATAACACAGACATTCGCACACGGCTCACAACCTCTCAATGGTATGACAAGATTGTTTTCCCTCTCAATTCTAGGTCTCATGCTTGCCGTAGGTGGGCTTGCCGCGCAGCAGGCTCCACCTACGCTCGCGGACTTCTGGGACGGACGCGCGCAGTGGGAACAGGTTGCGGTCGATGTCGGGCTTCCGGTCGGCGAGTCCGACACGCTGCAACTGAGCAAAAGCCGGTTCCGGTCGTATCTCCATGCTAGCACACAGTCGGCCGGGGTCGTCGATCAATGCGGCGAGCCAGTCGCGTTTCCCGGTTGCTTGACGGTGTGGGAAAGCAGCGACGGCGGGATGAGTTTCAGCCTGCCGAACGCCGTGTGCCTGATTCCGTGCGGCGCTTGCCCGTGCGACGACGTGCGCGATCACACATCCAGCACGCGCGCGGCGCAGCAGTATCCGCGCGTGGTTTTCGACGGCGAGCAGTACCTGATGGCCTATGAGTGGCACGCCCAGATTATGCTGCGCCGGTCGCTTGATGGGTTGGTATGGTCGGACTGGTCATATCTTCTCACTCCCGGCGGCACGTTTCCGTCCAGTTTCGCGCCGTGCAGCGAGACCGAACGCATCGGCCCGCATCCAAACATCCGCGGCCAAGCCGACGACTGTCTGATCGGCGCGCCGCCCGGCCTGTACGTCGAAGGCGACACCGTGTACGTATTCGCATCGGCGGGTTCGGCCCCCGCTCATCTGCGCTGCTACAAAGGAGACCGGCGCGGCGACCTCTCGCAGCTTGCGCGGTGTGACACCGATCCGCTGTTCGGCGGCGCGCGCGAATACGGCCCGGTCGACCTGCTCGGAGCCGGCGCAAACGCCTATTTCGACTTTCGCTACATCTCGTCAGCCGATGTGCTTAAGGTCGGCGACCGCTACTACATGAGCTACGAGGGCATCCGGGGGCCGGAGTATCTCGAGGCGGGTATGGACACACAGTACGGCCTCGGGTTCGCGCGGTCGCTGACCGGCGAGATCGACGGCCCGTGGGAGACCTTTCCCGGCGCGCCCGTGCTGCAAGACCTCGGCTTCTGGGTCGGCATCGGCCACGCCGACCTGCTGATCGTGGACGGCGAGACGCGGATGTATACGCAAACCGGGCCGGATACGCGCGGGCTATACCGGCTCGTCTGGTTGTGATGGGTTGACGTACGGAAACGTCAGGTTCGGGTTCCGAAACGGGATGAGCGCCATCGTGACGGCGGGCGCATAGTAGTCGGCGCGGGTGATCGCGTCACCAGTCAGCAGGCCGATAGCGCCGTTCTGCTGCTTGCTGTTGCTGCGGCCGAACACCTGATCGTCCGCGTCGCCCATCTCCATCCCCTGATCGATCAACCGCGCGACCTCCAGCGGCACGAGGAACTGGCCGCTGCACGCCGTCCCGACGCGTCCGTCCTCGCTCACGACAGCGACCCATGCCATCGCGTACATCTGGCCGTTATGGCGTTCGACGCCCCCTTCGATACCCACCGCGAACGGGGCCTGTGGAACCGCGTAGTGCGCTTGCCATGCGCGGTTGAGCGCGCCGGTCAGCGTTTCTTCGATCCCGACCGGCTGATCCGACACGCCCGACGCACGCTCAGCCCGACGGCATGCACCGTGCCGTACAGCGGCGCGAACCCCCGCACGACACTCTCCAATTTCACCGGGTTGGTTGACGCGACGACAATGTTCATCGTGTCATCCCACCAGCGTCAGCGCGCGGACGAGGAAGAATAGGCCGAGGCCGGCGTGGGCGAAGATCGACGCCCGTGTCGACCCGGTCACCGCGCGGACGGCGCCGATATAGACCCCGGCGAGCACCGGCAGGATCAGCGTATACCACCACGCGACCCAATCCGCGCCGCCCGGCGTCGAATACGCGACGAGGTGCAGGATGCCATACCACAGCGCCGTGATCATGAACCCTTGAACCGGGCCGAGCGCCGTACGCAATGCTGGATAGGCAACGCCTCTGAACACCAATCCTTCGGCTACGGGCTGAAACACGACCATCAGCAGGCCGGTCAGAATCCACGTCGGGATGGCGTCACCGCCGAATGGAAGCGGGGCCGGGTTGAACAGCGGCGTGAACTCGGCGATCACAGCCGGAGTACCGGTCGCAAGCAGGCTGACCAGATCCAGCGCCGCGCCCGCACCAAAGCTCAACAGCACGATCAGCGGCCAGCGTCCGAGCGGCTGGGTCAGTCCGAGCGCCTCGCCGTCTTGCGGGGTGCGGTTACGCGCCAGCGTCACGTACAGCGCGATCAAGGTCAAGCCGATCACCCACGCGAGTACGACACGAAATGGCGACTGGTCGCCGAACAGCGTCACGATTGTCGTGCCGATAATCACCGCAGCGAACGCCCCGATCGTGATGAGCGCGGCATAGATCACCGACCACGGTGGCGGCTGCTGCGGCCGGGCAATCGCGGCCAAAATCTGACGAATCATCTCGTTCCCTCTACGCGTCTGTCACGCACGATAGCGTACCCGAACGATGGGCCACCTGCAATTGTGGTTACCGCCCGGATTCATCGCGGTGTGCTATCCTCAATCCTCTGCTCATGGCCCCCACGCGCCAACGGCGTGAAACAGCGGCGCAAGCACCGCAAAAGGAGTCGCGATGTTTGAACAACTGCCCGGCCTGTCCAGTTTGTCCCCGCAAGTCCGCGAGATCGTGCTTCGGGTGCTGGCTGTCGTCATCGTCATCATTCTGATCTACCTCTCGCGCCGCCTTGTGACCTTCGCCGTACTGGCCCCCTTCAAACGGCTGGCGGGACGCACGCACTCCCAGACGCCTGAAAAGCTCGCCGGTATCGTCGGCGGCCCGGTGCGCCTGCTGCTGATCGCCGCCGCCCTGCTCGTCACGGCGCGCATCGTCGTGCCGGGCGACGCTGTGTTCAACGGCCTTGCGCAGTCTATCTCGCGGATTTTCATCCTCATCGCGGTGCTGATGCTGGTCTATCGCTCGGTGGACATCATCCTGCCCACCAGCGCACAGCTCGCGTCGCTGACCGGCATCGTCATTCAAGATCGCCTGCTGCCGTTCATTCGCGTCGGGTTGAAGATCTTCATCGTCGCAATCGGCGGCGTCATCATCTTGCAAGAGTTCGGCTACGATGTCACCGGCCTGATCGCCGGCCTCGGCGTCGGCGGCTTGGCGCTGTCGCTCGCCGCGCAGGACACGGTGGCGAACTTGTTCGGGTTCGCGTCGATCATCGGCGACAGCCCGTTCTCGCTCGGTGATTACATCCGCACGCCGGACGTCGAAGGGACGGTCGAACACGTCGGCGTGCGATCCACCCGCGTGCGCCAATCCGATGAAACGTTGATTACGATCCCCAACAACGTGCTCGCCAACAGCGCCATCAGCAACTTTTCGCGGATGCCCCGCCGCCGCATCGACTTCACCGTGGGCGTGACGTACCGCACGACCGCCGCTCAGATGCGCGTGCTGCTCGACCGTCTGCGAACCCTGCTCAAAGCATGGCCCAGCGCCGACCCATCCACCGTGCAGGTCTACTTCTCGAAGTTCAATGACAGCTCGCTCGACATCCTCGTTCGCTGCTATGTGCGCAAGCTCACATGGGACGAGATGATGACTGAGAACGAGGCTATCATGCTGAACGTCATGGAGATCGTGGAAGAGCTTGGCCTGAGCATCGCGTTCCCGACGCGCTCGCTGGTGTTTGAGTCCGAGGCACACGTCATTACGGCGTCCGAACCCGTCGAGCCAGCCGGCGGGGATCGTCAGCGCGATGGCGATTAGCTATCGTCGGAGATGAAGACCTGCCACGGCGACTGCTGCATCGCCGCCTCGCCCACGCCGTAATAGATCCGCAGCGTCCCGTCTGGCCCGCGCTGCGCGAGGTCGTAACGTGTATCGCCCTTGCTGTTGTAGCGGCGCACCAGCCCGACCTCGCCGGCCCACTGCACCGACTCCACGGTGACTGGCCCGGACTCGGTCTGCTTGATCGCATAGTGCCACAGCAGGCGTGATGAACTGCGCGTCACATTGCGCACGATGTTGCCGTTTCTGAGGTCGCGCATCGCATAATACAGGGTGCCGTCGCGCTCCTCGGACGAGACGATCTCGACACCAGCGCGCGGCGCCTCGATCAGCTCTTGCGCGGGCGCGGCGGGCGGCGTAATGACCAGCGCCGGCGTCTCGGTGGTGGCGGTCACGGCCGGCTGCTGTTCCTGCTCAGTTGCGCCGCGCAGCGCCAGACCCTGCGTCACCAGCGTCACAATTTCGTCACGCCACGCGAGATCCGTCTCATCTTCGTCGCGGACGTAGATTTTGCTGTGCTCGATCGCATACGGGCGTTCCTCGCCAAACGGCACCTGAATGCGCACCACCGGCTTGCCCTGCGTCTCCTGCACGTCCATTTCGACGGTGATCTCCGGCGCGATGGCCTTGCGAATTTCGCGCTCCAACAGCTCCATCGCAGCCCGTGGATCGGAAACCCCCGCTGGGGCCTTCTTCTTGTCCGCGCTGACACCGACATAGATCGTCCCGCCGTTGGTATTCGCGAACGCGCACACGTCCCGAATCACGGCCGCCAGCGCGCCGTTCTTGCGCTCGCAGGACTCGTGAAACGTCTGGATGACGCTCGGCCCTTCTTCACGCGCGAGCTGCACATAATCCTGCGGCTTGAGGTTCGGTTGATACGGGCGCGAACGCGAAAAGTCGGCGCTCTGAAACAGCGCCAGCAGCGCCGCAAAACTGCGCTCCGGCAGCAGATATTCGGTCACACGTTCGCCGATGCCCGGACTCGTGACACGGCCGCTGCGGTCGCGCACCGTGTCGAGCCGATGCGCGTCGCTGCTTTGAACACAGCGCATCTTGCGCGGATACTCGGCTTTCGTGCCGTCGAAGAACCGCGATGTCGCGCGCCGGTCGCGGCGGGTCAGATCGGTCACCTCCAGCGCGTGCAGGTTGCGATCCT
This sequence comes from Chloroflexi bacterium OLB13, assembly GCA_001567485.1. GTDB lineage: Bacteria > Chloroflexota > Anaerolineae > Aggregatilineales > Phototrophicaceae > Flexicrinis. The sequence goes on from JZRA01000123.1 coordinate 15,285, forward strand.
GTGTGTACGCGATGCGCGTCTGCCCGCCGAAATCGAGGCCGACCATCGCCACGCCATGCGCGCTGTTGACGTGCGCCGCGATGCACAATCCACCTGCTTCGTTGATGAGCCGATACGCGGTCAGCACATCGGATGACGCGCCGACCTCGCTGCTGCCGACGTCCATAGCGTGCGATGGCACGTTGAGCGCCAACAGCAGGTGTTCCAGCACGCGGATCGGCGTGTCGGGCGAGAAGATGCCGAGGATGTGGAAACCGAACGTGGCGGTGAACTCGAAGCCGGGCAGCACGAGCAGCCTCTCAAGAAGACGCCGGTACTCAGCCAACAGGCGAAGTTCGTCGGCCTGCGCGCGGCCCAGCGACTCGAGAAATTCAAGCTGTTCGACCTCGCGCAGCATCGCGGCGTAACCGGCAACGGTGTTGTGATCGGTGAGCGCGATGATGTCGAGTCCGAGCGCATCTGCACGCCGCAGGATGTCGATATAGCGGACGCCTTGCTCCTGATAGTCGGCGGACGCCGGCGTGTGGAGGTGCAGGTCGGCCCGGTACCACGTCTGCTGGCGCGACGCTTTGCGCGATGCCATACGCTTAGGCGCGCGGGGCCGCAGTGAGTCGTCTGAGCGCGACGATCAACTCGTCCGGCTCGAACGGCTTAAGAAGGAATTCGGTCGCGCCCGCCTTGCGTGCCTCCGGTTCAATATCCTTACCCGAAGCGACGAGCACCGGCGTCGAGGCCAAGTGTTCACGCTCGCGGAACTTCGAGATCAGTTCGAGACCGGTCATATCGTTGAGATGGAAGTCAACCATCACGACATCTGGCGCCTGCTGCTCCGTCAAGGCAAGTGCTGTCGCGCCATTCGGCGCAGATTCGACAGCGAATCCCTCCAACTCAAGCAGCATCTTGAGAAGCCGGGACATCTCGACTTCATCGTCCACTATGAGTACACGGTTCAATACGACACCCCTACATCTGGCGGTGCTGTTCCATAGGGCAGCACAGTCAATCACGGTGAAGTGTACACAAATCACCGCGTAGTGTCTATTCGCTAATTGTCGCTTGTCGTGCGGCCTAAGCGTCGGTTATGCTTTCCGCAAGCTGTGCCACGCAAGGGGGAACCATGACAATTCGGCGGGTTGCAGTTATGACCAGCGGCGGTGACGCACCGGGCATGAATGCTGCGATTCGCGGCGTCGTGCGGGCCGGGCTGTACAACGGTTGGGAGATGTTCGGCATCCGTGAAGGCTTCGCCGGGCTGATGGCTGGCGATTACCGGCCGCTGGGCGCGCGTGACGTGGGCGGGATCATCCAGCTCGGCGGCACTATGCTGGGAAGCGCGCGCGCGCCGGAGTTCAAGACGCCGGAAGGACAAGCACAGGCCGTCGCCCGATTGTCGCAGGCCGGGATCGACGCGGTCGCGGTGATCGGCGGCAACGGCTCGCAGACCGGAGCGCACGCCCTGAGTCAGCACGGCATCCCCGTGGTCGGCATCGCATCGACCATCGACAACGACCTCACCGGCTCGGACATCACCATCGGCGTCGACACGGCGCTCAACATCGCGTTAGAAGCCATCGACCGGCTCAAGACCACCGCGTCGTCGCATCGGCGCGCCTTTCTCGTCGAGGTCATGGGGCGCGACTGCGGATACCTCGCGCTGATGGCCGGTATCGCAGGCGGCGCGGAGGCGATTTGTATCCCCGAATTCCCGGTCACGAACGAAGAGATCGCGCAGGTGCTTCAGGACGCATACAAACGGGGCAAAACGCATGGCATGGTCGTCGTCGCGGAGGGCGCAACCAACGACGCCAACGAACTCGCCCAGTACTTGCATCAGCAATCGAACAACAACGGCGCTGGCTTCGAGGTTCGTGCGACGACGCTGGGTCATGTACAGCGCGGTGGCATCCCGACCGCATACGACCGTTTGCTCGGGTCGCGCCTTGCAGCCCACGCGATGGATTGCCTTGCCAAGGGCCAGTATAACGTCTTGGCCGGCCAACTGGGCGGAAAGATGGCCGCTACCCCGCTGGCCGAAGTCGCTGGCCGAACTAAGCCAATACCGACCGAGTTGTTCGAACTCGCCGAGGTGCTGGCGCGCTAGGCAGGGCCGCCTGCTACTCCCATGTGCGCAGGTCGACGACCGTCCGGCCTGCCTCCAGCGTGCCAAGCGGCACGAACTCAATCGCGTCAACGCGCAGGCGCGCCGCATATTCGACGGCCTGCCGCACCGCGCCCTCTAACGCCTGCGCTCCCGTCGGGTCTTCGACCTCAAGCCGCAGCGTCACGACGTCGCGATTCTCTGGCCGGGTGATGACCGCCTGCCCGCCCTTGACGGTGTCCGCAAATCGGGCCAGCGCGAACCGGAACTGGTTAGGGTGCAGGAACATGCCGCGCACCTTGACCGCCTCGCCACTACGCCCGAACAAGCCAAGAAGCTGCTGCCGTCCGTTGGTGCGCGGGTCGGGTTCGGCCGCCAACGCGCCGAGATCGCCGGTGCCGAAACGAATCAGCGGGTAGGCCTTGTTGAACACGGTCACGACCAACTCGCCCACCTCTCCACCGGGAAGCGGCGCGCCGGTCTGCGGATCACACGCCTGCATATAGACCGAGTCCATGACGACAAACCCCTGCACGCCTTCCATCGTATACGCGACGAGGCCGATATCGGCGGTGCCGTATGCGCTGGTCGTCTTCATACCGTATTCACCCTCGAAACGCGCCTTTTGGGTCGGCGTATACGGTTCGGCGCTGAACAACGCCTTCTTGATCGACACCTCGCTCTTGGCAAGGCCCATCTCCTCGCACTTGTCGAGGATCGTCATCAGATAACTGGGCTGGCCGACGAAGCCGGTCGCGCCGAGCCGCGTCATGGCGAGGATCTGCAGTTCCGTATTGCCCGGCCCGGTCGGGATGACCGTCGCCCCGACGGCGCTCAGCGCGTCATCGAGTAGGATACCGGCCGGCACAAGGTGATACATGAAGGTGTTCAGCACGCGGTCGCCGCGCCCGAACCCGACGTACCGGAACGCCTCCAGCGACGCTTCCATGCCGTCCGGATTGATCGGCTGCGGGTCGAAGATCGGCCCCGGCGAGATGAAGATGCGGGGCAGGTCGTCCGGGTCGACGGCGAGCATGCCGCCGAACGGCGGATTGTTGTGATGCAGTTCGACGAGCTGATCCTTGCTCGTGACGGGGATCTTGCCAAGATCGGCCGCGCCGCGTATGTCATCGGGCGTAATCCCGGCCGACTCGAACGTCAAGCGGACGGCCGGCGCATAGGCATACGCGTGCGTGACGAGATCGTGAATGCGTTCATCCAGCCGGGCCATGCTGCGTGCTCCTTCGTCTGTGCGTATTCGCCCCGGATTGAGAGGTTCAGCCGAGCCACCGTTTGCGGCGCTTATAATGCTTGACTTCGCGGTAGCTCTTGCGCTCGCCAAGCTGATTCAGCCCGAGGTAAAACTCTTTGATGTCCTCGTTCTCGCGCAGCTGCGCCGCCGGCCCGTCGAGCACGATACGGCCGTTCTCCATGACGTACCCGTGATCCGCAATCGCGAGCGCGGCGCGCGCGTTCTGCTCCACTAACAGCACCCCGACCCCGGATTCCTCGCGGATTTTGCGCACGATGGCGAAGATTTCCTCGACCAGCATCGGCGCAAGCCCAAGCGACGGCTCATCCAGCATAATCAGCTTCGGGTGTCCCATCAGGCGCGGCCGATGACCAGCATCTGCCCTTCGCCGCCGGACAGATACCCGCTGACACGCTTGCGTAAATCCTTCAAACGCGGAAAAAAATGAAAGACCTGTTCGAGGTCGGTCTTGGCGTGGCGCGCGCCTGATACGCCATCGCGCCGGTCATTAAGTTCTCTTCTACAGTGAGGTGGCGAAACAGCGGCCGCCCTTCGATCACCTGAATCACGCCGCGCCGCACGATGTCCTCGGCAGTCAGCACATTGAGCCGTTCGTCGTGCCACGTCACGCTGCCGCGCGTGATCTCGCCGTTCTCGCCGCGCAGCAGGCCGCTGATGGCCTTGAGCGTCGTCGACTTGCCGGCGCCGTTCGGCCCCAACAGGGACACGATCTGGCCGTCGCTCACGTTGAACGACACCCCCGCGCAGGACGAGGATCACGCTGCTGTATATGACTTCTACGTTATTGACAGAAAGCATCAGTCGTTATTCTAAGGGTGTCTCATTGGCCGGAAAGTTGGGACTCCGGCCCGCCGAGTCGACGGGCCGGAGCGTGAAACAGAGCTGATGTTACTGACCGGGGCGCAGATCTGGCGCAGGAGCAAAGTCCTCAAGCGGGATCAGCAGCGGGACGAACAGCGTCGTGCCGTCGCCCGGGTCGATCTTCAGGGCGTCGTCGCCGCTGGTGGCCGGGCCGGTCATGTCGGCATTGGCGTAGCGGATCATCGCCATGCGATTGGCGCTGGTCGAACGCAGGCCATCCGGGTAGTTCAGATGGTACAGGTCAAGCGGATAGTAGTCGATCGTTTCGAGGATCGACTTCATCAGCGCGCCATCGACGGCTTCAAGGCTGCCGGCCTGATTGACGGCCTGCGCGTACAGTTCGACATAGGTGTCGACGAGCGCCCAGCCGAGCAGGTACGAAATGTTGCGCTGTGAAAGCTGACGTTCGTTCGCCTCGAACTGCGACACCACCAGCTGGATGCCGGGATGGTCAGGCTCGCTGTACCAGTGGAACGGCAGTGAACCCACCAAGCCGTTGACAGCGGGCAGGCCGTCGCTGCCGATTGCCGTGCGGCTGAGCAGCGCGACCGATGTGTCCAGCGCCCAGTTCACACCGGCCACCTGTACGTCGTCCTCCAAGCCGAGGTCAACGACCGTCTTGGCGACGATCACCGGGCCGCTGGCGAGCGAGTTGGTGTAGAGGATGTTGGCGCCGTTGTCCACCAGATTCTGGACGTTGGTGCTGATGTCGGTGGCCGACGGCAGGAAGTACTCCGGCGTATCAAGCACATCGACGCCCGCCGCTTCGCAGTACGCGATCGACTCAGGCTGGAAGGCCGCTTCGCCGAACGCGCCCGGCCACGAGATGTAGCCAATAACCGGATCCGGATACATCTCCGGGTTGGCGGCCACGAACTCGCAGAAGTCGCCGAACTGGTCAACGTAGATCGGGTTGCTGGCGAAGACCCAGCCGGGTTCATCCGCGTTTTCGCCGTACAGACCATCGACCGAGCCGGCCGAGATCATTACGGGGATTTCATCCTCGGCCAATTGGGTGCGCAGCAGTTCACTGTCGCCGCTGGCATACAGAACCAACACATCAGGCTTGATCTCACGACTGCTGAAGTCGTCATAAGCCGCCTGCGACTGCGCCGGATCGCCCGCCGTGTCGCGGTTGACCTGCTCGAACGTGGCGCCGCATGCGCCGCCACGTGCATTGTAGTAGGCAATCGCATCGGTCAAGCCCACCAACAGCGGTTGAGTGATAAACGCGTAGGAAGCGCTGATATCACCCAAGTGATAGATCGGAATCGTCTGCCCTGTCAGATCGACTTCACACGGCGTGTGCTTGATAAAGTCGGGCAGCCCTTCCTCTTGCGCGCCGACCGGCACGACGATCAGCACGGCAAGAAGAACCAACAGAAGTGCTTTGCGCATAGTTCCCTTTATCCTTTCAATACCTTCAAACTGCAGCGAAATGCTGCATGACCCTGATTGTAGCGTGGACGCTGGACGTCAACCAAATAACCCCGACATCTTCTGAAGTTCAGCGTCAATACGAAAACGGTCGGATCTTCCAACTGATCTTGAGAATCTCCCAGCGATACGCCAAACCCCTCGGCTCGACGATCAAGAAGATCATCAGCGCGAGGCCGAACAGCAGCGGATTGAGCGCCGCGAACACATTCACCGGGGCGAGGAACGGCAGCAGGCTGGGAAGCGCGCTGTAAAGCGACGGGACAAGCGCCGGGATGACGTTCTGTGTCAGCAGAATGACGAACGCCACGCCGAACATCGGCCCCAGCGGGAACCCTGCCCCGCCGATAATTAGCATCGCCAGCAGCTCGATCGACACCTGCGGCGCGAAGAACTCAAGCGAGATGTTGTTGGTGTGAAACGCCATCAAGCAGCCCGCGATCCCAGCGTACACCGCGCTCACGAAGAACGCTTGCAGCTTGTAGCTGAACACGTTGATCCCGAGCAGCTCGGCGGCCAAGTCGTTATCGCGAATGCTGATCATCGCGCGGCCCGTGCGCGTCCGGCTGATGTTGCGCGCGGCCAGCGACAGCGCCATGGCAAGCGGGATGACGATGTAGTACATCGCGCCATCCGCGCCGAAGTTGATGCCGAACAGATCCGGTACGGGCACATCCAGCGGGCGTGATCCGTTCGAGATGTGTTCGAGCGGATAGCGCAGCGTCCACGGGATGATGAACTGCGCCGCCAGCGTCGCCATGCTGAGGTAAAACCCCTTCACACGCAAGGACGGCAAGCCGAACAGCAGACCGATCACGCCGGTGAACAGCGCCGACGTTGGCAGCGCCAGCCAGAACGAAAACCCGAACTGCCGAGCGAGATACGCCCCACTGTACGCGCCGACCGCCATGAACGCCGCGTGGCCGAGCGAAACCTGTCCGGTGTATCCGGTCAAGATGTTGAGACCTTGCACGGAGATCACAAGGATCGCGATTCGGATGATCGTGCCGACTAGCGACTGCGGAACCAGCGAGATGCCGAACGGCCCCTCCAGCGACAGCAGCGGGATCAGCAGCAGCAGCGCCACGATGCCATACGAGACCGCTTTCTCGCCGCGCGTGCGGTTGAGGGCGATGTCGTCGCTGTATGTCGTGTCGAAAACGCCGGATGGGCGGATGTTCGAACTCATTGAGGGGTCTCCAAAGAACGGGTGTCAGGTGCAAGTAGTCAGCAAGTCGTCAGTGGTCAGGTTTTGATGAATAAGTCTAGGTTCAACATAAGTTCACAACTCGCTTTCTCCTGATGATCGGCCACGCGTTCCTACCATCTATCCCCTGATCCCTGACTACTGACTACTGACCCCTGACCACTAGATTCGCTCGATTCGCTTTTGTCCGAACAGGCCGTCCGGACGGATCACCAGCACGAGCATCAAGACCAGATACGGGGCCAGCTCGGTATCGACCTGAAGGCCGGGGAACAAGCGGCGGCTCATCTCCTGCACGAAGCCGACGACAATCCCGCCCACGAACGCCCCGCCAATCGATTCCAGTCCCCCCAGCAGCACGGCCGGGAAAGCATAGAACGCCAAGCCCGGCAGGTTCTGGCTCAGGCTGGTCGCGCCGCCCTGCGCGATGCCAGCAACGGCCGCCAGCAGCGCGGCGATCGCCCACGCCACGGCGAGAATCACGCGGACACGCAGGCCGACCGATTGGGCAAGCTGTTGATTCTCGGCGGTCGCGCGCATCGCAAGGCCGACGTTCGTGAAGCGAAAGAACAGCACGAAGGCGATAAACGCCAGCACCGCCAGCACGAACGCCACGACCAGTTCGAGGTTGAAGACGATCCGCGACACATCCAACCATGTATCGGCGCCGTCGATACTAAGTCGTTCTGGAAGCCCGATGCGCTTCAGCACGTCGAACACCGGAAGCGGGATTTCGACACTGCCCCAAACCATCTGTGTCAGCCCGTGCAGCACCTCACCCACGGCGAGTGTCATCATCACGGCGGTGAACAGCGGTTGGCCGATCAAGGGCCGGATCGTGAAGCGTTCGACTGCCAGCCCAAGCGCCGCCGCGCCCAGCCCACCACCGACGAATCCGCGGATCAACTGCCAGTCTTGGCCGGGCAGCATCAGCACGCCCGTGAGCAGCGCCGTGCCCACCGCACCGATCACAAGCCGACGCGGATCGCGCAGCATCCGCCACCCATTCAGCGTGACCAGCATGAACACGACGAACGCGCTGAACAAGAAGGCGGGTATCAAGGCCACCTGCGCGACGCTGAAGAAGGCGTGGAAGATCAGCCCACCGGCCAGCATCATATAGCCGTGGGCGAAGTTGAACACGCCCGACGCCTTGTTGATAATCACGATGCCGAGGGCCACCAGCGCATATACGCCGCCGACCAGCACCCCGCGTATGGCCGACTCCACTAACCGACCCGGCTTCTGCGCCATGCCATACGGCGCCAGCCAAATCAAGAAGACGACCAGAGCCACCGCGATCAGGAACCACTTGATGGCCCGGCGAGCGTCAAACGCCGCTGAGGACGCCGGATTTTGAGTCTGAGCGAACGAAGACATCAGCCGACATCCTCAATGTGTACAGCCGTCTCGACCCGCCCGGATCGACCATCTCGATACTTGACTTCTGCGGATACAGTCACGCTGTCCTTCCCGGAATACATCGCCTCGATCATGTCGGCATAACGCTGTTCAAGGGCGCCGCGCCGGAGCTTACGCGTGCGGGTCAGTTCGGCCTCATCCGCGTCGAACGCCTTGTGCAGGATCACGAAGCGCCGGATTTGCGCGGCGGCCGGCAGAGACGCATTAACGGCTTTCATCTCGTCGCGGATGATCTTATACACCTCCGGCTTTTGCGTGAGGTCGACATAGGTCGTGAAGTGAACCCGGTTCTTTTCCGCCCACCGGCTCACGTTCTCGAAGTCGATAATCACAATCGCCGTGACGTAGTCCTTGTCGCTCTCGCCAATCGCCATGATGTCCTGCACGTACTGGCAGAACTTGAGGCGGCCCTCGATGAACTGCGGGCTGAACTTTTCACCGCTTCTGAGCGTGATTAGATCCTTCACGCGATCGAGATAGATCAGGTGGCCGTCGTCGTCGAAATAACCGGCGTCGCCTGTCCTGAAGTAGCCGTCCTCGTCAAACGCCTCTTGCGTCTTGTCGGGCATCTTGTAGTAACCGGCGAACACGGTTCGACCGAACACGCGGATTTCGTTGTCCTCGGCGATCTTGATCAACATGCCGGGGTTCGGTTCGCCTACCGTCGCCAGCTTGACCCGCCCCACCAGATGCTGCGTCGCGCCCTGTATCTCGGTCGAGCCATAGAGACCGCGCAGCTCGACGCCGACCGCGCGGAAGAAGCGCAGCACCGACGGGCTAAGCGCCGCCCCCGACGTGAACGCGTGGCGCATCCGCGTCATACCGATCTTGTCGCGCAGCGGGCCAAGCACGGCGAGCCGGCCGACCCAGCGCAGGAATCGCAAATGCACGGGGATCGGCTTGCGCTCATCTTCGAGGTCGATCACCTTGTACGCAATCGGAAGAAAGAGGTGGAACAACGCACGGTTGATCCAAAAGCTGTCGTTGACGCGCATCTGCATTGTGCGCGCAAGCCCTTCCCACAAACGGCTCGGGAACAGCAGCGATGACGGCGCGATCTCACGGAGGTCGTGCTGCACCGTCTCCGGCCCTTCCGGGAAGTTCACCTTGAAGCCGTTGATCGCGTGCGCGCCCACGCCGAGCGACTGCTCGGTGATCCACGCCAGCGGGCTAAACGACACGTAATCGTCGTCGGCCGTGAACGGGGCTGTCTCGCGGGTTTGCCATGTCGCGTAAAGCAGGTTGCTGTGGCTGATCATCGCGCCCTTCGGAGCGCCCGACGTGCCGGAGGTGTAGCTGAAGATCGCGATATCCTGCGGACTGCCTTGCGCGAGCATCTCCTCAAACGCGCCGGGATGCTCTTGCCCGTACTTGTGCCCCAGCGCCAGCACATCCTCATAGCGCATCAACCACGGGTCGTCCACGTTCCACATACCGCGGTCGTCCCAATAGATGACCTTACGGATATTCGGGAGCTGGTCACGCAGGGCCAGCGCCTTATCGACCTGCTCCTGATCGTGGGCGAACATTAACACGGAGTCGGAGTGCGTGACGATGTAGGTGAGTTCCTGCAAGTTCGCGTCGGTGAAGACGGCGATGCTGGTCGCGCCGGCGGCGTGAATCGCGTATTCGGCCCAGTAGAACTCCGGGTCGTTCTCGCCGATGATGGACACTTTGTCACCGCGCCGAAGGCCAAGCGCCGTCAGGCCGAGGCACAGGTCAGTGACCGTCTTGAGGTTGTGCGACCATGTGTATTCCTGCCAGATGCCGTAACGCTTCTTGCGCATAGCAACGCGGTCGCCCATCTGCCGCGCCATGACGACGAATGCCTTCGCCGTCGTATTACGATCATCAGGTATCGGTTCAATCTTGTCGTACGGAACGGTAAAGTAAGGTTCTGTCTTGTGCGATTTTTCGACTGCGGCCATGCGCTTATCCGTTCTCCTGCCCTAAATATGCCCGGATAACCGCCTCGTTCTGGCTGATCTCAGCAGGCGGCCCCTCAGCGATCTTCTGGCCGAAATCGAGCGCGACGACGTGGTTCGAGATGTCCATGACCAGTCCGACGTCGTGCTCGATGAGCAAAATCGTGGTGCGGCGCTGTTCGTGGATATCGAGGATGAACCGCGCCATGTCCTCTTTCTCTTCTTGGTTCATGCCGGCCATCGGCTCGTCGAGCAGCAGCAGTTCCGGCTCAAGCGCCAGCGCACGCCCTAGCTCAACTCGTTTGCGCAGGCCGTAACTCAGCGTGCCGACGATGGACTTACGGATCGCCTCCATTTCGAGGAACTCGATGATTTCCTCGACAATCACGCGGTGTTCGATCTCCTCGCGCTGGGCCGGCCCGATGAACAGCGCACCGGTCAGCATGTTGCTTTTCATGTGCAGGTGCCGCGCGGCCATCAGGTTATCGAGCGCGGTCATGTTGGTGTACAGCGCGATATTCTGAAACGTGCGGCTGATCCCAAGCTGAGCGCGCTTATACGGCGGCAGCTTCGTGATGTCTCGCCCGCCGAACAAAATGCGTCCGCTCTGCGGCTTGTAGAAGCCGTTGATACTGTTGATGAGGCTGGTTTTACCGGCGCCGTTAGGGCCGATCACCGATACGATCTCGCCTTCACGCACGTCGAAGCTGATGTGCTGAAGGGCTTTGATCCCGCCAAAAGAGAGCGAAACGTCATCGATATGCAGTTTGACAGAACTCATGTATGAATGAAGACCTCAAGATAACGATAATGCCCACTCTATCCCCGCAAACTATACCCACAATCATTCCGACACGGCAATAATGGGTGGGAGTGCCACCTGTTTCACTCAACTGCTCGCTCAAACTCAAGCCGTATCTGCGGGAACCGCTGCTGCCAGCAATCATCTTCAAACGCGTTCCCAAGCTGGGCGAATTCATACACGCTGGTCGAGTATGGAGGTATCGAAACTGACTGAGCGTTAGCGTCAACGGCTGCAGTAACCAAGTCGTAACGTGTATCGAAATCAGACGCGTACGTTCGGATCGTCCTCCATTGGTCGATAATGTCCGGGATCTGAGCAATACAAAGCATGAAGAGTGCGCCGAACATAACCAAACGAAGACACGGTTGGCTGCTAGAACGGGGCGGCACGACGCTGAGGCCAACGAGATAACTAAAGCCAAATACGAGGAGCGCCCAGACACCTTGGGGAATAATCCAAAGTCGCGGCTCAGGTAAGTTTCCAGTTGAAAGCGCAGCCGGAAACACCGCCGCAGCGGTTACTATCAATCCAGAAAACAACAGCAGTGGAAATCCCAGCCGACCGGCAGTTCGACTCCCTGCACGATAACGTAACGCATCGGGCCGGAACAACATCGCCGAACTCATGCCGAGCACTATGAGGATCACATTAGCCACGGGCGCTGTCATTCGAATCGTGCGCTCAACGATGATCAGAGAGTATAGGCCACTGTTCACCACGCTCTTTAGGAATGGCTGCCGATGTATCCCATACTCCGCGAGTGCTGTCTGCCGCAGCGCGTTACCCGGCGAAACCAGAATGATGAAAGCGGCAACAACAGCGCCGATCATCGCGACGCCGATGAGCACATTCAGGCGACGGCGTGACGAATCTCGCGCCCACATAAACGCGCCAAGCCAACCCGCAGCAAGCAGGAACAGAAGAAACGCCGCGTTTGTCGGAGAACACGCGCCGATAACAAACGACAACAATACAACAGCAAGCACATGCGAGCGCCGGATGCCTTGCCGAGCTGCCCGCAGCACAGCAGCGCCGAGGATCAGCGTCAAAGCAGCCGGAAGCGCATAAGCAAAGGTTCCGGTTAGCCAGTACAACGTCTGATACCGGTTGCCTGTCATGTCATTAACTGCGATGGCTTGCGCAGTGCCAACAGCCAACTCCACCAGCAGAGGCACATTTATACGCAGAATTTTCGCCGACTCGTGCGCAAGCCAAACAAATCCGATCGCCCATATCGCCAGCAGCGCCCCCGGCCACCATCCATACCATCCCGTGGTTGTACCGACGGCCTGCAAAAGCAGTGAGGGCACATTACCAGTCCAGTTCCACCACGTCTGCTGAACATAGCCGATGACACCCACTCGATCCACCGTGGCGATAATGCACGAATCGTCTGCAAGAGGGCGATTCCAGATACCAAGCATTGCGTAGACGACAAGGACAGTGATAAGCAGTACACACGCGGCCAACCATCCGCGCTGGTCTAGCGGGTTAACAGTATCCTCGTTCATCATGATCCCGTTCGTGCGTCTAGCCACGCCGCGATCTCACTCAATACGTCGGCTTGTTCCGGCTCGTTGTGGACTTCGTGATAGGCCAGCGGAATCGTCGTCAGCGTCTTGTCCGTGCTGCCGACGTGTTCATAGAGATACTGACTCCCCTCAAGCGGCGTGACTCGATCCGCCTCGCCGTGGATGATCAGCACCGGCACAGTGATGCGGCCGACCAAGCTCCGTGCGCGCGGGACAGCTTCGGCGAACTGCACGACCATGCCGAGCTTGGTGGGTTGGATGACGTTGAGCGGATCGGCTTTGTACGCCGCGACCACCTGCGGATCCCTGCTCACCGCCGACGCGTCCAGCGGGATGAGCTTGGCGCGCGGGAACAACTTCGCGGCGGCTTTGAGGATCGACTGTACAACGCCGGGGAACGCCTTATCCACCCACAGCGGCGAGCCAGTCGTGATCCACCCCGCCACGTCCGCCCCGTTTTCCGCCACGTACAGCGTCGAAATCAACGATCCCATGCTGTGTCCGTAAACGAAGACCGGCACGTCCGGATGGCGCGACTTAACCGCGCCGATCCGCACTTTGAGGTCGGCGACGGGCTGATTGAACGAGTCGAACATGACGCGCTCGCCCTCACTCTGGCCGTGTCCGCGGTGATCGTGGCCGTATACCGCGTAGCCCCGGCGATTGAGAAATTCGATGACGTGCGCATAGCGGCCAATGTGCTCGTTGATCCCGTGGACGAGGTAGACGACGCCTTTCGGGTTCTCGACCGGCGCGTCAAGCGTGTGAAGCGTGAGTCCGTCGGATGTGCGTGTAGTACCGGTCTGCATTGTCGGCCCCTTTGGGTGATGAGATTTACTCTAGCCGATCCGCCATGCAGTTGCCAATCACACGGCCCACGCGACATAATGGAGGCATGTTGAACAGCGCACGCACCCCTGAATACGATCCCTCGCTCGATGCCGTGGCCGCCCGCGTCGATAACGTGCTGCGCGCGCTCGGCGTCGATCCCGGCCTTGCGCGCCTGCCCGGTACGGACGCCTACAACATCGTGTGGCAGTTCCAGCGCGGTTCGGCGTTCATCGAGGTGCAGCTCGTCAACGAAGGCGGCCGGCGTTACTTCCAAGTGTGCGCGCCGATCATGCACCTTCCGTCTGACAACCTCGTGCGCTTGTATCGGCGGCTGTTGGAGTACAACATGCAGTTAAGCGGCGCGGCATTCGCGGTGTACCGCGATGTGGTGTATGTCGTCAACGAACGCATGTTGGAAGGCTTGGACGACGCGGAAGCCAACGTGATGATTAGCAACGTGGCCGGCTTTGCCGATACGCTCGACGACAAGCTCGTGCGCGAATTCGGCGGTCGGCTGTACGGACAGGTGTAGCGTGCGCGCGCTTATCACCGTCCTGCTCGCCGCCGCGCTGCTCGTTGGCTGCCAACCCGCATCCGACGTCCGCCCGCTGCCGACGATCATGGCGCTGCCCACCGCCACCGCGACCCTTCCGGCCAGCGATACCCCGCCGCCCTCGCCGTCGTTCACTCCGACCCCGGAGATCACATTAGTTTCGCAGGTGACGGTCTCGCCAGCCGCGCCGACCCGGACGCCGACCGAAACCTCCACCGAACCCCCTGCCGCGACCTCCACATCCGGCGCGACGACCACGGCCACGACGAACGCCACCGCGACGCACACGTTCACGCCGTCGATCACCGTCACGCCGAGCTTGACGATCACCGACACGCCGACCCGCACCCCGACCCCGACCCCGTGGCCGACCGAGCCGCAGGGGCCGCTGCTGGCGCTGGCGATCCTCGCGCTGTCCTCAACACCTGCGCCGCCGGTCACACCCGTCGCGGCCACCGCAACCGGGTTCATGCCGCCGAATCCGAACACCACTCTGTGCCTGCCGCCGCCCGGTGGATTCGCGGCCGGTGGTGATGTCGGACACGCCGAGGATCGCGCCGATGGATCGGTGGCCGTTCCGGACTAGGTGCAGCGATTCGAGCGCGGCATGATGATTTACGTGGGCGAGAGCTTGGCGGCGATCTACGTGCTCTACAACACCGGCAACTTCGCGCACTACAACGACACGTGGGTTGATGGCGTCGATCCGGTCAGCGGGGGTGAGTTCCCGCCGCCGGGGCTGTTCGAGCCGATCCGCGGATTCGGCAAGGTGTGGCGGTCGTTCCCGGATGTGCGCAGCGGCCTCGGCTGGGCAATCGAGAACGAAGCTGGCGTCAGCGCCACGGTACTCGCGTTCAACGCAGGCAAAATGATCGCGCTGCCGACGCTCGGCCAGATCGCGGTGCTTGCCAACTTCGGCAACTATCGACTGCTCGCGGGGATGCCGTAACGCGTTTACGTCGGCGTCTGCTTGCGGGCGCGAGGCACACGGCGCTCTGACGAGGACGTGCCATCTGTCCGGCGAACACTGAGCAGCATCATCTGAGTGTGGCGCGCCTCTAGAATCAACATCGGATGTTCGGCGCTGTCCACCACCTGCGCCAGCATATTCAGAAGCCGCTGGTGGATTTCCGCCGGCACACTGGAGCTGTCACGCACGGCCGCCAACGCGCGCAGCGCCTCGCGCCGCAGCATCATGTCGCGCTCAGCCCGCAGCGGATCGACCTCGGCGGGTTCGTCGTCCAGCGGCGGTGGATACAGCGCAAGCTCCATCAGTGTCACGACCGCCTTGGTCGATTCCATCACGTCGTCACTGGTGCACAGCACGCTGTGACGGCGCACGTTCAGGAACAGGTCGACCATCGTGAGCTTGGCCTGCGCTCGGCGCGACTGGCTGAGCAAGTCTTCGGCCTTGTAGCTCAAGTCCTCGACCTCGCGGCGCTGCTCCTCGATGGCGTCTTGCAGGCGGCGTGCGCCCTCGTCGCGTTCGATGTCACGCGCTTCCGCCAGCGCGATCTTGTTGAGCGCCTCGTTGACGCGCGCCTCGGTGCTGCGCGCTTCCTCACGATACTCCCGCACCCGTTCCGCCGAATGGGCGGCGTTGCGCTCGGCGCGTTCAGCTTTATCCGTCAGCTGCTCGACCGTACGGCGGTTCTGCTGGAAGATGTAGACCACGACGCCGAGCGCCAGCGGGAGAATCAGCGCGATGATCCCCAACACGACTTCGAGCAAGCTGAGGATGCGGTCGGCCTGATCGAGCGCCAGCGTCGCGCGCGCGTCCGCTGTGAGGCCCGGCGTAGTCTGGATCATCGGGGTCAGCCGGTCGATGCCCAGCATCAGCGCCACGATCAACACGAACACCACGTACACCGCCAGCACTACGATCAGCGAGATGCGCAGCACGCGCTGACTGCGGGTTTCGACAGTTCTGGTCGACTGGCTCATGGACTCAGGTCACTTTCTTGATTCGGTCGATGAGATCGACCGGCAGAAACGGCTTGGTGAGAAAGCTCACCTTGTTGCGGTACTTGCGCTCCTCTTCGCGAATACGTTCGCGGATGTTCGGGTCGCGCACGACCGACGTAAAGATGATCGGCACCTCGACCAATTTCAACGTGCCGCGAATCGTGCGATGCAAGCGCATCCCCGTTTCGACCGGGTTGGTGAACTCCTCGCGGTCGGCGGGGCCGCCGCTGCCGGGCATTAGCATATCGAGCACCAAGACGCGGAACGACTGGCCCTCGCGGCGGAGGATTTCCAGCGTTTCATCGACTGTCATGGTCTGCACAACGTCGTATTTTCGACGGCGCAGGGCATCCACGTTAGGTTGAGCGTGCTCCGGCTCGTCATCCAGCACAAGCACTCTGACGACGGCCGATCCATCGTTCAGCATGTCAACAGACCTCCTAGTGGTCGGCTGCGTTTTGAGGCAGTAGGGGAAGCAGCACCGTGAACGTGGTATGCCAGTGACGCATCCCGCCGGTGGTTCGGCCGCGCCGCGACGGATTGGCCGTCAGTGTTCCGCCGTGCGTCTCGACGATCTCACGCGCCACGTACAGGCCGATGCCGGTTCCCGGCGCATGGCGCGCGGTCGCGCCATCGGAGCGGAAGCCGTACTCGAAGATGCGCTCGACATCGCGGGAAGTCAGTTCGATCCCCTCGTTGTGCACCTCGACCATCGCCATCTCGGCGTTGATTCCGCCCACGACGCGAATCTCGGTGCCGGGGAACGAGTACTTCACGGCGTTGTCGATCAGGTTGCCGATCGCATGCTTGAACAGGTTGTCGGTC
This sequence comes from Chloroflexi bacterium OLB13, assembly GCA_001567485.1. GTDB lineage: Bacteria > Chloroflexota > Anaerolineae > Aggregatilineales > Phototrophicaceae > Flexicrinis. The sequence continues at coordinate 32,019 of JZRA01000123.1, forward strand.
GTGATGATCTTCAACCTGCCGTTCAGCGGCGCGAAGCTGTCGGTGTCGACGTTGAGCCGGCCGATCTTGCGAAGCTGCGCCGGGCCTTGAAAGTCGCGCGCGATCTCGATCATCAGCGCGGCCACGTCGCCGATGATGGCGTATTCCCAATCGACGTTCGACTGCGACTTCGGGCTGATCGCGGAACGCAGCAGGTTCGCGGCGAGCCGCGCGCCGTTGTTGGCGCTGTACATCACGTCGTCAACGCGGTCAACGAACCACTTCAGGTCGCCCGGTGTCCAGCGGCCGAACGACTCCGGATAGAACTCCTGAAGCTCATGCACGAACTCTTGAATGTTGGAGGCATGTCCACGCACCGTCCCGAACGCCTGCGTGAGCTGATGACTTACTTTCTCCAGCCATACGCGCTGCGTGTTGAGCGCATCCTTGCGCCGGTCGGCCAGTCTGCGGTTGTTGAAGGCCAACCCAATCGCCGCGGCGAACTGCTCCAGCATCGTCATTTCGATACGGCTGCCGTTGTCGATCTTGAAACCGCCCCCGGCGACGTCGTCGTCTTCGTTCATGAAGTACGCCAGCACGCCATGCTGCTCGCCGAGGCTCAGCTTGATCTTGAAGACCTTGTCGACGCGCTGCGCAAACGACGAGTCCCACTCCATGATGCTGCGATGAACCGCCCCCGGCCGTTCCGGATCGGCATGCACGACAGCGCCCTTCAGGCCCTGCATCTCGTCGACCGTCAGCGGGTCAAGCTCATACATGCGGCCCTGAAACTCAGCGGGCAGCCCGGAGATCACCACCGCGATATGCTTGTCGCGGCGCGCCCCGCGTCCCGGCACCAGCACCATCCCCGCCATCGCGCCGATCAATACGCGCATCTTGTCGACCGCGCGCTCGGTGCGCGCCCAGAACTGATCCCACGAGATCGTGCTGTCGTTCAACTGCTCTGACGCGACGCGGATGATCTCGCTGGCCTTGAGCTGATGATGTTCGGTGCGCATGCGCTTCTGGTAGTCGAGCCGTTCCGCGCCCAAGTGCGACACCCAATCGGCGAGCTGCTTCACACGCGCGCTCTTGTCGTCCAGCTCGGCACGGCTGACCGTCCGGATGTGATCGACCTGCGAGGTCAGCGTGCCTTTGGGCATGCCCAGCTTCTCCTCAAGGTCGGCGGCGCGGCGCATCACCACGTCGTGGTCGCCGGTATCACCCACCAGCACCTGCCCGAAGAACACCGTCGCCACCAGCTCGCCGCCGACCCGAATCGGCACGGCCACGTCGGTCAAGCCCGCGTGACATTTGTACAGCATGTGCGCCGATTGGTTGGTGCGAGCGCGGCGCGCCATCTCGGTATCGTGCTCGCGGCACAGCGCGTCACCCTCTGGATAGGCGCGTAGGGCGCTGCAAAAGCCGCAGAAACGCTCGCTCTCGATGGCGTTATAGAGATATTCGTGGGTATCCGCCAGCAGCACGTCGTAAGCGCCTTCCCAACGACCAAGCGCGCCCTCCAGCATCAGCCGGAAGGCCTCGACATCGCCGATCAGTTCAACGAACCGCGACTGTGTTGTCTCAATCACGTCTGAAACCCCGTTGGAATTTCAACAATCATAGCATCGGACGCGCACAGCGGGTCAAACAATAACGCCGGCCTTCCGGATTCGCTCAGTTCATGGGGGTGGCTGACGATCTCCCGATGAACTGCGCGTTTGACTTGGAACCACTCTACTGCATCCTGTACAATGCCGTCCCAATAGACGTTGAAGGACTCTTGCCGAGGAGACGAGATGAAATTGGCGCGTGTTCTTGCGGTTATGACGATGTGGCTGCTGGCGGTGAGTGCGGTGTGGGCGCAAGGGACGATCACGTCGGCGGTCGTTGCGACGAACGTTCGCAGCGGCCCCGGCACCGAGTGGCGTATTCTCGGCACTGCCGCCGCCGGCACCACCATCGCGCTGGACGGGCAGGCGTACGGCGGGAACTGGGTGCGCGGCATCACGTCCGGCGGCTGGTGGGATGGATGTACCGCGAGAACCTCGCGATTGACGGCGGCGCGGCCGCGGCCTTGCCCCCGGTGTATCTCGAAACGCCGTTCAACCTGCCGGCCCCCGCGCAGCAGGGTGATGTCGGCGGGGGCGGCGGGTCGGTCTTCACCGCGACCGCGCGCCTGAACATCCGCAGCGGCCCCGGAACGCAGTGGCGTCTGATCGGCGGATTAGAGGTCGGCCAGCCGTTCAACGTCGATGGCAAGGACTTCAGCGGCACCTGGGTGCGCGGCATCGCGCCGGACGGCACGATCGGCTGGGCATTCGCCGAATACCTGACCGGCTCGATCGGCAGCTTGCGCGTGGTCAACCGCGACGCGCCGTTTTCGCTGTCGGCCCCGGCGGGAGGCAGCGCCCCGGCCGAGAGCGCGCCCGCCGCGCCGGATGTCCCCGTCGTGAACACCGCCCCGGTGCGCGGCTTCAACCTCGGCGGGCACGTCCGCAACTTGAGCGAAAATACCGCCAACTGGATGCGCGTCGCCGGCATGTCATGGGTCAAGAAGCAGGTGGTTTGGGAACCGGGCAACGATCCGGGCGGCGTAAGCGGCCTGATTAACGAGGCGCACGGACAGGGCTTCCGCATCCTGCTCAGCATCGTCGGCAAGCCGGACAAGGTCAACGATCCCGGCTACTTTGAAGCCTACGCCGCGTATGTCGGCGGGGTAGCCGCCCTCGGCGCGGACGCCATCGAGGTGTGGAACGAGCCGAACATCGATCGCGAGTGGGCGGCGGGCAGCATCAACCCGGCGCACTACACCGAACTGCTGCGGCAGGCGTACAACGCGATCAAGGGCGCACGGCCGGAGACCATCGTCATCAGTGGCGCGCCGTCACCGACCGGCTACTACGGCGGCTGTTCGCCGTGGGGCTGCGACGACAAGCCGTTCGTCGAAGGCATGTACGCCGCCGGCGCAGGACGGTACATGGACTGCATCGGCATCCATTATAACGAAGGCACCCTGCCGCCAAACGCCACCAGCGGCGACTCACGCGGCAACCCGAACCACTACACGCGCTACTATCCGACCATGGTCAGCACCTACGTGAACGCGTTCCATGGGACGAAGCGGCTGTGCTTCACCGAGCTTGGTTACTTGACGCCGGAGGGCTTCGGCCAACTCCCCGACGGATTCCTGTGGGCCGCGGATACGTCGCTGGCCGAACAGGCGGCATGGATCGATCAGGTCGTCAGCATCGCGGCGAACAGCGGGCGTGTGCTGCTGATGATTATCTGGAACGTCGACTTCGAGAACTACGGCGGGGGCGACCCGCAGGCAGGTTTTGCGCTCATCCGTCCGGGTGGGGATTGCCCTGCGTGCCGTGCGCTCTCACAATAATGGGCGAGTGCTGCGTGTCCTTGCACAAAGGAGGACTCATGCGTAAGCTGCGAATGTTGGGGATCGTGCTGGCGATGCTCGTCGCCGGCGCAGTGGCGGCTCAAGGCGCGCCGGAACAGATCCAAGACGCGCTGGCAGCGTTCAATCAGCGTCTCGGAACGGCGCTCACCCTGAACGACTTCTTCTGGACATGGGAGCAGTCCACGTTTCCAGACAGCGCGCTCGGCTGCCCTGCTGACGGTGTGCAGCCGGTCGCCGGCACGGTCGTCGGCTATCGCTTCCTGTTCACCTACGCCGACGTGACCTACGAGTACCGCGTGTCGGCCGACCGGACGGTGACGGCGTTCTGCGGCACCGTCAACCAATCGTCACAGACAGGCGGCGAAGACATCGCCGGCGTCATTGACGACGTGGCCGAGCTGTCGAACTCGCTTTGCCCCGCGCCGCAGCCCGGCAGCGCCTATCCGCGGACGCGGCTTGCACCGGGGATTCAGGCGCGGGTGATCGGCGGCACGCCGAATAACTTGCGCAGCGAGCCGAACATCAACGCGCAGCTGATCGGACAAATCCCGACCGGCGCGTCGTTCGACGTATTGGCCGGGCCGATCTGTGACCCGACTGGCATGCTGTGGGTGCAGGTAAACTTCAACGGCATGGTCGGCTACACCGCAGAGGCGTCCGGGCAAGACGTGTATCTTGAACCGCTGCCGCCGACGATCAGCGGCACGCCGATCCATGCCCTCACCGTGGCGAGCGCGCCGCAGTGGCGCGAATTCGCCAAGCTGCAAGGCAACTTCGGCCCCGGCCTGATGTGGTCGTCGACCGGCAAGTTGGCCGTCACCGGAGACGCTGGCGCGGAGGGGTTGTGGCTCTACGAACAGAGCGCGCTCGCCGCCGCCCCCCGCACGATCCGCTCGGTTGACCGGTTCGTTCGCGGCGTGTTCTCGGATCAGCGCGAAACGCTCGTGCTCGGCGCCGCCGACGGCAGCGTTCACATCTGGGATCTCAGCCCGTCGAGCAACCTGATCGAGCGTCTCGTGCTCAACGCTCACAATCAAGCGGTGTCGGCCGTGGCGATCAGCCCCGATCTGCGCCGCATCGCGACGTCAGGCGGTTATGCGTTTGCCACCGTGCAGCAGGACGACAATTTGTACGCGGTACTGGTGTGGGACATCACCAACGTATCACAGGTGTATGCGCTGCGCGGGCACACCGGCGAAGTGACCGGCGTGGCCTTCAGCAGCGACGGCCGCTCAATCGCCACGTCGAGCCTCGACGGGTCGGTGCGGATATGGGACGCGGCATCCGGCCTGCAAACGGCCCGCGTCGACAGTGACATCCCCGCTACCGCCATGGCGTACAGCCCCGACGACTCGGTGCTGGTCATCGGCTATCAGGACGGGGCGACACTGGCCTTGGCGCTGGTCGACAGCTTGAGCGCGGGGCCGGTCGTGCCGACGCACAGCGCGCCGATCACGGCGTTGACGTTCAGCAGCGATGGACTCCTGCTGGCGTCCGCCGCCTCGGACGGCTCAATCGGGATCCGCGCGAGCAATCAACTGCTGACGACCGAGCCGCCGGTCGTGCTGAGTGGGATCAACGCCGGGGCGATCTCGGCGCTGGCGTTCAGCCCGGATCGCACGCTGCTGGCGTCGCTTGGGGCAGATAACACGATCCGTCTGCTCGCCGCGCCATAAGGACACATAACGCGTGCAGGGTGATGAGCAGCGTTCACAAGTCCCCATCACCCTGCGCGATGCTCACGCTTCCCTCTTTAATCCTCACTCAATCGGCAGCGCGTCGTCGTTGCCCCACTCTTTCCAACTGCCGTCGTAGATCGCGCCGCCGTCGAACCCGGCGAGGCGATACGCAAGCAGCGCGAGGCTGGCGCTGACGCCGCCGTTGCAGTACAGCACGACATCCTGATCGTCACTCTCGACGCCGGCTTCGCCAAACAGGCGCGCAGAGTCTCAGGCGGCGGCATCCGACCGTCCGGGGTCGCAAGCGCTTCCTTGATCGGTAGGCTGACCGCGCCGGGGATATGCCCCTTGCGCTTGGCCCGCGCCGACTCGCCGCGATACTCCGCCGCCGAGCGCACGTCGATCAACGACGTATCGGTATGCAGCAGTTTCTCGACCGCGTGCCGATCACGCCGGATCGATGCGTCAAGCCGTGGCACGAACACACGCGGCGTCACCACCGGCACCCGTGCCGAAACGGGCCGCCCCTCGCTGACCCATGCGTTCCATCCGCCATCAAGGACGACAGCCCGCCGGTGGCCGTAATAGTGCAAGGCCCACCATAAGCGCGCCGCGAACATCCCGTTGGCGTCGTCATACGCGACCACCATGATGTCCTCGTCGATGCCAAGCGCCGACATCAACGCCGCGAATTTCTCAGGCGGCGCGACCTGATTTTGAAGCGGGCCGTTCACGGTGATGTCCGTCACCCAATTCACGAACCGCGCGCCGGGGATATGCGACTCGGCATAGGCTTCATCATGCGCGAAGTAGTGCGGCGGCGGCTCGGACGCCGGGATGACGTGGCCGCGAATGTCGATCACAACGACGTTCGGATCGTCCAAATGCGCTTCGAGCCATGCCGTGCTGACCGTCAAGTGTGCCATCGCTTTTCTCTCCACCTCGCTTGGTTCTGCGTGGCAAGTGTGCCGGTTTGGGCTGAAATTCGCAATACCATGCCAAGATGTCACATAGAGTCAGGCCGTCCGCCGTGGTACAATGCACGGCATTAGCGACTTGGCGGATACAATGAAGAACAAGGAGCGCCCGATGCGCCCTAGCACGCGTGTACTTGGAGTGATCGCTCTTCTGATGCTGACGGCACTGCCGGCGCTGGCGCAGGAAGCTGAAGCGGCGGCGTCTGTCGATGCGCCTCAGGGCCTCGGCCTGCTGATGCTGCTGATCGGCTTGAGCGCCGTGGCTGTGATCGGGCTGTTGATGTCGCGTCGCGAGTCCTCCGGTTCCGACGACGATCTGGTCTAGGCTCTATGCCGGCCAAACTAAACTCGATGCGGGTGCTCGAACAGGCGAAAATCCCGTACGAGATCCTCGAATATCCCAATTCCATCAGAGACGCGGAAGAGGTAGCCGAGGCGCTCGGCATCCCGTACTGGATGGTGTATAAGACGCTCGTCGTGCAAGTCGAGGGACAGGCTAAGCCCATGCTGGCTGTCATCGCCAGCGAACGGCATCTCGACCTCAAGAAGCTGGCGGTCGCGTCCGGCGTCAAGAAGGTGCGCATGGCCGCGCACAAGGACGCTGAAGCGCTGACCGGCCTTAAAGTCGGCGGGATCAGTCCGCTGATGCTGCGCGACAAGAACTGGACGATCTACCTCGACCGTCACGTCGCCGACCTCGAACACATCGCCATCAGCGCCGGCCAGCGCGGCATGCAGGTGCGCGTGCCGGTCGTGCCGCTGTTGAACCTGCTGCGCGCGCGCCTAGCCGACATCACCACTGACGAGGACTCTGCTTAGAACGCTATGTCCACAGAACTTTTAGCCGCCCTGCTCGGCTTGGCGTCCGGCTTGCTATGGGGCACCGGCGACTTTTTTTGGCGGGGTGGCGTCGCGCCGCATCTCGGCTTACACGGTCGTGTTCTACGGTCAGATCATCGGCACGGCGATGCTGCTCGTAATCGTGCTGCTGATCGGGCTGCCGCTGCCTTCGGCCGGCGATCTCGCGCTCGGAAGCGGCGCGGGCATCTTCGGCGCGGTGGGGCTGCTGTTCTTCTACCGCGCGCTCAGCACGTCCAAGATGAGCGCCGCCGCGCCCGTGACCGCGGTGATGGCCGCCGCCATTCCAGTCGTGTTCGGTTTCGCGCTGGAGGGCATGCCGCAGATCGTCCAGATCATCGGTATGGGGCTGGCCTTCGCCGCCATCGCGCTGATCGCCCGCGAAGGCGGGGGCCGCACGACCGCGTTCTCGGAACTACGCCTGCCGCTGCTGGCCGGATTCGGCTTCGGCATGTATCTTGTGCTGATCGCGCGGGCAAGCGGAGACAGCGCCCTGTGGCCGATCGTCGCGGGGCGTTTCACGTCGATCACGATCGTCGGCGTGATCGGGTGGCGGTTGGGCAAGCTGCCCCGTCCGAACCGCGCGGAACTGCGCCTGATCGCCGCCTCGGGTGTGTTCGATACGCTTGGCAATACGCTGTACGGTCTGTCCGCGCAGGTTGGCCGTGACGCCGTGGCCGCCGTGCTGTCGTCGCTCTACCCCGCGGCGACCGTCACTTGGGCGTGGGTGCTGCTCAAGGAACGCCTGCGCAAACACCAGCTGCTCGGCGTCGCGTTCGCGCTGGCTGCGGTCGTACTCATCGCGCTGTAACGTCAGTCGTCGAAGTTCATCGGCGCATCAAGCCGGATCCACGTCCGTCCCACGCGGAACAACACGCCCGGCCGCAGCGCGACACGTCCCTTGATCGGCTCTTGCTGCTTCTCGACGAAGGTGCCGTTGCGGCTGCCTTGATCCTCAAGCCAGAACGTGATCGACTGCGGGGTTTCGGTGTCCTCGGTGTCGGTGCCGGCTTCGTGCTTGCAGATCAACTTGGCATGTAGGCGCGAGACTTGACTGTCAAACGGCAGATGGATTTCGCTGCCCTCGCGGCGGCCCATCGCCAGCGCGCGCTCCTCGCCGGGCGCAGGCTGCGTGAACGTCAGCGTTTTGCCATCCAACGGCCCCGACATATATGTGACCGAGACTTCGCGGCGGTAGCCCCGTCGTGGCGACTTATAACTCATTCAACCGCTCCTTGCTTGCCTGATGTCGGGGATCTGCTTGCAGCGCCGACCGGTAGCGCCGTTTCGCGCCCTCGATATCGCCCATACGCATCAACGCCTCACCATAGTTATACCAGAACCACGGATCGCCCGGCGCAAGCGTTGTCGCCTGTTCATAGCAGGCCAGCGCTTCGTCGTAGCGTTCAAGAGCGAACAAGCTCATCCCCTTGCCGTTCCATGCCCACGCGTAGCGCGGGTCGAGCAGCAGCGCGCGCTCATAGCTGCCGAGCGCGTCCTGATAACGATGTAAGCGGCGCAGCACCTGTCCGTGACGCGCCCACGCCACCGAGCTGTCGGCGGCGTAGTCGATCAGCGTGGTGGCGACTTGCAGCGCCTCGTGCGCCTTGCGCATGTCGAGCAGCAGATCAATCTGGTTGATGCGATACCACAGGTTGTTGGGGTCTTCGCGCACCGCGCGCTGATAGCTCAACAGCGCATCGTCGCGGCGGCGCAGCTCGCGCAAGGTCAGCGCCCGCCCGTTCCATGCCCACGCATATCCCGGCATGACCTGCACAGCCTTGTCGAACGCCACCAGCGCATCTTCCAGCTTACCGAGCTTGCGCAGCGCATGACCGCGCTTGGCCCAGCTCTCCGCATGATCGGGCCGTAAGGCGAGCGCACGCTGAAGGCTTTCGATCGCTTCGTGCGCGCGGTTCAACGCCAGCAGTTCCTCTGCGCGGTTGTACCACAGCCACGGATCGTCCTGATTCAGTTCAAGCGCGCGATCGAACGACTCCAGCGCCTCGACATGCCGGCCGTACTCGCCGAGCGTCAAGCCATGTCCGCCCCACGCCCACGCATCACTTGGATCGAGGTCAATCGCCCGCGAATACGCGACCATCGCCTCGTCCAACCGGCGCAGACGGCGCAGCGCCTGTCCATATTTGCCCCACAGCTGGCCGTTGTTCGGGTCGCGCTGAAGCGCCTGTTCGAGCAGCTCGGCCGCGGTCTGGTTCTTCCCGATCTGGCTGAGCAGGTCGGTCTGCTTGGTCGTGTAGAACGGGTCGTCGCTCAGCTCAACCGCACGGCGGTAGGCGTCGAGCGCCTCGACGTTCTGCTCCATCGCCTCAAGCGTCGCGCCCAGCTCGCTCCACGCCGACGCCAGCTGATCGGCTAAACGAACCGCCGTGCGGCACGCATCGAGCGCGCGCTCATAATCACCCAACTGACGATACGCCTTGCCCAGCCGCGTCCAGAAGCGCGCGCTGGCCGGATCCATCTCGACCGACCGGCGCAGCGGCTCAATCGCCTCGGCGCTGCGATCCATCAGCAGCAGCACGTTGCCCTGATTGAACTGGTACCACACGTCGTCTGGCGCCTGCTCCGCCGCCTGCCGGTAGCACTCGAGCGCCTCGTCGTAGCGGCCGGTTTGTTCCAGCACAACGCCGCGCCCGTTGACCGCCCATGTCAGGCTGGGGTCGATAGACAATGCGCGATCATAGGCGCTGAGCGCCTCGTCGTATCGTTTGAGATAGCGCAGCACTTGGCCCAGCTTGGCCCAACTCAGCGCATAGTTCGGATCAAGTTCGGTGGCGCGCCGTGCCGGGTCGAGCGCGTCCTGTACCTGTCCGAGGTCGATATACATCTCGGTCAGGCTGTACCAGTGCATGACGACATTCGGCTGATAGCGCGTGGCGCGCAAGAAGCTGTTGAGCGCGTCGCGGGTGCGGCCCAGCATCTTCTGTGTCAGGCCGAGGCCATTGTGCGCCCACGCATACGTTGGGTCGAGCTTGATGGCCTGCTCAAAGGCTCCAAGCGCCTCCTCAGGCCGGTCAAGCTGCCGGAGCACCTGCCCCAGCCGCGCCCAACTGGACGAATGCGCCGGGTCGATCTCGACCGCGCGGCGCAGGGCCGCTTCGGCGTCGGCCAACTGCCCGAGGTTGAGGTACGCGCTGCCCATGTTGTGGACGTACCAAACGTCTTGCGGGTGCATCTCCGAGGCCTGCTGGAAGCACGCCAGAGCCTCCTCGAAACGGCCCATGCGCTCCAAGATGACGCCCTTACCGCTGAGCGCCCACGCGTATGACGGCTGAATCTCCAGCGCGCGGTCATAACACGCCAGCGCATCCTCGTAGCGTTCGAGCAGGCGCAGCGTGCGCCCCTTACGCGCCCATGCGTAGCTCAGTCCGGGCTGCTTGGCGATGGCCTGATCGAACGCTTGCAGCGCCTGATCGTAGCGGCCAAGCTCGGTCAGCGAATAGCCTTTGTCGACCAGCTCGCGCGCGGCCAGCGGAACACCTTCCGGCTCAGGCGCTGGCTCGCTGCCTGTGATCTCAAGGGTGATGTCACGCAGCACGCCGGCGATCTCATCCCATGTCTGCGGGCGTTCCGCGCGATCCTTCTCCAAACACCACAGCACCAGTGAGCGCAGCGACAGCGGGATCTTCTGCTCCATCGCTTCATCAAATTCAGGCTGTTCTTCGAGGTGCGCGCGCTTCAGCTCCGCCTTGTGGCGATACGGATACACGGTCTTTCCGACCAGCATCTCGTACAGCACACAGCCGAACGCGTAGATGTCCGAGCGCAGGTCGAGCGACGGGTCGTTGACCCACTGCTCCGGTGACATATAGGCATACGTGCCGACGACGGCATCGGCGCGCGTGAGGCGGTCGCTCGGGTTGACGACCGGATCGCTGGTGATCGGCCCGTCGTCAGACACGCCGGCATCGCTCAACACCGAATACACCAGCCCGAAGTCGGTCACCTTCGCCGTGCCGTCATGCGTGACGAGGATGTTGGCCGGCTTGATGTCGCGGTGCACCATGCCGGGGAACTTAGCCGCCGCGTGCCGCATCGCGCGCGCGATCTGCAAGGCGAAGTCGACCGCGTTCTCCAGCGTGACGCGGCGGTGCTTGATCCAGTTGGACAGGTCAGGCCCGAGGTTCTCAGGCCCGCTGACGTGCTCAAGCACAATATGCGGCCGGCCGCCCACGGTATGCACACGGCGCGCCTGCACGATGTTCGGGTGCTTCTCAAGCTGGATCCACGTCAGGGCTTCCTTGTGGAAGCGCGTCTCGGCCCGTTTGTTGTTCCAAAACCGGCCCTGAAACGTCTTGACGGCGGCCGGCTCACCGCGCTCGTGGTCGTAGCACAGGTAGACGACGCCCATGCCGCCGTAGCGCACCGTCATTACCTCGCCGATGCCCTCAATGATCTCGCCCACGCCGAAGTCTCGCCCGAAATGCGCCTCAGGGGTGAGGTCGAGCGACGACGCCATGTGGCTGGAGGCGGAGGACGGGATCGGGCTGGCTTCGGCGGTGTGCGACAGCGGCGAGTCGAAATTGCGCGGCGGCAGCATGTCCTGTGAGATCAGATGGTCGATGCCGAGATCGACACGGGTCGCGTCTTCAACCTGCGTCGATGGCCGCAGTTCGCCACGCGTCTGCACCTGATAGCGGCGTTCGGCGGCCGTCACGCGGTCGCGGTAGATCGACAGCATGCGCTCGATGAGAGTCGCATCGACGATGTGCGATGCGTGCGGCCCATCCAACAGCGCCGCGGCCCATAACGCGACCGAGATATTACGCCGCGACGGGAACTGCAGCGCGGTCGCAACCGCCCAGTCCACAAACCGCGCCGCGGCCGATTCAGCGGCCGCGCGATCTTCCGGCGTCTCCGCGACCTGCTGCGCACGCCGGTAAGCGGTCAGCGCCTTCTCGGCATACGCCGCCGACATGTGCGCATCGTATGCGTTGAACGTCAGGGCTGCGCACGCATCGCCCAGCGCGAACACGTCGTCGATGTGGCTTCGACGCACCGCGACACGCCCCAACCGGCGCACGTTCGCGTCGGTATCGCAGACGAACGGGTCGCGCTCATCGGCCGGGTTCTCAGCATCGAGCGCGGCGGATAGTGCCGGATCCAGCGGAAGCGGGGATCGGCCAGAGGTCGGAACGTCCATCGCTTCACCCTCCTATGAGCGTGCTAGATTCGCAGCACGGTTTGGATGGCGAAGATGATGATGATGACGACCAGCGGGCTGATGTCTAAGCCCCCCATCGGCCCGACGAACTGGCGGATCGGCGCCAGCACCGGCTCGGTCACTTCGTAGATGAACCGCACGATCGGGTTATAGCGGTCAACCTGCGGGAACCAACTGAGCAGCACCCGCGCCAACAAAATCAACTGAAAGACATTGAGCAGAAGCCCAATCAACGAAAGGAAAGTATCCATCCCAGCGATCCTTTGAACTGTGAATACGACCGGTTAATGAACCAATGGTGCTAGTTTGAAAAAGGTCACGAATTGCGTACTCTTGAAGTTTCCACACAACAAAGAGGACGCAACCGTGACCACCGAAGACTTTATCATTTCGCTGTTCTGTTTGGTAGATGATCGT
>JZRA01000124.1 GCA_001567485.1 Chloroflexi bacterium OLB13
GGTCGTTGGCAAGATCGCTTCGATCTTGCTCCACGCTGCATCATTCAGGTCACTGGGATAAGCTTTTCGTGTTGTCATGCCCCCACTTTATCCCATTCTTTCGACGTTTCAATGACAGTGATGAGTGACTACCAGCCTTCACCGCTCGTGGAACCCTCTAAGGCGGAAGATTGGGTTTGCTGACTTTCGATAACCTACTTCAACCCCTTTCCCTTCAAGGGCGAGGGGCGCTTTATGGGTGTGGTGTGTGACGCACGAGCACCTTGTCGATCCGCCGGCCGTCCATGTCGACCACCTCCAGCACATGCTCGGCAAGGGTCACGGTATCGCCAACCACGGCGACTCGCCCCAGCTCATCCATGATGACTCCGGCCAGCGAGGTGTGACGGCGTTCTTCGTCGCGCGGCAGGCCAACGCGAACCGCGACCTTCTCGTACGGCTCAAGCCCGTCGATCAGCCAACTGCCGTCTTCGCGCTTGACGTAGTGTGGCTCTTCGGCGCGGTTGAATTCATCGCGGATTTCGCCGACCAGTTCCTCGATCAAGTCCTCGATCGTGACCAGACCCATGATCTGCCCGTACTCGTCGATCACGAAGGCAATCTGTGCGCCCTGCTGGCGAAGATGAAACAGCACGTCGTCGCCGTGCAGGCTTTCAACGACGAACAACGGCGGCCGCGCGATAGCCCTGAGGTCGATGTCCGTGCCGCTGGCGAATGCGCTTATGAAGTCTTTCACGTGGAGGACGCCGACGACATGATCGATCATCCCCTCATACAGCGGCAGGCGGGAGAATCGGCTCGCCTTGAACACGTCCATCACCTCGGACAGCGATTGATCGACGCTGACGGCGGTGAACTGGGTGCGCGGCGTCATAATCGCGCTGACGGGCCGGTCGGTAAATCGAAAGACGCGCTCGATGATGCGCGCCTCCTCACGCTCCACGACGCCGCTTTCGGCGCCCTCGCGCACCAGATACGCGATGTCCTCCTCGGTCACAGCGTCATCGTCGGTGACGCGCTGGCCCAACACGCGCATGACTCCGGCGACCGACAGCGTCAAGATGCCGACGATTGGCCGCGTGAGCGCGGAGAGCACGGTCATCACCGGCGCGGCGATGACGGCGAGGCGCTCGGCGTTCTGGATCGCCAGACGCTTCGGGACAAGCTCGCCCAGCACCAGCGACAGATACGTGATGACCACGACGACGATCAGCAGGCCGAGCGTTTCGGCATGCGGCTCCAGCGCCGGAACCTGCGCGATCCAGCCGGCGAGGATGTCGCCGATGCGCGCCCCGCCGAACGCCGCGGAGAACGTGCCGATCAGCGTGATGCCGACCTGCACGGTCGCTAGAAAGCGGTCGGGATTCTTGGCGAGGTTGAGCGCCTGCCGCGCGGCCGGCTTCCCCCTTTTGCCATCGCATCGAGACGGCCTACGCGGGCGGAGACAATCGCCAGCTCCGAGCCGGAGAAGAAGCCGTTGGCGAGCGTCAAGGCAAGGATAATCAGCAGTTCAGAGAGCATGGCGGCCTCTTGAGGTTCAGCGACTGCGGGTAGGACATACCACGTCCCGCGTTCGGATGATTTTAGCAGACCCGTTTGCGGGCCGATTACGGAGTCAGGCCGCCGCACGTAGGGGAGCCGTGCTATACTGCCTGTGGAGCAGCAGCACACCGGTTCCGCTTGGGGAGCCTGATGTGCATGATCCGCCGCTGTTCTCGAAGTTCGCTCCTTGTCCACTACGCCAGCAGAAGGGAATGCGGCATGACGCTGTCCGAGGGAGAACGCGAGGCTCTGCTCAAGACGCTGCAAGCTCGTTTCGAGCGCAGCATGGGCCGGCACAAGGGACTGCATTGGGCTGACGTCTTGGAGAAATTGGACGCCAACCCCACGAAGCTGTGGTCGCTCAACGAGATGGAACGCACGGGCGGCGAGCCGGATGTCGTCAGCTATGACCCGAAGACCGACTCGTTCATCTTCTACGATTGCTCGGCGGAAAGCCCCAAGGAACGCCGGAGCTTGTGTTACGACCGCGAGGCGTGGGAATCGCGCAAGACGGCGCGGTCCGACGACAACGCGATAGATGTCGCCGCGGCGATGGGGATCGAACTGCTGACGGAAGAACAGTACTTCAATCTGCAAACACTGGGCGAGTTCGACCTGAAAACGTCGAGCTGGCTGAACACGCCGCAGGAGGTGAGGAAACACGGCGGCGCGATCTTCGGTGACCGCCGTTTCGGGCGTGTGTTCATCTATCACAACGGCGCAGAGTCGTATTACGCGGCGCGCGGGTTTCGCGGCTGGCTGCGCGTTTAGCCCTCGGCCGGAGGACGTGACACGTCGCGCCGTTATCCGGCGGGGCGCCCCTACGGACTCCCGTGTTCTCTGTGGTTCAGTCTCAAGAGCAGACGCGGCACGGCTGTATCCCTACGAAACCGGCCGGAGGGTATCCCCGCTACCTATCGACTGATTTCTGACCACTCCCCTCATCACGCCGCACTTCTACACCGGGCTGGGGAGCGGCGCGTCATGCTGCAAGCCGATGTCGGCGAGGCTGCGGAACGCCAGATCACGCACGGTCGGCTGACCATCCAGCAGCGCGCGGTACAACATCCCGGCGCGGTCAAGCATGCCGAGCTGCCCCAGCGCCTGAACAGCGACGGGCTGCATCGTGGCGTCCGGCATCGTCGCCATGCGGCCCAGCACGTCGGCCTCGACCCCTTCGCTCTTGATGCCGACCTGCCGCGCCCACCTGCCCAGCCAATCAATCGCCGACGGTTCGGGATACGGCGCGAGGGCTTTGGCCGCCGCATGAGTCTGGAAGTCGATGATCGCTTCCTGCGCGGCGAGCCGCACGTACCACTGTTGGTCTTCGAGAAACAGCCGGTAGAGTTCGATCAGCGCCCATCCGACACGCATCCGGCGTAGGCCGAACACCGACGCGCGCCGGTATTCGAGCGTCTCGTGACGTGTGGCGTCGTAAAGCGTCTCAAAGCCGACATCGGGCAGAATAGCGAACGTCTCCGCGGCCATCTGCTTGACAGCCTCGGTACCGAAGGCAAACGCGCGCGCCAGTTCCTCATACGACTCGTCGCTGCCGATTGCGCCGAGGGCGGTCGTCGCCGCAAGCTGCACGTTAGGGTCGACGTCTCTGACCAGCCCCACCAGCGTCGGGACAGTCTGATGTGAACGCAGCACGCCCAACGCCAGCGCGGACAACCGCCGCACGTCCGAATCCGGGGACTTGAGCGAACGCTCGAAGATCGCCGTCGCTTCGGCGTCACGGCTGGCGGCCAGCGCGGCGGCGAGACGTTCACGCACCAACGGGTACTGCCCCGGCTGAACGAACAGGTTGCCGATCTGGCGCAGCACGCTGGCGCGCCACGCCGGCTTGCTGTCGAGATAGGCCAGCCAGCGGGTCAGGCCGGTCAGTGTGCTGACGAGTACATTGGACGGCGCTTCGAGGCGGGCGGCTGCGGCGGCGTCGACAGACCGGATACCGGCCGCGTACCCCAACGCCAATTCCCAGCGCGGATCGAGGGCGATCTCACGCAGGCGCGCGTTATCGGCGTCCTTGAGCGAAAGCGCAGCAAGATACGCGCCGACCGCGCGGTGCCGGAACTGGAATTCGCCGCGCCCGATCTCGACCAGCAGGCCGCGCCGGAACAGGTCGAGCAGCAGCTTGCCTTGATCGCCGGCGCCCTCCGCGTTTCCGGTGGACGCCGCGACCATATCGGACGTGATCCGGTGGTGTTCGATCTCCACGCGGGCGGCCCGCGCGGCAGCAGCGCGCACGTTTTCGGGCAGCGCGAGGTTGGCGAGGTACGACTCGACCCACACGCCGGGCGCGCGGCTGGTCTCGCCGTGGAACGCCGCGAGGATCTTAAGGGTCGTCTCCGTCGCGGACAGGCCGCGAGCGCCGTTCAACGCCGCTTTGATCGCCGCGTCGCTGGGCGTATTGTCACGATTCGGCCGTGCGCGGCGGCCGCTGCCAGCCAAATACGACGGCCACGCCGCAGCCCATTTCTGCACCGCCGTCTCGATGTCGTTATCATCCCACGGGCGCATGAACAGCGGCGCGAGGCCCGCGTCGACCAGCGGCGCGTAACCGTGATCCGGCCCGGCGACCAGCACATGATTGCCGGGGTGTGCGGCGATCAGCTCCGGCAGCCACGCGGCGATCTCGGCCTGATGCTCAGGCGTCAGGTCGTCGTAGCCATCGAGCAGCAGCACGCATCCGCCGGCCTCGATGCGCGGGTACAGCCGCCGGGGCAGCGCCTTCGCCGTCGTGCTGCGACCTGCGCCTGCAAGCCGCGCACCAACGGCTCGGCCGGGTCGGTCTTGCCACGGAACAACGCGGGGCGCACATCGGCCAGATGGACGTACACCGGGAACCGGTCGTTATACGGGATCAACTCCATGTCGGCCTGCCGGCGATTGCCCGTGCGCAGGCCGGTGTCGCGCGATTCTTTGGCGAGCTGGTCGAACGCCTCTTGTTCGATCGTCAGACGCCGCTTGAGCCGTTCGGCGCGCTGGGCCGGGTCGAGCTGGTCTTCCTCGGCGCGCAGGCGGGCAGTCACCTTGTCCTCCGGCGGCGCGAACCTGATCTCGCCCAACGCCACCATGCCGGTCAGCACCAGCGCGGTGCTGCGGCCGCTGCCCGGAGCGCCCAGCAGCGCATAGGCGCCGGGGCCGTGGTACAGGTCGTCAAGCGTGACCGTCTCGACGTTGTAGGGCTGCGCAAGATACGGCAGATCGGGCAAGCGCGGCACAACGCGGAACACGTCGCGGCGAATGTCGTCGTCGGGCGGCTCGGCGAAACGGGCGGGCGGGATGAAGCGCGGCTCGATCGCGATCTTGTGCAGCGGGATGCGCTCGCCGGCCAGATGCGAAAGCTGCGCTTCCCGCGTGAATTCGCGGATGAAGCGGCCCTCGGCGCTCAGCGTCGCGTATGCCTGCGCGCGCTCCAACCGTTGGCCGACGCCCCGGCGTGCGTCGCCAAGCGCATCGCGCATCGCATACAGCACGTAGGCCGTCGCCCAACCCACCCCAACGCCAATAGCAAAGTCGCGCCAGTTGAAGTTTTCCGCCATCATCCACCTCGCACGGTCTCGACTACGACTATAACGCGAAACGCATCCCGGCGGGCATAAAGGGAGTGATGCGTGGAAAGTGATGAGGGTCGGGGTGAGGCTTTGTGGGATGTAACGGCCGCGGAGTTCGGCCGCGCGCGCGTCTTCATTTGCAGCACATCCCGCCACACCCTATAATGCACATACGTATCGTGCGTCGGAATGGGCCGCCTCGCGCGCCCTGTACGTGCCGGGCATGCCGCTTTCGAGGGCCGCTATGAACGACTTCCAAGACATCGCCTCACGGCTGAAGAAGAGCAAGGACGCGCCCGCTGCCGCCGATCAGCCCGCCGCGGCGTACGACTTCGAGGAGAGCTATCGTCTGCGCGGGCGGATGCTCGGCGTGCTGCTGCGGGATGCGCGGCTCGGCGCTCAGCGCAGCATCGACGATGTCGCTCAGTACCTGCACGTTGATCCGATCTTGGTCGAGGGGTGGGAGGTTGGTGACGCCGCGCCGAGCCTGCCACAGCTTGAACTGCTCGCCTACTTCTTCGATGTGCCGGTGAGTCACTTCTGGGGCACCAAGACCCTCGAGACCGAGCGCACACGGCCGATCAGCGCGCAGGAGGCCTTCGTCACAATCCGCACGCACATGATCGGCGCGCTGCTGCGGCAAGGCCGCGAAGAAGCGAAGCTCGACCTCGACTCGCTGTCTGATAAAACGGCTATCCCGGCGGCGACCCTTCTCGCCTATGAACTGGGCGAAGAACCGGCGCCGATGCACGAACTGGCCGTGCTCGCGAGCGCGCTGGACAAGAATATCGCCTACTTCCTCGAAACGTATTCGCAGCTGGGCGACCTGCTGGCGATGCGCGAGAAGTGGAAGCACTTCAACGCCCTGCCGGATGAGCTGCGCGAATTCGCCGCCAACCCGCAGAACATCGGCTTCATCGAGATCGCGTTGAGCTTCAGCCAGATGAACAACGACGTGCTGCGGCGAATCGCGGTCAGTATGCTCGACATCACAGGCTACTGAGCGAGCAGTTGAAAGGGATGGGGATGAGAGACCACCCGTTTCACCGCCTGCCGTATACTCCGGAACACAAGGCTAATCCGGCCAACGTTCCTGTGTTGGCTTAGAACTCCTCGAAAGGACTCGTCCGATGCGCCGTTCGCCGTTCGCGCTGCTCTACAACCTCATCGCGCTGCTGTTCTTTCTGCTGTCGATCGGCGTCATCGTTGTGGTGATTATGAAGATGGCCGGCCGGATCTGAGCCGATGCGCGCCGGGGTGTTCAATGCCGTAAGCGTCTTGTTCTTCATCGCGACGCTCGCCGTCGTGACCGGCGTGATCTATCTGTTCGTTGCGCCGCCGCCGGTGTCGGATATCGCCGCGATGCCGACCCGCGCGCCTGACCTGCCCACCGCTACCCCGACCGACACGCCAACGCATACGCCGCTGCCGCCGCCGACACTGCCGCCCACGTTCACGGCCGCGCCCGCCACCGCAACGCCGACGGATCGCCCGACCGCGACCCTAGAGCCAAGCGCCACCCTCACGCCGTCGATCACGTTCACGCCGTCCAATACGCCAACCCCAACAGCGACGGTGATCCCGTTCATGTACTTCGCCCCCGATCCGCCCGTGCTGCGTGAGAACTTCGCCAACAGCCTCGGGTGCGCGTGGCAGGGCGTCGGCGGCCGAGTCCTCGATGCCGCCCAGCTCGAACTGAACGCAGCCGTCGCGGCGGACTTGCGGGTACACGTCTTCAGCGACAGCGTGGACGAGACGGCGCCGGTCGGCAGCAACTCGTTCTACGGCGAGCGCACCGGCTGGGAAGTGCAAACCGCTGCGCGCGCGCAGAGCGAGATCGTTTACGCCCGGCTGGAGAACGCGTCCGGCACGCCGCAGTCGCCGGATGTCTTGATCCAGCTTTCCGGCACATGCGAGCAAAACCTCGCCGAGGTGGTGTTCGCAGTCAATACGGCGCTCGCGCCATGAACACGATCCAGCGCGTCGCCCGCGCGTTTATCCGGGCGCTCTGGCTCACGATAACACGGCGGCGCGTTGATCCGTCGCCTATGATGGCGATGCGTGCGTGGGCGGCCAAAGCGGCTGACCTGACGCAGGCCGCCCTCAAGGCCGGGGACGAGTCGGGCTTCGATGGCAAGATGCGGGCCGCGCTGACACTGTCCGTAGAGGGAAGGCGTGTGTCGGTCGAGACCGTGCTGCAAACCGTGCGCTTTCACGCCGAACAAGAGTATCCGCACGTCCTCAGCCAGAACAATCGTGATGACCTCGCGGCGATTTATGCAGCGAACGTCAACGACCGTTTCTTGACAAGCCGCGCCTTTGACGCCCTAGAGGCGGGTATGTTCCGCGAAGCGGTCGGCCAATTGTTCTCTCATCTCGAAAATATCCCCGCGTTTGATACCCAAGACAAAATCATTGAGAATTCTTGACAATATCCATACAGCGTTAATGCTTCATCTCAATTGACAGTTCTGCCGTTGTGATGCTACATTGATGACAAGTCGCATGAAGCGACAGACCGATATGGTCGCAGGTTTATCCGCTGAGGAGAAATCATCATGATGTACAACCCCCGTGAAGAAGGCCAAGGCTTGGTTGAGTACGCGCTCATCCTCGTGCTGGTCGCCGTAGTCGTGATCGTCGTTCTGGCGGTCCTTGGGCCGTTGGTCGCCAACGTCTTCGCGCAGATCAACACCGCGCTCGTCAACGCCAACGCCAGCTAGTCTACGATCCGAACCTCAGCAAACGCAGCGACCCCGCCCCAGTGGCGGGGTCGTTGTGTTTCCGGGCATGACCGACCGGCCGCGCCGTGCTAGAATCGCCGTGCTGCTCCGATCACGAAGGGTTGTGTCAGGGTGAAGATCGCCACGGGACTGCTGAGGACATTGGCCGTTGGCTTACTGCTGTTGGCGTGCCTTGCCGCCTGTGAGCCGACCGCATCATCGGTCATCCCGACCGACCGGCCCAGCCCCACCCCAACCCTTGAACCCTCGGCGACCCACACGCCGGACGCCTCGCCCACGGTCACTGAAACGCCCACGGCAGCGGTCACCGGCGGCCCGACGCCAACCTCTCTGCTCGGCCCCACGCGCACGCCCGACCCACTCGGCCAGCTTCAGATCACCGCGCCGGCCAACCCTAATGCGCCATACATCGAATTCTTCCGCGCCTCGCCGCAGATCGCGAACCCCGGCGGGGACTTCACGCTGTTCTGGTCAACGCGCAACGTGCCGCAGGCCGTGATCTACCGCCTCGACCGCGCCGGCCAGCGCACGCTCGTTTACAACGTCGAGCCGTTCGGCCGCCAAACGATCACCCTGAGCGCGCGCGAACGGGTGCAGGTCGATTACGAGCTGGTGATCGGCGAGGGCGCGCAGGCCGTCTCGCAGCGCCTGACGATCCCGCTGGCCTGCCCGATCGCGTGGTTCTTCACCCCTACGCCGGACAGCTGCCCGATCTCCGACGCTGACCCGACCGTGGTGGTCGAACAGCTTTTCGAGCGCGGCCGGATGATCTACGTCGAATCCGAAAATCGCGTTTACGTGCTGTTCAACGACGGCACAGCGCCCGCATGGTCAAGCTACGAGAACACCTACCGGCCCGGCATCGACGCCGAGCGCGACGAGAACTTCGACCGCGCATTCGCTGGCACCAACTTCGTACAGCCGGTCGGACGGCTCGGCTTGGTCTGGCGGCGGGTGGACAGCGTTCGCAACCGGCTTGGAAGCGGCTCCGCCCCTGAACGCAGCTTCGACGGCTTCTACCAAGAGGCCCCGACCCGTCTTGCCGAACAAGCTGGACGCAGCGACTTCTTCATCACCGCTGGCGACGGCGCCGTCTTGCAGCTGCTGCCGGGCGGCGGCCAGTGGCAAATCCTGACCCCGTCAAGCGGGTCGTAACGGAGCCTTCATGCTGAACGAACCCGCGTCGAGCATCCACGACCGTCGACCGCAGCCCGCGGCTGACGAGTCGGTGGCCCCCATCCCCGGTGTCAGCCCGCAGCTAGACGCCGTCCGCGTCGCGGTGATGCAGGTCATGGCGATCGAAGCGGAGCGCACGCCCGAGTCCCTGCGGCCGGAAGAAAACAGCGGCGGCGCGATCATCCTGATGATGCACGAACCTGAGCTGCTGGTGCGCTTCGACGGGCGGCTCACCGTGGAGAGCGAAGCCGCTTACGCGACACTCGAAGCGACCTGCAAGCCGCTGGACATGACGCCGGTGCTGCGCGAGGCCGCCGGGAAGCATCTCATCTACATCGTGAATGGGCGCGCAAAGCCCGGCCAGCGCGGATGGACGTGGAACCTGATTCTGTTCATCGCCACGCTGATCAGCGTACTGTATGTCGGCACGCTGATGGCGATCAACGAGATCGGCTTCGAGAACCCGTTCCGGGCGATGGTGCTGGCGCAAGACCCGTGGAGCGAGATTTGGCGCGGAATCCCATACGCGGCGAGCATCCTGCTCATCCTCGGCGCGCACGAACTCGGCCACTATTTCGCAGCGCGCCGCCGGCATGTTGCCGTGACGCTGCCGTACTTTCTGCCGTTTCCGTGGGGCATGTTCGGCACCTTCGGCGCGTTCATCCAACTGCGCGAGCCGATGCGCAGCCGCAAAGTGCTGTTCGAGATCGGGGCGGCAGGGCCGCTGGCGGGGCTGATCTTCGCCGTTCCGATCCTGCTGATCGGCCTCGCGACGTCGCCGACCGGCCCGATCCCGTTCGGTCCGAGTCTGATCGAAGGCAACTCGCTGCTGTACGCCGTGTCGAAGCGCCTGATCTTCGGCGAATGGCTGCCCAGCGCGCATCTTGACGTGTATCTGAACTCGCTGGCGTGGGCGGGCTGGACGGGGCTGTTCGTCACCGGCCTGAACCTGCTGCCCATCGGCCAGCTTGACGGCGGGCACGTGCTGTACGCGTTGATCGGCGAGCGCGCCAAACAGTCCTACCTGCCAGTGATCGTCCTGCTGACGGCGCTGACACTTTTCACCAGCGGCGGCATGCTGCTGATCCTCGTGCTTCTAATCTTGTTCGGGCGCGCGCACGCCGTCCCATTGGATAACGTGACCCGGCTCGACCCGCGCCGGCGGCTGTACGCTGTCGCCACGCTGGTGATCTTCGCGATCGTGTTCGTGCCGATGCCGCTGACCGTGCGCGAGTCGGCCGGCTTGTTCGACTTCTCGCCGTCCGCATGGGCCGGGGCCGTGGCCGTTGGATTACTGCTGGTGCGCCGCTTGCGCCGATAAATCCAATTCGCTGTACACTGATTTGCAGCATCCGAATCAACACTCGAATCCGGGGGAGAACCATGCGGGATTTGACCGACTCCGCACAGGCAATCTATAGGCCGCGCAAACGCCGCACGGGCATGCGTTTCTTGGGCTGCGTGATCGCGTTGGTGATCGTCGCCGCGACCGTCGTGCCCATCGGGCTATTCGTCGTCGCGCCGCTGCTCGGCGTGAACGTCTTCGGCGAAGATACGCGCGAAGTCCCCGGCGACGCGGCCAACTTCGACCCAATCGCCACCTACAATGAACTGGCCGCTTATGCGCAGGGCGATGCCGAGACGGTTGGGCTGATCATGCTGAGAGCCTACTACGTCCGGCGCGACGGGACGCTTGACCTCACCGCCGAGAATTATATGCCGCGCGTTGACCTTGAGTTCGTCATCCCCGTGCCGCGCCCGGCCGAAGCCCCGCCGGTCGGCGCTGGCGGCTCCGCCGACGACCGCTACGAACAGAAGGTGACCGTCTCAGCGTGGCGTCCCGGCCAGATTCGGCATGTCACGCGCACCGGGGGCGGCGTTTCGACCAGCTACTCGTATAAACATCTGGGTCTCGAACGCGAGGTCGATGAGCCGCGCAAGGCGACAACCGAGACGATCCCGGCGCCGACGTGCAGTTTCAAGCAGTTGTGGGATGTCGCGGTCGAACGCGGCGCGCCAGCCGATGCCGTCGCCATCATCACCTACGACGACGACGGCTATGAGTTCAACATCGGGGACGTCAACGTGTTTCTAAACTTCGATACGGACTGCCGCGAACTACGGTAGCAGACGAGTCCCTCACCCCCGGCCCCTTCGCCCACAAAGGACGGAGGGGAGATTCGGTGCTGCCGCTGTCTGCACGCACAGCGAGGGCGTGGTTAAGGTGGGACGTCTACTTCTCCGCGCCGCGCATACGCGGGTCAAGCGCGTCACGCAGGCCGTCGCCGAGGAAGTTGAACGCGAAGATGAAGAAGAACAGGAACATCGCCGGGAAGATCGCCTGATTCGGGTAGGTCGAGATCACCGACGCCCCTTCACTAATCATCGAACCCCAGCTCGGCATCGGCGGGTTGACGCCAAGACCGATAAAGCTGAGGAACGCTTCGGTCGACACGTACGCGGGGATCGTCAGCGTCTCCGCGACGATGATCGGGCCGAGGATGTTCGGCAGCACATGGCGCAGCATGATCGCGCGGTCTTTAACCCCCAGCGCACGGGCCGCCACCACGTATTCCTGCTCGCGCACGCTCAATACCTGACCGCGTGTGAGGCGCGCCATCTGCGTCCAGCTTGTGATGCCGATGCCGACGAAGATAAAGAACATGCCGCCGGTGCTGGCATCGAAACGGTTCAGCGAATACGCCAGCGTTCCCGGCTCAAGCTGGCCGGTGCTGGGCCGGAAAAACGCCATCAACAGAATAATGAACAACAGCGTGGGGAAAGCGTACATGATGTCGGTCACGCGCATAATGAAGTTATCCACCCGGCCGCCGACATAACCGGCGATCAGCCCCAGCGTCAAGCCGACGCTGAGCGCGACGATTGGCCCGACAATCGCCACCAGCAGCGACACGCGCGAGCCGTAAATCAGGCGGCTGAGGATGTCCCGGCCTAGATGATCGGCGCCGAACGCATAATCTTCGTTCACCTTGACGAACCCACGCTCCTCGCCGACCGGGATCATGCTTGGGAACACGCGCGTCACCCACGTCGGGGCCGAGTTCGCCGCGCTCAAAGTCTGTTTTGCGTAATCGTAGGGCGCGATGAAGTCAGCGAACAGCGCGATCAAGATAAACCCGATGATGACAATCAGGCCGAACACCGCCATCCGGTTGTTCAGAAGCCGGCGCATCGAGGAGCGCAGCAGGCTTTCGCCCTGCACGCGCTCACCCAATCGAATCACATTGGCTTCGCTGGATTGAGTTTGCGTGGCCATGACTGCTCCTAGTCGTAACGGATGCGCGGGTCGAGCGCGGCGTAGGCGATATCCACCAGCAAGTTACCGATCACCACGAACGAGGCAAACAGCAGCACCGTGCCCATAATCAGCGGATAATCACGATTGCCGATTGACGCGACGAACGAACGCCCCAAACCGGGGATTCCGAAGATCGTCTCGACCACGAACGTGCCGGTCAGCAGCGCGGCGGCCAGCGGCCCGATGACCGTGACGACCGGGATCAGCGAGTTTTTGAGCGCATGGATCGAAATGACGACACGCTCGCTCAGCCCTTTGGCGCGCGCCGTGCGGATATAGTCTTCACGCAGCACTTGGAGCAAGCTCGCCCGCGTCAGCCGCGCAATCAGCGCAGATTGGATAAAGCCGAGCGCGAACGCCGGCAGGATCACGTATTCGATCCCCCCCCACCCGTTCGGCGGCAGCACTTTAAGCTGGACGGCAAAGATATATTTGAGCAGCGGCGCCGAGACAATCGATGGGATCGACACGCCTGTCACCGCAATCGCCATACTCATATAGTCAACGATGGTGTTTTGCCGCAGCGCCGCGATCGTCCCAACCGGTATGCCGATCATCAACGCGATAATCAGCGCCGCCGCCCCAAGCTCGAACGAGATCGGCAGGCTGTCCTCAATGATCGACGTCACGGTGCGGTTCGGTGAATTCAGCGACGGGCCGAAGTTCATCCAGCGCAGCGCAGTCCCCGCCCCGAAAAACGGCGTCTCGATATTGATTAAGTAGTGTTCCTGCTGGGACTGCTTCCATTCCGGATCGGTGACGCGGGGAATGACGAGACCGCCCATGTAGTCGAGATACTGTACAACTATCGGGGCATCCATATTGTAACGGCGCTCAAGGTTGCGCTTGACCGCTTCGGGGATGCCGCGTTCGGTGTTAAAGGGGCCGCCCGGAACAAGGCGCATTAGGGCGAACGTCACCACCGAGATGGCGAACAGCACGACCAGCATCCACAAAATTCGACGAGCGATAAACCGTCCCATAATGACGTCCCTTTATGCAGCCGCAATCTGTCAATACGCTGTAGGGAGGAGAGCCGCGCTGGGCGGCTCTCCACTTCACTACAACGGTGATCGGTCGGCGTTAGCCAGCCAGATCCCACTTCTCATAGTACTCACGGCCGATGACGCTGTGAGTACGCTCAACGCCGTCCGCCGTGATGTCGTCCGTCACATAGTAGTAGATCGGAGCGATCGAGGCGGCCGTGTTGGTCAGGATCGCGTCGGCCTGCGCATACAGAGCCACGCGCTCTTCAACCGTCGGCGCTACCGCTGCCGCTTCAACCAACGCATCGTATTCGGCGTTGTTGAAGTGGTTGTCCGGGTCGACCGAGCTGTGGAAGACATCGTAGTACCAGTTATTAGCATCGGGGTAGTCGAAGCACCAGCCAGCGCGGTAGATATCCGCGTCACGGCGCTGGTCAAGGTACACGCCGAAGTCCTGCGCGCTGATCTGGATGTTGACGCCGAGCGTGTCGGCCCACATCGCCTGCGCGGCCTGTGCAATCGCCGCATGGGCAGTGCTGTTGTTGTGCAGCAGCGTGCCGGTAATATCAGCAGCGGTGATGCCCTTCTCGTCGAGGTACTCCTGAAGCTGGGCCTTGGCGTATTCGGGATCGAACTTGATCGTCTGATCCGGGTAGTCTTCCTGCTTCGGCGCGGCCGCCATGCTGGGCAGCACGAACATGTACGCCGGCAGCTCACCCGCCTGCGTCACCGCATCGACAATCGCCTGACGGTCGAGCGCGGCGCTGAAGGCGCGCACGACGCGTGCATCGTTGAACGGCTCGCGAGTCTGGTTGAAACCGTAGTAGTAGGTGCAGGAGCCCGGAGCGGCGTAGTAATGCGCAGACAGGGCGGGATCCGCCTTGATGCGCGGGATCATCGTGCCGTCAACCTCGGCCACCTGCAGCGTCCCGGCTTCATAGGCGGGGAACTGCGCGGCGGGGTCGAGGAATTGGAAGACGACCTCGTCCAGCTTGGCCGCAGGAACAGCGCCCACACCGGCGAAGAACGGGTTCTTGACCAGTGTGATACCAGCGCCGTGATCCCATGATTTCACCGCGAAGGGGCCGTAAGTCACGATGTTCTCTGATTCAATCCAGACATCACCGAGTTCATCGATCAGCCAGCCGGGGGTTGCGGTGGTGATCCACATCGCAAAGATGGATTGAACTGCGGCCGACGCTTTGGTGACGGTGACTTCCAATGTGTAGTCATCGACCACGTTGATGCCGAGCGCATCAATCGCCGCCTGACGATCCGCTTCGTAGGTGGCGCTTTCGGTGTCAAGGCTGTTCAGTTCAGAACCGCCAACCACCCACGGGGCCAGCACGTAGCCGTAGTCCGAGGCGACGTTCGGATCCAGCGTGCGAACCATCGTGTAAGCGAAGTCCTGCGCCTGCACGTAGCGCGGCGCGCCGTCAACCATCACCTGCTCGACCGCGCCGCTGTCGGCGTTGTACTTCACCCACGGCACTTCCGGCTGAATGCTGAATGTGTAGACCAAGCCATCATCGCTGACCGTCCACGTCGCCATACCGGGTTCGGTGAGTACCGATTCCTCATGGAGACGGATCAGTTCAGGGAAGATCTCGACGATGATCTGCACCGACGGGACGTCCGAGGCCTGAGACGGATCGAGGGTTGGAACATCGTCCGGCCCCATTTGGCGGCTGGTGTACAGGACTTTACCGTCCTGCGCAGCGACCGCACCCAGCGACACGAAAAGCGCCGCGAGGGTCAGTACAAGAACAAAGAAACGTGTGTTGAATCGCATAGAACTGCTCCCTGTTGAAAGGCGAACATCGTGCGCGCACACCGACAGCCCACACAGTTTCACGTAGGCCGGGTGTGGCGCATGCGTGAGCATAACACCGCAGTTGGGATTACGGCAAAGATCATCGCCAGAATCAAACGAGAGTCTAATATCAGATTCGCGGCGAAGTGCGACTCGGCCGGTCTTATGGGGTGCTGATCGGCATCATTCCGCGGCCAGCCTGTGCATACGCCGCCCCCGGACACGGTACAATCAGCGTCGATTATCGGGCAAGCCGGACGCAAAAGGTCGGATCATGCTGGAGAACAAAGTTATCCTGATCACCGGGGCGGCGGGTGGGCTGGGCCGCGCGACCGCGCTCGCCGCCGCGCGCTATGGCGCGAAGCTCGCCTTATGCGACCTTCATCAAGCCGGCGTCGACGAGACGGCCGAGATGGCGCGCGCGTTGGGTTCCGAGGCGATCAGCGCGCCGGTCGACGTGTCGGCGGCCCATGAGGTCGAGGCGTTCGTCAAGTCCGCGGCCGGGGCGTTCGGCATGCTTGACGGCGCGTTCAATAACGCCGGCGTCGGCGGGACGCTCTCGCGCACGCACATGCTCACCGAGGAACAGTGGGATCAGACGATGGCCGTCAACCTCAAGGGCGTGTGGCTGTGCATGAAGTACGAGTATCCGTACATGCGGCGCGAGGGTGGCGGCGCAATCGTCAACATGGCGTCGGTGGCCGGCCTGATCGGCTTCCCGATGAACGCGGTCTACGCGGCCAGCAAGCACGGCGTGATCGGCCTGACCAAGTCGGCCGCGGCGGAATACGCGCGCTACAACATCCGTGTCAACGCGGTTTGCCCCGGCTACACCGACACGCAGATGGTCGCGGCCATCGAGGACATCCGGCCCGGCATGGTCGACAAGACACTCGAATCGGTGCCGATGCGCCGTCTCGGCAAGCCCGAAGAAGTGGCCGAGACGGTATGTTTTCTGCTCAGCGACCGCGCTCCGTTCCTGACCGGGCAGGCCATCGCCATCGACGGTGGGCTGATTAACGTGTGATGCCCCGGCCGGCGCGCGGACTTTGAACCGATTCGCGCTGCCGTGCGTATCACCCATCAGACCCGGTTGAACAGGGGTGGATGGAAACAGCGTGGACGTGTCGCCAGAGCAAACCGAACTTCTGAGGGCGGCCCAAGCGGGCGACCCGCAGGCTTTCGAGTCGCTGTATCTGGCGCTGGAGCCTGACGTCAGCCGCTTCGTGCGCCGCCTGCTGCGCGACGACCCGATCTGCGACGACGTCGTGCAGGAGACCCTGCTGGCGCTGTATATCCATCTGGGCGAGATCGACCCGCCGGCCAAGCTGCGGCCCTACGTCTTTCGCGTGGCGCGCAACGCCTGCTACGACGTGATGCGCCAGTGGGGACGCCGGCCCGGCGTCTCGATGGACGACGATGGCGCCGCGGATCGTGTCGCGTTTGAACTGCGCGATGACGGCAGCGGCCCGGAGGAGATCGCACATTGGCTGCTGCTTGGGCTGGAGGTTCGTGAAGCGATCGACCGCCTGCCCGAACTCCAGCGCCAAACCCTGATCCTGTTCTGCGAGGAAGAGCTGAGTCAAGCGGAGATTGCAGAGGTCATGCAGACCAGCGTCGGAACCGTGAAGTCGCGCCTATTCCACGCCAAACGCAGTCTACGCGGCATGGTCCGTCCGGACGTGCTGCTCGCCCTCTCCGCCGACTCGCAGCCTCAACCGGTTGATGACCGCCTAGAACCGATGCTCGCCGGAGGATAACCCCCATGGAACCCGCTCAAACCCAACAACTCGCTCAACTGCTGCAAGCTGTCCGCGCCCTACAGCGTTCCACCGAACGCGCGATCCAAACCAGCTCGTACGAGGGGATCGCGGCGATGACCGTCAACCAGTATCAGGCGCTGCACGGGCGCATCAGTGAGCTGCTGCCTGACGACTTCTTCATCCCAACCCTCAAGATCAACCCGAACACCGAAGACGAGGCCGCGGAGCGCAAGGCTGTCACTCTCGTAGCGACCGCCGCCACGCAGCTTGAATCGTATCTTGAGTCGATGCTGCCGTTCCCGCAGCGTCCTCAGCGCGGCGCGGTTCCGCCCGTGCCTCCGGTTCCGCCTGTCCCCCCAGCCCCGCCAGCGAGACCGGCCCGGCCGGAACGTCCGCACCGCCCACACCGCTTCTTCACCTACGTCGAACG
Source organism: Chloroflexi bacterium OLB13 (assembly GCA_001567485.1). Classification (GTDB taxonomy): domain Bacteria; phylum Chloroflexota; class Anaerolineae; order Aggregatilineales; family Phototrophicaceae; genus Flexicrinis. The sequence continues at coordinate 17,334 of JZRA01000124.1, forward strand.
GCCCGACGATGTCGAAGATGAAAGCAGCGATGCCGGAAAGTCCGAGATCAAGCGTAAGCTGGACGCGCGCTTCGCCGAAGAACACGCCAAGCGCAAGAATGACGAAGGCGACGACGACGACTTCGAGTTCAGCTTCGACTTCGACCGCGAGGAATGGGCCGCCGCGACCGAGGAATTCCGCCGCGAGATGCGCGAGCGCGCCCGTGAACTGCGCTCGATGGGCCGTGACTTGCAGGAGCAAATCCTGAACATGACGCGCTCGACCATCAGCCGGGCGTTGAGCGCGATCGACTTCGGCCAGATGCGTGAGGCTCGCATGCGCGGCGCAGACCTCTCCGGCCAAGCGATGGCGAACGCCAACTTCGAGGACGCCGATCTCAGCGGCGCGAACCTGACCGATGTCGACGCCAATCACGGCAACTTCCGCGACGCCAAACTGCGCGGCGCTGTCCTGCAAAACGCCAACCTCAGTTACGCGATTTTCAGCGATGCCGTGCTCGACAGCGCCAACATGCACGGCGCCAACCTCAGCCGCGCCAGCTTCGACAGCGCCGTCATGCACGGCGTCAACGCCGGTGATGTCAACGCAGAATACGCCAGCTTCGAGGACGCCACGCTGGACAACGCCAATTTCAGCAGCGCGGTGCTCACCGGCGCGATGTTCACCGACGCGGCGCTGCGCAGCGCCAACTTCGACGCGGTGCAGGCCGGCAATTCCAGCTTCGAGGACGCCGACGCGACCGCGGTCAACTTCAGCGGCGCTGAGCTGTCGAACAGCGTGTTCCAGAACGCCAAGCTGCGCAGCGCCAACCTGTCCGGCGCGAACCTCGTCAACACATCGTTTGAAGACGCCGAGGCGGCGGGGGCGAACTTCAAAGGCGCGCAGCTCTCCAACGCCGTGTTCCAAAACGCGAATCTGAGCGGCGCGAACCTCGGCGGCGCGTCGATGGACGGTTGTTCGTTCGAGGACGCCAACGCCGGCGGCGCGAACTTCGAACATGCCGGTCTCGAACGCGCGGTGTTCTTGAGCGCAGACCTGCGCGACGCCAACCTCAGCGAAGCCGATCTGCGCGGCGCGACCTTCGAGGACGCCAATCTGCGCGGCACAGTGCTGACCGGCGCCAACGTCGACGGCGCGACCCTGCCCGACGGTGAACGGTGCAGCAGCCGCGAGGACTTCCGCCGTTTCGGCGCGCGTATCGACTAGTCCACATCGTATGAGCATGGCTTGACGCCCCTCGTCCGCATCCGGTGAGGGGCGTTTTTTTCGCGGCGGCCGATTGGGGTCACGCCACCTTATCGCCGGGCATGTATTCCCCATCCGCTGGGGGTTGAGTCTGACGTTACGTCAGGCCGTATCGTTGGACACATCGAGACGAAACGCAGCGGAGGGAATCATGACGATCACTATTCTCGACATCGAGTCGACCTACCGGAAGCTGTTCGACGCGCCGGACGCCGAGGCCCGCGCCGCCCTCTTTGAGCGTGAGATCGCCATGCCGTTCTCCAGCCTCGCGCAGAGGTTCGGCGGGCCGGGCGCGTTCGCGCAGTGGGGCATGTCGCCGGAACAGTTCGCGGGCGGCAGCAGCGCCCCGCAGGCGAAGCCGTTCGCCACGCTGGTTCAAGCCGACGCATGGCACAAAGCGGCGCGTGCAGTTGAGGACGCCCGTGCTGCGTTCGAGAAGCACGCCGACCTGAGCGTCGTCGGCGACATCACGTTCGCGCTGCTGCTCACACAACCGCAGACCTACGGCGGGATCGACATCGGCTACGCGGGCTTCGGCGCGATCCCCGGCGCGGTGATGGTTACGTACAGCAGGCCGACTCGGGAGAACGTCAAGGCGGTGCAGGCCGCGACGGCCCACGAGATGCACCATCAGTTCGTCGGCTGGCTGTACGGCCAAGGCGCGATCATCGCATCGCTGGCATCCTATATGGTCAACGAAGGGCTGGCGGAGTCGTTCGGCGCGGCGCTGTACGGCGCGGACAAAGTCGGCCCGTGGGTCACCGAGTTCGATATGACCCGGCTTGAGGAGACTAAAGCGCGCTTCCGTGATGCCTTCGCGCTCACCGACTTCAACACCGTTCGCCAGTACATCTTCGGCGACCCGATCAGCGGTGGTTTCAGCGGCTCTGAGCCGATCGGAATCCCGGCCTATGCAGGCTACGCGCTCGGCTATCACACAGTGCAGGCGTATATGCGGCGCACCGGCAAGTCCGTGATCGAGACGACGCTCGTCCCGCCGCTGGAGATCATCGAAGAATCGCGCTTCTTCGCGTGAAGAACAGCGCCCTGCACCTGACCCATTTCCGCCTATCCATGCCGCCCGTGCGTGTCACCGGCAGATGACGGAAATGACACGCTCACCAACGTTCCCCTCTCCCTGACGATCAGCGGGGGCACCGCAGGTCGGGAGAGGGGTTCGGGGTGAAGGTCACTCGTGACAGGCCAAACGCCTATCGCCAGCCAGCGCTAGGCTTGGGCGCGGCGGGTACCGGCAGCAGATCATCGCCGCCCGAATTCAACCACGCATCGGTCAGTTCAAGCTTTAGCCCGTTCAGCACCGGCGTAAACCGGCTGTGGTACTTGCCAAGCCGCAGCACGCCAGCGACGAAATTGTCAAGCTTGACCGTGTCGCCAAAGTCGGTGTCCTTGTTCTTGAGTTTCACGATAGCCTTCACCGGCTTGATCGGCGTCGGGGCTAACGAGATAAACTGGAAGGGGTTGGGGATGCCGATATCGTACTTCTTGCTGAACTTGAGGCTGGCGTCGGCCGCATCGACCAGCTTGACGCTAATCGCCAGATTCGGATCACCCACCAGCGTGGTCGACATGTTGAACGTGAAGACGTCGCCTGTCTTGATCTTATAGTCGGCTAGATTGACTTTCGCTTTGAGTTTTGTCGCCTCACCGGCGCCGCTGCTGTCGAACAAGAAGTAGCAGTTAAACGGCGCAATCGTGTCGCATATCGCGGTCTCGCCGGGGTCGCCGTTCTTGACCGTCCAGCCGCTAAGGTCGGCCACGGGTAGGCCACTTGTGTCGGTATCTTCATAACCATCAACACTGAAGTCGAGGTTATTCGGCACCAAGTAACCCGTGGCGACGAACTGCTCGGTAAGGGCAGGGCTAGGCGTCATCGATCCTACTCGAATGTAGTACGAACCGGGGTTAAGGAGCGCGCTGGTAAAACCTATGCTGCTGCTGATTCTCCCCGTGGGGATAACAAGCGTGCCGCCATTGTCCTCATAGAATGTGAACCAGAGGTCGACAAACGAGTTGAGATTAAGCTGCTGAATGACGATTGGCGATGCGTCAGCAAGGTCGAATTTGTACCAAACCGTGTAGTAGATTGGACCAGCAAGCGCGGGGTCGGACGGCTCATTGAGGTCGGCCGTCGCGTAGTACGTGTCCACCAGCGCGCCGAGGACGGGGAACTTGAGCGACTTCGCCCCGCTGGGTTGGTCATTCGAGGCAGGCGCATCCGGGCTGTGAGTGACCAACACGTTGACCTGCGAGGTCGTTGTCACGGTGATCGCTGTGCTCGCAGAAACCTGAATCAGGTAGGTTCCGCTGACCGAAATCGGGAGATTCGCGAAAGCAGCGGCGTTGGTTCCGTTATCGTTGCATGCGATAGGTATAAGTTGACTAAACGGCGTGAACCGATTGCCAAAGTAGAGCGACATCACCGAATCGGGCGAGTTGCCGCTTCCAGTGCCGTAGCTGGTGCCGGCGGTGTTGATCGAGACTTGGCCTTCGACCAAGAACACTTCAAACCAGACGGACTTGCTTCCGGCCGATGGTGACGACAGGCACGAGTGCTGTGATTCACTCCCTTCGATGGTGGCGTTCTCCACACCAGTTACTATCATCTCGCATCGGGGCCAAACTGATAAGCTGAAGACTTATTGTTATTTGCGGCGTTCGGAATAACCTGAACGGCACGGGGCGCGGGCTGAGCCGCGACAGGCGGCACCGTGATTGCGCAAATCAGGCACGCAAACACGATCCATACACGTCGAACGGGTATCATTACGATCTCCTCCTTACAGGTTCTCGGTATTTGGACTTTAACATGAAGAGCGTGTTTTGAAAGTCAAGTTTGGGCTAAACGGCGGGCCATCAGATGAATCATGGCGGCATAAATCCAACTCTCACTGCTCTCCGACAGCGCTTCATAGTCCTTGCTCAAACGACGGCAGCGACCTATCCAGGCGAAAGTCCGTTCAACAATCCATCGCTTGGGCTGGACTTCAAAACCCTTGGCACTGTCGGAGCGTTTCACCACCTGACAGGTCACACCGAAGCTGGCCTTGC
>JZRA01000125.1 GCA_001567485.1 Chloroflexi bacterium OLB13
CGGAAAGGCCGATGATTCGCGTCAGCAAGCCGGCATCGCCTCCGTCAGACGGCGCGCTGGACGCCGTGCAGGACGCGATCCGGGCGGTGAAGCGTGAACCGCCGATGACGCCGTCCGCCCCACCTGTGTCCACGGGGCGTCTGGCGCGGATCGATCAGGCGTTCTGCGGCGAGATCACCGGCAGCATCACCGGGCAGGTCTTCTGTTACGGCTATGCAATCCATGACGGCGTCGCGGTCTACATCAATCTGGCCGGGCCACGCATGGCCGTCGAGGCGATCCGCGCGAAGCTGAGCAAAGGCGGGCACGTCACGGTCGTGCCGCCCGATGCGCCGAGCGTCGAGCTGACCGCCGGCGAAGGGAACACTGGCATGTACCACGCCTACCTCCACTACCTGCCGGAAGCGCGGTTCGCCTCGCTGATCCTCGTGCACGCGTGGGCGGTAGCGCCGAACTACGGCGGCAAAGCGACGACGTTCATCTTCCGCATCAGCGACGCTCAGGCGGCCGCCAAGCTGGCGAATCACGTGACGCAGCTCGTCAACGTGCCGGTGTTCGAGGCGTGGTCGGCGTATCTGTACGACGCAGGGCAGCGCGCCATGCTGGTGCGCAAGACACGCGCGGCCGGCGGGATCGACCTGCTCACCGTCGATCTCGACGTCGATGCGTGGACGCGTCTCATCACCGGCGGGCTGGAGCAGGGCGTCATCGAGCTGCCCCAACAAACAACTTGAGAGAGGAACAAGCCACATGGCACGTGCAGAAAGCAAGATGATCATGGGCTATCTGCCCATCGAGGAGCGCCACTATCCGGCGCTCCTTTCGTTAGTGGCACCGGCGCATCCAGGCGTCCGGCTGCTGGATCCGTTCGCCGGAGAAGGCGCGTTTCTGCAAGCTGCGGCGATGGCGTGGAAGCTGACGCCCTACGCCAACGAACTGGACGGAGAGCGAGCAGCCGCCTGCATCGTGCGATTCGGCCTGACACAAGCGGTGCGCTGCGACGTCGAGCGGTTGGTCGCGTCGAACAATGCGTTCGGAGCCGCGTGGCTCAACCCGCCGTACGACCACGATGCAGCCGCCTCCGGCAGCAAGCGCGTCGAGTTCCGCTACTTGCGCCATGCCTGGAAATGGGTGCAGGATGGCGGGTTGGCGATGTGGTGCGTCTACCGGCAGCACGTCACCCGCGAAGCAGCGGCTTTCCTCGCCAAACACAGCAGTCGAGTCGACGTCTGGGGACTGCCGGGCAAGCATCTCGGGCACTACGACCAGATCGTCGTCTGCGCCGTGAAAGGCGAACCGGCCGACTCCGCCGCGCTGTTCGAGCAGATCCACCGCGCGCGGGACGAGCCGCGTCTCTTGACGGTCCAGTCGGAGCCGGTCTACACGCTGCCCAAGCCGCCGGTCATCCCGCGCTTCGTGTTCGCCGCCGACATGCTGGACGAGACGTCCGGCCTGCGCCTGATCGACGAGCAGGGAGCGTGGCGCACGAGCGGATTTCAGGCCTTGCTGGAAGTGCCTCCGCCACCCGCTCAGATCGAGCCGGTAGTCGCGCCGCGCCCGGGACATCTGGCCTCGTATTGGCGGCCGGCGTGGCCGACGGGGCCGTTATCGAGTCCGGTGAATACGGACGGGTGGCGCTGCGTGGCAAGACGCGCCACGTCGAGCAGATCGCCCGGGTCGAGGTCGAGGCCGACCCGAACGATCCGGACCGGCAGGTCAAGAAGACCACGATCCGGCTCAAGCCGACCACGACGCTGACGCTGCTTGGCGCCGATGGCACCACGGTCGAGATGGAAGGCGACGAGGCGCTGCTCGGCTTCATCACGGCCAACAAGCGCGCGCTGGCCGACTACCTGAACGCCCGATTCCAGCCGATGTACCGCTTCGACCTGGACGCGATCCCGAGCGGTGCGCAGCGCTTCAGCCACTGGCTGGACAGCATCCGGCTGAACGGAGTGCACCGGCTGTACGCGGCGCAGAAGCACGTCGTCGCGGCGATCACGCGCGGCTTGCAGGACCGCGACAGCATCCTGCTGGTCGGCCAGATGGGCGTGGGCAAGACCGCGATCGGCGGCACGGCAGCGGTCGCGATGGCATCTCAGATCGCCGCCGCAATTCAAACGTCGATGCGCCCGGAGCAGGTCGTGCTGATCGTCGCGCCGCCGCACCTGATCGAGAAGTGGAAGCGCGAGGTGTTGAGCGTGGCGCCCAACGCCGCCATTGAGCGACTCGACCGGCACGAAGACGTCAGGCACTTCATGGATCGCGCCGAGGCGCTGCCTGCGCATGTGCCGAAGATCGGCCTGATCAAGCGTGACCTGACCAAGCTGGGCTGCGCGTGGGAGCCGTCGGTCGTCTGGCGTACGGAGGCGTCGCCGCTTTGGCATCTTCGCCAACCGATCCCGGACGGCTATGAACCGCACCAGCGTATCCGCCGTGCGCGCGTGCCGACCTGCCCGCACTGCGGACAGACCGTGATGCAGGAGAAGAAAGGCGTGAGCGCGCCGGCGTCCGAGACGTGGCTGAACGGCGGAAAACGAACCTGCGCGATCTGCCACACGCCGTTGTGGCGCGAAAGCCGCGACCGTGGATCGCAGCCCAGGCCGGGCGAGAAATATCCGCCGAAGAATCCGCGCTACCGGCTGGACGAATATCTCAAGCGCATGTACCCGGATCGGGTGTACCTGCTGATCTGGGACGAGGTGCACGAGGCGCAGCACGGGGACACAGGCAACGGCGAGGCGTTCAGCCGGATGGCCGGTCTCTCCAAAAAGGTGCTGGCGATGACCGGCACGCCGTTCAACGGACGCTCGTCGTCGATCTTCAACCTCGAGTACGCCCTCAATCCACGGGTGCGCACCCGCTATCCATGGGGCGGCGGTAAACGCCTGAGCCGGAAAGAGCGCGGTTCGCGCGCGTTTCAGGAGGTTGTGAGCGAGAACAGCACCCAGCGCGGGCGCGCCGAGTCGCGTTGGGTCGAACACATGGGCGTGCGCGAGCAGATCGTCGAAGAACGGCCCTCCTACGACCGCGACACCGGCGCCTACACGGGGACGTCGACCTACGAGCGGCCGTATCAGGAAGCGCCGGGCATCTCGCCGCTGCTGGTCGCGGAAGTGCTGGATCACGCCGTGTTCTTCAGCCTGGGCGACCTCGGCAAGGCGCTGCCGCGCTACGAGGAAATCGCGCACCCGGTCGAGCTTGACGCGGATCTGTACGCCGAATACGACCGCACCCGCCAGCGGCTCAAGGACTACCTGATCCAACGCCGCTGGGAAGGCGACACGACCTTCCGCGGGGCGTACTTGCAGTGGGCGATGGGTTGGCATAACGCGCCGTTTCGCCCGTATGAGGTGATCCACAACCTGAAGCACCCGATCACCGGCGTGAAAGAACCCTACACGGTCGCCCGTCTGCCGAGTTACGGCGAAGAGCGGATCTTCGCCAAGGAACAGGCGCTGATCGACCGGGTGCAGGCGGAACTCGGCGCCAATCGTCCGTGCGTGATCTACTTCCGGCAGACGGCAACCCGCGACATCCAGCCGCGCCTTGAGACCCTGCTGCGCAGGCACGTGCCGGAAGCGCGGACCTTCATCCTCAAGAACACGGTCGACGCCGAACGGCGCGAAGCCGTCATCGCACGCGAGATCGCCAAGGGCGCGAACGTTGTGCTGTGCAATCCCGAGCTGGTCAAGACGGGCCTCGACCTCGTGCGCCGTGTTAGGGCGTAACGCACGCTTCAAAGAAGTCGGTGGTTGAGTGCAAAACCACTGCGGTCAACTCACTTACCTGAAGGGGAAACCCGTAGGGGACCATAGCATGTGAGTAAAGCAGAAAGTTGAGCAGCAGATGGCTCACGACTGAACTGCAAGACCAGATGGATATGGCAAAGGCTAAACTGCTTGAACTCCAGTTCCCAGTTGGTGTCAGGCCCACCTACCCGAAAATCTGCTGAAACGGGTATCCAGTGTACTTGTAGAGTCAGGTCCTACAAGGAAGCACTTCGCTGGAAACAGGGATAACGCAATCCCGAAACGGAACGAACGGAGTGCCTAAGTCCATCTCAAAGCGTTACGTACTGAAACACGGGATTCTCTAAGGGACGCGAGTCCTATGAGAACGGAGCTGCCGTAGTAGTCGTGGGAGTTACGCCCCACCAAGGAGGTTGGGAAAGCCAGCCACAGGGCAAAGGGCAGCAGATTTGTCGTTCACTGAAGATATGGAGGAATGCGGAATGCAGACAACCGAAAGTATTCTTCGTGTGATGCAAACGCTGGGCGAAAAAGGCGTGCCACTCACACGTCTGTATCGTCAACTGTACAACGAGCAGTTGTTCATATCTGCGTACAGCCGTCTATACAGGAACGACGGAGCGCTTACCCCAGGCGCAACGACGGAAACGATAGACGGTGTGAGTCTCAGCAAAGTACGAAACATCATCGAGGCGATACGGACAGAAACGTATCGGTGGACACCCGTTCGGCGGACGTACATCAGGCGCAAGGATGGACGGAAACGACCGCTTGGCATTCCGACATGGAGTGACAAACTGGTCGAAGAAGTGATCCGGATACTGCTTGAGGCGTACTACGAACCCATTTTCAGCACACACTCGCACGGATACCGCCCAAGCCGGGGATGTCACACGGCGTTGGGCGAGATTGTCACCCACTGGACGGGAACGGTGTGGTTCATTGAAGGGGACATCAAGGGATGTTTTGACCATATCGACCATGACCGCCTGATGCAATTTCTGGCAAAGCGGGTTCACGACCAGCGGCTGCTGCGCTTCATCCGCTATCGCCTGGAATCCGGCATCATGGAAGACTGGCAGTACCAGAGCACCTACAGCGGTACTCCGCAGGGTGGCGTGCTCAGTCCACTGCTGGCAAACATCTACCTTCATGAACTGGACGAGTACGTCGAAACACACCTGCTGCCTGCGTGGAACACGGGCAAAGCGCGCCGAATGAACAGCGCCTATCGCGCGGTGGTCTTCCAGAGACGACAGGCGAAAAAGCGCGGCGACATCGCGGCTTTCAATCGCTGCACTGCGACGATGCGCCAGTTGCCAAGCCAGGACATGCACGATCCCGCTTACCGTCGGTTGAAATACGTGCGCTACGCAGACGACTTTCTGCTGGGCTATGTTGGGACGAAAGCTGAAGCACAGGTGGTCCTCAACGACATCGAACGCTTTCTGAACAACCAGCTGCATCTTCAGGTCAGCCCCGAAAAGTCACGTATCACGCACGCCAAAACGCAGCGTGCCACGTTCTTAGGGTATGGTGTGTCGGTATACGCCAACGTATCCAGCAAAATCACTGGACTTCGGCGAAGCGCCAACGGACGAGTCACGCTGCGTCTGCCTGAAAGGTACGTGGAAACGGAAAGTCGGGAATGGGAGAAGAACGGCAATCCCCGCATCGACGGAAAAGCCTTGCACTACAGCGTGGAAGAAGCCCTCGCTTACTATCAGTCACAGTATCGTGGCATCGTGAATTACCACCAGTATGCCGTCGATGTCCACGAACTGGCACGTCTGAAGTACGCAATGGAGCGCAGCCTAGTCCATACGCTTGCTTCCAAGCTGAAGATCAGCGTCAGTCAGGTGTATCGCTGGTACAGCAGAAACGTTGAAATCGACCAGCGGCACTACAAAGTGCTTCAGACAAGCGTTGAAGATCCATCCAGCGGGAACACGCGCTGGTTCACATGGGGCGGTGTCCCGCTCAGGCGGCGACACTTTGTGAATCAGACGTTGCAGGACAATCGTCAGCGCGGCTATCAGGGGAGCAGTGAACTTGTAGCTCGCCTGATGGCACAGCGCTGTGAAGTTTGCGGGAAAGAGACTCAGGAACTTGAAGGTCATCATATCCACAGAATGAAAGATCTGGAGCGGTACAGCAGATGGACACCGCCTCCGTACTGGGTGTTTGTGATGACCACAAGGCGACGCAAAACACTGTTCGTTTGTCGTGAATGCCACCACAGCATTCACGGCAAGCGTTGAAGGACGAATTGGAGAGCCGGATGACGCGAAAGTGTCAAGTCCGGTTCGGAGAGAGGTACGGGGAAAAGTGCTGTGCAAACAGTAACTCGCCCTGTGCCTACTCTACATCCACTTCCCGACGCTGATCTTCTACGAGCTGGTGTTCAACCTGTCGACGTTGATGCAGGCCGCGGCGCGTTCGTACCGGCTGAACCAGACGCACGAACACTGCAAGGTGATCTACCTGTACGCCGAAGGGACGATGGAGCAGACTGCCGTGCAGTTGATGTCACGCAAGCAGCGGGCGGCCAAGCTGCTGACTGGCGACATCGGCCTGACCGGGCTCGACGCGCTGACCGAAGGCGAAGGCGGCTTCGAGGAAGCGCTGCTGGACGCGATCGGGCGCGACACGTCGCTACTCGACCCGTCGCAGCTGTTCCAGTCGGCGACCGCGGTGAGCGAGATTGACCGCGAGGACGCCGCCTACTGGAATGTCGAGGTTGAGGTCCGCGACGACGGCGAACCGATGATCGTCAGCCCGGATCCCTTGCTTGTCACGGCACTGGACCTCGGCGCGACGGTGACACGGGAAGAAACGGCGCACGAAGCGCGAACCGTGTCGATGATGCCGAGCGCGTATCTCGACTCGGTCACGCTGATCCTCAGCGAGGCGCAGTGGCGCACGCTGCGCGCCGAACTGCTCGAGTTGGCCGCATCCGGCGCGTCTCACGCTGACCTGTCCGACTGGCTGTCGGCAAACCGGGTCGTTTTCCCCGGCTGTGAGCGTGAAGTGGCATCGCGTTTGCATGAGCTGGCAACGGCCAACGGACTACAAGCGGCTTTGGGACCGGCCGAACAGCCCACGCTCTTGATCGACCCCGTCAAACCAGAGCACAAGCCTTCCGCCAAGATCGTGCCTTTCCCGCACGCTGAACCGGCTCGCGGCCATGCCTCCGTTCGGCAGCTCGCGTTGTTCTGATGCGATGCGCGACGAACGCGAGGCGTTCTTTGACGCACTTTTCCAGCGGACCGCGACACAGGACGAAGCCTGCATCACGCTCACCGCCATCCATCCGGACGGCAGCCATCCCCATCCGTCACGCCATGTCCGTGTCGCAGATAAGACGGCGCTGCGCGATGCGCTGGCGGCGCTCGACGCGGCCAATCGGCAGGGTTGGGGCGCGTTCGTGGCGATCGGGCTGCGCCGTCCGGGCTTGAGCCGCTGGCAGCGGGGCAGCGTGGACGATGTCGTCGCGCTGCCGGCCGTGTTCGTCGACATCGACGATCGGTCGCCGGATGCGCTCGCGCGGCTGCGTGGGTTTGGCCTGCCTCCGTCATGCATCGTCCACAGCGGCGGCGGATTCCACGCGTACTGGTGGTTGGAAGAGCCGACCCGCGCGCTGGACCAGGCACGCAGCGTGCTGCAAGCGCTGGCAGCTCGCCTCAGTGGAGACCACACGAGCGTCGCGCAAAGCCTGCGCATCGTCGGGTCGGTCAACACCAAGCCGGCCCGCAAAGGCGCGCTGTGCCGTCTCGTGCATCTCGATGACCGGCGTTATCCGCTGACCGCCTTCCCGCTGCCATCCCCGCGCGTCCTTCAACTGCCGACCGCTATCCAGCTACCGCTCAGTATCGTTACTGAGCGCATCGGGCAGGTCGCCGACATGCTCTCGCTTCAGGGATTCACGCGGCGCGGCGACTGGCTGAACGGGCCGTGTCCCAACGCGGAGCGGCACAAGCACGGCGACCGGCATCCGTCGTTCGGCTTCAACACGCGCACCGGTTACGGCTTCTGCCACGTCTGCGGCTCCATGCTGCTGAAGGATCTGTGCGCGCTGCTGAACATCCACTCAATATCTGTAATCCCCATTCGCAAGAGATAAGGAGCAAGCCATGACCACCACGGTCACACTCACTCTGCCTGATACAGCCAATTCACAAGACGTCGCGACGATCCTCATCCAGCGCGGCGAACTGGCGCGCATCCACCAGTTCACGTACAGCCACATCGGCGACCTGAGCGAAATCATCGCCGAGGCATTGATCGCACTGGACGCGGTCGAAGCCGATCCGCCGGTGATCCCGGAGGCGCCGGCTGCACCTCCACCGGCCAGAAAAACCGCAGCGCCGGCCAAACCTGCACCGGTCACGCCGTCCGAGCCGACGGTCGATGTGCCGCTCCGGAAAGGGACGAAGGCGGTCAGGATCAGCCATCTCAAGATCACCGCCGGCGAGACCGACGCCGCGGCCTATCGTCAGGCGGTGCTGCTGGCGGGCCGCCTGATCGACGGCAAGCTGTGGGACGGCGAAACGCCGATCCGGTTCGACGACGTGCCCGGTGTCGCCCGCAAGATGAAGTACCTGACCGACGGCGATTTCGCCCTGTTCAAGCTGGAGGACTTTGTCCAGATCGGAGGCATCCCGACCGACACACAAGCCGATGCACTGCTTTAGACCATCGCCCAAGAAACGGAGGCCCAACCTCATGACCGACCAGAATCCGAACCCACTTCCCCGCGTTTTCAAAATCGGCGCAGCACGCATTGTCGAGACTGAAGCGACGTCCGGCCTCAGCAGCGACCAGGTGCGCGAGCTGCTCAAGACGACTTACCCGGAAGTTGCCAATGCGACCGTGCGCGAGCGCGAAGAAAACGGCCTGCGCGTGGTCGAGTTCCTGCCGCAGCCCGGGCGGAAAGGATAGCCGGTGTCCGCGACCCTAATGAGTCAGGACGATCTGCACCTGTGTCTTGCATCGATTGCGCCGGTGGAGTTACAGGGAATGAGGCTGCTCAAGGAGCGGCCTCATGTTCTTTCCGCGTCGAAAGCCATCCCGCGCCCGCAGCTGGTCGACGCCGTCACAGAGCTGATCGCCTACACCGACCAGTGTGCGGCCGCGGCGCACAAGCTGGCCGGCATCGGGCCGGTTCCGCTGAAGGCCGTGAGCGTGCTGGAGTTTGGCATATGAACATTCTGACCGAGACGATCACGCACTTATCCGCCGCTCTGACCACCGATCCACTGCTGCTGCTGGCGTCGGCGGTGGCGGCATTCGACCCGTTCTGGACTGTCGAGGATAAGGACGAGGTTGAACCCGATCCGTTGGAGGTCGGCCTGCGGGTCGCCCGCGGTGCGTTTCCCGACGTGTACGCCGAGGCCGTCGAGCAGATGCGGCAGGGCGCGACCTATGCGGAACTCGACCGGCTGATCTGCAGCAGCATCAGCGCCAAAGGCATCCCGCTCAACTCGTGCTGTGTCGATCTGACGTACCACTTACCAGCAGGGACTAGCCAAACCAAGTGTAACTAGAATAGGCGGCATCCGGCTTGGATTAATATGCCCATGTATTCTCCCTAAATAGCTTAACCTCTTCAGGCTGTACCTTTTCTCCAGCGTCAAAAACCGAACCCACAACGATCTTTGATACTCCCAGCGCACTTTTCAGATCATTGCTGGAGATCCATTCGTTTTCCCAAAGATCTGCGGTTTCTCCACTTACAATCTTGCAGATCGGTTCATCGCTTGTGAACTGAATACCAACCGCGCTCGGTTGCGTCACACGTTGTAACCATATTTCGAGATAGCCATTATACGGTACACGAGCCATCTTTTTCCGCACCTTCATCCATAGTCGGACCTTTTCTTCTTGAGTTGAGACAAGCGAGATCAGGTGACTCAGGATAGCGGCAACAGTCGGAAAAGTGGATGGGGAAACGAATCCTATGTCTGTCGCTACTGCAACCAGCACTTCAAGATCATCATCAGCTCCGACAGGTTGGACTGAAATCTTGTCATAGAACTCGCTAACCAAGCGCCGAAGTGCCCCACTGTTGGGGAATCGCTGCCCAAAGGAGTGTAGTCTCAGGAGTTGTTTCTGAATCGTCTTGGCATTCGCATCCCCTAAGTCCTGCAAATCGAAGCCGGCCAGCTTAGCTGGCTTAATCGCCCCTTCAACAACGTTCGTGTTCAAGAGGGTTTTCGATACGCCTAGTCTCATCCCGACAGCCCGCAATTTGTCGCTGATTACTTTCAGTATCTCTTCAGCCCGATCATCGCTCTTTGCGAAAATCCTGTAGTCGTCACGGTATCTCAGAATGCGAAAATCGGTCGGTTCGCCAAGCATGGAGGTGATCTGTTCATCAACAAACCCAAGAACGATCTCTGCCACGAAGTCCATTAACACGGAACCTTGTGAAATACCGTTGGTCTGCCCATACCGACCTGCTCGGATGAACGAATCAATCTTGTTTCCTAGTACGTCTCCTCCTCTATTCGCCTTTGCTACTTCCCGTCCATGAAGTGCCCAGGCAATACTATGTGTGTACAGAGAACCGTAACAATCTGTTACATCGGTGTGAAGAATGTGGCTAAACTCCAAAGAGTAGATCAAAGATCGCTGCTCAACTGCTTGCCACCAACTCTTGACCTGTGTCGCTGTATCGGTCTGACTATCGTCAGACACCATCGGAACACTACAGCAGTAAACAGCTCCGGTTTCGAACTCTGAAAATTTTCTCTGAATATGCTGCCAGTTGTTGGGCTTACATACCAAATTGACCAATGATATATAGATGGCTGGGTGAATTAGCTCAATTGGTCGCCAAGCGAACTTGCCGTCCTTATTTGACAGGAGATGGTAATTCACGTCCGGAAAGGAGCTTGGCTTCTTGCCTCTAGGTTGAAGTTCCAAAAAACTATTCCCGTCTAGTACCCTCGCGACGTCATTCAAAATCGGTTCAAAGCTGATGTAGCTCGGTATATCTGCGTTGAAGTAGCTGCTTCCTTTGAGGAAATGCTTCCGTGCTTCTTCGCATGAAAGGTCAACTAGTTTCGTCATATGCTCAGCCCTGACCCTCCAATCAACATCAGCCGCCGCTTTGTTCCCACTCATTTACCTTGATTGCTAGTTGAGGTCGTCCATGCGGAGGACGCTAGAATGGTTGTCGCCAAACAAAGCCACGAGGCGAGCCAACCGCATGGACGAGACCTACATTGTAACCGCATATGTGGTGCTGGATGATGTGCTGAAAGTGATGAACTACCGAGACGATGTACGAGCGACGGTGAGCGCGGCGGAGGTGCTGACGGTGGCGGTGGTGGCCGCTCGGTACTTCCAGAACCACCACGAACGCGCTTTGTGCGTCTTGCAGCGGATCGGCGCGCTGCCGAGGCTGAGCGTCTCGCGGTTCAACCGTAAACTGCACCGTCTGAGCTCGCATATGGGGCACCTGTTGAGTGTCTTGATGGAGGTGCTGCAGGCGGGGGAGGTGTTCATCATCGACAGCATGCCGGTGCCGGTCTGCAAGCGGGTACGGGCGGGACGCTGTCGCAAGCTGCAGGGCAAACGTTACTTCGGCCGCTGTGCGGCCAAGGACGAGACCTTCTTTGGCTGGCGACTGCATCTGGTGTGCAGCAGTGACGGCCTTCCGGTGGCGTTCGACATCCTGCCAGCCGCTTGGCACGACCTGACCGGGGTGCAATGGCTCACCGCCGAACTCGCCGCCGGCTCGACCGTCGTGGGCGACAAGGGCTACAACAGCGATCTGGATGAAACGTTGTGCGACTACTACGGCGCTATTCTGCTGCTGCCCAAACGGCGCAAGAACATGGTCCCGGATGTCCCCGAACATCAGGCGCTGCTACGTCGTTTCCGGCCCGTCATCGAGACGGTTCACAGTCAGCTCGAGAAGATGGGCGTTCAGCGGCTGCATGCGCGCACCAATCTCGGCCTCTTTCTCAAGCTGTATGCTTCTCTGCTCGCCTTGCTCTTCAATCCGTTTGTCTAGCAATCAAGGTGAGACTATTGGAAAAGTGGGTTGACGACATTGTCTTGTTACGGCCAACAACAGCAAGTGAACTACATTTTCAAGTCCGCACTGGCGGCATGTTTGACTATGACGGACACATCCTCGCGGGCGTAACCGCATCTCATCCTACTTGGCGGACCGGTATGGGGCCAGATGTGCCATCAAAGTGGGGCAACGAGCAAATTGCGCTTAACTCGACCACATATCCCGGACTCAATGAGATGGAACACTTTGCACCACTTGTAGTGCACGTATTCACAGATTCGACGGGTCGGACGAAGGCCACCGTTGGATATCCAAATACAAATACTCTTCCTCCTGAACCCGGGTATACCCTCACCTGTTCATATGCGGCAGTTATTGCGACAACCGACGGCGGGATCGCAAATCTAGGAGGATGTTAAGTGAACAACAAGCTGCATTGGCTTTTCCTCGCCTTTTTCACGGTGCTGACCTTCACCGTATCCAACGCGCAGGAGACAGCCACTCTTGCCGTAATTGAGCGTGATGGCGATACTGGCACTGCACTTGTCCTCGTGGATCTACAGACCGGTACAGAAACCGTCGTACTGGATGATTCGTTCATCAATACCAAGCCAGCGTTATCCCCGAACAGCCGATACATCGCATTTGCGTCCAACCGTGATGGAAACGCAGACTACGATTTGTATCTGCTCGAAATACAGACTCAGCAAATTCAGCAGCTTACCGATCACAGTGGTTATGAGTTTGATCTGGATTGGTCAAACGATGGTTCCCAAATTGCCTATGTTGCAGAGGTCGCAACGGGTTGGCAAATTCGGACCATCAATGTCTTTGACCTAACGGTGTCGCAATTGGTAGATTCTGAAAGCAACTTGTTCTACCCCGTGTGGTCACCCGACGACAGTCAAATCGCATATGTGTGGAGGTCAGGTACCGCGAGGATGATCTATTCATTCGGACTCAATGAAATGGAAAGCCACCTTCTGGCAATTGTGGACGCATACGTATATCTCCGCTGGTCCCCCGATGGAAGCAGACTTGCTTTTCGCGGGCCGGGCACGAACATTTCGGTTCTCGACATCGCCTCGGGGCAAGTACAGCAAATCACCAACGAGGTTGAAGTACTTGACTACACTTGGGTCAACAACCATCAACTTTTCTATTCCGAAACGTTCACTGCAAGCTACGTCATCAACTCCGATGGCACAGGCAGGATCGAGGTTGCGTTACCATTCCCGGCTGACGAGATCGCCTTCGAACTGCCGAAGGGTGCTACGGTACCCGTCATGACCCTTACCCCCACCCCCACCGCCACGCCGACCCCTGCACCGACACAAATCGGCGGGGGCGGGCAGATCGCGTACGATGGGGGCTGCACGCGGCCGGATGGCACGGGCATGCTGAGCGCCATCTGCGGCCTGAACATCTCCGGCGGCGATACGTTCTACCTGACCACCGGCGATGATCCGGCGCTCGCCAGCGGCAATCGGGTGGCGTCCGGCGAATGCACCCAGTCGCACATCCCGCCGGAGGGGTGAGGCGCTGGGTATCCCCTCATGCAATCCATCGTGCGTTCAGTAGGACAGGATACGCCCTGTTACGGCCACAGCCGGCGCACGACACGGCGCAGCATCGACAATTCCTCAAGGCGCAGAATCACGCCCAACACAAAGTAAGCCGCGCCACACGCCGCAAGGCTTAGGCCGACGCCGGCGATCTCGTTGAGCGTGTTCGTCCCGAACAGCGGGGCGGCCGCTTGCATCACCAGCAGGCCCACCCCCGCCATGCCCAGCGACGCGGCCAGCGCGCGCGCAAACGTGCCGATCAGCCGCTGATTGGCGAACACCGACCCGCGCCGCGCGAGGATCAGCGCCGAGATGACCGTATGTGTGACGTGCTTCACAGCGTCCGCCAGCATGAGCGCATAGAGATCGAACACCGGGAACAGCAGCACGGCGGCGACCGCGTAAACGATCAGGCTGACGACTCCGACCAGCGCCGGAGTCAGCGTGTCCTGCCGGGCATAGAAGGCGTAGACCAGCAGCAGATCCCACGCGGCGAAGGGTAGGCCGATCACGTACAGCCGCAGTGCCAGCGCCGTGACGCCGGTATCGTAGGGCGTAAACGCGCCGTGCTCGAACACGACTTGGATGATCGGGACGGCCAGCACCGCCAGCGCCAGCGCCGCCGGCAGGATCAGCACGGTCGTCATACGCAGGCCAATCCCCAGCATGTCGCTGAACGACTGGCCCTCCGGCGTGTCACCGTCTCGTTCCGCGACCGCCGCGCGGCTGAGCGTAGGCAGCACCGCCGCGCTGATCGCCGTGGCGACCAACCCCTGCGGAAACTGGATCAGCGTGGTGGCCCACTGCATGTAGTTGTTGCCATGATCGATCAGCGCCCGCGCGGCCAGCGCATAGGTGAAGAAGCGCGTTGTGATCAGGTCGACGATCAGCGAGCCGATGACCGGCAGGTACAGTCCGCCAATGCGACGCAGCACCGGCGCGACCAGCGGATCATGCCAGCGGAGCGACAGGCGCAGTTTGCCGGTGCGCAAGCCGTAGAGCTGGAGCGCAAGCTGAGCCGCCGCCGCCGCGATCCACGCCACCGCCGCCGCCTCGATCTGGCGTGATCCACCCAGCGCGAGCGTGACTGCGACCATTGTGCCGTTGAACACCGCCGCCGCCAGCGCCGGATACGTGAAGATACGCAAGGCGTAGAGCGCGCCGCTGTACAGCGCGAACACGCACATCAGCAGCAGGGCCGGCGCGGTCAGGCGAATCAGGCCGGCGGTCTCCTCGATGGTTGCCGTGTCGCCGCCGATGATCCGCGCAATCGGCAGAGCCGCAGCAATCATCCCGATCACGATCACGGCGAGCGCCAGCACGACCATCCCGGCCAGCGCGGCCAATACACGCCACAGCGAATCGCGCCCGTGCTTGGCGTCGATCTCGCTCAGTACCGGCACGATGGCGCTGTTGATGTGGCCGGCGATCAGCAGGTCGAACAGCGAGCGCGTGACCAGTACGGCGTTGTTGAACGCCTCCAGCGCCCGCGACGCGCCGAACAGGTTCGACAGCACGATCTCGCGGCCCAAGCCCAGCACGCGGCTGGCGATATTTCCAGCCGCGATGATGGCGGAAGCACGCGCGATAGACGGAGGACGGGCGGCGGTCATGTTAGGGTTGGGCGCGGCGTCAGGGCGCGGCGCGGATACGGGCGATCAACGCCGTGGTGCTGCGCTCCGGCACGAGGTCGATCAGCACGATCCGCCCGCCGAGGTTCTCAACCAGCTCGCGCTCAGGAAGCGGCTTGTCGTGATAATCGCCGCCTTTGACGTACACATCCGGCCGCAGCATCTCGATCACCGCGTTGGCCGTGTCCTCCTCGAAGACGACGGCCGCAGTCACCGGCTTAAGCGCGTCGATCAGCGCGGCGCGTTCGTTGGCGGGCGTGAACGGGCGTCCCGCGCCTTTGAGCCGGCGGGTTGATTCGTCGCCGTTGATGCCGACGATCAGCGCGTCGCCCAGTTTGCGCGCCGCCTGCAAGTACTGGACGTGGCCGATGTGCAGCAGGTCGAAATGGCCGTTGGTGAACACAACGGTGCGGCCCGTGTCGGCATAGGCGTTGCGCAGCAGGACGGCTTCGGGCAGGCTCAGGACAGGCATATCAGCGCCCCAAAGCGGCCGGTTTTGCCCTGTTCGGCGCGGTGGCTGAAGAAGTCGTCGGTGCGTTCAGCGGTGCAGACGCCCATGACTTCGATCCGTTCGACGCCGGCGCTGGCGAGATCACGCCGGTTGGCTTCCCACAGGTCGAAATACGCGGTGCCGTCCGCCGGATCGCGGCGCATCAGCCCGTCGAGATCGCCGTAGTAGGCAAGCGCGGCGCGCACGACCTCCTCGCCGACTTGAAACTTACGCGGGCCAATCGCAGGGCCAATGCCCGCCTGCACGTCGGCAGGATTCGTGCCGTATGCGCGGGTCATCGCGCGGATCAACGAGGCCGCCGCGCCGCGCACCGTGCCGCGCCAGCCTGCGTGCGCGATCCCGATGACGCCGCGTACCGTATCGACGGCGAGGATCGGCGTGCAGTCGGCGAAGCGCATGGTCAGCACCACGTCGTGCCGGTCGGTGACCATGCCGTCGGCCTGCGCGATCCAGCGCCGGTCACGCGAGGGGCGCAGCACCCGCACCGTCTCGCTGCCGTGTACCTGCCATGTCGTCGTCATGCGCTGCGGATCGACGTTCACCGCCTCGGCCATGATCTCGTGATTGCGCCGCACGTTGTCCTGTGAATCGCCGATGAACCCGCCGGTGTTGAGTGATCCGAACGGCTCTGGGCTGACGCCGCCGTGCCGTGTGAATATGGCGTGGGTCGTGCCCGCGAATCCGTCGAAGGTGTAATACGGCACTGGGCCGTCGATGCGCTGCATAAGGGTTCCCTTTTGTGCTGCCCCGCGGCATTATAGCAAACGTTGGGTGAGGGTTCGCCCCCGTACTCACGACCACAAGGACACGTGTATGCGCCGATTCTCCGCCGCGCTGACCATCGCCGCCGCCGCGCTCGTGATTACCCTGCTCGGGTTTCATCACGTCGCCTTCAGCGGCTTGATCTTCGGCAAGGGCGATGCGTTCCACTACTTCACGCCGCTGTGGGCCGCCCGTGACGCCGCCCTGCGATCGCTCGACCTGCCGCTGTGGACGGATCAGCTGTTCATGGGCGTGCCGCTGCTGGCTGATTCACAGCTTGGCACGTTCTACCCGCCCAATTGGCTGACCGTGTGGCTCCCCGCGTGGGACGCGCTCAAGGTCAGCGTGCTGATTCATGTGGCATGGGCCGCGGCGGGCACGTTGATCTTGGCGCGGCGGTCGTTGGGGCTGGCCGTCGTGCCGGCGCTGATCGCAGCGGTCGTGTATGCGCTGGGGGGGTACGTCGGGGCGCACGCCGAGCAGATCAACCAACTTCAGGGGATCGCGTGGATGCCGTGGGCGGCGGCGTGCTTTCTGCCGCCGGCATCGGGCGGACAGACCCGCAGCGGGCGAATCGTGTCGCTGATGGCGCTGGCCGCGGTACTCGCGCTGATCGCCTTCAGCGGGCACACCCAAACGCTGTTCATCACCGGCGTGATGCTGGGCGTGCTGGCGCTTGTGCCGTATGAAGGACGGGATGTGCGGCGGGTCGCAAAAGGCGTCGGCCTGCGCTTGGCCGGGCTTGCCGCGGCGTCGGTGATCGCGCTGGCGCTGGCCGCCGTGCAGATTCTGCCGACGCTCGAACTCACCGGTTTGAGCAACCGGTCGGGCGGGTTCTCGGCGCTGGCGGCGATGGCGTTCAGCTGGAACCCGAATCTCGCCGCGCGCGGTCTGCTGCCCAGCCTTGATGGGCAGGTGTTCGGTGAATACGTGGCGTATCTGGGCGTGTTCGGACTCGGTCTGGCGGTATGGGGCGCGCTGTACGGCCACCGCGCGCGCTGGCCGTGGCTGATCCTCGCGCTGGCCGGCGTCGTGCTGGCGCTAGGGCTGTATACGCCGGTTTATTGGGTGCTGGCCGAGCTGCCGGGGTTCAACCTGTTCCGCGTGCCGGCGCGCTGGCTGGCGTTCGTCGCGCTCGGCGGCGCGATGTTGGCCGGCCTCGGCGCGGACGCCTTGCTCAAGCGCAGCGCCGTCAAGCCTAACCGCGGCCTGCTGATCGCCGCCGGATTGACTGGCCTGCTCGCTGTCCTCGCCGTGTGGCGCGCGCCGGCCGCCGCTGCTGAGGTCGACGGATCGGCCAGCCCGACCGTCCCGACCGTCCTGTTTTGGGCCGCGACTGGGCTGATGTTCGCCAACGTCGTGCTGCTCTCGCGGCAGTCGGCACGGCGCGGCCTGCTGACCGTGCTGCTGGTGGGGATCACCGCCGGCGAACTCGCCATCGCCGCCGCCAACATGCCGCACGCCGATTTGGTCGATCCCGCGGCGGCCGCTGATCCACGCCTGACCGCGCATCAGATCGAGGTGGACGGCGGGGGCCGGCTGCTGTCGATCTCCGCCGGTTACTTCGACACCTATGATCGCGCCGCGCTGCTCGCCTACTACACGTCGATCGGCATGACTGAACGCGCCGCGAAGGCCGGGCTGACCGCCGCCAAGCTCAAAGAACTGCAAGCGCCGAACTTCCCGCTGCTGTATGGCCTATCGACCGCTGACGGCTTCGGCGGCGGGCTGGCGCCGACGGTGTATTATTCGGCATTCTCGGCGCTGCTGCTGCCGGAGGGTCAGCCCCGCACACAGGACGGGCGTCTGCGCGAACTGCTGGCGCTGCCGGAGTGCCTCGGCGCGTGCGTGCCTGAGACCCGCTGGCTCGACCTGATGGGCGTGAAGTATCTCATCCTCGACAAGACCGCCGACCGCTTCTACGACGACGTCCAGTTCGACGTCAGCCTGCCGGTGACGCTGTCCGGCCAAGCTCCAACAGCCCCGATGCCGGTCGATCCGCCCTTCGCCGCCGACGAGCTTCATGTGCTGCTCGTGGGTGATCCCGCCCGTTTGACCGTGTCGCTCAACGGTCAGCCGCCGATCGGGATGACGCTCCTCGACGCGCGCGCGGTGAACGACGGCCTGACGCTGGCGCGCTTCTCGGCCCCGCTGACGCAGGTCGAACGCCTCGCGCTGACCGCAGGTTCGGGCGACGTCACGGTGCGCGCCGCGACGCTGGTTGACACCCGTTCCGGCGCGTTCGACATGGTCACGCTTGGCGGCTGGGACAAGCTGCTGTCGAGCGACATCAAGCTGTACCGCCGTCAGTCCGGCACGGCCGAGCAGCCGTTCCTCGCGCGCGTCCACACGGTGCTGCCCGACTCATGGGACGGCAGCGAGGCGGCAATCGACGCGATGCGCGATCCAGCCTTCGACCCGCTGACCGCCGCGGTCATTCACGGCGCGCCGGACGACCTCGCAGCGCCGGCCGTCATCCTGCCGGAATCCAGCCGCGTCGTGTCGTATACGCGCGCCGACACGCGCAGTGAGACCACGGTCGTCAACACGGCGTCCGTGCCGCTGGCGCTGGTGCTCAACACCGCGTACTTCCCCGGCTGGACGGCGACGCTCGACGGCGCGGAAGCGCCGCTGTACCGCGCCGACATCCTGTTTCAAGCGGTGATCGTCCCGCCCGGCGAGCATACGATCGTCGTCGAGTATGCCCCGCCGTGGGTGCGTCCGCTGCTGGCATTCGCGGCCCTCGCATGGGGGGCGTGGCTGCTGGCTCTGCTCGCGACTCTGCGCCTCAGCCGGGCCTAACGTGAGAAGTTGAAAGCGGCGAGTGGTGAGTGATGCGGAAGCGCCAAACCGGAGTCAAGCCGGGCATCACGCGTGATCGTGCCGCCTGCCATCGGCCCCCGTCACTCCGCACCTTGATCTCCGTCGGGCGACAAGTCCCCGGAGAGCCACGGCATGCCGTAGGCTGCCGCCAGCGATCCGGCTTCGCCCAGCGCGCGCCCCAGCGATGGCACGTCGCGGTACGTCCACCAGTGCTTGGCGGATGGAAGAATCGCCACGCCGAAGTCCGTAACCACCAGCGCAGACAGGTCGCGGTGCAGCCCATCGCTGCGCCGGAGCATCACACGGAAGCGGGACGGCGACCCCGACGACCACCCGGTATCGGTGTACGTCAGGTGCTGAAACTCGATGGTCGCCGTTAGCCCGTTGGCGAGCTGACGGCTGAAGCGGAACTGACCGTCGTTCCATTTGAGCGGCAGGTTTTCCAACTGATAGCCAGCCGCCGAGAACGCTTGACCCACGACGGTGAGCAGCATCTCGCGGAAGGCATCTTGCGCAGCCGGGGTCATCGTGTCAGTTGATCTTCAGTACACGGAACGATTCGGCGTACTGAACGCCGATGGCCTTGCCCCTTTCCTTATCCCATTCGCCGATGAACTTGCCGATCTCTTCGCGATCCGGGATCTGCGACGCGTGCAGCATCAGCGCGTCCAGCTTGCGCTCGAAGTACGCGCTGATGTCGATGTGCAGCGTCGGCTTCTCGGTGAACAGCAGGTATACGTAGGTGACTTTGTGCGGCTCCAGCCCTTCGTCCAGCAGTTCCTCGAAGTACTTGCGATTTCCGGCCGCGGGGAACACCGCGTCCAGCACGGTCTGGCACGCGTAGCGATGGTCGGGATGGTTGATGTACGTGTTGTTGGCCGTGAAGAACACCGTCGGATCCATCGTCACCAGCGTGTCCGGCTTGACGTGGCGGATCACGCGGACAAGCTCGCGGCGCAGCTCCAGCGACGGCACGACCATGCCGTCCGGATGGCCGAGGAAGATCACGTCGTGGACGCCGAGCGATGCGGCGGCGGCGCGCTGTTCGTCCTGCCGCAGGGCGGCGAGCTGTGCGCGGCTGAGGTTCGGATCGTCGCTGCCCGCCGCGCCGTCGGTGATCAGGCAGAAGGTGACGTGGCTGCCCGCCTCAGTCCAGCGCGCGACCGTGCCCGCCATGCCAAACTCGATGTCGTCTGGATGCGCGACCATTACCAACGCGCGTTGGGGGGTGTAGAACTCCGGCGCGGAGTTCCCCACAGGTGTTTCCGTCATGTGTGTGTCTCTCTCTGCTAACTATGTCGTCAACGAACTCGTTTCCATGTTGCCGTTAAGGCGCCGGGCAGCAGTGGATTGAGCCGGTAGATGGCGCCGTCAGGCGCGTCGACGAAGAGCGTGCCGTCGGTCGCGCGCTGAATCGTGCGCGAGCTGAAGTCGATATTGGCCGTTGCGAAGCCGATCCCGTCGATCCAGTACCCGCCGAGTCCGAACTGCGTGCAGGCCATCCAACTGAACTGCTGCTGCGGCAGGATCGTCCCCGGCACGGGCAGGTACGTGCTGCACATGTTGTTGACGCCGTCCCACAAGCTCGCGGCCTGACCATATTGGTCGCTGGCGAACAAGCTGTTCTTACCCGGCGCGCGCACCAGCGCATAGATCATGTTCTGGCCGTCCACGTTGACGTTCAGCATCACGCCGAACTCGTTGGTCTGATACGCGCCGACGACAAGCTGTGACGCGGCTGTCGGGCATCCGATGTTCTCCGCTTGTGCGATGGCGCTGTCGAAGAACCACGAGAACGAACACTGCACCTGCACGCGGATTTCGACCGTCTGCGTGATCTCTTGCAAGCCGCGCCGCACGACCAGCCGGTAGAAGACGCGTCCGGTTTGCACGTTGGGGATCGTGACGTTCAGCTCGCCGCTGACCTCGACCGCCGTGCGTGTGTTGACCACGCCGTTGGCGTCCTGCTGTTCGATCGCCGCCTCTTCGCCGTCCGCCTCCCAACGCAGGGTGATCTGCCCGCCGCCGGCGACATCGGTGCTGCTGGCCGTGAAGCTGAAGATGCTGGGGAACGCGTTGGTCGGCTGAGCTTCAGGCGTGATGGTAGCCGTCGACGTGGCTGTGGCCCGCCGGGTGGGCGTGCGCGATGGGGTCGACGTGCGTGTTGGCGTGGGGGTGTTGGTCGTCGTGACCGTTGCGGTCGGCGTGAACGTCGGCGTATCGGTCGCCAGCGCGTCAAACGCGATGGCAGTGGCTGACGCGTCCATAATGGCCTGTGCCGTGCTGTTCAAGGCGGCGATGGCGGTACGAGTAGGGTCGAACTCGTCGGGTGTCTCGCTCAGCGCGACGGTAGGCGTGTGTGTTTCAGTCGGCGCAGCATTCGATTCGCCGGTTGCCGAAGGTTCCGATGTCGCGGTCGGTTCAGGGGTGTCGGTTGGCGTATCGGTCGGCGTGAGGGTCGGCAGTTCCATCAACGTCGGCATCGGTTGACTGCTTTGTAAGCCGGGGTCATCGCATGCGGCGAGGACGACAAAGCTGAGACACAGTACAATCCACAACAGAGATGATTTCCGGATCATGAGGAAACTCCGCGTGCGGGCTGACAAGACTGTAGTGGCAATAACGGCGTTAATGGTACTTCTGATGAGTGCCGCGTGCCAATCGAACGGAAGTCTGGGGCAGGAGCTGCCAACGCTGATCGTGCTGCCGACGCTGTCGCCCAGCCCCGCCCCGACCGCATTTCCGACCCGTGACATACGCCCGCTTCCGACGGCTGTCCCGACCGCGGCTTCAACGCCGGCGCCGCTGATCGTCCCGACCGACACGCCTTCTCCCGCGCTTTCGCCGGAGGCCACGCCGGCCGCGACCACGCTGCCGGATCGCTTCGTGTTCGGGCAGTCGGTCGAGGGGCGTGACTTGATCGGCTACCGGATCGGCAGCGGCGAGCGCGTGCTGATGCTCGTTGGCGCGGTGCACGGCGGGTTCGAGCAGCACACGTCCGACCTGATCGAGCAGCTCGCCGACCACTATCGCAGCACACCGGCCAACGTGCTGCCGCAAGTCTCGCTTGTATTGATCCCGGCGCTCAATCCAGACGGGCTGGCGCGCGGCCGGGTACTGGCCGGAAGGCTCAACGCCAACGGCGTCGACCTCAATCGCAATTGGCCGTGCGGGTGGTCGCCTAACGCCGTCTTTCGCGATCAGCCGGTCGGGGCGGGCGCGGAGCCGCTCGATCAACCCGAAACACGTGCGTTGGCCGCCTTGATCGAAGACCTTCAACCCGGCGCGGTGCTGTTCTTTCACGCCGCGGCGGCTGGGGTGTTCGCCGGAGACTGCGGCGGAGACGCCGGCAGCGCCGCCATGAGCGCGGTCTTCGGCGCGGCCGCCAGCTACGCGTATGGCAGCGACTTCTCCGATTACGTGGTCACCGGCACCGGCCCGGCGTGGGTCAACAGCATTGGCATCCCATCGGCCGATGTCGAGCTGACCAGCGCCACCGACCCGGAGTTCGACCGCAATCTCGCCGGCGTGCAGGCGGTGCAGTGCTGGCTTGCGCCGATGTCCCCGGCCTGCGCGTAGAGCCGTCCGTTGTGTAACGGCCGCCAAACCGCTACGATCATCGTGGCACTTATGTAAGAAGTTGAAAGTGATGAGTGATGAGTGACTACCAGCCTTCACCGCTCGGGGAACCCTCTGAGGCGGAAGATCGGGATTGCTGACTTTCGATAACCTACTTTAGGAGTACGGGATGCACCCGCTGAACAGGTTCATCGACAGCATGACCGGCAAGCGCGTGATCGTCATCGGCGACGCGATGCTGGACGAGTATCTCTACGGGCAGGCGACGCGCATGAGCCGCGAGGCGCCGGTGCCGGTACTGGAATTCACCGAACGGCGCGTGATCCCCGGCGGCGCGGCGAATCCGGCTGTCAACGCGGCCCGGCTCGGCGCGCGCACGACGCTGATCGGCGTCATTGGCGGCGATACGGCGGGGCGCGAGCTGCATACGGCGCTGGCCGAGCGCGGCGTCGACACCTCCGGGCTGATTACAGTGGAACCCCGGCCGACCATCGTCAAGCAGCGCATCATGGCGCAGATGGGCTTGCGCTTCCCGCAGCAGGTCGCGCGCATCGACCGCATCGACCGG
>JZRA01000126.1 GCA_001567485.1 Chloroflexi bacterium OLB13
GGCTTTGGCAACGTCGGCAGCAACGCCGCCGACGTTGCCAAAGCCCTGAATAGCGACGCGCGTATTCGAGGCGTCCATCACACCGCGGCGGCGCAGGGCTTCCATCATGATCGTGACGGCGCCGCGCCCCGTGCTGACGGTGCGCCCCTGCGATCCGCCGATCACCAGCGGCTTACCGGTGACGATGGCGGGGACGGAGTAGCCCATCGTCATGCTGTACGTGTCCATGATCCACGCCATGTGCTGGGACGTCGTGCCCATGTCCGGCGCGGGGATATCGCTGTGCGGGCTGATCAGAGGGATCAACTCACTGGCGAAACGGCGGGTCAGGCGTTCGTGTTCAGAGGTCGACAGCGAGCGCGGGTCGACGATCACGCCGCCCTTCGCGCCGCCATACGGCAGACCGACCAGCGAGCACTTCCACGTCATCCACATGGCGAGCGCGCGAACTTCGTCCATCGTCACCATGCGGTCGAAGCGGATGCCGCCCTTGGACGGGCCGAGGACGGTGCTGTGATGAACGCGGTAGCCGGTGAACATCTCGACGCGGCCGTCATCGCGGCGGACGGGGAAGTTGACGCTGAATTCACGGCGTGGGTAGCGCATGAATTCGATGATGTTGTCGTCGATGTCGTGGAGGTGGCGGGTAGCTCGGTTGTACTGGGATAAGGCCGTCTGATAAGCGTTGGTATGGAGTTCATGCGTGAGGGTCATGGTTGTGGGCGCCCCGGATGGGCTTCTCCTTGCAGCGATGTCAAAGTATGGACGATCACATTCCGAAAAAACCGCGCCAAAGTGCCTTGACGCGCTGTTCATCCATCATTGTATATGCAAAGTGCAATCTTGCAAGCAACGTTTCTTCGTGTATGTTGCACAATTGGCAAGACGTGGGGCTGTCGTCATCTCCGCCTGTGATGTCGAACAGCCGCGCACAGGAGCTGTTGGCGTCCAGAAACGTCTTAATGCTTCGATGAATCGGGACATGCGTTCGGACGTCCGCGGCGCATCACGTCGGCGGAATGGATGAGGCGCATTCGGTTAGAATGGGAAGGATGCCGAATCGGCTCAAGCAGGGTAATCCATGACAGCGCACAAGCCGCGGTTCTTTGACGACGTGACCTACATGCGCATCGCGATCGACGAGGCGCGCGCGGCGCTGGCGACCGGCGACGTGCCGGTCGGGGCGGTGGCGGTGCGCAACGGCGAGGTGATCGGACGCGGACGCAACCGCCGCGAGGCCGACGGTGATCCGACTGCCCACGCCGAAATCCTTGCGCTGCGACAGGCGGCGCAGGCCGTAGGCGAGTGGCGACTCGAAGAGGTCACACTGTACTGTACGCTTGAGCCGTGCTGCATGTGCGCCGGCGCGATGGTGCAGGCCCGGCTGCGGCGGCTGGTGTACGGCGCGCTTGACCCGAAAGCCGGCTGTGCCGGAAGCGTGATGGACGTCCTGCGCCAGCCAAAGTTCAACCACTGCGTCGATGTCTACGCCGGCGTGCTGGCCGATGAATGCGCTGCCCTGCTGGACGACTTCTTCAAGTCGCTGCGCTGATTGGGGCGCTGTCCCCTCCCCATCAGAAGGCTTACGCCCTCTGGACTCCCGTTGGGGTCAAGGGGGGTAATCTCTTGTGGCGGAGTGGAGGTGAGGCCTCCGCCGCTAGGCCCGCTACTCGGACGACTCGATGAGCCACAGGGCGGCGGTACCGTCGAGACTGCCGGAGACGACGAGGTTCGGGGCTTGCGGGTGGATCGCCAGCGAGGTCACGACGTCGTTGTGCGCTTGAACCCGCGCTCGTTCCGCGCCGTTGACCGGATCGGTGATCATCATCATGGTGTCCTCGCCCGCGGTGACGATCAGCGAGTCGTCCATGATCCACAGGATGTCCACGATATGGCCGAAGTGCCGGTATCTGCTGACGATGGCATCGCCGCTGGCGGCGTCGAACACCCACAGCGTGCCCGTGCGTTGACCGACCGCAAGCCGCGCGCCGGTCGAGTCAAAGGCGAGGCTGCGCACGTCCGCCGGTTCGGCAATGAGTTCGAGGCGTGAGCCATCGGCGCGAGTCAAGACAAGCGGCCCGCGAGCTTGTGCTGCCGCGTGCAGTCCGTTCGGGCCGTCCACAGCGACATCAACCGGCAGTTCGGGCGGCGTGCCGGCGCTTCGGTCTGCGATCTCGCCCGTTTCGACGTCATACCGGATGACCTCTCCGCTGGTTGTGCGGGTTTCGAGGATGCCGACGTCAGGGTCGAGCGCCACGGACTCGACCGGCCCGGTGAAATCGTCCAGCACGGCCACGGTTTCGCCAGTCTCGCGGTCGCGGAGCGTCACCGCCAGCGGCTCGATACTGAAGGCGAGCGTTCCGCCGGGCTGGACGGACGAGACCTCCGGCATGTCCTCCATGAACACGGCCACCAGCAAACGAAGTTCGTCACCGCTGCCGTCGGTCACGGTCTGCTCGCTGAGCACCGGCTGAGGTTGGGGAAGCGAATCGAACGAGGTATCGGGCGGAACGAACGCGACATAGCGTGCTGCGACGTTGAAATTGCGCATCGCGCCGCGCTCCGGCGTCGGGCCACCGACCGTATAGAGCTGGCTCTCCGTCCCGTCGAGACGGGTGGCGAGCGCGGTTCCGTCAGCGCGGCCGACGGCCAGCCACGTCCCCGCCGGGCTGAACGCGAGCGCGGTCACGCCATAGCCCATGCTGGCGACGTCGGGGGGCGCAGACCAGTCGTTCGCGTCGAAGACCGCAATGCCAGCGCTGCCGCCGACCACGAGGCGTTCACCGTCCGGCGACCACACCGCAGCATAGGCGTGTCCAAGCCCGTAGCGCATCTGCGGCACGATGACCAGCGGGGTGTCTTGGGCGCGTGCCGGAACCAGCGCGGCAAGCAGCATAATCAGCGCACGAATCATCACAGACATGAGAAGTTCCCCTGCGTCACGACGCCGACGAACGTGTTGGAGCGCTGCCCTACCCTCCGTTAACCTGATCCTCCACCGGGGCGGCAGTGAGATCAAAGTGCGGTGTAAATCCCCTGTGGGGGTGTGAAGGCACGGCCTCTACCCCCACTACACCGACGGGCTTTGGATCGTACGGCCGAGCTTGGTTTGGCGGACAGCATACTGCAAGCGCCCCTCGCCGCCGGCAGCGCCAACCGGCACCGTGACCAGCACAGCGGTTCCTTTGCCGGGGCGGCTTTCCAGCTTCAACGACCCGCCGATCAGCTCGGCGCGCTCGTGCATGTTGACCATGCCGAAGCTGCCGCGCTCGACGTACTTGTCCTGCACAGCGTCCACGTCGAACCCGACGCCGTTGTCCGCCACCCGAACCAGCACTTGATCGTTCTTGACGGCCACGTCGATCTTAATCATCTGCGCCTGCGCGTACTTGCGGGCGTTGCTGATCGCCTCCTCGACCAAGTAGAACAGCGCGTCCTGCGCCTCCATCGGCAGCACATGATCGACCTGCTCGTCGATGCGCAGCGTGACGTTTTGGGCGAATGTCTTGCGCGTCTTTTCGACCAACTGCGCCAGCGCGACGCTCAGCCCCTGCGACTCGAGGGCAAGCGGACGCAGCTTGAACAGCACATGGCGGATTTCGGCGGTGGCTTGCTTCGCCATGTCCTCGACCGCCTCGATCTCCGGCTTGAGCTTATCGATCTGCCCGCGGTCGAGCAGCATCTTGAGGATTCCGGTGCGCATCGTCACGGCGCTGATCGTCTGTGTCGGGATGTCATGCAGATCGCGCACGAGCGCCTGCCGCGCGTTCTGCTCAAGGCGCACGATGCGCTCTTTTTCGAGCAGCAAGTTCCCGTACAGCGAGGCGTTTTGCAGCGCGACCGTCACCTGCGTGGCGATTGTCTGTACGACGTCGAGGGTGTCGGAGTTGAACGCATCCTCGTCCGAGGTGCCGAAGACGAGCACGCCGTAGTTGATGTACTCGGCGCGCAGGGGCACCGCCATCGTCGAACGGGTGCGGGCGAACGCGACCATTTCGGCCAGCTCAGGGTCTTTTGGCCCTGCCCCGCCGATCACGGCAACGCCCTCGGCCATCGCGCCGCCGATGACACCTGAGCGCGCCGCGAACAGCTTATCCAGCTCGTAATGCGCCAGCCCACGGTTGTTGACGATCTGGAGCTGTTCGTCGGAATCGCGCACCAGCAGCACCATGCCGACCACACGCACGTTCGATGCGCGCCGCAAGCCGAGCCGGCCGATGTCGAGCGCCGCGTCAAGGATTTTCTGATAGCTGGTGGTGTTCAGCGACGTGGCGACGGAGACGACCGCCCGCGTCCCTTCACGGATGGTCGCCAGCTCGTTTTCGAGGCGATCCACGACCTTGTTGTACTGGCGCGTGGTCTGTCCGCGGTGGCTGAGGTCGGCCCAAGTCCACAGCGCGGCGAAGGTGACGGCCACCAGCGCGACCAGCGCGACTTCCCAGTAAGGTTGGAGCGACTCGACGATGCCACCATACGCGAACACGACGCCGACCGCTGCCGCCAACACAGTGCCGTAGGCGGCCAGCACCCCCCACGGCCATTCCGTGCGGCCGATTCCGATCACGGCGATCACCACGGCGGCCAGCAGCACGGGCAGCGGCCTGCCCTGCACCACATAAGCCACCGCGCCGACAGTACCCCAATCGGCGACGGTTTGAAGCACGGCTAGGCTGTCTTGCAGGCCGCGGCCAATAATCCCCAGCGCCACGAGGCTGTTGGTCACAAGAATAACGATGCCGCCCAGCAGCAGCACGTTGGAGTCGTACACAACACCAGCGCTGACATCCAACAGCGGCAGCGTGATGGCGGCGGCAGCGGCCAACAATCGCAGCAGCAGGGCTGCCCATTGCGCGGTCTGGCTTTGCGGTTTGTCCATTAAACGCACATTCGTCCGGGAACCAGTATCCCCATTATACGGGCCGAGTCCCCCATGCCGGATATGAGATTTCTCATCGCCTGATCAGCCGTCCGTCCCGCTAACGTGAAATCGACATCGTGCCCGGATGCTAGTTTACCAACGTGAACGTGCTCAACGCACTTTTTGCCTTGCCGTTCTCGTTGAACGCGATGACCTTCCACCGGTACGGCACGCCCGCTTGCAGCGTCACGCCAAGGCCGTCGATCGGCACGACACACGTCGACGAGCAGTTGAACGTCAGGGGGGAGTCCTTGGCCTTGTAAACCTTTGCGCCGGCCGGGTCTTTGATGACGATCTTGTACTGATCGGCCCCGCTGGCCGCCGTCCAGATCAGGCTTTGTCCGCTGGCTGGCACATCCCCGATGGGGGCGATCAGCGCCGGGGTCTCCGGCAGGTCGATGGTCAAGAAGCTGACCGTCGCCGTCCACTTGCTGTAGCGGTCGACACCGTCGAACTGCCGCGCGCGCAGATACCACCGTCCCGCGGGCAGGCTCACCGGGATAAGCGGATCCTGCGCTAGGCTCGCGCCGTTGTCGAACTGCAGCGAGTCGAATGCCGGGCTGTTGTCGATCTGGATGTGGAACGCGGCGTCATAGCCTTCGACGTAGTTGCTGTCCCCCTCTGCGACCAGCACGGTGAGATCCAGCCCGTAGCTCAGGCCAGCCAGCGGAGAGAGCACGGTCGGCTTGCCGGGCAGCGGCACGATACACGGCACGCTGGCGTCTCCCATCGGCCGATACTGGAGCTTCACGTTGTCGATCAGATAGGCGGCCAGCCCATCCGCGCTCATGCCGGAGAGATCGACGCGGATACCGTCCCAGCCCGCCGGAGTGGTCGCCCAGACCGTATGCTTGATCGGGGGCGAATTGGGCGGCACGGTGAATGAGCAGTTGGCGATGGTCTGGGCGCCGTCTGCGCGCATGAGGCGTACACGCATAGTCTTGGCCTGCGCGCTGCTGTTGCCGAGCTTCACGGTCAGCCTGAGCTTAGAGTTCGCGCTGATGATGGTCGGGATGTCCTGCCGCAGGATCGCCGGGTTAGACGTGCCGACGTCGCGGTAGAAGTTGAACACGCCGCTCAACACGGTGGTGCCTTGCGCGCCGGTCACGATCCAATCGGTTGTGCCGGCGTCGAACGACGGGTTCTTGACGACGTTCGTGTCAACCGGGATGTCGGCTGTCTGTAGGATGTCGATGGGTTGGAAGTACTGCGTGACGATCTCGGGCCACTGCGCGCCCAAGTCAGCCATGTCTTTCGTGCCCCACTGCGGCATGCAGCGCGGGAAGCTGTAGGTATCGCATAACTCCTGCGTGCTCAGGAAGTGTGTCTCCTGCACGATGCCGTTGAACGTCGCGCGGTAAGGCCACGTGTGATCTACGGCCGCGCTTGTGGTCGGCTTGGCGCTGTTGGGGAAGAACACCATGTCGCAGGTGTTGTCCACGACGTCGACACCTTCAGGGCGTGAGCCGGGGGCGAGCCGTACCACGTTGTAACGCCACCAGCCGAACATCTTGACGGCGATTGCGCCAGCGCGTAGGGATTCCGTGGGCCAAGCGTTGGGCCACTCGTTCGGCAGCACATTCTTGATGTACTCCCGGAAGTCCATCTCGATGATCTCGGTGATTTCCATGTCGTTGGCGATCCACTCGCCGCAGTGGATGTACGGCGTGATCCCAACCCGGATCGTCATGGGAAAGGCAACGTGCGAGATGCTGCGCGGTTCGCTTCCGGCTTCGCGCAGGGCGAACGCTTCGGCGTCAAGGCGGCGCGCGGCGGCGATGTCTTCGGCTGTGCGCTCAATCGGGAATTCGGGCGCGGTCTTTGGCGCGGGGGGTTGCGCACTGGCCGGCACAATTCCAAGCAGCATCACAGCGATCAACACGGCGGACAGTCGGGTCATCAATCGGCGTCCCCACTACGTAGCTCACCGCCTATTATACGTTACGCCGCGATATATCCTTAACCTGCGCCTCAATAGTGCGAATCATACGATGCGGCCTCGTCAACAAATCCCTTATCATCACGACGGCGCGTGTGATAGACTCCGTTCGTTCCACTCATCACAAACGCCAAACGTTAGTCGAGTATGGAGGTTCGATGAGCACACACAAGCGACTGGTTATTCCCGGCCCGGTGGAAGTCCGCGAGGAGATTTTGCAGGCGCAGACGCAGTGGATGATCGGGCATCGCTCGACCGCGTTCGCTGACCTCTATGCGCGTATGCAGACCAAGCTCAAGCACATGTTCCAGACCGAAGGCCGGGTGATCTTGCTCGGCTCGTCCGGCACGGGCTTGTGGGAAGCCGCATCGCGCAACTGCATCCGCGACGATAAACCCGTTCTGCACCTGATCGGCGGCGCGTTCAGCGAGCGCTGGGCGGAGATCAGCAAAGCCAACGGCAAGCAGGTCGACACCGTCGAGGTCGAGTGGGGGCAGGCCCACACGCCGGAACGGGTCGCCGAAGCCCTGAGCAAGAAAGCGTATGACGCGGTGTGCGTCGTCCACAACGAGACGAGCACCGGCGTCACCAACCCGATCAAGGCTATCGGAAAGATCGTGCGCCAGTATGACGACACGCTGTTCTTGGTCGATACCGTCAGCGGGTTTCTCGGCGCGGAACTGCGCGTAGACGACTGGGGCATCGACTTCGCCCTGACCAGCTCGCAGAAGGCGTTCGCCCTGCCGCCGGGCATGGCGTTCGCGTCGGTCAGCGAGCGTGTCCTCGCCCGCGCCAAGCAGGTGCCGTTCCGCGGCTACTACTTCGACCTGATCGAGATCGTCAAGAGCGGCGACAAGAACAACACGCCGTCAACCCCGCCCGTCAGTTTGATGTTCGCCGCCGACAAGCAGTTGGACGACATCATGGCGGAAGGGCTGGAGAATCGTTGGGCGCGCCACCTCACCCTACGCGAAATGACGCACCAGTGGGCGGACAGCCGCGGCTTCGGGGTGTATGCCGACCGTGCACACGCCAGCCCCACCGTCACGACCGTTGATAACCGCACCAAGCAGATCGACGTGGATGCGATGGCGAAGTTCATGGCGGGCAAGAACTTCAGCATGGACAAGGGATACGGCAAGATCAAGGGAGCGACGTTCCGCATCGCACACATGGGCGATATGCAGGTCGCTATGCTTGAGGAGGTCTTGGCTGGCCTCGACGAATTTATCGGCGCGTAGAGTCCGCGTTTCCCTCACCCCCTGACCCCCTTCCGCAAGGAGCGAGAGGGAAAGGCAGGCACGAGTTCTCGGCGGGATCTGTATCTGCGACCTACCTTGACGTCGCCTTTGCCGCTAGGCGTACCGCCATGTTCACTTTCAGAGACGAGACGAGCGGGCGTAGGGTAGAGAGGGACACGGGCACAAGCCGTCACACGCTGTGTGTTCTATATACGAACTCAACCCTGTTGTCCCCCCTCCCTGAGGGAGAGAGGCCGGGGGTGAGGAGACAGCAACCGTCAACTCGAAGGAGACATACACATGCCGTTTCATGTCCTGATCTCGGATAACGTCGACAAGCGCGCGATTGCACTGCTGCAAGAAAAGCCGGACTTGCGCGTGACGGCCGGCGGAGACCTGTCGCGCGAGCAGACGATCGCGGCGCTGCCAGAGGCCGACGCGCTGATTATCCGCAGCGCGACCAAAGCCAACGCCGAGCTGCTCGGCTATGCGTCTAAGCTCAAGGTGATCGCCGCGCGGCGTCGGTGTCGATAACGTCGACCTGAACGTGGCGACCGACATGGGCATCGTGGTTATGAACACGCCAGACGGCAACACCATCAGCACCGCCGAGCACACCATGGGCTTGATGTTGGCGCTGGCGCGGCACATCCCGCAGGCGCACGCCAGCCTCTCCGGCGGCGCATGGGATCGCAAGAGCTTCACCGGCTTGGAGCTGCGTGGTAAGACGCTGGGGATCGTCGGCTTCGGGCGTATCGGACGCGCCGTCGCTAAACGCGCGCTGGCCTTCGAGATGAACGTGATCTCGTACGATCCGTTTGTACTGCCCGACATGGCCGCCGATATGGGCGTGACAATGGTTTCACTCGACACGTTGTTCGCGCAGAGCGACTTCATCAGCCTGCACACGAGCGTGAACGACGAGTCGCGTTATATGATCGACGCCAAGAGCATCGCCAAGATGAAGGACGGCGTGCGCCTGATCAACGCGGCGCGCGGCGTGCTCATTCGTGACGCCGATCTGGCCGAGGCGATCAAGACCGGCAAGGTGGCCGGCGCGGCGCTGGATGTCTACGAGCCGGAGCCACCCGCGCCCGATAACCCGCTGATCGGCCTGCCGGGCGTGGTTCATACCCCGCATCTAGCCGCCAGCACGAAGGACGCACAGAACAACGTGGCGATTGACGCGGCGCAGCTGGTCATCGACGCGCTGCTGACCGGCCGCTATGCCAACGTGTGCAATCCGGCCGTGCTCCAAGCGTAGTAAGTGGTCAGTTGTCAGGGGTCAGTCGTCAGGGGGGCAGGGGGGCAGTTGTCAGGGGGGAAGATAGATACCGGCGGGGCGTGTCG
>JZRA01000127.1 GCA_001567485.1 Chloroflexi bacterium OLB13
ACAAGGGAGAGGGGAGAACGACGTACGTCGTGGGAGTAGGTGGCGCAAGGCGAGTGAGCGGGTGGGGCCATCTCTGACTGCTGCCCCTGACTACTGATGCCTGAAACCTGACAACTGCCCCCTCTGTG
Source organism: Chloroflexi bacterium OLB13 (assembly GCA_001567485.1). Classification (GTDB taxonomy): domain Bacteria; phylum Chloroflexota; class Anaerolineae; order Aggregatilineales; family Phototrophicaceae; genus Flexicrinis. The sequence continues at coordinate 129 of JZRA01000127.1, forward strand.
TCCTCTGTGGTTTAATCGGTTTGCCCTTCCCTCAGCACTCATCACTTGACACTCAGCACTTCCCCCTCACCCCTGACCACTAACCGTTATAACTTCGTTGCGATTCCGTCAGCCTAAAGGCGATCAACCGGCGGCGGCCCAGCCCCCGGCCGAGACCATGCGGGCCAGCGTCGGCAGGGGAACCGGCATACAATGGAGCTCAAGCACGGATCCACCTAGGAGGCTGCGAATGCGCCCGCTTGTAATATCGTTGCTGCTGCTTAGTTTGCTTGTCCCGATACCCCGCATGTACGCGCAAGAGGCGTGCGGAGACGCGCCCACGCCGCGCGTGGACGTCGGCGCCACAGCATACGTCACGTTCACCGATGGCACGCCGCTCAACATCCGGTCAGCGCCGGGAACGTCGGCCGAACGGATCGATCAACTGCCCGAAGGCTCCAGTTTCACCGTCGGTGACGGGCCGACGTGCGCGGATGGCTACTACTGGTGGCGGATCGACTACGGCGACGGGAAGCAGGGGTGGGTGGCCGAGGGAGACGCGGAGGAGTACTTCATCGCGCCCGGAACGCCGATGGGTTCGGACGGGGCCATTGACCTTGATGGCTTCAAAGACGCAGCCGACAACGGGCTGTGTCCGGATGTCTCAAGCCGGTTCAGCGAGGGTGACTTCGTTGAACTCGTGCCCGGCGTCACCTTCACGTACTCCAACTACAGTGGAGGGATCGACGAGATTGGCTCCAACGAGTGGTTCCACTTCTTCCACGGGCCAATCTGTGTTTCCGGCGCAATCTTGTGGGAGGCGGAGGGCGCGTATTACGGAGTCATCCCGGAATTTCTGAACGGCGTGTATCTGCTTGAGCCGTTTGAATTTGTCCCGGCCGAGCCGGTCGCGCTGGGCATTACCGCCGACGCGCCGGTTATCACTGAGCCGGTGCTGCCGGTGCCGACCGTCATTCCCGACGAACGTCTGGTCGCCAGTGAGTTCGCCGGGTTGTGGACGTTCACGGGTGCGCCTGATCCGCTGCTGATCGAGATGCCGGACACGTACAGCGGTGATTTCCCTAGTCTGCCGGTTAACCTCGACGAGGTGCGCTTCGTGGCCGACGCCGGCCTGAGCGATGCACAGCTTCGCGCGCTGGCGCAGAACGGTTTCGTGGTCGTCCCCGGTGACGCGTCGTACTTCGACGACGCCTATTTCGAGGGCTGGGATCACGCGGAGGGCAAGGCCGACTTCATCACCACCGACGCGGTGCTCGACACCCTGTACCAACTTTACGAGAACACGCTCAAGTATCTTGAGATGGATCAACTCTACGGTCAAGTGTCGGGCATCGTCGCGTCGAGCCTCGTCAGCGCGCGGCAGCAGTGGGAGGCTGTGGCCGGAACCATGCTGGAAGAGCCGGCGCGGCGGGCCGTGATCTACTACGCGGTGGCGGCGCTGGCGCTCGAACAGGGCGCTTCCGACTATACTGGCAGCTATCCCCCGCTGACCTCCATCGGTGAGGCGCTCGCCAGTCTCGATTCGGACACCCGCGCAGAGTCCGAGGCGGTCTACGCGATGATCGCCGCCGAGGAAGGCTCTGGTAAAGTGCCGATCCTCACCGACTACACCGAGGACTTCAGCCAATACAAGCCGCGCAGCTACTATCCCAGCACGGAGGCACTCAGCAGCTACTTCCGCGCGATGATGTGGCTGGGGCGGATCACTTTCCGCACCAAGGATCGCATCGACACGCAGACCGGTCTGCTGACAGTGCGCGCATTGGCGCAGTCCGGCGCGTATGACCGCTGGGCCACTCTCGATGAGACGTTGGCGTGGCTGGTGGGGCCGGTCGATGACCTCAGCCCCGACGACGCGCTGCCGTTGATGCGGTCGATCTATGGCGACGATCTGCCGCTGGGCGCGATGGCCGACGACACGCTGACCGATCAGGTGATTGCGGGGCTGCTGGCGCTGCCGGGGCCGAAGATCAACAGCATCGAACTGCCGGTCGGCATCAAGGAAGATGAGCTGGACGCGTTCAGCCGGGGCATTCGGGTGTTCGGCCAGCGCTTCACGTTCGACGGCTACGTGATGCAGAATCTGATCTATCCGGCCGTGGGCGAACGTCAGAAGTCGCGCGCCCTGCCGATGGTCGAAGACGTGGCGGCGGTGCTGGGCAGCGATCTGGCGTTTGTCGTCACCGACGCGGCCGGCGCGACCGACTTCCTGCACTACACCGAAAACCTCGACGAACTGCGTCAGGAAGTCAATACGATCACCGCCGAGGCGTGGCAGGAGACGCTGTACGGCGCGTGGCTGTCGGCGCTTCAACCGCTGCTGGTGCGCGACGACGCGCTGTACCCGCCGTTGATGCAGACCGACGCGTGGAAGTACAAGGACATCAACACCTTCGCCGGCAGCTATACGCAGCTCAAGCATGCGACACTGCTGTATGCCGAACAGCCCTACGGCGGCCTCGGCGGCGGCGGATGGCTGCCCCCAGTCACCAGCTACAGCGTGGTCGAACCCAATCCGCTGGTGTTCGCGCGGATCGCAATCGCGGCGCACTCGCTGGTGAGTGGGCTGGAGGCGCGCGGCTACTTCGAGAACGCCCAACTGCTGTCTGCGGTACGATTCAGCGCCACTGATATCGAGTCGCTGGCGGCTGTGCTGGCCGATCTGGCGGTGCGTGAACTGCGCGGCGAGCCGTTCACTTCCGAAGAGTATTACAACCTTCAGGAGCACTTCGCGCAGCGGCTGAGCGCGATCCGCATGATCCTGCAAGAGGCGATCGTCGATCCGCCGGAGCGCATGGCGCTGATCGCGGACATCGCCAGCAATCCGTCCGCCAAACAGATACTCTACACGGCGGTTGGCAATGTCGACACGCTGTGGGTGGTCACCAACAGCCCATACGGCTTGCAGTTGACGCGCGGGTTCGTCTACAGCAGTTATCAGTTCACCGGCGACATCCAGTCGCGCCTGACCGACGACGACTGGCGCGCACGGGTCGAGGCGGGTGATCTACCGCCGCGGCCGAGTTGGTCGAGCACGTATCTCGTGCCGTAATACACCACGGACGCCGCAACACAACAGGGCGGAGCCAACGCGGCTCCGCCCTGTTTAATTCGTCTCACCGGCGCGGGATCGCAGCACCGTCAAAACGCAGCGTAATGTTTGGCCGGCGCACATCTGCGGCGTTTATGCCTACTGGCTCAGGGGAGAGTTTTTGGAGCGCGCTCCGCACGATGAAGCACATGTCACCCGTACAACGCCCCTGACTCCCGACTCCTGCCCCCTGACTCCTGTCCCCTGACAACTAACTCACAACAGCTTGAGCTGTTCCTCGGCGGCTTTGGCGGCGTCGTCCACCATGCCAAGCCGGCTGAACATAATCATCGCCTGATGCAGCTTGCGCGCGGCTTGAGTCTGACGGCCGCGCCGGCGCAGGCTGCGCCCTTGCGCAAACAACGTGCGCGCCGTCTCGCCCTCGGCGTTGACCGCCTTGAAACGCGCAATCGACTCGCTGAAGTAGTGGTCGGGGTCGGATGACAGCGGCGGCTCAGGCGGATGTTCGAGCACGGTCACGACTTCACCGAGCGCGCGGTAAGCGAAGCCGATCCGCAGGTCGGTTTGCAGCAGGGTCGCCAGCTTCAGCCCCTCCTGTGCGAAGTACCACGCCTGCTCGATATCGCCGGAGTCGAGGTAGAGCGTCGCCAGCGCGTGGGCGATGTCGGCGCGTTGATCGAGCTGGTTGCGCACGACGACCTCCGGCGGCACGCCGGGCGGCACCGGGAACGGCTCCTCGCACAAGGCGTAACACTCGCGCAAGTTGGCCTCTGCCTGCGCCGCGTTGCCCTGACTCAACATCATCTGGCTCTCATTGGTGCGCGCCAGCACTTGCAGCTCGCGGTCGCCGAGTTCGACGGCGGCGTCGAGGCCGATGCGGAAATACTGGCGCGCGCGGGCGAAGTTGCCTTTGAGGCGGTAGGTCTCGCCGATGTTGAGTGTACAGGTCGCCACCTGCCGCCGGTTGTTGGCGCGCAGATACAGGTCGCGGGCGCGTTCAAAGTGCGCGATGCTGCCGACATAGTTGCCACGGTAGCCCTCGATGACGCCGAGGCGCGACTCGAGAAAGGCTTCGTCTTCGGTTTGGCCGCGCGTCTGAGCTTCGCCCCGGAGCGCGTTGAACTGGACGATGGCATCATGGTAGCTCAACGTCCCGTCTTCCCACGCGGTCAGCAGGGCGGTGCTGTGCTGCTGCAGGTTATCGTCTTCCATGGGCCAAGAATCCGGTCAAGAAGTGTCGTCCGCTTCGATATGCGCTGAGTTTAGGCAGCGCGCGCTGGCACGCGGTATGATCTATGGCGGTATTGGCTCAGCCAGCTCGATCGGGCTGAGGGTAGGCTGATTTGGCGATTGACTTTAGCGCGGACAGCCGAGAGATTCAACGTGGCGGCCATCCGCCCTATCGTGCCTCAGCCGATGGCAAAGGAGTGTCTCCTTGAAACTCGCCCTGATCGGATTTGGAAGTGTCGGGCAAGGACTGGTGCGGCTGTTGATCGAGAAGCAGGCCGCGTTGGCCCAGCAGTACGGCTTCGCGGCGCAGGTCACCGCCGTAATCACGCGGTCGCGCGGAAACCTGTACCATCCCGAAGGACTCGACCTCTCCGCGCTGCTGACAGCGGCTGAAAAAGGCAGCTTCGCCGGTTATCCTGACTCGCCCGATTTACGCCGCGACATCAGCGCCGAGGGCGTCGCAGCTGCCCCGTATGTCGACGTGGTGGTCGAGGCCAGCCCGACCGACCTGCGCACCGGCCAGCCCGCGCTCGACCTGTGCTACACCGCGCTCGAACACGGCAAGCACGTCGTTCTGGCGAATAAGGGGCCGGTCGCCCTCGACTTCGTCAACCTGATGGAGCGCGCCAAGCAGTGCGGCCGTCAGGTGTTGTTCGAAGGCACGGTGATGAGCGGCACGCCGGCGCTGCGCCTTGCCCGCGAGGCCTTGGCCGGCGCGGTCGTTTCGCAGGTGCGCGGCATCTTGAACGGCACCACCAACTACATGCTCTCGCTGATGGAGCAGGGCCGCGCCTATGACGATGTGTTGGCCGAGGCGCAGCGGCTCGGTTATGCCGAGGCCGACCCGACCGCCGACGTGGACGGGTGGGACGCCGCCGGCAAGCTGCTGATCCTCGCCAGCGCGCTGTTCGGGCGCACGTTCAAGCTGGCTGATCTCGACGTGCGCGGCATCCGCGACCTGACGCCGGAGGACTTGCGCGCCGCCGCGGCCGATGGCATGCGCTACAAGCTGATCGCCGAGGCGTCGCAGGCCGGCGGCAGCGTTCAGCCCGTGAAGCTCCCCGTCAGTCATCCGCTGGCCGGCGTCTCTGGCGCGAACAACGCCGTCACGTTCACCACCGACGTGCTGGGCGATGTGACGCTCGTCGGCGTAGGGGCGGGCGGCCTTCAGACGGGCTTCGCCGTGTTATCCGACCTGCTCGCGCTGCACCGGCACGCATAGAGCCGTGACTCACGACGCTGGCGCGTGCTTTACGCTCGTGCTTCCCGCGAACTCGCCGCAGAACTCGCCGTGCAGTCGGCACAGGTGCCGTAGAACTCCAGCAGATGTCCGGCGATATGCACGCCGGAGTTGGCCTCAAGCCGCGCCGATAGCTCGTCTAGCCCGCAGTTCTCAAACTCGAACACGCGCCCGCAGTGGGTGCAGATGATATGGTGGTGGTGGCCGCCGGGGAGCAGCACGAAGACCGGCGCGCCGCTGCCTTCGGTGTACGTCGGCCGGATCAGCGACAGCCGTGACAGCAGATCGAGCGTGCGGAACACGCTGGCGCGCCCAACCGCCGGGTCGATGACCGCCACCGCATCGACGATCTGCGCCGACGTTAAATGCCCACCGGCCTGTTCGAGCGCCTTGAGCACAGCAGCGCGCGCATGGGTGATGCGATAGCCGGCATCCCGCAGACGTTGCAAACGCGGTGTCAAGCTCGTCATCGCCGGAACCTCAGGATTCGTACGCCGATCATGCGCTGCCGCCGCGCTTTGCCAGCACCTGACGCCCGACGTCGCTGGTCGGCAAGAAGTCGTTAGAGATAACCTCGACCACCACGCCGTCCTCGGCCCAGTTATACAAGAATTCGGCCTCTTCTGGCCGCGACATGACGCACCCATACGTGAACGGCTGGCCGACGTTGCCGCCGCCTAAGTACGCCCCGTTCGGCAGTTCGACCTGTCCGTGGAAGCCGTTCATCAGGCCGGTCGAGACCTCGTACATACCCATGAACCAGTACATCTTCCACTGGCCGCACGACGAGTCCGACGTGCACAGATCGATACTGGAGCCGTACGCCAGCTCGACGTGGTTGAGGATTTGATACACGCCCGGCGCGGTCGGGTACTTGGCGATGCCGGTCGAGATCGGCCAGCTGAACGCCTCCTGCCCGTTTTCAAAGCCGTACAGCATTTGCGTGTTGATGTCGACCACGATGCGCTTGGTCGGCACCGGCGGCAGCGGAACGACGGCGTCCTTGCTGGGCAGGTTGATCTCGTCACCCGGATAAATCATGCCCAGATCGCGCCCGGCGTTGGCTTCTTGAATCATGAAGTATGGGATCCCCGTCCGGCGCGAGATAGCGTAGCCGCTGTCGCCGCGCTGGATCGTGTACCGCTGCGGATAGTGGCTGACGCGCAGCCATGCCCGTCGTTCACCGATCTGCAGGGCTTCGCTGAGCGCGCGCACCGCGTCATCGCGCGAGATGTACATGGCCGGGTCGATCGACGCGATCTCGGTGTTGAGCGCCTCCAAGAAGCGCACGATCTCCTGCTCGCTGACGGTCAAGCCGTTCTCACCGACCTCCAGCCATGTGACCAGATTCTCAGGCGGCGTCGCCCATGTGGTCGTGGTGTCGGTGAACGGGTCGTAGCCGATGAGCTGAAACGGCTGGCTCGCCATCCGCCGCGCTTCGATCAGAAACGGCTCCGGGTCGGGATAATCTGGCTCGACAGGCAGTGTCACGATTTCGATCTGTCCACGGCGTAGGATCGATTCCGGCGCGTCGTTGATCTGTGAAAGCGTCTGGGTAATGTCGATCTGCCGGCCGGTCGTGCCGGGCACGCCGACGACGATGCCGTCCTTGAGCGTGTAGCTGGCGTTCTGGGCTGGCGTGTTGAGGGCGACCGCGCGCGCCACCAGCAAATCCTCGGCGGTGCGATAGTCGAGCGTCACCTGCGGCTGGATGCCGTAGCCGAGGGGGATGCCGGACAGGCCGACGCCGCGCGCCGCTTCCGCCATGTGTGTGAAATCGACCTGCAAGCCGACCTGCTGCGGCGAGAGTTCTTCAATCGTCTCGCCCTGCACCACGAGCCGCACTTTGACATCGTTCGCCCATGCGTCTTGCAGCGCCGCGACCGCCTCATCGACGGTCAACCCGCCCAACGGCACGCCGAGCGCGAACACGTTGGGGAAGATACGCCCCGGCAGTAGATACGAGCCGAGGAACAGCAGAATCAGCGCGACACCGATCAGGCCGCCCCACCGCCACACGGACGGCCGATGTCGCGCGTACCACAAGGCATCCTGAACGACCAAGTTCGCGCGTTTCTTGAGCGCCTCGGTGTCGATGCGCGATTGCGCGGTCATGCCGACCGGTTCGCGTTCGAGCGCGGGCGCGACCTTCTCCTCACGCGGGACGGCCATCGCTTCGTTTCGCCGTGCTTCGCGCGCGTGCTGGCGGTCGCGGGCGCGGCTGAGGCGGCTGTTACGGCGCGGATCGTAGGTGTTCATTCCGGGTCTACCTCGTAATGCGATATTCCTCTCGGGGCGGGCTGAATACTTCTACCAGTATACAGTCTTCGTCGGCGTAGGCGCCGTGAAGAACATCCCCCGGAATGGCGTACGAGTCACCCCGATAGAGCTTGCGTGCCTCGCCGTTGATGGTAAACGTAATGCTGCCCTGAATGACATAACCGGCCTGTTCGTGCATGTGGCTGTGAACCGGGATCTCGGCGCCGCGTTCGAGGAAGAACTCGCACACCATCACGCGTTCACCGCTTGCCATCGTGCGCCGGTGGACGCCGTCAATCGGCATCTGCACCTGTGGGGAATCGTCCTGCGTCACAATCTCGGGATCGGCCATTGTGTCGGGCTTTCTATCGTCTCCACTCCGATGTCTCTATTATGACGTCCCCACGCGCGATTTTCTACCGGGGCCGCGCATCACAACGTTGTAACGTGATCGCCGTCCAAGCGTTGAGAAGGGGTGATTGACCGGCTCGGTGCTTTCGACTAGAGTGTGAGAGGATTTCAATCTGTGCGTGCTGTATCGGATTTCGCACGCAGATGAGAGAAGATGATGACCCGAGTTCGCCGCGTTCTGCCGGCCCTTATCGCGTTCGTGCTGCTGGCGGCTGGCTTGACGCTCACCGTGGCTCAACCCCTGCCGCTCGGACACCTCGTACACAGCCTGACGCTGAATGCCGATCTCGACGGCGCGGTGACGGTCGCCGGCTATTCTTCCGTGATTTTGCAGCGCAGCATCAGCTCCGACGGTTCGACGGAGATCGCCGCGGCCTCTGCGGCCGCGCCGGATCGCGAGCGTGACATCGCTGTCGTGCAGTTGATCGACGACGCCAGCGGGGCGGTCGTGTTCCAGACCACGGTGGCCGTATCGCGCTGGATCCGCGCCGAACACGCCATCGACCCGGCCAACCTCGGCGTGGTCGATGCGCAAGGCTCCAACATTCAGGGTCAGCGCATCCCGTGGGCCAATCGCGCGTTCAACGTCAAGGTTCCGGTGATCGCCGGCGCGAACCGGCTCAGCGTGCAGTTCACCGGCGCGCTGCGCTCCAACGGCCTGATCGACCTGAACGCCGTGGCCCAACAGTTCGGCGCTCAGCCCCACCAGACGCGCGGCACGCTGATCCCGATTGACGTCCACGGCCCGGCCGGAAACCGCGTCGATCTGATCGTGATGGGCGACGGCTACGGCGCTGGCGAGCAGACCAAGTTCGTCAACGACGCGACCACCCTGCTCAACGGAGTTTTCAGCCTGTCACCCTACAGCCGTTACAAGATGTACTTCAACACCTACGCGCTGTTTGAGCCGTCCACCGACTCCGGCGTGGATCAGCCCGGCTACAGTGGATCGTGCAGCCCCAGCTCCTCACATCCGATCTCGTGCTGCCCGGTCGCGGCGTACAACGTCGAGCCGATGAACGGCGTCCTGAAAGATACGCGCTACGACACGACATACTGCTACAGCGGCATCGCCCGCTTGATGGTGGCGACCGACTACACGACCGTGTTTTCGGACGCCGACGCCGCCCTACCGGACTGGGACGAGATCTTCCTTGTCGCCAATGATGTGGTGTACGGCGGCAGCGGCGGCGAAGTCGCGGCGGTATCGACCAACAGCTCCGGAGTCGACATCTTGCGCCACGAAGTCGGCCACTCACTGCTGCGCCTTGATGACGAATACGATTTGTACACGCCGGGATATCCACCGTGCTCGGACTACGGACGCGCCGGCATCACGACACCATGCCAGCCCAACGTCACCGACCAGACCACGCGTGCGCTGATTAAGTGGAACCGCTGGATCGCCGGCAGCACGCCAATCCCGACCACGACCGACTTGGACGAGGAGGCTGGCTTGTGGCTGGGCGCGCATTACTCGTCGACGACGTACTACCGCGGGTGCTTCAACTGCCTGATGAAATCGCTCGGCAGGCCGTTCGGTAAAGTCGCCGCCGAACAGCTTCCGGTCATGCTGTATTCCGGCGGCTGGGAAGGCCAGAGCGCGTTCTGGTTCGACCTTGATGACCCGGACGGCATCGACATGGTCGAACCGGGGACGGTCAGCCCGGATCCGGCGGCCGGGACGGTCAACATCCCCGGTGGGCAGGGCGTGACGTTCAGCTTCGACGTGCTGTCCCCGACCGACGGCAGCTACGCCCGCGTGGTGTGGACGGTTGACGGCGTGAAAGTGCAGGACAGCAATTACGGCTACGGCGACACCGCCAGCTTCACGTATACGCCGATCGCCAGCGGCATCACCACGCTGACCGCCGAAGTGACCGACACCGCGGGCATCCTGCATCCATCGCTGGCGTACCTGAGCAAGACGACGCTGACATGGACGGTCGACGCCGAAGGCTACAGCGGGGTCGGTACCGAACTGCTCGTCAACGGCGGCTTTGAAGACCCCGATCCGCTCGATGCGAACTTGGCGCTGGGTTGGACAGAAAAGAAGCTGGACAAGAGCAAGCGCACATGCAACACGGTCGAAACGACCGTCGCCAACAGCGGCGAGTGCGCCTATCTATTCAAAGGCGTGACCGGGCTGAACGGCAAGCTCAAGCAGACGGTCGCCACACCGATCGGCGACGCGGGCGACGCCTTCACGCTGCGCGGCCAGTTCGACACGATCAACCTCACAGCGGGCTTTGTGGTGATGGCGAAGGTATCCTTTATCGACGGCAGCAAGCTCAAGATGAAGATCGAAGCGCTGCCCCGCGATCAGGCCAAGACCGCCCCCTACTTCACGCGTGAAGCCAACGCCATCCTCGGCCTCGACTCGCTGGATGTCGCGCAGATCAAGGTGCAGATCAAGCTGACCGGGGCCGGCGGCAAGGTTTACGTCGACGGTTTGCAGCTGCTGCACTACGACGAGTTTCTGACGTCTCCGCCGCCGATGGGACGCCTCGCGCCGCCAGCGTTTCGCGGCGGTAATTAGGCGCGCATCATCGCATAACACGCGGCCGGCTCCGCTCAATACGGGGCCGGTTTTTCGTCTCGGAAACGGGAAACAAAAAAGGCGTATCCCAATCGTCGTTTTCCGGGCTTTTGCGCCCCTTGCGAACCAGCCAACTCCGCAGATAATCATGCGTCATCAGGCCATCAGGATACGGACGCGCGCTGCTCATCGCGACGCACAGCGTTATGCCGATGAAGGGGTAACGTAGCTGCGGCGGCGCCCGCCCTGTTTGACTTCTCGCATTGTGGGTCGTCATGTTGGGGGCGGAAAATGAGTCACGAGCATATTGAGCTTCGTGATAGTCCGATTGCAGGCCGGGGCGTCTTTGCGACCCGCCACATCAAAGCGGGAGAGGTCGTCTTTACAGCCCATCCCGACGACATCAAGTACGAGATCGACGCGGTGTATGCCATGCCGCCCGATCAGCGCGACGCCATCCTCTACTACACATGGCAGTGCGGGCCGACCACGCTGTGCCTTGACGGCGGGATCGGACGCTATCAGAACCACTCGTGCGACCCGAATACGTGGTGGATCAACGAGGACACGACCGTCGCCCGCCGCGACATCGCCGCTGGCGAGGAGGTCACGTGCGACTACGGCGCGTTTATGATGTCCGTGCCGTATGACATGCCGTGCAACTGTGGGGCGGCCAACTGCCGTGGGCGCATCACGCACCGCGATTACCTCGATTCGCGCTTTCAACGCACCCATGGCGATCATGTGCCGCCCTACATTCGGGACGCGATCAACGCGGCCAAGCTGAGCGTGCAGACCGATCTCGACGTCAAGGCGTGACGGTTAGGCGGAGGCGGTGACTTGAGGCCCGGCCGAGCCGCGGTTATGCGTCATCGACGTAACGCGGATAGGTGCGCTTGGCCGCGCCGGCCACCGCCAGATCAATCGTCACGGTGCGGAACAATACGCCTTCTTATAGCGGGATAGAATCCACCGCAACTGCAACGGGAACCGGAATCCTGCGGAGTGATCTCGCCGGTGGTTGACAAAGCCAGACAGGTGTCGCTACACTGAGTCTACGTGGCGAGATCGCCACCCCAACGAGGCATTACCATGCAAAACGCATCTTGTTGTTGTGTCTGTCGAATCGAGGGGAGTTCACCGCGATAGGCAGCACGACACAACACTAGCCTGACGACGCTCACGCGGCGGCTGGTATCCGACGAACCCGACGCGGCCTGACCTCCTCTCTCAACCCAGAGAGCCGGTTCGGCCGTGTTTTTGTTTGTCGCGTACCTGCCGCCGTTTTTGTTTTCCCGCCGTGAAGGAGCATCATGGTCGCCCTTGCATCCCACCCCACAGCCCTCCCTGCTGCGCTCCGCGCCGCCCAGCCGCTTGAGTCGCAGATCGGCAATACGCCGCTGCTGGGTTTCACACGCATCACCGCGCATCTGCCCGATACCGTTCACGTCTACGCAAAGGCGGAATGGACGAACCCCGGCGGCAGCGTGAAAGATCGCGCGGCCCTCGCCATCGTGCGCGACGCCATCAATCGCGACCTGCTGACCGGCGGCAAAATCCTGCTCGACAGCACCAGCGGCAACACCGGCATCGCGTATGCCATGCTCGGCGCGGCGAAGAGATTCGCCGTCAAGCTGTATCTGCCCGCCAACGCCAGCCCGGAGCGCATCGCGATCCTGCGCGCGTACGGGGCCGAGCTGGCGCTGACCGATCCGCTGGAGGGGTCGGACGGGGCAATCCGCGCCGCCCGCGCCGAGCTGGCCGCGCACCCCGACCGGTACTATTACGCCGATCAGTACAACAACCCCGCGAATTGGCAGGCACACTATCACACCACCGCGCCGGAAATCTGGCGGCAGACGCACGGCACAGTTACGCATTTCGTGGCCGGCGTCGGCACATCGGGCACGCTGATGGGCGTTGGGCGCGGCTTGAAGGCGTTCAATCCGGCGATCACGGTGATCTCGATGCAGCCCAATGATCCGTTCCACGGCGTGGAAGGCTGGAAACACATGGCGACCGCCATCGTTCCGGGCATCTACGATGATCGATTCGCCGACCGTGACATCGCCATCAGCACCGAGGAGAGCTGCGAGATGGCGCGTCGTCTCGCCCGTGAGGAGGGGTATCTGGTCGGGATCAGTTCGGCAGCGGCGATGGTTGGCGCGCTTCGGATCGCCGGCGAGTTGGCGGGCCGTGGCGAACCGGGCGTGGTCGTGACGCTGTTCCCGGACAACGCGTATAAGTACCTGAGCGAAGGGTTCTGGTCGCGGCCGTAGAGGATACGTTCAGAGCGTACTGGAAGGGACTGAAGCGATGCCGCCATGTTGTCGTCTGCTGGTGTCTGACCCCTGACGACTGGCAGCTGACGACTCAGCACCCATCACTCATCACTCCCCATCCTCAACCACCGCCCGCGCCACCCGACGCGCACGCCCCGGCGCATCACGACACTGGGGCTTCCCCTGATCCCTGCCCCCTCCACCCGCATTGACGCCGAGGCGCTTCCCGCATACCATAGTTCCATCGACGTAACGCGCGGACGGAGGCCGCGTTTGCAGCAGCACGAGGGGACATAGCGTTTGGCCCACCGGCATCCCCGCCGGCGGGTGACGAGGTGGCGGTTTATCGACGATCAACGGATGCCGCCCGGGGGGCGTTCACCCTCCCGTGTACTCCCTCCCCAATCCAAGCGACGGCTCAAACCCCACGGGCAACCGTGGATCCAACCCCGCCGCGCGTGAACATCCATGACTCGGATTGTGGTGTTGTAGAGGCGCTGCCTCCACCCCTCCGCAAGGGGTTTACACCCCTTGACCCCGTTTCCGCATGTGCGCTGCGCGCGCGTGCAGGACAGGGGTGCAGGGGCGTAGGTCCCTGCTGGGGTGTAGGGCGAAGCCCCGCGACATCCACACCACAGGGAGGGAACCCGAATGTGTGGCATTGTGGGATACGTCGGCCCGCGCGACGCGGCGCCGCTGATCTTGGACGGCTTGCAGCGGCTCGAATACCGCGGATATGACAGCGCCGGCTTGGCGGTGCAGAACGGGCACGGCGTGCAGGTGCGGCGTGATGTTGGCAAGCTGGCGAATTTGCGGACGCGAGTAGAGCGCGATCCGGTGGATGGGCAGATCGGCATCGGGCACACGCGCTGGGCGACCCACGGCGTGCCGGCCGAGCGCAACGCGCATCCGCACGTCAGCATGAACGGCGATTTCGTGCTGGTGCACAACGGCATCGTCGAGAACTATCTGGTGCTGAAAGACGAGCTGAGCGCGGAAGGCGTGACGTTCACCAGCGAGACCGACACCGAAGTGATCGTACACCTGATCGAAAAGTACGCGGAGATCACCGGCACGAGCGACGAGGCGCAGATCGTGAGCGCGGTGCGGCAGGCGGTGTCGCGCTTGACCGGCGCGCATGCCATCGTCGTGCTGCCGGTGCGCAAGCCAGACGTGTTGATCGCCATTCGCATTGGCAACGCGGGCGGCGTGGCGGTCGGCTTGGGCGAGGGCGAGAATTTCATCGCCAGCGACATCCCGGCCATTTTGGAGCACACGCGCCGCATGATCTACCTCGAACACCGGCAGATGGCGGTGGTGCGGGCCGGCGGGGTCTCGGTGCTGGGGCCGGATGGCGCGCCGGTCGATGCGCAGGTGCATCACGTCGCCTTCGACGCGGTGAGCGCGGCCAAAGGCAGTTACAAACACTTCATGCAGAAGGAAATCTTCGAACAGGGGCGTGCGATCACCGATACGCTGGCGGGGCGCGTCGACCGCGAGCGCGGGACGGTCGTGTTGAGCGATCTAGCGCTGACGCCGGCGCGGGCCGTGGCGATCAACCGGATCGTCAGCGTGGCGTGCGGCACCAGCTACTACAGCGCGCTGGTCGGCAAGTTCTACCTCGAAAAGCTGGCGCGCGTGGCGGTCGAGGTCGAGTACGGCAGCGAGTATCGCTATCGTGACCCGCTGCTGACGCCGGAGACGGCCGTTTTGGCGATCACCCAAAGCGGCGAGACGGTTGATACGCTGGCCGCGATGGAACACGCGAAAACGTGCGGATCGCCGGTGTGGAGCATTGTCAACGTGATCGGCTCACAGGCGATGCGCATGGCCGACGGCTACGTGGCGATGAACGTTGGGCCGGAGATTGGCGTGGCGTCGACCAAGACGTTCACCGCCAGCATCGTCGACCAGTACCTGCTGGCGGTGGCGCTCGGCGCGGCGCGCGGCACGCTCACTGCCGGGGCGCAGTTGGAGGCCATCGACGACCTCGCCAAGCTGCCCGACATCCTCGGCCGGACGCTGGCGCTCGACGGCACGATTCATGCTTTGGCCGGCACGTTGTTCGAAGCGCGCGATTTCCTGTACCTCGGCCGCGGCATCCAATATCCGATCGCGCTCGAAGGCGCGCTCAAGCTCAAGGAGATCAGCTACATCCACGCCGAAGGCTACCCCGCCGGCGAGATGAAACACGGCCCGATCGCGCTGATCGACCAGCATTTGCCGGTGGTCGCTATCGCGCTGCGTGACGCGCTGTACGACAAGATGATCTCGCAGATCGAGCAGGTCAAGGCGCGCGGCGGGCGGGTGATCGCGCTGGCGACCGAAGGCGACACGTTCATCGCCAGCAAGGCCGACGACGTGCTGTATCTGCCGCCGTGTCCGCCGCTGCTCAGCCCGGTGATGACCGCGCTGCCGATGCAGCTTCTGGCGTATCACATCGCGGTATGGCGCGGCGCCGACGTCGATCAACCGCGCAACCTCGCCAAGAGTGTCACGGTGGAGTAACGGAGCACGGAGTCACGGCGGCGTCGCGTCTGCGCGCCGGACGTAAACCGCCGCTTAATCAATGCAGGATGGGATATGCCTGTAATGGTGGCATACGATCGGGTAGGATTGTGTCTATGACCCATCGAATGCTCCGCCGTCCCCTCGCTATCTTGGCCGCCGTGATGCTGTGCGGGTGTACGCTGTCGCAGGCGGCGCCCACCGCCGTCCCGACCGCGACAACCTTCCAGCCAGAGATCGCGCTGGGATCCCCGGTGCCGACACTGGCCCGCTACGACGCGTCATCGGCCGTGACCAGCACGCCGGACTCGGCAGGCACGCAGGCGGCCCAATCAACCGCGCCGGCGGCGGACGAAGCCACGCCCGACGGCTCGGACGCGACGCTGGGCGCGATGATCTGCGGCGCAGACGACGACGCGCCCTCGACCGCCCATACCGTATCAGCGACGATCGACTACGGCGAACGCACCGTCGAAGCGCGCCACCTCGTGCGGCACTTCAACCGCACCTCGACGGCGTACAGCGATCTCGTGTTCAACATCGAGCCGAATTATTGGCTCAACGCGTTTCAGCTGGACGGCGTCAGCGGTGCGGCCACCTACGGCTTGACCGGGCGGCGGCTGACCGTCCAGCTCGCCGAGCCGCTTGAGCCGGGATGCGCCGTACAGATCGAGATGACGTACCGCATGACGATCCCGCCGCTCGGCGCCGGCGCGGCCAGTTTCCGCGGCTACTTCAGTTCAGGCGACCGGCAGATCAACCTCGGCCACTGGCTCCCGACGTTGGCCCTGCGCGTCAGCGATGCGTGGATCACCCGCGAGGCGTTCTTCGCCGGCGAACAGAACGTGTTGGACATCGCCGACTGGGACGTGACGCTGACGCTCACCAACGCCGACGGTGTGATCGTCGCAGCGCCGGGGGATGTTGAAGACCTCGGCGACGGGCGTTATCACGGCACGCTGCGGCGCGCCCGCGATTACTCGATCAGCCTGAGCGATCAGTTCGTCGTCGCCGAGCAGGAGTCGGTGACGGGCGTGCAGGTCGCGCTGTACACACTGGGCGACACCGAGATTCAAACCGCCGACGGGCCGGTTGACGGGGCGCATCATGCGCTGGCAATGGCGACGCGCAGCTTGGAGCTGTTCACCGAGCGTTTTGGCCCTTACCCATACGACCGCTTCGTCGTCGTGCAGGGCGATTTCCCCGACGGCATGGAGTTCAGCGGGCTGGTGTTCGTCAGTTCGACGTGGTTCGAGCGCTACACCGGCAAGCCGGACGGCTACCTCACGCTGATCACCGTGCATGAGGTGGCGCATCAGTGGTGGTACGCGCGCGTCGGCAGCGATGCGGCGCTGTCGCCATGGCTGGACGAGGCGCTTTCGACCTACAGCGAGCACATCTTCCTCGAACAGTTCTATCCCAACCTGACGGATTGGTGGTGGCAGTTCCGCGTCGAGGACTACGCGCCGACCGGCTTTGTCGACAGCACGGTGTACGAGTTCACGACGATCCGCGAATACATCAACGCGGTGTATCTCAACGGCGTGCGGATGCTGGGGCAGCTCCGGCGCGATCTGGGCGACGCGGCGTTCTTCGACCTGCTGGCGCGTTACGCCGCGACCTATGACGGGCAGGTGGTCGGATCGACCGCGTTCTGGAGCCTGATGTCCCCCGAACAGGCCGAAGCCACCCGCCAGACTCGCCAGCAGTTCCTGCGCCGGCCCTAAGTGGTGGCGTCCCCGCGACTTTCGCCGTGCCTGCTGGGTGACGGTATAATCCGCTAATCGTCACATACATATCCAGACACGTAGGGGCGGTTATGGCACGCCAGTTCATGCAGGTGGTCGACGGGCCGATCAACGTTCGCAGCGAGCCGGATACGGGCGCTCGCCGCCTCGGTGAGCTGGTGACCGGCGCGATTGTCGAGATCGTGGCGAACAAGCGCCTCGAAGCCGACGGGTTCGTTTGGGTAAAGCACCGCTTCGGCTGGTCGGTCGAGCGCAGCCTCGAAGAACACGCCGTCTTTATGCAGCCTGCCGCTGAGACGCTCGCGCTCAAAGACCCGGCCGTGGTGCTGCTCCCCGCCGATGATCCATCCGTGTTCGCACAGCCGCAGTACTTCGAGGTTGTCGACGGGCCGCTGGTGATCCGCGCCGAGCCAAGTGTTCACGCGGCGCGTGTCGGCGAACTGCCGCAAAACGCGGTGATCGCCGTCGATCCGGCGAGCCGCACGCTAGCCGATGGATTCGTGTGGTGGAAGCACGCCGCAGGTTGGACTGCCGGCAGCGCCGACGGCGGATCAGAAATCTCGCTCAAGCCGGTCGCCGCGCCCGCGCCCGACGAACCCACCGTGACCGAGGAAGAAGCCGAGTCGCAGACCATCGACGCGGTGCTCGCCCCGATCGCGGTCGATCTCCCCGCGCTGGCCGAGTCGACCACCGTTCGGATGATGCAAGTCGTGCGCGGGCCGGTCTCGGTGCGCGAACGTCCCGACGTCAGCAGTCTCAAGCTTGGTGAACTCCCGCAGGGCGTCACGGTTGAAGTCGTCCCCGGCTCGCGCACCGTCAGCGGCGATTACGTGTACTGGCAGCACAGCGGCGGCTGGAGCGCGGAGGGCCGGCTAGACGGCTCGCAGGTGTTTATGCGGGTCGTCAACATGGCTTCGCCGGTGGTGGAAGTGCCAAAGCCGGACAACCCCGCCGTCGTGCCCAACGAAAACCGGTTCCTCAAGGTCGTCAACGGCCCGGTCAGCATCCGGTCATACCCAGATCCGGCCAGCCAGTGGATCGGCGAGATTCCCAACGAGATGGTGATCGAGGTCGCGCCGGGTTCACGGACGGTCGGCGGCGGCTATGTGTATTACCGTCACAGCCGGGGCTGGTCGGCGTCCGGCTCCGCCGACGGCCGCGAAGTGTATATGATCCCCAGCGACGTGATGATGCCCGACGTCGTCGTGACCATGCCGGATGTGCCGGTCGGAATCTTCAAGGTCGTCGCCGGGCCGATCAGCATCCGCACCCACCCGTCCACCTCAAGCGAACGGATCGGTGAGCTGCCGGAGAACGTGACGATCGAAGTCGACCCCAAGTCGATGACCATCGCCGACGAGTTCGTGTGGTGGCGTCATCATCTCGGCTGGTCGGTCGAGCGCCGGGTGGATAACCGGGGGCTGTTCATGGCGCGCGTCCCGGCCATGCTCAACCCGCCGCTGCCGCAGCCCGGCACATGGCCGGATGGCTCGCCGTATCGCTTCTTCGAGGTCATCGACGGGCCGATCACGATCCGCAAAGACCCGGACATCGCGGCCGAACGCACCGGCACGCTGTTCAACGGCGAGCAGATCGTCGTTGAGCCATCATCGCGGCAGGCGCGCGGCGGTATGGTGTGGTGGAGGCACCCACAGGATGGTCGGTCGAACGGCCAATCGGTGGCACGCGCGTCTTTATGCAGCCCCTAAAGGCCCTCACCCGCAAGCCGTCCACCGGCGGATTCAACCCGCTGCCGATCTTCACCCGCCATCCGCTCGCCCTCAGCGACACACAGTGGATTCAGTACTTCGGCAACACGCGCTTCGCTTACAATCTGCGCGTGCGTAAGCTGTACTGGTACAACTACTGTCAAGGGCTGCACGGCGGGTTCGACTACGGCACGAACCGCGCGCTGCCGGTGGTCGCCGGCGTGCACGGCGCTGTGATCGACGTGCGCACCGACACACACGTCTACGCGCCGAACTTCTGCCGCGTGCGCGTCGGGCCGTTCATGGTGATCTACGGACATCTGGCCGATCCGGTTCAGTTCGACCCCGGTACAACCGTCAACCCGGACACCGTGCTGGGGCACATCGAGGCCGGCGGACAGAACCACGTCCACCTCGAAGTGCGCTACCGCAACCAGATCGTCAACCCGCTGCTGCTGATGCCGGACGAAATGCGCGAACAGATCGTCGGCCGCTGGAAAGACAACACGAAGCACTTCTACAGCAGTGTCGTGTGGGATCAGTGGAAGACGCCGTTCGATCAGCCGATCCTCGAACTGCAAATGAAGGGCCGCGAACAGATCATCGGCCCGCACGCCACGTAGGACGGGGCGCTGCCCCTAACCTCGCCAGAAGGCTTTCGCCTACGCTCATCCCATGCCGGACGGGCTGGTGGGCGCGCCGCTGCCGTCGCTGGCACGCTGGCACACCCAAGGCTGGACGGGCGTCGTGATCGACTACGACCAGCTCGTCACGCGGGACTTTCCGGATGCGGACTTGCTCGACGCGCTGCGGGGTGTGTTCCACACGCTGGTGACCGGGCTGGCGCGGAGAGGCGGGTAAGGCGGAATCCCAAGCCGGTTTTCCCAAATGGCCGGAAGTCAACCGACGGTATGCTTGATAGGCCGTTAAATTGAGGACGCGCGTTAAGGGTTTATTTCCCAAACTGCGGCGTTTTCCCAATTTTCTTCCCGTGATATATCCCAACACCTTTTGGGATATGGTGTCATTCTTGTGTTATATCGCAGAAACGGGGCCGATTTATCCCAAGTCGAGTAGGGGATGCGGCGGCGAGAACGATCGACATGTCGATAACTCTGTCGATAACCTGTCGATTGCTGTCGATAAGGCTGCCGGGCTTTGTCGATAACTCCGCCGCAGCGCCGGGGGTTGTCGACAGGCTGTCGAGAATTCGCCCGGCTGTCGACAAGCAATGTCGGCAAGTTTTCCCAAGTTCACATGCCCGACTCTGCTGGCATTTGGGACATCGCGTGTCGATAACCGGGGATAAGCGGCGGGAATTGCGATAACTGGTGATATATATCGCAGGGAAAAACGACGTGCGCTAAAGTTGTCAACATATCGACAGCGCCTACTACGTACTACTAAAAGAAAATAGGAAGATTTCGTGTTGAAGCTGTTGAATGATAAAACGCATGTGAGGCCGCACGATACGCGCTAGAATACGTCGTGAAGGATAGGCAGCTCGCAGATGGCATCCAATCCGAACGATCTTGAGAATGAAGTAAAACGGCTGCACGCGCAGGTGGCCGCGCTGCGGCAGCTGCTGGATGTGACGACGTGGCTGAATGACACGCTGCTCAGTCCCGACCCGCAGCCCGAACGTCTGCTGTCGACGATCATGGACGCGGCCGCCGGATTGACTGGCTGTGAATCCGCGGCGGTGCTGTTGTGGGATGAAAACCGCAACGAACTGTATTTCGCAAGCACCAACAGCAATAACCCAAACGCGCCAAACCTGATCGGAACTATGGTGCCGATGGAGAGCATCGCCGGAACGATCTTTCAATCGCGGCTGCCACATCGGGTGGATAACGTCGCTGCCGACATCCGGCATTACAAAGATGTCGACAAGGACATCGGGTTTCAAACGCGGTCGTTGATGGGTGTTCCGATGATCGCGCGCGGACGTGTGATCGGCGTGCTGGAAGTGGTGAACAAGAAGCGCCCGCCATTCAGCCCGCGCGACGAACAGGTGCTGATGATGCTGGCGCAGGAAGCTGCGGTCGCGATTGAAGTAGCGCGCCTGCTGATGGCCCTCAGCACCGCGAACCGCGAGCTGTCAGAAGTCGACCGGCTTAAAGATACGTTCATCAGCATCGCAAGCCACGAGCTGCGGACTCCGTTAGGCATTATCATTGGTTACGCAACATTTCTGAAAGAAGATGCGTCGAACTCGGAGACCGCGGAATACGCGGACACGGTCATGGGCAGCGCGCTGCACCTCCGTTCGATCCTCGACAGCATGGCGACACTGCGCTACATGACCACCAACATCGCGGACATGCACCTCGAACCGATCGATCTGGCGACGCTGCGAAACGACCTTGCTGCAGAGGTCGCCTCGCTGCCCGGCGCGGCAGCCCACGACATCCAGCTTTACGAGCCGGTCAATGGCTTGAAGATCAAGGCCGACCGCGCCCGTTTGATGCTGGCGTTGGGCAACGTGCTTGATAACGCCGTCCGCTTCACCCCGGCGCCGGGCACCATCACCATCGACGCCAAGCCGCGCTCGCACGAAGTCTGGATCAGCGTGCAAGACACCGGCGTGGGGATCACAGCGGAGAATATCGAGCGCATGTTCGACGAGTTCTTTCAGGTCGAAAACCACATGACGCGCGCGCACGGCGGGCTGGGCATTGGCCTCAGCGTCGCGCGCACCGTTATCAAACTGTGCGGCGGGCGCATCTGGGCGGAGAGTCAGGGGCTGGGCCGCGGCTCGACGCTGACTATCGCCCTGCCTCAAGTCCCCTAACTATGCGGGTAGGCGTAACAGCGGCCGCGTCGTGGCGAAGTTCGTGATCCAGCCGCGATGCCGCCCCGGAACGAACCGCCGGGATCGCCGGCCCTGCTGCGCTCGCCACCTTCTCTCCAATTCCGTAGATGAATCGGCGCGATCCTCAACACTCGATGACGTTGACCGGGATCAGAACAGCCAGACCGCCTTCGGCCGTCTCCTTGTACTTGGCGCTCATGTCCTGCGCCGTTTGCCACATCGTCTTGATGACGGTGTCGAGCGTGACTTTGGCGTTGCGCGGCGAACTCACCAGCGCGATATGAGTCGCCGTGATGGCCTTCATCGCGCCCATCGCGTTGCGCTCGATGCACGGGATTTGCACCAACCCGCCGATCGGGTCGCACGTGAGGCCGAGATGATGCTCCATGGCGATCTCCGCCGCCATCAGCGCGCGCTCCGGTGATCCGCCCAGCCCTTCGGTCAGCGCCGCGGCCGCCATCGCCGCCGAGACGCCGATCTCCGCCTGACACCCGCCCAATGCCGCCGAGATCGTTGCGTTGTGCTTGAACAACATGCCGACCTGTCCGGTGACCAGCAGGAAGCGCACGACGTCGTCTTCGCTGGCTCCTTCGCTGAGGACGTAGTGCATCAGCACCGCCGGGATCACCCCTGCGGCCCCGTTGGTCGGCGCGGTCACGACGCGCCCGAACGCCGCGTTTTCCTCGTTCACAGCCAGCGCAAAACAGCTGATCCACTCGACCATCTCGTGCATGGAGTAGCGGCGGGCTTGAATAGCGCGCATCCACGTATCGGCGCTGGGGTGACGCATCCCGCCCAACAACAGGCGGTTGATCCCGGCCGCGCGCCGCACGACATCGAGGCCGCCGGGCAGCACCCCTTCGGTGTGGCATCCCCGATACATGCACTCTGCCATGGTGTGCCAGATTTCCAGCAGGCCCACGCGCACGCTGTCCGCGGGACGCCACGCCAGTTCGTTACGCAGCACGAGGTCGGAGATCGACAGGTTGTGCTCGCGGCACGCCCGAAGCACGTCCGAGGCCGTCGTGCATGGATGGGGCAAGTCGACGGAGTCGGTGCTTTCAGGCTCACCCTCCTCGACGACAAACCCGCCGCCGACCGAGTAGTACGTCGCGCTTATCTCCGTGCCGTCTGACAGTTCGGCGGTGAAACGCATGCCGTTCGGGTGGAAGTCGAGCGTCTGGTCGAAGTGGAACGTCAGGTCGCTGCTGGGGGTAAACGAGAGATCGCGCACGCCGTTCAGCGGCAGGAGACACCGCGACCGAATCGCCTCGACCTTGGCATGAAGCAGGGTCGTGTCGCACGTGCGCGGATCCTCTCCGCTCAAGCCCATCATCACGGCGATGTCGGTGCCGTGTCCGCGCCCGGTCTTTGCCAGCGAGCCGAACAGTTCGACGTGAATCCGGTCGACATGGTCGATCCCGGCGCTGGCGTCAAGCTGTGTGATGAACCGCTGCGCTGCGCGCCACGGCCCCATCGTATGCGAGCTGGACGGGCCAACCCCGATCTTTAGCATGTCGAACACGCTGATGGCGTCCACGACAGGTCTCTCTCTCATTGCCTTAGCACTTGATCTTAGTGTACGACACGAGGCGCCTGTCAGTCGAACAATGTGGTTGGCTTGGACTTATCTTACTTGAATACCAGTCAGCGGCAGCGCGCCGCCGCCGGTCTCGACGTGCTGTACAGGACACGTGTCGACACGCTGAGACACGCCCGATCACCGTTCGAGAGTCGAGAGAGTGGGCCTCCTATGACGTAGTGTTCATTGAGCGATACAGCGTGGCATTTTCTCATCGCGCATCACTCAGCACATTTAACTACTCGTCTAGCGGCGGTGTTTGCCCGCCGGACGCACGCCGTTGACCTTGCCTGCCGGAAGCGCTTTAGGCAGCTCTGCGCGGGCAGCCCGGCGGTTCGTGAGGATGCGCCGAACTGCAAGGGCCATCAACGCGTTTACTGCGATGTTGAACGCAGCGCGCGGCACCCACTTCAAGTCCGGCTCGACCGCGGCCGGCGTCGGTTCGTCGACCGGGTCGAACGTCAGGATCACGAAGCGCGCTTTCTGCGCAAGGAACGACTCACGGGTGAAGTTCTCGCCGCTCAACTTGAGCATGCTCTGCATGACCGGGTCGTGTTCGACCAGCCCCCACACGTCGAGATATTCCTTGTCCGTCGCCAACGCGCGGGCCTTCACCGACTCGGTACCGGCGGCGGTTTGAATCGTCACCAGCGGATCGGCAAGGATGTTCCGGTACCAGTCCGACTTCGGCCAACCGACCATCACGTATTTGCGGCCGTGGTACGTGCGATATTCGACGGGCGTGTGCCGGGGCAAGCCGGATTTGCGTCCGCGTGTCGTCAGGATCATGAACAGCTTGCCGACCAGCGGGCCAAAGCCCAAGCGGTAGAGCAAGATGGGGAGCTTGTACAGCTGCCTCATTGCTCCGGTTGGATCGGGCAGCTTGGCGGTAAAGGGATTGTCGTGTTCTGTCATGTTGGCCTCGAATTGATCGTTGAACATCACGGGGGGATGGGCGTTTTCACCGCGAGTCGTCACACCTGCCCCCTGCTGGCCTACGCGCAGGATTCGGATGTGAACGGCCTCTCTCTATGATACGACGCGTCGCCCCCGCATGTCGCACGGGTTGAGGGACGTCATCGTGCCGCTTCTCTGCACGGGGACGAATGAAGCGCAAGGTCGGGAGGTGAGCCGTGTGTAGACCCGTATGAGGGCCCTACCAGCGATCCAGCAATTCGCGGTATGCTCACGTCACATTGCCGGGATGCCGTCAAGGAGTAATCATGGGCCGTGTACAAGACCCGAACCGCGACCGCAGCGGAATTACGATGGTCGTCGTTCTTGCGATCACCGTCATCGGTGTCGCCATCATCCTGATCCTCGGCCGGCCGCGCCATCAGCGTGTCGAGGTCAGCGCGGCGCGCCCGACCCGCACCCCTGAGCCGACCGGCGAGCCACTGCCGCTGACCGTGTACGTCACCGGCGCGGTCGTCAACCCGAATCGCAGCTACACCGTGCCGCCCGGAAGCCGTGTGCAGGCAGCGATTGACGCGGCCGGCGGCGTCCTCGCAACCGCCGACCTGACCCGGATCAACCTCGCCGACTTGCTGCGTGACGGGGCACAGGTGCACGTCCCGACCGTCTCTGCGGCTGGCGGCGCGCTGGCGACCCCGGTCGGCGGCGAGATCCTCAACGTCAACACGGCCACCGCCGCCGAACTCGACACCCTGCCCGGTATCGGCCCGGTGCTGGCGCAGCGCATCGTCACGTATCGCGGCGAATACGGAGCGTTCCAGTCGGTCGAGGCATTGGCGAACGTCAGCGGGATCGGCCCCGCGCTGCTCGACCAAATCCGGCCGTTGATCCGTACCGATTAGCCAAAGGACAGCGCGCGGAATTTAACCCCGGTGAAGATTCTTTTCCGTGTGGATGAGAGTTTGCATAACTGCCGTGAAACCCGGCTTTCAAATCCAACAAAAGTTCCAGAATTCATGCAAGGCAACCCCGTATGATTCGGACAACGTTCGACAATTTCGGGTTAAGGACGGTTAGACATGACCCATATCATCACCAGCTTGTGCCTTCGTGACGGGGCCTGCACGGAAGTCTGCCCGGTCGAGTGCATCGTGCCCGGCCAGCCGGAAAGCGAATGGCCGTGGTATTTCATCGACCCGGACACCTGCATCGACTGCGGCGCTTGCGTGCCGGAGTGCCCGTTTGAGGCGATTTTCATCGAAGAAGAAGTGCCGAGCGCCTACACGATGGCCGCCAATCAGGAGCGCGTGACCATGGCCGGCGAGAAGATCACGCACAAAGAAGGCGATGTGGTCGACCTGACCGCCGACATCCAGCCCAACTACGATTTCTACGAGAAGGGGCCGGGCTACGACGCGCTGGCGTAAGCTGCTGCGTCGATCGATCCGATAGCGAGCAGGGGGCCAGCGCCCCCTGTTTTCGTCTTCGGTAACTTCAACCGGCATGCCTGCGTCCAGTAGGATAAGCTTGGCCGTCGGGCTTGCGCGAAAGGACGGAAGTCAAGCCCCTGCCGAGGCCCGGATCAGCACGCGCAGGTCAAGCGGTGGCCGCCCGCGCCGGTGCGCCTAGCCTGTGACCCGTGAACGCTATATACTCATCGTAAGCAATCTGGAGTGTGCAAGTCGTGTCTGACGTCATTGATCTGAAGCAGATTCCGGTCGCCGCGCCCTCGGACGGCGACGGTTGGAAGCCCGACCCGCAGCATCCCCGCCGCCGCCCGCCGTGGATCAAGGTGCGCGCGCCCGGCGGCGACGAGTACGAGAAGGTGCAGGGGCTGATGCGCTCGAAATCCCTGCACACCGTGTGCGAGGAAGCGCAGTGTCCGAATATCGCCGAATGTTGGGGGCGCGGCACCGCCACGTTCCTGATGATGGGCGACACCTGCACGCGCTCGTGCGGGTTCTGCGACATCAAGACCGGCCGCCCCAGCCCGCTGGATTGGGCCGAGCCGAACCGTGTCGCCGAGGCGGTGCGGGCAATGAACCTGCGCCACGTCGTCATCACCAGCGTCAACCGTGACGAACGCGCGGACGGCGGCGCGCCGATTTTCGCCATGGTCATCAAGCGCATCCGTCAGGTTCAGCCCGGCTGCTCGATCGAGGTGCTGATCCCTGACTTCAAGGGCAGCGAGGCGGCGCTCAAGATCGTTATGGACGCCCAGCCTGAAATCCTGAATCACAACGTCGAGACCGTGCCGCGCCTGTTCAAGAAGGTGCAGCCGCAGGACAACTACGAGTGGGCGCTGGCGACCCTGCGCAACGCCAAAGCGATGGATCCGCTGGTGCTGACCAAGAGCGGCATCATGGTGGGGCTAGGCGAGACGTTCGACGAGGTGATCGAGGTCATGCGCGATCTGGCGGCCGTCGGCGTCGATATCCTGACCATCGGCCAATACCTTCAGCCGAGCAAACAGCACCTTCCCGTCGAGGCGTTCTACGACCTGAATCAGTTCGCCAAGTTCTCCGAGATCGGCCGCGAGATGGGCTTCAAGTGGGTCGAAAGCGGCCCGCTGGTGCGCAGCAGTTATCGCGCCGAGCAGCAGGTGCGCGAGCTGTCGAAGCTCAATTACATACACATGCGCAGCGACGCCGCTGCCGCAGAACCCGCCGCGCAGTAGGCCGTCCGACTTCGGTCACCGTGGGATATTTGGAGACCTGCCGACATGATGAGAGAACCGAGGCCCGACCGTCCATCGATCTGTGATTACGAAGGATCGAACTATCGTACCGAGTTCTGGGAGAATCAGGGGCGGGACTACGAGGATCGGGTCGAGCGGGCCGTGCTGCGGCGGTTGATGCCGGAACGTGGCAGGCGCTTGCTGGAGATCGGCGCGGGGTTTGGCCGTCTTACGGCGGAATACCTGAAGTCCTACGATCAGATCGTGCTGCTGGACTACTCGTTCTCGCAGCTCGAGTACGCGCGCGATCAACTCGGCGCAGGCAGCAAATTCATCTACGTGGCGGCGGACGCCTACGCGCTGCCGTTCAAACCGGCGCAGTTCGACGGCGTGAGCATGATCCGCACGATTCATCACATGGCGAACGTGCAGCTTGCCTTGCAGCAGGTCGCGCGGGTGATGACCGACGGCGGCGTGTTCATGCTCGAACACGCCAACAAGCAGAACTTCAAGGCTATGACGCGCTATGCGCTCAAGCGGCAGTCATGGAATCCGTACACGCGCGAGCCGTATGAGTTCGTCGAACTCAATTTCGTGTTCCACCCGCAGTACATGGTGGACGCGCTCGAACAGCACGGGTTCGCCATCGAACGGCGTGTGCCGATCTCGTGGTTCCGCCTCGGCGCGCTCAAGCGGGTAATCCCGGCCGGCACGCTGGCCGCGCTAGACACCGTGCTGCAATACAGCGGGCTGCTGCTCACCCCGAGCATTTTCGTGCGGTCGAGCAAACTGCCGGCCGGCGGCCCTACGGCGCAGTCGATCGACGTGTCCGCCGATCCGATCAACCTGTTCGTCTGTCCGGAAAGCGGCGGCCCCCTCACGCGAGAGGGAGACGTGTTGTACAGCCCGAAGTCCGGCCTGCGCTGGGCGATTCGCGACGGCATCTTCGACTTCAAGGTGCCGCTGAACGAGACGTAGACCGGCTCATCCCTAAGCACGAAGTTGAAAGTGATGAGTGATGAGAAAGCGCCGCGCCGTGTTCATTGAGCGACACAGCGTGGCATTTTCCCATCACTCATCACTCGACGCCTTCAACTACTCGCTTAACGTGCGTTCGATACGTAGCTCTTGTCCTCTTGGAACAGTTCGTTCTTGACGGCAAGAGTCCACTGATCGGGGCTGAGCAGCTGCTTGTTGTCGCGCATCTTGATCAGCTGCTGCTTCAGTTTCTCGAAGCGGGAGATCATCGCATTGATCTCGCCCGGCGTGAGCAGATCGGTCACCAGATCGGAGAGCACCCGCGTATCCAGTTGGATAAGCCGATTGGCGAGGTCGGCGTCGACATACTTTGAGAGCGGTGGCAGTTCCTGATTACGGATGCTGATGTTGTCGTTCGTACCGAGCGCCATGTCATTATCGATGCCGGTTACCTTAACATTGCCGTTCAAGTCCGTTGAGATGTAGATGTTGCCGGCGTTACGGTCGACTTGGAAGCACAGCAGGTCGATCAAGTGGAGGCGCGAAAGCTGCTGCATCAGCTTGGCATTGTTGAGGTCGAGCGTATTGTCACGCCGCATCGCATCGACACTACGGCCTTTCGCTTTTTCCATATAGCTGCCGGACTTGTCACCCGTGTTCGTCTCCTGAAACGCGAGCTGGGCATGCGCGATCACATTGGCGCCGAGCAGTTGATCGATGCGCGACATCGCGACGTCCCGGTTGGCAAGGCGCGGGTTGTGAGGGTTTATGCCGACCAGTTGGGTGCCGATGTAGAACTCATTCTGTTTGGCGTTCCATTCGGTGCGGGCCGTATCCATCTCGGCCTGAATCTGTTGTACCTCATCGTTGACGACCTCAAGTTGATCTTGAATGGCTTTTGCGGCGTTCGCGTCAGGGTTATCGCCGAGCGCCGTGAGCTGTGCGTTGAGGTCAATTTGCTGCTGCATCTTCGCGCGCAGGCGTGTGCCGATTTGGCCGATGCGTATCCCGTTGGCATCCTCGGCGGTGTCGAATTCCTGCTGGTCTTTGAAAGCGAACGCGTCCTTGTTCTGCTTGAAGAACCCCTCTGTACCCGACTGGTTGTAGCGCGTGACCTCGGACGAGCCACCCCGATCCCCGCCGGTGATGTTGCTCTGGAGCAAGCGCATGGCCTGCGGGGTCTTCGAACTCGACAAGGCGTTGGCGATCATCGCGCCGCCGAGCTTAGGATCGCCAGTAGCGTAGCGCGTCTGCGTCATGATGAGGCTGGCGCGCTCCTTTTGAAGCTCGGTTTTCATGTTGTAGATGGCCTGCCGCTTCCGCTTGGTGCCACTCAACGTGCCGAACCCCTTCGAATCGATTTTGGCAATCAGCGGATCCAACGCCGCCTGTGCTTCAGCGATGATATCGAGCGCGTTGCGGAAGTTCGCGGTGACTTCCCCGGCGTTTCGCCCGACGGTATTGGAACGTATGAAATTCCGATAAGTGTCGAGCTTGGTTAGAAACGCCTTGTAGCGTGTCGATTTCTTCTTGGGTTCACCCGCTAGCGCGATCATCGCAGCGGAATCGGGCAGGCGCTGCAGCAGGTTGAGATGCTGCAGGGTGGCGCGGTTGCCGATCACCCGCTGCATCGCGACGACATCGTGTACGGCAGGCTGCGGTACATCGATAAACCCGCTGCCTTTACTGCGCTTGCGCGCGGGTCGGCGGGTTGGCGCAATGCGAGTATGAAACATCATCCACTTCTCCTCTAAGCCTTACTGTGTTTGAGGATTCCTCTCTAAGCCGGTGTTCGTAAGTCGAGAGATCCGGTCTCCCATCTTGCAGCGTTAGTCGAGCTATACGGCGCGGCGTTTTCTCATCACTCATCACCTTCAACTTCGCGCTTAGGTGTTGTGCCGATGAACGTTCGCCACCGAATCCCCGGTATCCCCAAATAGATCGTACTCAGATGGAGAGGAAAGGACAAGTTCATGCCTTCATGCTGCGTTGGGGGCGTCCGCGTGCTCCTCGTCTATGTATCATCCGTGTCGGCCAAGTGGCGTTCGATCTTGTCGATAGCGTGCAGCGCGTCCGTTTCGCCGGAGGCGACGGCGTACAGCCCCGGCAGATACAAGTCCATCGTCGTGACGTTGTCATAGATGATGAACTGCAGCGACTTGGGCGTTGGGTCGGCGTCCGGCACGGTTAACGCGGTGCGATAGCGCAGGTCGCCGTCCGAGAGGTCGAACTCGAACGCGCCGTTCAACATGCCGTAGTTGGCGTGAGTGATGAACTCCATGACCTCGCCGTATTGTTCGGGTGGAATCTCGATCGGGCAGACCGAATAAAACAACAGCGAGCGGCGTTCCTCCAGCGCGTGGGCGATACACGTCCATACCCCATTCTCGCCCTTGAACAGCATGTGGAGGCTGTTGGTCTCCTCAATGCGCTTGACCGGCCAACCATCGTCGACCAGAAACTGAGTCGCCGCTTCAAACATACTCCTCACGAGAGCGTCCTTTCGAGCCGTGGCCTAGTACTTCCACGGTTCCTTGTCGTCGTCTTTTTCTGGCTTGTTGTCATAGATGCCGTACTTCTGCTTCAGCTCCATCTCGAGCGTCATGATCTCAATGAGCTTCTTGGTCAGTTCGACCCGGAGATCCGGGTTGTCGCTGAAGGTTCCCTTGTCGTCGATGATCTGCTTGGCGCGCTTGAACTGCTCATCGACATCCGAATCCTTGCTCAGAATACGGTTGATTACCCAGTTGCCACCGCGCGTCTCACCGCCGTACTGCACGGCGTCTTTGACGACCTTGACGAACTTGTACTTCACCACCGCCAGCTTCATGTTGTAGTTGTACGTCTTGCCGACGCCCTTGCCGATCTTGCCGGGGATACCCGCGATCGTGCCGGGGAGCTTCTTGATTCCGCCGCCGACTTTCTTGCCGACCCCGATCAACCCTTCCTTGACCGTTTCCAACGTGCCTTTTTCGACTTCAGGCTCCTCGTAGTCGGTCGGGTTGTCCCAGTCCTCTTCGGGCTGCTGCGGCATATCCTGCGGGAACGGCTGGCTGCCCAGATGCTTGATGTTGTACTCCTGCCGTTCCGGGGGTTGTTCCTTATCTTCGGTCAGTTTCGCGATTGCCTTCGAGACCTTGTTCAGCCCTTCCTTGAGCTGCATGCCGATGGTCTTTGGTTTGTCCTTCTCTTTCCAGTCGTGCATGATGAGGTCGCGCGCTTGTATGAACAGCACCTTGCCGTCGCGGATTTCTTGCAGCATCTTCTCGTCGATGCCGTGCTGCTTGACGGCCTTGATGGAAATCGGGTCGCCATCCAGCGCGCGCTTGAGTAGGGCCGTGCTGGCGTACTTGCCACTGCGCTCGAAGACATCGGTCTCCGACCCGCGCAAGCCGAGGCGCGCCTTGTAACGCGATTCAAGCTCTTTGCCGGTGTTGTAGCTATCTTGCAGCTTTTCGCCGACCTTCTTAGCCATGCGGATGCCGCGCACGATCATCTTGACGGGGATACCGGCCGATGCCGCGACGCCGGTCATAATCAAGATGTCGCCGATGAGAGCGAGGCCGGACACCACGCCGTCGCCGATTGCGCGCTTCATCAGCGTCGCGCCACGATCTTCGCCGTGCTTCAGCGCGCCCTTCATGGCCTTCTGCTGTTCGTCGCCGCTGCCCTCGGCTTCCTTGCCGAGATCCTTGTAACCTGAGCTGAGCGATCCCTGAATGCCCGCGTCGATCCCCGCCTTCACCATCATGGCGGTGTTGGTGATGATGCCGACGATGGGCACGCCGAGGTCGGTGAGCGCAGTGGTCGCGCCTGTGGACTCTGCCACCTCGCTGAGCTGGAATTGCTCGACCACCCTGAGCGTCCTGCGCGTGACATTCGCCACGGCTTTGAACACGCTGAAGATGTTGTCTCTGAGCTTCTTCTCGCCCAGCTTCTGCTGCGCGCTGTTGCCGTCCTTAATCAGAAGGATTGACGCGACGGTGTCGGTGATTTCCCCGGCGAGCGCCGGCA
This sequence comes from Chloroflexi bacterium OLB13, assembly GCA_001567485.1. Taxonomy (GTDB): domain Bacteria; phylum Chloroflexota; class Anaerolineae; order Aggregatilineales; family Phototrophicaceae; genus Flexicrinis. The sequence goes on from JZRA01000127.1 coordinate 32,088, forward strand.
CCGACGGGATCGCCTTGAGCAGCCCTTCGTCGTCCTGCGTGCCGCCGCTGATGGTGTTGACCAGCTTACCGACCGGCTTACCTGCTATTTTCGTGCCCATCGTGACTTTGCCGAGGATATCTGTTACCTTGTCGACATCCTCGGTGATCTTCTCGGTACTTTGCGGGCCTTTCTCTTTCTGGGTGCTGCCGCGATTGCCGCCGATCGTGAAGCCGCCGCGGTCGGTCTGCGGCGCGACCGTGCCGCGAGTCCATCCGCCGCCGCCGCCACCTCCCCGGCT
>JZRA01000128.1 GCA_001567485.1 Chloroflexi bacterium OLB13
GCTCACTCCGTCGCCGAGCCAATCCATTCTCGCCGTCCAAACAGCCTCTTTAGTAGGCTTTGAACGTATTAGCCGTGCGTTTTAACGCTCGGCGGCCAGCGGCGTGAGGGGTTCCACGCGGCGGACGGGCCGTATTCGAGGATCCCCTCCGCCCCCTCTGTGGCTCGATCAGGTTGCCCTTCGCTCAGCACTTTCCACTCGGCACTCATCACTCCGCACTACAGGTTGATCATGTGCCCTTCGAGGCCGTGCGCCGCCTCCTTGAGCGCCTCGCTGAGGGTCGGGTGCGCGTGCACGTTGCGCGCGATCTCCTCCGGCGTCAGTTCGGCATAGCGCGCCAGCGTGAGTTCGGGCAGCAGTTCGGTCACGTCCGGCCCGATCATGTGCCCGCCGAGCAGTTCGCCATACTTCTTGTCACTGATGAGCTTCACGAAGCCGGTGGATTCACCGAGTCCGAGCGCCTTGCCGTTGGCTTGGAACGGGAACTTGGCGACGTTGATCTCGAAGCCGGCCTCTTTGGCTTCCTTCTCGGTATAGCCGAAGCTGGCGACCTGCGGCTGGCAGTACGTCGCGCGCGGCAGCATCTTGTATTCAAGCGGCTTGGGGTTATGCCCGGCGATCGCCTCGGCCGCGATAATGCCCATCGCCTCAGCGACGTGCGCCAGCATCAACTTGGCCGTCACGTCCCCGATGGCGAAGATGTGCGAGACGTTCGTGCGCATGTGCTCGTCGATGGCGATTGCACCGCGCTCGGTCAGCTTGACGCCGGTCTTTTCGAGGCCATACCCTTCGGTGCGCGGCGCGAACCCGATAGCGACCAGCACCTTATCGGCCTCGATCTCGCTGGTCTTGCCGTCCTTGGTGGCCTTAACCGTGACCTTGACGCCGTTCCGAGTCTCCTCGACCTTCTCGACGCCGTGGCCGGTCATCAGCTTGACGCCCAGCTTCTTGTACGCCTTTTCCAGTTCGCGGCTGACCTCGTCGTCCTCCAGCGGCAGCGCGCGGTCGAGGTATTCAACAACCGTGACATCGACGCCGTAGTTCTTCATCACATAGGCGAACTCGATACCGATGGCCCCTGCCCCCACGATGACAATCGACTTGGGCAGGTTGTCGGTCATGATCTGCTCTTCGTAGGTCACGACCTTGTCGGTGACTTTCAGCCCGGGCAGCAGGCGGGTGGTCGCGCCGGCGGCGATGATGATGTTCCTGCCGTGGACGGTCTGCGACTTGCCGTCGTTCAATTCGACCGACAGCGTGTGCGGATCGGCGAAGGTCGCCCAGCCGTCGAAGGTGTCGATCTTGTTCTTCTTCATCAAGAACTTGACGCCCTTCGTCAGCCGGTCGCTGACCTCGCGGCTGCGCTTGAAGGCGGCCTCGAAGTCGAATGACACCGTGCCGTCGACCTTGATGCCGAACTGATCGGTTTGATGCGTAAAGATGTGCGCCAATTCGGCGTTACGCAGCAGCGCCTTGCTGGGGATACAGCCGACGTTCAGGCACACGCCGCCCCAGTATTTCTTCTCGATGATGGCCGTCTTGAGGCCAAGTTGGGCGGCGCGGATCGCGGCAACGTAGCCGCCGGGGCCAGCGCCCAGCACGACGACATCGTACTCGTTCGCCATATCTCGGAACTCCTATCAACGATGGAATCTCAGCGTATTGTATCAGACGCGCCGACCGGGGGAGAGGTTACGTGGCGCAGCGAATCGGCCGCCGGCCCTCACAGCAGCGCCAGCGCCACACCGATAATCGCGCTCAGCAGGCCGACCAACCAGAACCGCTGCACGACCTGCGTCTCGCTCCAGCCGGTGCGCTCGAAGTGATGATGTAACGGGGCCATCTTGAACAGACGCTGTCCGCCGGTCGCCTTGAAGTAATAGCGCTGCAAGATCACGCTGACCGTCTCGGCCACCGGCACCACGGCGATGATCGGAAGCAGCAGCCACTGGCCGGTCATGATCGCGACCAGCCCCAACGACGCGCCGAGCGCCATCGACCCCGTGTCGCCCATGAACAGATGCGCAGGGTACGCGTTGAACCACAAGAACGCGAAACACGCCCCTACCAGCACAAAGCAGAACTGCGTCACAAACAACTGGCCTTGCAAGTAGGCGATGATCCCATAGGCGGCGAACGCGCTGGCGCTGATGATCCCGCACAGCCCGTCGAGGCCGTCGGTGAAGTTGACTGCGTTGGCGGTCGCGACGATGGCGAACATCGTCACCGGGATAAAGACCAGCGGCGAGATGTTGAGCGTAATCCCCAACAGCGGAACCGTGACTGTATTGGCGCCGGCGAACCCGCCGTCGTACAGCGAGACGACCACCGCCGCCGCGCCGGACAGCACGATCTGGCCGATCAGCTTGACGCGCTCCGACAAGCCCTGTCCCATCTGCCCGCGGCTGAGGCGAATACCGCTGAAGTCGTCCAACCAGCCCAGCACCGCGAAGCCGACCATGACGGCCAGCAGCACCAGCGTCGAACCGCCGGGGCCGCCGCGCAAGATACTCGCCGCGTTGAGCGCCAACACCACCAGCAGCGTGGGCACGACGATCATCAGGCCGCCGGTGGTTGGCGTACCCTGCTTGGTCGCGTGCTGCGTGACTTCCGGCAGGATGTTTTTGCCCATCCGCAGCCGGCGCAGAATTTCGACAAACGGCCCGCCCCAGATCACGCCGAGCAGAAAGGTCAGGCCGGCGGCGGTCAGCGTTAGTGGAAGCGATGTCGCGCCCATGAGGTTCCTTTTATGCGTCGAGGATTTGCAGGACGGCCTGCTGCGGATCGAGCGTACGAGCGACAACCGCCTCGACGATCGCGTCGAAATGGGCGGGCGGCAGGGCGGCGAGCGCACGCTCGAACACCGCTTGTTTGAGCCGGTCGTACAGCTCGATCTGAATCCGTTCGCGGGCTTGGCTGGCCCCCTGCTCACTGCGGCTGAGGAACGTGCGATGCCGTGCGATCTCGTCAATCAGCGCGGCGATGCCATCATTCTCAGCGCCGACCTCGCGGCTGGCGACTGTGCGCAGGACTTTCGGAAGCCACAGGTACGGGTCGTGCTCCACCACCTCCGGCCCGCCGGGTGTCTCGATCTGCATGACGCGGCCGTGGTGCATCGCCGTCACACGGGTCGGATGTCCCAGTTCGAGCATCGCCCGCAAAGCGCGCACGGTGTTGTCCGCGCCGGGCCGGTCGGCCTTGTTGACGACGAGGATGTCGGCGATTTCGAGGATTCCGGCCTTGATCGCTTGTACGTCGTCGCCGAGGCCGGGCGCTTCGACCACAATCGTCGTGTGGGCTGTGCGCACGATCTCGACCTCGCTCTGCCCCGCGCCGACCGTCTCGACCAGCACATAGTCGAACCCGGCGGCATCCAGCGCGCGCACCGCGTCGCGGGTCGTGCGTGCCAACCCGCCCAGACTGCCGCGCGTCGCCATGCTGCGGATGAACACGCCGGGATCGCCGGACAGATCACGCATGCGGATACGGTCACCGAGGATCGCGCCGCCGGTGAACGGGCTGGTCGGATCCACCGCTACAATCGCCACGGTCTTGCCGGCCCTGCGATACGCCAGCGCCATCGCATTCACCAGCGACGATTTGCCGGTGCCGGGCGCGCCGGTCACACCGACCACCCACGCGCGGCCCGTGTGCGGGTACAGTTCCGAGAGCAAGCTTTCGCTCTCCGGCGATTGGTTTTCGATATGCGTTAGGGCACGGGCCAGCGCGCGCCGGCTTCCACCGACGATGCCTTCAGCTAAAGGATTCATTGAAGCGACCGCTCGCCCCGCTGGCCGACGATGGCGTGAATCGCCTTGACGATCTCCTCGGTGGGCGTGCCGGGGCCGAATATCCCCTTTACGCCGACCCGCTGCATCGCGTCATAGTCGCTCTGGGGGATGATCCCACCGAGGATCAGCGGCACGTCGGTCAGCTCATAGCGGTCGAGCGTCTCGCGGATTTTCGGCACCAGCGTCAGGTGCGCGCCGCTCAACAGGCTCAAGCCGACCACGTCGACGTCTTCTTGCAGCGCGGCCTCGGCGATCATCTCCGGCGTCTGGCGCAGGCCGGTGTAAATCACCTCGAACCCGGCGTCACGCAGTGCGCGTGCGATGACTTTTGCGCCGCGATCGTGTCCATCGAGGCCCGGTTTGGCGATCAATATACGAATAGACTTCTTTTCCGGCATGTTAAAAAATCCACAGGTGGCGAACGTGACCCTATTCTACCACGCGCCACCACACGGAACCTCATCCCTGTGAGAGTGCTGAGTGATGGGTGATGAGTGAAGGACAAACCGACTGAACCACAGAGGACACAGAGGGCACAAAGCAAACGAGAGCACACAGAGAGGCGTTCACACTCCCACCACGCACGTCCTTGACCTATCCCTCAGGGAGAGGGGAGAAAGACGTGCGCGTGCGGTGGGGAAGGTGTTGGCTGTGTGGGCTGGTGACCTCTCACAACTTCCCCCTGACGACTGAAACCTGACAACTGACCCCTTTGTGGCTCGATCAGGTTTGCCCTTCCCTCACGACTCATCACTGACGAAACCCTCACCCCCGGCCCCTCTCCCGACCTGCGGTGCTTCCGTTGGTCGTCAGGGAGAGGGGAGAAGCGCGTGTGCGGTGGAGTGGAGAAGCCTCTCTGTGTGCTCGAATGCTCTGTGTCTGATCGGGTCTTTTGTGGCTCACTCCGTCGCCGAGCCAATCCATTCTCGCCGTCCAAACAGCCTCTTTAGTAGGCTTTGAACGTATTAGCCGTGCGTTTTAACGCTCGGCGGCCAGCGGCGTGAGGGGTTCCACGCGGCGGACG
>JZRA01000129.1 GCA_001567485.1 Chloroflexi bacterium OLB13
ATGACGTACATCAGCAGTGGGTTGGCGCCGGGACGTTGAATCGTGCCCGGTGAAATTGGCTCAACGGGCTGCCGGGGTGGGGGCGCTTGGACGCGCTGGGGTTCCGGCTGCGGGGCCGGCGCGGGCTGGCGTGCGGCTTGTGGGCGTGACGCCGCTTGCGGCTGTGGCGCGGGATGCGAGACGCCGAGACGGGCGGCCAAAACCGCGCGGATCACCGTAGTTCGGCGCGCCGTGATACAACATGCGCAGCAGCTCGCCCGCCGCGCCGGGGTCGCTGGCCGCGATTTCCAGCGCTTGATCGTACAGGTTGGCGTGCTGCTGATTCTGCCGCGCTGTCGCCAACATCGGCTCCACGGTGCGCTCGCCCTGCAAGCGGCCCCATGCGTTGAGCGCGGCGATCTCGCGGTTCCAGTCGCCGACACCGCGCGCATCCGCAGCGTATTGTTCGAGGCTGCGGATGCGTTGGTCTTGCAGCTGCGCGTTCAAGTCGTCCAACTGGGACTTGACCAACCCATTTTGGAAACCCGGATCGCGTTCGAGGATGCTGGCGTAGATCGCGGCGGCGCGCTCACGGTCTTCGGGGGTGCTGCGCGCTTTGGCGCTGGTGGCCGCGATGAACAGCGCGTCGAGGCTGTCGGGGGGTTCGGGCAGCTTGGCGATGCCGGCCGTTGGGTCGAACGTCGCCGGGCTGCCGGGCGTGACGAAAGCGAGGTTGAGCAGCAAGTACTTGAGGTCGCGGTCGTAGCGGCCTTCCTCGAAGTCGAACCACTGAATCGTGTCGATTGGCTTGGGCAGGCTCACCATACGCAGCTTGAGCGGGATAATCAGCTTGCGCTGTTCGACGGCAAACTCGATCTCGCGCATCACGTCGGCGCTGGCGATGGCCTCCGGCGACGCGATCAACAGCAGCACGTCGGAGCGTTCGACGATGGCGCGGATGCTCTCCCAGCCTGTTGGCGTGCCGCCACGGGTGGGCATCAGGCCGCGATCCACGACCGCCTGAATACTGCGGGCGGAGAGGTCGGCGGCGATGCGCTCGACGAAGATGAGATTGGCGGGGGCGTAGCTGATGTATGCGCGCAGGGTCGCCATTTGGGCGGCGTCTCCTTGTGCTGAACTCTCCGAAAGTGTAGCCCTAGAATCCGATACGGCGCAACCGGGCCAGCGGACGGCGAGTCCAAACCGATGTGGTAGACTTCGCCCTATTATCGCTTGCAGCACATCAGGGATGGGTCATGTCCGCAGCGTCCACGGCTGTTCGCAGCCTTCTTGCCAGCCTCTATGGAGCCGACCGCGCCGGTGCATTGACCGCGCGCATCCAGCAGTTGATCCGCGACTCCGGCATCTCGAAGCGGCCTGCGTACGGTCTCAGCCAGCGTGACGTCGTCGCCATCGCCTATGGCGACCATGTGCGTAAGGAAGGCGAGCCGCCGCTGGTCACGCTGCGCGAGCTGCTCAAGGCGACGTATGGCGAGCAGATCAACACCGTTCACGTGCTGCCTTTCTATCCGTATACGTCGGACGACGGGTTTTCGGTGGTCGATTACTGGGCGGTTGATCCGAAGCTCGGCACATGGGATGACGTGCGCGCGCTGCGGGCGCAGTTCCGCATGATGTTCGACGCGGTGTTCAACCACGTCTCAGTATCGAGCGCGTGGTTTCAGGCGTTCCTGCGCGGTGAAGCACCGTACACCGATTACTTCATCACCGTCGATCCGTCCACCGACCTGTCGCTGGTGCGGCGTCCGCGCACGCATCCACTGCTGACGCCGTTCGAGACCGCGCGCGGCATTCAGCACGTGTGGACAACCTTCAGCGCCGATCAGGTGGACGTCAACGCGGCCAACCCCGACTTGATGCTCGACCTGCTGCGCGCGCTGCTGTTCTACGTGGCGCAGGGGGCCGACTTGATCCGGCTCGACGCTATCGCGTATCTGTGGAAAGAGATTGGCACAACGTGCATCCACCTGCCGCAGACGCATCAGGTCGTGCAGCTCATGCGCGCCGTGCTCGATATGGCCGCGCCGGACGTGCTGATCGTGACCGAGACGAACGTGCCGCACGACGAGAACATCTCATACTTCGGCGATGGCACGAACGAAGCGCAGATGGTCTACAATTTCAGCCTGCCGCCGCTGCTGCTGCACACGTTCCGCACGGGGGACACGACCCGCCTAACAGCATGGGCCGGGACGCTTGAACGGGTTGGCGGGCGCACGACGTACTTCAACTTTACCGCGTCACATGACGGGATCGGCGTCACGCCGGCGCGCGGCCTATTGACCGACGCCGAGATCGACGCGCTGGTGGCGCTGGCGACCGATCACGGCGGGCGCGTCAACTACAAAACCGACAGCGACGGCTCGCGCAGCCCGTACGAGCTGAACATCACGTATTTCGACGCGATCACCCACCCGGACGTGACCGCCAGCGATCCGCAGACGGCGGTGAAGCGGTTCCTGTGCGCGCAGGCGATCATGCTGGCGTTCGTCGGCGTGCCGGGCATCTACTTCCACAGCCTGTTCGGTTCGCGCAATTGGGCCGAAGGCGTGGAACAGACCGGCCACAACCGCACGATCAACCGGCAGAAGCTCGACTATGATACGCTGCTTGAGGACATCGTGCGGCCTACGTTGATCCCGTCGATGGTGTATTTCGGGTATCGGGCGCTGCTGGACGCGCGAATTGCCGAGCCAGCGTTTCATCCGTTCGGCGGTCAGCGTGTGCTGGCGGTGCATTCCTCGGTGTTCGCGCTGGAACGCACGTCGCCGGACGGTATGCACCGCGTGATCGCGTTGTTCAACGTGTCGGGGGAGCCGGTGGCGGTGGCGTTAGCGGACAGCGGCGGAGGGTGGCACGATCTGCTTGGCGGCGACGCGCCGGTGCATGACGGGGCGAGCATCCGCCTGACGCTCGCGCCGTACCAATCGGCGTGGCTCAAGGCGCGGTGAGGGCGATAGAGATGGCGCGGCGCGTATCGCCCCTGAGGAGGGCGGCGGTATGCGACGTGCCATAATGGGCGTAATGTAGGGCGGAATCGGGTAGAATCGCTAACGTGGGAAGTTGGAAGTCGTTCGTTCCCAGTTACCAGTCAAGATGCAGCGTGTCCGTTCAATCGTTCATCCGTAACGCAAAACTGGAGGCTGGAAACGAGTGACCGGCAGCTTAAGTGAGAAAAAGTGGTGAGAAAGCGCCAACCGTCTTCACTTGGCTGGCGTCGCGAGCCGGATAGTCCGGCCCACCGGCTTTCGGTGACCTGCTTAAACCATCGTTCTAAAGTCGAGAGAGCGGGTCTCCTATGACGTAGCGTTCATTGAGCGATACAGCGTGGCATTTTCTCATCACCCGACACTTTCAACTACTCGCCTAGGAGGGCGTCATGGCTCCAGAACCACTCAAGAAACTGCAGCAGGAGATCGAGAAGACGCAGGCGTCGAACGATGAGCAAGCCGCCAGCATGGCCGACCTGCGCGATCACATCCAGCGCGCGATCGACGAACCGGAAAATGCGCCGGGCCTGCTCGAAGCCTTGCGTGGCAGTTTTGCGCAGTTTCAGGCCGACCATCCGCAGTTGGCCGCCGCGATCCAATCCGCCGTCGATTTCCTCGCCGAAAGCGGGGTGTAGCGCCGGACGCTAACGCGCGATCAACCCCGCCTTTTCAAGAGCCTGCACAATGTAGCCCGTACCGAGCGCGTCGAGCGAATTGGCAGCGTTCGCCCATGTCACGACGCTGATGCCCGAGGCGGGGATATAGGCCGCGTCGGACGTGAAGCCGAGCGTATGCCCGCCGTGGCCCCACAAGCCCGGCGCGATCTCGCCGACGCCGATGCCGTAGTTGAGGAACGGAGCGCCAGACGCGGGCACGGATTCGAGCATTGCGTCGAGGGTCGCGGGGTCATCGAACAGCGCGCCGGTGAACAGCGCCTCGATAAACATCTGCATGCCCGGCGCCGTAGAGATCACGCCGCCGGCGGCCCACCCTTGCGATAGGTTCCAGTCACGGGTCGACCGCTCGAACGGCGCGCCAAAGTACGCATTGGGCAGGTCGAAGGCGTCGCTCGGCACGTCATTCCACAGGAACGAACTGGTCATCCCCAGCGGCGCAAAGATGCGCTCGCGGAACACATCTGCCAGCTTTTGGCCGGTCACGTCTTCGATGACGAGGCCGAGCAAGACGGCGTTGGTGCTGCTGAAGCCCCATTCGCCGGATGCGCCCGGCGCGAAGGCCGGCGTGCCGCCGTCGATGGCGGCGTCGACCAGCTCAAGCGGCTCAAGCGTGCGCCGGCGCAGGTCGATATCGGTGAGGCCGCTGCCGATAACGCCCGATCCCGGTTCGCCGGCGTAGTCTGCGATGCCGGATGTATGGTTCGCCAGCTGCCGCAAGGTGATGGCGTCGCCGTTGGGAAGGCGCGCGGCGATCCCCGGCAGGTAGTTGGAGAGCGGATCATCCAAGCTGAGGCGGCCCTCTTCGACCAGCTGCATGAGCACGGTCGCGGTGATGGTCATGGTGCTGCTGCCGATTTCGTAGGCGCGATCACACCCGTCCAGCGGCTCGTGAGTGGCGGCGTCGGCGACACCGAGCGACTTATGGAAGCGCCAGCCGGGGCCGGAGACGAGCAGCACGATGCCCGGAGCGCGCCCGAACAGGCTGGACGACGCGCGCGCGAGATAGAGCGCCATCTGTGCGTCGAGCACTTCCTCGACCCCTGCGGGGATGCTGTCGGCGGTGTGCGTCGGGCAGACGATCAGCGTGGATGGCATCGGAGTGGCAGACGGCGCGGACGTCGGCGCTGGCTCGTCGTTCAGGCGTTGAATGAAGGCGTTGAGTACCCATCCGGTCGTCCCGTCTGGAAGTTGGATGTTGGCCCACTCGCCGTCGGTGCTGACGCGCAGGATCGCCACCTGTTGACCGCGTGAAATCGCCGTGATGTACTCGCCGCCAGATGACGGAAGCGACCGCACGTTAAGCCCGCGCCCGGCGGTGACACGGCCTGTCTGCGGGGTCGCGGTCGGGGTGGGCGTGCGGGTCGGGGTCGCGGTGAACGTCGGCGTGAATGTCGGCGTCGGGGTGGGGGTGCTGGTCGGCGTCGCCGTCGGAGTCGATGTGTTGGTGGGCGTGCTGGTGGGCGTGCTGGTGGGCGTGTCCGTCGGCGTAGCGGTGGGCGTATCGGTCGGTGTGTTCGTCGGCGTATGCGTTGGCGTATCGGTTGGCGTGTTCGTCGGGGTATCGGTCGGCGTTGCTGTGTCGGTCGCCGTTGGTTCAGGTGTATCAGTCGCCGTCGGTTCGGGTGTATCAGTCGCCGTTGGTTCGGGTGTATCAGTCGCCGTTGGTTCGGGTGTTTTAGTCGGGACGTCGGTCTCGGTCGCCGTTGGTTCCGTGGTCACGTCGACGGGGATCGCGGTGCGCGTCGGCCCCGGCGTGTGGGTGGCCGTGACGGCATCCGTCAGCGCGCTCTCAACGGCGTCGATGACGTCGTCCGGCGCGGGCGTGGCGTCGGCGGACTCTGCGATGCCCGGACAGGCGATCACACCGGTGAATACCGGCTCGTCGCTGTCCTCTGCGGTCAGCAGGAACACATACGTCTCGGCTGTCTCCGCAAGCGCGCGCCCGATCACGAGTGTCTCGCCGGAGTCTGCGATGTCGACTGCGAAGCTCACCCGTTCCCCAGAGGTCTCGATGGCGGCGTCGAGCGTGACGCCGGCCAGCGACTCGTCATCCACGGTGACTGTGACCGCGACGATGTCGGCGTAGCAGACAGCGCTGACCCCGGCGATGCGGTCGCCGCGAAGGATCGTCGGCTGCACATCCTCTGGCTCAGGGCCGATCTCGGCGGTTGAGTCTGTGGGCTGGCCGGTCGGACTTGGTGTGTCAGCCTGCCCCCATACCAGCCCTTGAACGGCGAAGATCACCGTGAAGGCAACGACCAACCGGACAACCCACGCGTGCTGCCGCATACCGCGTCTCCTCGATGTGTCAGAAGCGCTTCCCAACACCTCGACCGGCCTGCTGTGTGCACGATACCGGTCGAACTGTACTGCTCAACGCTGAGTGAAAATACTACCTGTATTGTTCACGACTTTGCAATTCTGCGCAACAGTCTTGCTAAGCGAGACAGGAACGATGCGGAGTGATGCGTGATATGTGATGCGTGATGAGTGCGTGCGTGTGGGCGTTTTTTTTGACATCCGAAACGTTTCGGGTTATCGTTTAGATGTGATCCAAAAACGTTTCGGATCGCGTTTTGACGTGAATTTAGGTTTCTTGCCACGTATGAGTAAGTCGACCCTCAAAGAGATCGCGCGGGCGACGGGTTATTCGATCACGACGGTGTCACGCGCGCTTGGCGGCTTCGATGACGTCAACGATCACACGCGCCAAGTCATCCTCCAAGAAGCGGAACGTCAGGGGTACGAACCCAACCTCGCGGCGCGAGCGCTGCAAACCCAACGCTCGAACACGGTCGGGCTGATCACGCCGCTGGACGGCCCCCGGTTTCCTAACCCGTTCTTCACCGAGTTTGTGGCCGGTGTCGGGCACACGGTTGGGTTAGCGCACTTCGATCTGCTGCTGAGCACCAATGTGTCGCATGGCTCGGAGTTGGACGCCTACCGCCGCTTAATTGGCGGGCGGCGCGTTGATGGCATGATCGTGCTGCGCACGCGGGTCGATGACGAGCGCATCCAGTATCTTTCGCGCACGGGCACGCCGTTCGTCGTCTTTGGCCGCACGGAGAACGTCGACGAGTACGTGTTCATCGACGTCGATGGCGAGGCAGGACAGGCCGCGCTGACCCGCCACTTCATCGGTCTCGGCCATCGGCGTATCGCGTATCTGGCGCCGCCAAGCGAGCTGATGTTCGCGCGCTACCGCCGGCACGGTTTTGAACGGGCGATGCAGGAAGCGGGTCTCGAGGTCGATCAAGGACTGATCATCGACACCGAACTGACCGAACGCGCCGGGGCACAGGCGGCGAAGCATCTGCTCGATCTGGACGATCCGCCCACCGCCATTATGGCCGGTAACGATCAGATGGCGTTTGCGGTCATGGGGGCGGTGCAGGAGCGCGGACTGCGTGTTGGGCAGGATATCGCCGTCGGCGGGTTCGACGACGTCTCATCGGCCGAACACATCCATCCGGGGCTGACGACCGTGCATCAGCCCATTTTTGACATCGCGCAGCGCTGCGCAGCTACCCTCTTGCTGTTGATCGCGGGCGTCGCTATTACGAACCGCGCAACGTTGATCGAACCGGAACTGGTGATCAGAGCCTCGTCCGGGCCACCGCGTCCGTGAGGCAGAAAGGAGCGCACACATCACGCGATCTTATTGTTTCCGCCGCGACATCTATTTGAGATCGACCCATTGAGGAGGCACGAAAATGCAGAAACGCTTCTTACTCGTCCTGCTGGTTGCCGCGCTGGCGATTGTTCTGTCTGGCGTATCGGTGGCGCAGAACGCGGTCACGCTGACGTTCTGGAGCACCGAAGAACAGCCTGAACGCGCCCGCGCAACGCAGGCCATCATTGATCGCTTCACCGCCGAGACCGGCATCAACGTATCGCTGGTGCTGACCAATGAGGACATCCTCGACAGCCTGATGGCCGCGAACCTCGCCGCAGGGACGCTGCCTGACGTCATGTTCCACCCGTCGGACTATGCCGCGGCATGGTATTCAGAAGGAATCTTGGACGCCGAAGCCGCGACGCAGGTCATCAACGATCTGGGCGTGGATTACTTCAGCGGCTTGGCCCTCGTCGGCGCCGGGGAAGGGCAGTACATGTCCGTCCCGACCGATGGCTGGGGGCAACTGCTGATCTACCGCAAGGATCTGTTCGACGCCGCCGGCCTTGAGCATCCCGATACGTTCGACAAGATCATGGCCGCTGCTGAAGCGCTCAATGATCCGGACAACAACTTCTACGGTATCGCCGCCGCGACCGATCCCGCTGCGGTGTTCACACAGCAGACGTTCGAGCATTTCGCGCTGGCGAACGGTGTGCACCTGACCGACGCTGAGGGCAACGTCACGCTGAATACGCCGGCGATGGTCGAGGCGCTCGACTTCTACACCACGCTGGTCAAGGACTACGGCCCTCCGGGCATCGTGGACGTTGTGACTTCACGTGGAACGTACTTTGCGGGCCAGTCCGCGATGGTGGTGTGGTCGCCGTTCATCCTCGATGAGATGGCGGGCCTGCGCGACGCGGCGCTGCCGAACTGCCCGGAATGTGCAGACGACATCGCGTTCCTCGCTCGTAACAGCGGGTTCGTGCCGGCGTTTGTCGGGCCGAGCGGCACCGAGCCAGCGCAGTACGGCCAAGTTTCGATGATGGGGATCAGCACCAGCGCCCCGCCTGAGGCACTCGAGTTCGTTAAGTTCTGGCTGACCGAAGGCTATATGGACTGGTTGGCTGTAGCGCCAGAAGGCAAGTTCCCGATGCTGCGCGGCAACGCCGACAACCCGACCGCCAATATCGAGGGCTGGTCGCTGCTGCCGGCGGGCGTCGACCGCAAGGCGCCGCTGGGCGACTACTACAGCCAAGATGTGATCAACGGCATCGCGGAAGGCGCGACGGGCTTCGCTCGTTGGGGCTTCGCGGAAGGGCAGGGTCTGCTGGTGAGCGCGATCTATCAAGACCTGACCGTCCCGCGCGCGATTGCCGACATCCTGAGCGGTGCGCTGACGCCGGAGGAAGCCGCGGCCGAAATCCAAGCCGAGGTTGAGGATATCGCCGCCGGCCTCGCCGAGTAACCGACCATTCACACTAATCCGGCCCACGGTCATGTCCGTGGGCCGGAGCCTCTCCCCCCAATCTGCCTCGTGAGGGAGTTCTCAAATGCTGGCTCAACTCTCCTTATTCGAACTCGGCGTTTTTACGTTTGCATGGGCCTGCATCGGCGGGCTTCCGGGATACTACTTGTTCAACGCCATTGACCGTAATCCACGGGCGGGCGCGCGGATCGGCGTGCTGGTTGGCGCGGCCGTCGGGCTTGGCGGGGTGGCGATCGGATTGATCGACTCGGTTTCCGCGCTGTTGAACGCCGCGCTGATCTTATGGTTGATCGGGTTCGGCGCGGCCGCCATCGCGCCGTTCACGGGTATTCAGCCGGGCAGGTACTCGAAGACGGTCTCGCTGTCGCAGCGGTCGGCGGATTTGGCGTACGGGCTGCTGCTGCCGGCGTTCGTGCTGACGTCGATCATCATCGTCTTCCCGATGATCTGGAACGTGCTGCTGGCGTTCCGGCCGGTGCGGCTGCGCGATCTACAGGACTTCCGGCTGTTCTCGTTCGACGATTTGACGTTCGCCAACTTTGAGCGGGTGTTCAATACGCGCGGCTTCTTCGATACGCTCACGCGCACGTTTGTCTACACCGTCTCTGGCACGGTTCTGGCGATCCTGTTCGGGCTGGTCGCCGCGCTGATCGTCAAGGATAGGTTTCCGGGCCGCAATCTGGTGCGCGGATTTCTGCTGTTTCCGTACATCGCGCCGATCATCTCGGTCGTGCTGATCTGGAAGATGATGTTCAACGCGCAGTACGGGCTGGTCAACGAGATCGTGGACGCGCTCGGCGGCCGGCGCATGGACTTCCTCAACACGCCGGGGATCGCGTTTACGATGGTGGTTCTGTTCCAAGCGTGGCGTTATTTCCCGTTCGCGTTTCTGTTTATCCTCGCGCGGATTCAGGCGATCCCCGACGAGCTGTACGAGGCGGCGAAGGTGGACGGGGCCGCGCCTTCAGAGCGCTTATGGTTCATCACGCTGCCCGAACTGCGGCCGGTGATCGGCACGCTGTTCCTGCTGCGGTTCATCTGGACGTTCAACAAGTTCGACGACGTCTTTCTGCTGACCGGCGGCGCGGCGCAGACCAAGCTGGTTACGATCGAGGTCTACGATCAGCTGTTCGGCGCGCGCAACGTCGGCACGGCCGCGGCGGTGGCGCTGGTGCTGGCGTTCGTGCTGTTTGGCCTCGTCGGCATCTATCAACGGTTTGTCAACGTGGAGGAGACGTAGACGATGGCCGCACAGACTCAACCCAGCGCCGCCTATGCTCCGCCGCCGGTCGAATGGACTCGCGAGCGCATCGAAACGCTCATCGGGCGCATCCTCAAGGTGGTGTTCATCGTCTTTTTCGTGTTTGTCACCGCCTTCCCGTTCTACTGGATGCTGAACCTGTCGATCCGGCCGTTTCAGGACGTGCTGACGAATCCGACGCGGCTGTTCCCGACCCCGG
Organism: Chloroflexi bacterium OLB13; assembly: GCA_001567485.1. Classification (GTDB taxonomy): domain Bacteria; phylum Chloroflexota; class Anaerolineae; order Aggregatilineales; family Phototrophicaceae; genus Flexicrinis. The sequence goes on from JZRA01000129.1 coordinate 10,236, forward strand.
ATCAGCTTGCCAACTTCTGGGATTCGTACAACGCGGTGTTGTTTCAGTACAGCTTCACGACGTATACGCTGAACAGCCTCGTGCTGTCGCTGTTTACCGTGGCCTTCACGCTGCTGATGGCGATTCCGGGCGCGTACGCGGTGACGCGCTTGAAGTTCCGCTTTCGCAGCGCGATGAGCTTCGGGATCCTATTGGTATACATGTTCCCGGCGATTGTGATCGGCATCCCGCTGTTTGTGATTTACAGCCAGCTTGGCATCCGCGGCAGCCTGCCCGGTATGATCGTGATCTATATGTCCGGCACGCTGCCCGTGGCGCTGTATATGCTGCGCAGCTACTTCCTGACGCTGCCGGCCGAGCTGGAGGAAGCGGCGCTGATCGACGGCTGTACGACGCTGGGCATGATCCGGCGCGTGATCCTTCCGCTGTCGGTGCCGGCGGTCGCCAGCGTGGCGCTGTATACGTTTATGATCGCGTGGAACGAAATCTTGTTCGCGATCCTGTTCCTCACCGAAACGCCGACGAGCTGGACGCTTCCGCTGGGTTTGCGTTTGCTGGATGGACAGGAAGTGCCGCGGACGTACTTGATGGCCGGATCGGTGATTATCACCGTGCCGGTGCTCGCGCTGTTCTTCTTCTTCGAGCGGTTCTTAACGCGCGGCCTGACTGCTGGCGCGGTGAAGGGATAGGCGGCTGTGGCATGGAACGCGGAGCGCTGGCGAGATGAGGTCGCGGCGCTGTTCACGCTGAATCGAGTCGAGGTGGATGGCTACCGGTATACGCGGCCGGCGCCGTCCACCTATGAGCATCAATGGCTGTGGGATTCGTGCTTTCACGCGATTATCCTGCGCCATATCGACCCGGAGATGGCGTGGGACGAACTACGCGCCATCTCCGCACGCCCACTTGTGTCCGGCTCGGATGCCGGGATGCTGCCGCACATGCAGTATTGGCGCGGCGGCGGGGAAGGGTTGTGGGGCGTCGACTCGCACAGCATCATCACCCAGCCACCGCTGATCGCGATTGCAGCGCAATTGGTGTGGCAGATCGCGCCGGACGAGCAGGTGCTGCGCACGATCTACCCGACGGTGGCGGCGTTCCATACATGGTTCGCTCGCCGGCGTGATGTCGAAGGGGACGGGCTGGTGTGCCTGATCCACCCGTGGGAGTCCGGCTGGGACGCGTCGCCGCGCTGGGACGCGCCGATGGGATTGTCTGTGCTGCCCTCCGATGACGAGGCGCGTTCGGCACGGTTGGCGCTGGCCGCGACGTTGCAAGAGCGTGACACCGATCCCCGCACGGCGCGCGCGGAAGGCCGGTTCTGTGTGATCCCCGCCGACTTCAACGCGGTTCGGATCGCCGATCTGGACGCACTGACGTGGATGGCCGGGCAGATCGGGTCGTCGGCTGACGCGGCGCGGTGGGCGGCGGAAGCAAGGATGTCCCGTGACGCTTTTCGCCGCAGGTTGATCCGCGACGGGCTGCCGGTCGACCTTGATGTGACGCGTGGTGAGGTGTTGGCGGTGGAGACGGCCGGACAATTCGTGACGCTGTTCGGCGGCGTGTTGGAGCAGTCCGAGGCGGAGGCGATCGCGGCGCGGCTCGAACACGTCGAGTGGTCGCCGCGCTGGCGGGTACCGACCTCGCCGGTCAATCAGCCGCAGTACGCAGGGGACCGGTATTGGCGCGGCAACGTGTGGGTCAACGTTAACTGGATGATTTGGGCCGGGCTGCGGCGGTACGGGTTGATCGAGCAGGCGGACGCGCTGGCGTTACAAACGGCGGAACTGGTCGAGACCGAGGGCTGGCACGAGTACTTCGATCCGATGACGGGCGCGGGCCATGGATCGCATCCGCACTCATGGACGGCGCTGGCGCTCGACATGCTGGCGGTGTCCGCCGGGGGTTTGGGATAATCTGGGATGAATTGGGAAAACTGGGGCGGGTCATAATCGGGCTGCTCGCATTGCCAATAATCGCAATCCGCACAATTCCCCCCCCTACCGGCAGTATGGTACCGGTGAGTATAGCGCGATGAGAGAGACTGCGAAAAACGTGCCAGATACCGACCTTCATGCAGTATCCTAGTGTCTGAACGAGGGTGTTCTATAAGAAACGAGCGAACTCCGGAGGCGCTATGACCGCACCGCTGAACGTCCTGATCGCGTCGTATATCGAGCCTGAACTGGTCGGCCGGATTCGCGAACGGTTCCCGCAGGTCGAGGTCGTGTACCGGCCCGATCTGCTAGGGACGCCGCGCTACGTGGCCGATCACACGGCCCGGCCCAATCGCACCGGCGCGCAGGAGGCTGAGTGGCAGGCGCTGCTGGCGAGCGCCGACGTGCTGTTTGATTTCGACTTCACGCATCTGGGCGATCTGCCGGAACTGGCGCCGAAGGTGAAGTGGATTCAAGCGAGCAGCGCGGGGATCGGCCAGTTCGTCAAACGAATGAGATATGCCGAACGCACGTCATGGGTGTTCACGACCGCCAGCGGGATCCACGCACGTCCGCTGGCCGAGTTCGCGCTCATGGCGATGCTGATGTTCGGAAAGGACTACCCCTATCTGTTCCGTGAGAAGGCGGCCAAGCATTGGGCGCGCTACTGCGGGTTCGAACTGCACGGCAAGACTGTCCTGATCGTCGGGCTGGGCAGCATCGGGCGCGAGACGGCGCGGCTTGCGAAGGCGTTCGGGATGCGCGTGACCGGCACCCGCCGCGACCTGTCGAAACCGGTCGAACACGTTGACCGCATGTTTCCGGTGGATCAGCTGCACGATCACCTGCCGGAAGCCGACTTTGTGGTGCTCAGCACGCCGCATACGCCGGAGACTGAGAACCTCCTCAGCGCTGGTGCGATTGCGAAAATGAAGCGCGGAGCCGTGCTCATCAACGTGGCGCGCGGCGCGGTAGTCGACGAGCCGGCGATGATCGCGGCGCTGCGCAGCGGGCATCTGCTCGGCGCGGCGCTGGATGTGTTCGCCGTCGAGCCGCTGCCGGCGGACAGCCCGCTGTGGGACATGCCGAACATCATCATCAGCCCGCACTCCGCCAGCACCGCCGATACCGAAAACGCGAAATTGGTCGATCTGTTCTGCGAGAATCTAGACGCGTTTTTAACCGGTCAGCCGCTGAAAAACGTGCTGAACATGGATCGGCTGTACTAACCCGAGGCGATACGCTTTCGCTGATCCGGCGCTGCGGCGCTCTCACTGAGCGAGATATGCACGCCGGTGTTGGTGATATCGCGCTTTAGATCGTCCGGCCCTTGCCGCCGTCGACCCGAATGTCGGTGCCGGTGATATATGCCGCCGCCGGAGACAGCAGGAATGCGCCCGCCGCGCCGAACTCCTCGATGGTGCCATAGCGCCCGAACGGGATCGCCGACTCTGCTCTGTGCCGCACTTCGTCAAGCGACTTGCCCGAACGGTTGGCGGCGATCTGATCGAGCTGCGTAACCCGGTCGGTGTCGATGCGGCCCGGAACGATGGTGTTGATGCGGATGCGCTGAGGGGCCAGCTCATCCGCCAACGTCTTGACCAGCCCGGTGACGCCTGAGCGCATGACGGTCGACAGGCCGAGTCGTTCGATCGGCTCTTGCACCGAGGATGACGTGATCACCAGAATGGCCGAGCCGGCTTTCATGTGCGGCAGGGCGGCGCGAATCATGCGGATGCTGCTGAGCAGCGTAAGTTCAAACGCAGCCTGCCACTGTTCGTCGGTCAGCTCGCTGAAGTAGCCCGCCGGCGGCCCGCCCGCGTTGACCAGCAGGCCGTCAATCGTGCCCCACTGCTCGACCGTCGCGCCGACCCAACGCGCGATCTCGTCAGCCTTGCGCACGTCGCACGCCGTGGCGATGATCTCGGCGCCGGTTTCTGCGCGCAGCTTCTCGGCAGCGGTGTGGATGTCGGCCTCACTGCGACTGCAGATCGAGACCCGCGCGCCGTCGCGTGCCAGCGCCTGCGCGACGCCGTAGCCTAGCCCTTTGCTCGCGCCTGCTGCCAGCATAACGCGGCCTTTAAGTCCCAAGTCCATACGTTCCTTCTTTCGGTAGCGTTAGAACGAGTCAAAGCTGATCACGACGGTCGGATCGTCGATGCCAACCCGCTTGAGAACCTAGTGTACCTCGTCGTGTGTGCCTTGATCGATCGGCGTGAACGGCTGGCGCAGGCCCGGATGCGCAATCACGCCGCGCAGGTGCAGCAGCAGCTTGCAAATCGGCAGGTTGATGACGGGTTGATTCTCGAATCGGATCAGCGGCAGGAAGTGATCGAAGATGCGCATGGCCCGTGCTTCGTCGCCGGCCTTGAACGTATCGTAGACCGCCAATAACACCTTAGGTGCTGGCTCTGCGTGACATGCGCCGCTCAGGCATCCGCAAGATCGCCCGCAGCCACAAGGTCTTGATTGACGCGATCATTGAAGGCGACCCGCACAAAGCCGCGGATTTGGCCGATGCGCACATCATGGATGCCAGCGCACTGATTGTGAAAGTCTGGGAAGACGATGAGACCGAACCGACGTAACACGCGACGACCCCGCACGGTGAGCCGACCAGCACGGAAGGCGGCTCGCCGTGTCTCCGGCCTCGAATGAACTCGGCTAAGCATGGTATGGCTTGGCAGTCGTCTAAAGGCGCAGAAATGCTACGCTTAGGGTGCAGCACGCCCTAACCGATGGATTGCGATTCAGGTTGGCGGGTTGCGTTCCTCCCTTTGTGAAAGGAGCAGCACTATGAACCTCAAAAGCCCTCGTTTCATTCTGTTGTTGGGATTGCTATTGATATTGATTGGCGGCTTCATCGCTTGGAATGTTCAAACCGACGGCGGACAGATCGAGATCAAAGATGTCCGGTTCATGGGAACCAATGGCGTCCAGATGAGCGCACTGCTGTACATCCCTCCGGGTGTCTCCGCTGAAACCCCCGCGCCCGGCATCCTCGCCATTCACGGCTATATCAACTCGCGCGAGACGCAGGCCGCGTATGCCATCGAGTTCGCGCGGCGCGGCTACGTTGTGCTGGCGCTCGATCAGACCGGCCACGGCTATTCTGATCCGCCGGCCTTCGCCAATGGCTTCGGCGGCCCAGACGGGTTGGCCTATCTGCGTTCGCTCGATATTGTCGACAAGGACAACATCGGCCTTGAGGGACACTCGATGGGCGGCTGGGCCTCGTTGGTTGCCACGGCGATCTATCCCGATGGCTATAAGGCGATCAACATTCAAGGCTCGTCGACGGGTACGTTCGGCGCGCCTGAAGGCACCGCCGAGTCGCCGCGTAACATCGCGGTGACGTTCAGCACATGGGACGAGTTCTCGGAGCTGATGTGGGGTTCACCGACGGGCGCTGGCGTTGTCAATACGGACAAGCTCAAGACGCTGTTCGGCACCGACGAGGCGGTTGTCCCCGATCAACTGTATGGCAGCATCGAGGACGGCACCGCGCGCATCCTGTATCAGCCGGTGACGACCCATCCGGGTGACCATCTCAACTCAGCCGCGGTAGGCACTGCGATCAGCTGGATGCAGCAAACGCTGGTGGGTGGCAACGGCCTCGACCCGAACAATCAGGTGTGGCAGTGGAACGAGATCGGTCGCTTGGCCGCGCTAATCGGCATGGTCATCAGCATGATCGGGTTCGGAGGCGTGCTGCTGGAGATCTCGTACTTCCAGTCGCTGGTACAGCCCATGCCGGAAGCGCGCCCGTCGCAAGGTGGGATGCGCTACGTCGGCTGGCTGCTGGCGATGTTCATTCCGGTCATCACCTACTTCTGGTTTTTCAACCAGTTCACGCCGCTGTCACAGACATTCGGCCTGCCGTCGGCGCTGATGCCGCAGAACATCACCACGCAGGTCGTAATCTGGGCGTTCGGCAGCGGCGCGATCCTGCTCGTGCTGTTCCTGATCTGGCACTTCACCTCGAACAAGGGCGCGTCGCTTGCCAACTACGGAGTCACCTTCAACGTGGGGGTGATCCTCAAGTCGCTGCTGCTCGCGGTCGTGGTGTTCCTGTTCGGGTACATGCTGCTGTACTTCGCCGGCCTCGTCTTCTTGATCGACTTCCGCTTCTGGGTGGTCGCTATCAAGCTGATGGAGTCGCTGCAGTTCCGCATCTTCCTCGGCTATCTGCCGTTCTTCATCGTGTACTTCGTGGTGATGCTGACAATGCTGCATGGACAGCACCGCGTCGTGCGCAGTGACGGCTCGGATGTCGGGATGGCGCGAGCGATGCTGGCGAATGTCGGGCTGCTGGTTGTGGGTTTCATCGTCCTGCTGCTGGTGCAGTACATCCCCCTGCTTGCGGGCCAGACACTGCCGTTCGGCGAATCCCTCAACACGATCGTGGCATTCCAGTTCGTCGGCTTGCTGACGATCGTTGGCGTGATGACGACGTACTTCTTCCGCAAGACGGGCACGATCTTCACTGGCGCGTTCGTCTCGGCGCTGTTCATCACATGGGCGATTGTCGCGGCTCAGGCGACGCACTTCGCGTTCTAACGCGCACGCTGTCCCGCACGTCAACGGGCGATCCGCAAGGTCGGGTCGCCCGCTGTTGTTCTCTCAACATCAGTCGGGCTGGCGCGCGCGCCAGAACATCATCACGACGACCCACAGCAGCACCGCCAATATCACCGCCCACTCCGACGCGCAGATCAGCCGGAACGGCTCACGCAGCGTCAATGCCAGCGCCAGCGCGTCGATCCCGTCTAAGCGCAGTTCGTTGAGAAAGACGAGGTTGGCGGCGAGCATCGGGATGGCGAGCAGGGCCATCCAGCGGGGATAGGCACACTGGCGTGTCAGCCCGACGAACAGGCTGAAGATGATAAGCAGCAGCAGCGAACCCTCGAAGAATCCGAGCGCCACCAGCCGGTGCATATTCGTGTTGACGTCCATCGGGAACACGCCTACCAGCGCGCCCGTGATCCCGACCACAGCGCCGACGACGCACACGATATACCGGAAGAAGCTCCGGAACCGCAGGCCGACCCCGACGAGGTGCAAGCCGAGCATCAGCGCGCCGAAGACCAACGCTGCGTTGAAGACGGCGGCCAGCTTGCTGTCCTGCGTGTGACCGAGTTCGGAGACGAAATGATTCAGCAGTGAATAGCGCTGGCCGTCGGCGCCGGTGTAGGTCAGCGCAGTGACCAGTGTGGCGATCACAAGGACGGTCGTGCCGACATAGCCGGGGATGATGGTGAGGCGGCGGCTCCAGTTCGACATCGAGTACTCGCTTTCGGGGCGGTGGAGCAGGGTACGTGATACGTTTATGACGAGGCCAAGCGCATCAGGGTTCGCGCCAGCACGTCCACGCCGCGCGCGATGTCTTCCGGCGACGTGTATTCGTCCGGGCGGTGGCTGTAGCCGTGCTGCGACGGCACGAAGATCATCGACACCGGGCAGATTTCGGCCATGAACAGCGTATCGTGATAAGCGCGGCTCACCAGCTCGATCGCGGTGCTGCCGGTCTCAGCCGCGGCGTCACGGATAGCCGCGAGCACCTGCGCGTCACCGTAGCACGGGCGGTCGGCGTTGAGCACGGTGCGTTCGATGTCGATGTGACGGGCTGCGGCGATGTCGGCCGCCGCCGCCTCGATCTGCGCCACCATGCGATCCCGCGAGGCGAGGTCGATGTCGCGGATGTCGATCTCAAGCGTGACGCGGCTCGCGATGCTGTTGACCGCGCCCGGATAGACGTGGCACAGGCCAACGGTGGCGACCGCGTCGGGCGAGTCACTGCCGCGCCCAGCACGCTCGACGGCGAGGATCAGTTCGGCGGCGGCGGCGAGCGCGTCGCGGCGTTCAGGCATCAAGACCGTGCCGGCATGTCCACCCGACCCGTGCAGCACAACCCGCAGTGTGGCGGGCGCTGCGATGGCTGTGACGATCCCGATTGGCGCGCCGGCTGCTTCAAGGCGCGATCCCTGCTCGATGTGTAGCTCGACGAAGCTGTAATAATGCCCCGGCGCGAGCTGGGCTGCGGTCAGGTCACCGGTATAGCCCGCCGACTGGCGAACCTCGTCGAAGGGAATGCCGTGCGTGTCTTTAAGCGCCGTCAGCGCGTCCGGCGAAAGCCTTCCTGCCAGCGTCCGGCTGCCCAAACACCCGATCCCGAAGCGGGTCGGTTCCTCGGCCGTGAACATCACCACCTCGATAGGCCGATGGGGGCGGAATCCGGCGCGCCGTAATGCGCGCACCGCCTCGATCGCGCCGAGGACGCCGACCGTGCCGTCATAGCGGCCGCTGTACGGGATGGCGTCGATATGCGAGCCGGTCGCGGCGGCGGACAGGGCGGGATCGTCACCGTCCCAGCGGCCGAACACGTTGCCGACCGCGTCCTCGCGCACGGTCAGGCCGGCGTCCGCCATCAACTGCTTGATGTACGCGCGCGCAGATAGTTCCACCGGTGTGAACAGCACGCGGGTGACGGCCGGGGCAGGCGCGTCGGAGAACGCCGCGAGGGTGTCCATCTCGGTCTGAAGTCGAGTGCTGTCGATCAGGATACCGGACATCGTCACCTCACTGTAAGCGCATCGCGGTTGACGTCTTTGTAGTACAGATAACTGCTCTGAGTCTTGCCGATGGCGCAGAACCACTGCGGGCAGTACGACCCCATCCAGATCGCGTCGCCAGCCTGAATCGGGTACCACTGATCGTCGAGCCGGTAGATGCCTTGTCCCTCGACCAGATACAGCCCGTGCTCCATGATGTGCGTCTCGACGAATGGCAGCGCCGCGCCGGGCTGAAATGTGAACAGGTTGACGGCCATGTCGTACCGCTGATCGGTCGGCAGCAGCACGCGCAGCCGTGCCTCGTCGTCGCCCATGAACGGCGTCCCGTCACCAGCGCGCGCGTGGCCCGTGATCGGATCGGGGGCGGCGTCGGTGATGCGTGACGGCACATACGGCTTTTCGAAGATCATCAGCCGGGCCGCCGATTGCGCCGACAGCGTGTGCGGCCGATCCGCTGGCACGTACAGGTAATCCTCGGCGGCCAGCGTGGTCGTGCTGCCGTCCAGCGCCGCCTCGACCGTGCCGTCGAGCACGAACACGAATCGTTGGATGCCGGGCAGCGGTGGGCCGGACTGTGCGCCTGCGGCCATCACCGCGATGTACTGGCTGAAACGCGGCAGCCCCCGCATGTGCGGTGAGATCAACACGATGCCCTGCGCACCTGTCCAGCCCGGCAGGTCGGCGGTGATGTGTCCGTCAGGCGCGATGAACGCGTGATTGGGATGAACGACGGTGCGAGTCGATCCGAACGGTTTCATAGGTTGAAGCGGCTCCAAACGGTGAGTTATCCCGATGACTCTACCGCATCCGGGGCGAACACACCGCATCGACCTGCCCGCCGAAGTTGGGAAGCGCCGGATTTCTCGCTAGAATCCACGCGCGTTATCATCGGTCAGGACGTGCACATGGATGTTGACACGCTCAACGCGCTGCCAAGCGAGCAGTTCTTAAAAGCCATCGGCGGGCCGCTGGAAGGTGAGACGTGGCTGGCGGAACGGGTGGCGCGCCGCCGTCCGTTCACCGACCGCGATGCACTCATTGCGGCGTTCGAGGACGCGATCCATACGGCCAGCGCAGACGAAAAGATCCGCCTGCTCGAATCGCATCCCGAACTGGCCGTCAAGGTCGACCGCGAACTGAGCGCAGCGTCTCAGCGCGAACAGGCTTCCGCCGGCCTCGACCGCCTGACGCCCGCTGAATACGACGAGTTCAAGGCGCAGAATCAGGCGTATCGGGCGCGCTTCGGGTTTCCGTTCGTCATCTGCGCACGCGAGAACACCAAGCACAGCATCCTCGCCGCCTTTCGGGAACGCCTCACACACGACCGGCAGGCGGAGATCGACGGCGGCGCGCGCGAGGTGTTTAAGATCCTGCGGCTCCGGCTGCTCGACCTGATTTCCTGATCCAAACTTATTTACCTGATGGAGACCGACCCATGAAGACACGTATTTCGTATGGAAAAGGCAATATCGCCCTGTATCGCACCGGCGCTGCGCCGCTGCACGGTCTACCGTCGATCCCTGAGTCGCCGTTCACCGGCAGCAGCAGCACCCTGTTCGCCGTCGATGTGCAGGTCGAGGTGTTCGGCGACACGTTCCTGCCCGCGTACACCGACGGCGATAATTCGCGCGTCGTGCCAACCGCCACGATGACCAACTTCATCCTGCAAAAGGCGCGGTTGTACACCGGCGCGACACTGGAAGGCTTCCTGCACTTCATCGGCGCGCAGATGCTCAACCAGTATGCCGACATGGAGGCGATTCGCATCAGCGCCAGCGAACTGCCATTCGCCGCCGCGACGATCACCGATGATGGCGGCAAAACAGCCGCGCCGAGCGCCACGACCTTCGCGGCGATCGAGGGCGCGAAAGCGTATGCCTCGCTCGACCTCGAACGCGACGGCCACGGAGGCGTCACGATCACCGCGCACGAGTGCGGCCGGCGCGACATGAAGCTCGTCAAGCTGACCGGTAACGCGTTCGCCAAGTTCGTGCAGGACGAGTTCACGACGCTGGCCGAAAAGACCGACCGCCTGCTGTACATCTATCTCGACATGGGCTGGCGTTACGCCGATGTCGGCGATGCCGTGCAGAGCGACCTGAGCCGGTACATCTCGGCGCGGCAGGTCTACGATCACATTCAGCACACGTTCCACGATTTCGTCAATATGTCGATTCAGCACCTCATTCACGAGATGGGTGTGCGTCTGCTGGCCCGTTTCCCGCAGATGGGCGAGGTGTGGTTCAATGCGCAGAACCGGCTGTGGGAGGTCACGGCGGAAGCGCCCAACGAAGACGCAAAAGTGTACATGGATCCACGCCCGCCGTATGGCATGATCTCGCTGCACCTCAGCCGCGAAACCCTGTAGGCGCGGGCGGAGGGGGCATGGCCGACCTGATCCTTCGCGGCGCACGGGTGGTCGACGCGACTCAAGACCACGTCGCGGATGTGGCGATCAAAGACGGGGTGATCGAAGCGATCGGCCCGGATTTGTCGCACCGCGCCGTGCGAGACGTCGACGTGTCGGGGCTGGTGCTGATGCCGGGTGGGATCGACCCGCACGTGCATTTCAACGAGCCGGGACGCGCGGAATGGGAAGGCATCGCCACGGGGTCGGAGGCACTGGCGCGCGGCGGCGTGACGACTTTCTTTGATATGCCGCTGAACTCCAGCCCGGTCACGACGACAGCCGCGGCGTTCGACCTCAAGCGGCAGGCGATCCGCGCGAACAGCCGTGTTCACGGGTATCTGTGGGGCGGGCTGATCCCCGGCAGCGTGGACGAGATGATGGGCATGGCGCTGCTTGGCGCGGTTGGGTTCAAGGCGTTCATGTCCAACAGCGGCTTGCCCGAATTCCCCGCGGTCGACGATGCGACGCTGTTCGCTGGCATGCTGCGCGCGGCCGAGCTGGGGAAGATCGTCGCTGTCCATGCCGAGAACGACTCGATCACGGCGGCGCTGGCGCATGAAGCCCGGTCGGCGGGTCGGGTCGGAGTGCGCGCGTACCTCGACTCGCGGCCGGTCATCGCCGAGTTGGAGGCGGTGCAGCGCGCGCTGTTCTTCGCCGGAGAGGCGCGCTGCAAGCTGCATATCGTCCACGTCAGCAGCGGGCATGCCGTCGACCTGATCGCCCGCGCCCGCGCCGACGGCCTCGACGTGACGTGCGAGACCTGCCCGCACTATCTGGTGCTGACCGACGAGGATGTCGAACGGCTGGGGGCGGTCGCGAAATGCGCGCCGCCCGTTCGCAGTGTGCGTGAACAGGCCGCGCTGTGGTCGCACCTGCTCGCCGGCGCGATCAATATGGTCGCTTCCGATCACTCGCCGGCCCCGCCAGCGATGAAGACCAGCCCGGACTTCTTCGCTGTGTGGGGCGGGATCGCGGGCTGCCAGTCCACGCTGCCGCTGCTGCTGACGTATGGTTATCATCAGCGCGGCATGCGCCTAAGCGAGATCGCTGCCGTGACCTCGCGCAACGTCGCCGAACGCTTCGGCCTGCGCCACAAGGGGCGACTCATGGCGGGGATGGACGCCGACCTCGCGCTGGTGGACATCGACGCGACGTGGCGCCTTTCCGCCGCCGACCTCGCGTATCGCCATCGCATCAGCCCGTATGTCGGCATGGAGATGCGCGGCAAGGTCATCAGCACATGGGTGAAGGGGGTGAAGGTCTATGGGGCGGCTGACGACGCACGTGCTTGACACATTCCACGGCCGGCGGCAAACGCATGGTGATCGAACTGTGGCGCATTGAAGGCGGGCTGCCGGTTCACGTCAAGACGGTCACGACCAACGCGGACGGCCGCGTCGACGGGCCGCTGCTCGAAGGCGACGACCTGACCGCCGGCGATTATGAGCTGTTGTTCCACGTGCGCGAATACTTCGTGCTGCACAGCGGAAGCGCCGGTGCGTCGCCGTTTTTGAGTCATGTGCCGGTGCGCTTCACGGTTTGGGACGCCGCGCAGCACTATCACGTGCCGCTGCTGGTCACGCCGTGGGCCTACAGCACCTATCGCGGAAGCTAAGCGCGAAGTTGAAAGTGTTGAGTGATGGGTGATGAGAAAACGCCGCGCCGTATAGCTCGACTAACGCTGCAAGATGGGAGACCGAATCTCTCGACCTACGAACACCAGCTTAGGGCATAGGGATGAGTGGTGCGACCGATGGTGAAGATCAACGCTGAACGGCTGCTGGCTGCGCTGGATGAACAGGCGGCGATTGGCCGCACACCGGACGGCGGCCTGAGCCGCACATCGCTGTCGGACGCCGACCTCGACGTGCGCGCATGGTTCGCCGAACGCGCGCGCTCCGGCGGCCTGATGGTGCGCACCGATGGCGCGGGCAATCAACATGCCGTATTCGCCAGCCCTCGTCCTGCTGCGCCGACCGTGCTGATCGGGTCGCATCTTGACTCGGTGCCGAACGGTGGGCGGTTCGACGGCGCGTTGGGTGTCGTGGCCGGCCTAGAGGTCGCGCTGACACTGGCCGATGTCCGCGCTGAGCTGCCATTTCACGTCGAGGTCGTCAACTTCACCGACGAGGAAGGCACGCGGCTCGGCCTGTTAGGCAGCACGGCGATGTGCGGGATGCTGACCAGCGAGACACTTGATCGTGTGCGGATGGGGCGCGCCGAACTGGACGCCGCGCTCGAACGTGTCGGCTGCTCGTGCGACACGGCGCTGTCGGCGCGGCGCGACTTTTCCGACGTGCTGGCCTATTTCGAG
>JZRA01000130.1 GCA_001567485.1 Chloroflexi bacterium OLB13
GGCAGTTGGCAGTTGGCAGTTGACAGTTGGCAGTTGGCGGTTGGCAGTTACCAGTTGGCAGTTGACAGTTGGCAGTTAACAGTCAGGACGCAGCATTTTCGCACATCCGTAACGCCGCACTGGAGACTGGCGACAGAGGACAGGGCGCTTAAAACGTCAGAACCTTGTCGGCCTCGACGACCCACTGCGCCAGCTGCGCCATCGTGCTGATTTCGACGCCGTCGATGAGCGCAAGCTGGCGCAGACCGCGTGCATCGACGCACGTCCCGCACGCCTTGACCATCACGCCTTTGCTGCACAAGCCCTTCAGCATCCGCTCGATGTTATAGAACCCGTCCGGGGTCTTCTGTCCGGTCAGAGCGCACGTCACGGCGTCGGCCATGAGAAAGATGCGCACCGATGCGGACTCGTGTTCATTCGTCAACGTCAACGCAAGCCGCAGCGCGTTATACGCCTTTTCGGATCCATACGGCGCATCGTTGATGATGAGAAGGATGTTCATTACGGTGGCTCCCTATGTGCTCGACGTGTCAGTGTGTCGGTTGAATGTAACACGCAGACGGCGCACAGACACCCGCAGCGAGTCTTGTACGACAGTACGACGTCCCGGCCTGCACACACACTGATCGATCATCTCCCTTAATGAGATAGGAGATGTTGTCAGCACTCATTGACTGTGATGGACGACCACGGTTTTCCGACGTTGTACTAGGATATTTCCTCTGGCCGGTGCTGCTGCCGGAAGATTCGTGCAGCCAACTCGCCACGACTGTTGACATCGACCTTCGCAAAGAGTGCCTTCAAATGATCCTGTACCGTCAGCGGTGAGATATGCAGCCGTTGGGCGATCTTAATGGTTGACCATCCGCGAACCACACACAGAGTAATCTCACTCTCGCGCCGGGACAGCCCGTAAGCCTGCATCATGATCGGGGCCAGCTCGGCCGGTTGAGCCGGCGCGAGCATCACCGCGATGTTAGGGCGTGTATCCGGTCCGTACAGGCGGGATGCCGATAGAGTCAGCCAATGTCCGCTTCCGATCCTGAGCCTCGCCGCGGGAACCACATCGGCGGATTGCCCGCGTTCGAGCCGGATCAGGTGGCCCACGACACTGCGCACGGCAAGCGGAAGCGCTCCGCGATCACTGTGTTCGGTGTCGTGGAGTTCGGACAACCAGTATTCGACGGCAGCTGTTTGCGCGGTGATGGTCAAGTCTTCAGTTACGATGAGCACGCCATGATCGCGAGGGGCAACGCCCCTGATCACGCTGTCCAGTACGTATGCTTTTCGCAATCCATCGGCGATATAACCCGCAACGCTTTCCACAAACCCCGCTTCAGTTGGCGTGTATGCCAGTCCCTGTCGATGCAGGCATAGGGTTCCCCAGCACGCCGAATCGGTCGTAAACACCGCGCGCAGTTCATCCGTCATGCCGAGAGGCATCAACATGTCCCTGTAACGCGGGCTTTGTGCGGGTGCTGAGCCAGTCGCATCTCTCAAGGTTGCGACAGGTCGGTTGCTCCGCCACATCGCGTGGAAGGAGTTGACATCGGTTTGCAAGAACTCATTCTCGACGAACATCCCCATGACCCACGATGGTGGCGGTGTGGACATCACCGTACCGACGCCGAGGCCCGTGACAGGATCCGTTACTGTGAAGTAGGCATAGTCGAATGGGACGGCTTTCTGTAGGCGATTCAACAGCTCGGCTCGCAGTAAACACGAGTCAAGGCTGGCGTTGCACAGCTGAATGATCTCTGACCGGAGCTTGTCGCCGCGCCGCGTTGATCGCATCTCACCCGCCCAATCCGATGTCACCGACTAGTAGACTTTCGTCTCATACACCTCGGAGATCCGCCATTGAAGACCGTCGATGAGCGTACCACCGACCCGCGCCCAAATCTGCTGCATGGCCGCCAGCAAGGCTTCTGCTTGGTGAAGGGTATCGAATTCCAGATCAATGATAGCGTAGTTCGGATTGTCCACCGGTCGAAGAATGCGATACGTTCGGACGCCTGACTTCTGCCGCCCTACCGGATCACTGTCGAACGCAGCTTTCCACCCACTAAAATCAGCCACTCGATGCTCAATATGGAGATTGATCATAGCGTCGCCCCCTGTGTCGGTTTCGCTATTGTGTCTGGGGTCGGCGCCGGCGTGCGATCCCAGAATTCTGGGATTTGTTTAGCCCTCATGGAACTGTGTAGCGCCGATCTACCGAACTGGATCCTGTAAGTAGGACTCGGTATATGTTGTCAGCGCAGCGCATGAGGGACGCGCTGAGTATTGACGGGATCGGGTTCAAGTCGCTAGCTTTCACAGGGTTCGGCAGCGAGCGACTTTAGCTCTGATCTCAGCCGATCCGTTACTTTGACGGTAAAGTCGTAGTGGCGGTCGCCGATATTCATCACTGCGCCAACGCTGATCGTCTCAAGGTACCACGTCAGCTGCCACTGCGGTTTTGTACCCGGTCTCGCGCTTAGAATCTCGGTGCGAGATTCGACTAGCCGCTGCATTTCCTCACGCTGAAAGCGATCCAAGATTTCAAGACGGAGGATATCCCCAATAATCGGCAGATCGATCAGCGATCTCAGCCTGACCCCTTGTATGTGATCGGTGATGATTCTTACGGTCGATTCGCGCGAGAAATTGAACTCGCGCGAGATATCCGCCGTCCCAAAGCAGTTGTCGACCTCAACGATCTCGGTATCCAAGACTTCTGAGATGTGATCCTCGACCTCGTCGAAAACGAACTCAATGCTAAAGTCACCATCCTGTGCGATCTTATGCACGGTGACCGGTTGTGTTTCAAACCATACGAAGATGCTGAGATTCGGCGTCTCCGAAAAGAACTGAATCTTAAACAGCGTCGCATCCGCCGGAACATCGTAGACCAACACGGTCGCCTGTGCCTTGTGAGCAGGCACTTTGAAATCGGGATAGAACGGCAGATTGCGGTCAGGGAACGAGATATCAAGGTTGTTCGCTGAACGGAAAGCATTCATCAGATCAACACTTGGCAGCACGACGTCCGTATTCACGCTTTGGCCGATAGTGAGCTTAATGTCCACGTCATGAATGGTGATCTCAGTATCGCCATAGTTATAGATATTCCCGTAGAACACAAGAAACTGCCGCTGATCGGCGGCGGCGATCTCGCCAATTGCCTTCAAAACATCTGCACCGGTGATTTGGAAAACGATTTGCCCCGAAACTGCTGAGACATCAGAGGGTTCAAACACCGTCGGCATCGCGCCCAGAACATCCGGTATCGCTGTCGGGATCGGAGTAGATGTCGGGATCGGAGTAGGTGTCGGCGTGGTGGTGGGAATCTGTTCAGTTTCGACCGGGATGAGCGCCACCGATGTCTGCCTTGAGCCGCAGGCCACCAACAGATTCACGGAGAGCACAACGACCAAAATGAAAGCGCGCTTGCTGCTCATATCCGGGTAGGTTTCTCACATTGATTTGGTGTCCTACGTATTATGGTAATCCATCAGATCGCCGTCAACCCATCCCGTATCCTCCCCGCCGATCCCCGTGCTGAAACGCGCGTTCGGCGGCGCTGGCGCACGGGCAATCATCGCCGCGCCTCGCCCCCCGACCCACAACTTACCGGCTCGTCAGCGGTATGTTGATCCCACACTACGTCGTCGCACTCTGCGTTGATAACGGGTATCACGTTCAGTTGGGAGGAAGTCACGGCCAATCCGCCGCTTGATCCCGACGGTTTCCAGATGTCCGCTGCCGTGATGCGCCCCTAGCACCGCGCAGTATGCCGCTGGCTGCGAGGCGGTTTGCTATGGGCTGATCGCAGTTCATCACAGCCGATCCACAGGTCATGCCTAGCGAACTCATGCACGATCAGAATCACCGAATACCAACGAGTTCCTATAACGGCGTGCATAGGAAATGTCAGACACAGGATATTTCGTGAGTCCTTGTTGTGGGACGCTATACCAGCCCTGATCTCCTGCGTGCAATCCCCGTGTGACTTACAGTCCGTCGCAATTCTCTCACCGGGTAGTTCAACTGCAAGACACCTTAATGCTTCTTACCAGTTAGGCGAGCTATAGTTACAATGTGCATCATACATATAGCAAAGGAAATTCAATGCACTTCCCCTATCACCTGTCTCGGTATCTGGCCACTGTGGTTGTAGGAGCAGTCCTTCTATTGCAACCAACTGTGAACACTTTCGCCCAAACCGACCCGTGGGTTCCTGACGAGGAGGACTCGCTTGAATACAACTGCGTAAGTGTGAACTCACTGGTCGAAGCATTAGATGGCGATCTAGACGATATGCGGACGGTCGCTAGCCTCCAATTAATTCGCTCTGGAACAGATGTGATTACCGTGGGCGAATTTTTATCATACGCGGTTCAGATTGCACATCAGAATTCTGATGAGGTCAAACCTGATGAGTTCCTAGCGACAGCAATCGCAACATGCGAAGGTTTTGAGCTTGTTGCGGAAACTGAGCCAAGCACATCAACATCACTTTTCAACATCATCACACCCAACTCTGTCAACCTTCGTGACTGTGCTTCAACGACCTGTGCCGTTGTACGCCAATCGCGCGCGGGCGAACTCTTTGCGGTAGAAGCGGTCGAAACGGCCTCTGACGGTGACTGGTATCAAGTTCGAGTCGATGACGGAAGTGCATTTGTCGCGGCGCGCGTTGTGTCACGCGGCCCCGATTCGGTTATCAGCACCGACGAGCCTTATCTTGATACCCGGACTGGTTGCGCAGTCGTATTCGATGTGCGCAGGGGGAGTGCCGACCTACAGTTCATACTCGCGGGGGATTCGAGCCGCGATGTAAAGGTTGACATAACCCGTCCCAATGAAACCGTGCCCCTTCGCGTACAAGGTCAATTGGACAAGACGTTCATCGACACCGGTGAACCATACGTGCAGCAGTATTATGGTTTCTCGATTGGCTGGCCGCTTGGCGTCTACCAGATCGACATCGAGTACAATGACGCGAGCAGTCGTCTAAGCTGGGATATGACGGAACGCGCCAGCTACAACATCTACGTACAGTGCACTGAGTGAGGTTGTACGGGTGACGTTCACTTTAGTGTAACGCGGGCTCCAAGAGAGGGACATAGTCGGAGATGTCCCTCTCTGCGTCAAGTCCAGATCATCCAGCTAATCAGTTTCAGTATTAACCTCTATCTTTTTGACAGCAGCACGATTCGACGATCCGATAGCCCATATTGCGTGATTGACCAACAACCAAGTACGGCGGTGTATTAGCTAAACGCGCCGTCATGATCGACTCGTATGACAGGACGATCCTGCTTACGGGTTAGCATCGCATAGAGGTTGTCGGTTACACCCGCGAATGAGATTGCTTCACCATCCCCCTATCAGACGTCACGCGAACCTGCATACACCGTACGGTCGTCCCAGCATACAATACGGATGTTGAATCACGCACAGTCCGCAGTGATTGCATGTCAGACCTATACGCCATCGTCTATACCTTCACCCTTGCCGGGGTGTTTTTCAGCACCGGACTCGCGTACTTCGGCTGGCGTCATCGCCATGACGCACCGATGATGGGGACGTATGCGCTGCTGTCGGCAGGCACCGCGCTCGCCAGCCTGATGTACTGCGTCGTCTGGTCGACACCTTCGACCGAGCTGGCGTTCATCGCCACACGGGTTCGCTTCACGAGCCATGCGTTCATCGCCGTGCTGTTTCCGGTGATCGTGCTGCAAATCGATGGCGTGTCGATCCGCAAACATCGCTGGTGGTTCGGAATGCTCGCGGTCGTACCGGTCATCGCGATGACCGCCTTATGGACAAATGACCGCCACGAGTTGTTCTTCCGGGCTTGGGAACGCCTTCCCATTGGCGCATACATGACCGAGATCATCGAACACGGCCCGGCTTGGCATCTCCACGCCGGCTACAGCTACGCGATGATCCTGCTCGTGCTCGTGTTTTCGGTGCGTGGGCTGCTGCGCAGCGACGAGACGCGCACCATCGAACACACGCTCATGCTCGTCACGACGCTGACGCTCATCGTCTTCAATATCCCCGGCAGTATCTCGTACAGCGACTATCGCATACCGATGCTGGTACCGGTTAGCTTCGTCGTCGCCGATGCGTTTGTCGGTTACGCGCTCTATCGCCACGTCGTCTCGAGTCTCGTGCCGATGGCGCTCGACGCGGCGTTCAACAGCATGGAAGACCCGCTGCTGGTGATTAATCGGGACGAACGGATCACCGCGGCGAATCCGGCGGCGCATCGGCTCGCCGGCGTGGAGCGGGACACGCTGATTGGCGTCAAGCTGCGCGATGTGCCGGGGAATGTCTTCGCTCAGCTTGCGCAGCATAACGAGCCGACGTTCGAGATCGAAATCCCACGGGCCGGCTATCCGATCACATTCGACGTGCGCATCTCTCCTATCACGGTTTCAGGCCGATCACAGGGCACGCTCATGGTTCTGCGCGACATCACGCAGCGGGCTGTCGCCAGCCAGCGCAGTATGGAGCTGCGATTGGAGCAGGAGAAGGTGCGCATGCTGGAACGCTTCATCGGCGACACCAGCCACGATCTGCGCACCCCGCTGACGATCATGGACACCGCGCTCTACATCGCAGAACGCACGACCGATCCAGCCAAGCGCAGCGAGAAGTTCGCCGAGGTCAGCGTACAGATTCATCGAGTCAACCGGATCATCGAGTCGCTGCAGTTGATGACCCGGCTCGACGCCATGCAGACGATCCGCATGTCTAGTATCTCGCTGCAGAGCGCCGTCGAACCCCTGCCCGACGAACTCGCCGGGCTGATTCAGGCGCGCGGCCACACGTTGATCGTGGACTGCGATCACGCGTATATCAAGGCCGACCTCGAGCTGGTGCGCAGCGCGGTGCATCAACTGATCGAGAATGCGGCGCAGTACACGCCGAACGGCGGTACGATCCGGGTGCTTGCAAGTGTCGTCGGCGAGTCAGCGGTGATCGCCGTCTCCGACAACGGGGCGGGCATCCCCCCAGACGAGCTGCCGCACGTTTTTGACCGGTTCTCGAAGGCGTCACCCGCGCGCTCGTCGATCGGTGCGGGCCTCGGCCTCGCCATCGTCCGCAAAATCGCTGAACTTCATCACGGGTTGGTCGACGTATCGAGCGAGCAAGGGAAAGGCAGCACGTTTCTGCTGCTGCTCCCTGCGCGGCCCAGCCCGATAACTCCGATCGCAGACGACTTGCAGCATGCGCCGAAGCTCAGGCCGGACGTCTAAGCGAGTAGTTGAAAGCGCCGAGTGCTGGGTGATGAGGTAATGCGACGCGGTATCGCTCAATGAACCCTGCGTCATAGGACACGAAATCTCTCGACCTCCGAACAACGGCTTATGTAGATTACCGGAGGGCGCTGGATCAGACTGTCCGACTCGCGACACCCGCCGGGTGAGAGCGTTGGCGCTTTCTTATCGCTCGCCACCTTGAGCGTCTTACGTTAGCTCAACCGATCTGCAAGCTCAGGCGTGGCGCGCTCCACACTCTGCCCGGTATGGACGGCGAACATCAACATAAACGTGCTGCCTTGCGGAGATGACTGCACATCGACCGTGCCGCCGTGGATTTCAACGATCTTCTTGACCATCGCCAGCCCCAGCCCGGTACCGCCCCCGCTGCGCGCCTTATCGGCCTTATAAAAGCGGTCGAAGACGTGGGGGATATCTTCGAGCGGAATGCCGGATCCGTGGTCGGTCACGCTGATCGTGACCTGCGTCGAGGTCGCTTCGGTGCGGATTTCGATGGGCTGGTCGGCCGGCGAGAATAGGGACGCGTTCTGAATGACGTGGCGGCAGGCTTGGATCAGCAGGTGCCGATCTCCCACGATGGACGGCATGTCGGAGGCGAGATCGAGCAGGGGAGGAGCCTGAAACTCCGCCGCGCCAGCCACAATCAGCGCGTCGTGGATCACGCTGTTGAGGTCGATTTCGGTCAGCGTGTGCATCGGCCCGGCATCCAGTGAGGCAAGCGTTTGCAAGTCGTCGACGAGTTTGGAGAGATGTACGATCTGCTGCTCGATCTCCATCAGCCGGCTCTGTCGCACCGCCGGATCTTCCGCGCGCGACATGATATACGCCGCGCTGCTGACGACGGTCAGCGGCGTGCGCAGTTCATGGCTGCTGTTGGCGATGAACTCGGCGTTGATCCGCATGCGCTCCCGTTCGAGGCGCAGCTCAAAAGCACGCCTCTCGGCCTCGCGCCAGTCGGTGATATCGTGAAGCACGCCGACATGAGTCTCGACCTCTCCCAACGCGTTCCGGCTGAACACGCGGTCGGCCGAGCGCATCGTCCGCCACGTCCCATCCGCAGCACGCATTCTGAACTCGAGTTCGAGTACCGCGTTGTCGCCTAACGTGCGCAGCCGCGCAAGATGCGCCTGTTGGCGTGGAATGTCGGCTGGATGGATGAGATGATCGAACGGGTCGGGGTCGTAGGCGCTCCACTCGTCTTTCGGATAGCCGAGCAGTTCACGGATGTCGATATTCCGGTATATCTTCCGAAGCGTGCGGGTATCGAGCAGATAGATGATCTCTGGCGCGGCAAACGTCACCTGCTCAAGCAGGCGCGCCTGCTGTTCGCGCTCGGCATACGCCATCTTGAGTTCGGTGACGTCTGTCACGGTGCCGAGGATTTGCGCGAGCGTACCGCCTTCCACATGGAACGGGACGACCTCGGCTTGGAACCAGCGCTGATTCCCCTCCGCATCGTATGAGCGCGCCTCGAACGATGCGGACTCTGCGCCCTCAGTGAGCTGTTCAAGCGAGTTGATAACCTTCCAGCGATCTTCTTCGACGATGAAATCAAACGTGCGGAAGGAATCGGCGTCCTTCCACGTTTGTTCGTCAAAGCCGAAGAATGACCACTCTGGCTGACTTGCATAGGTGATCTCATTCTTGATCACGTCAAACACGAACACGAAGCCGGGCGTTGTGCGCAGCACAGACTCGAACAACGATTTCTGCTCACGCAGCGCCGCCTCAGAACGTGATATTTGGTCGACTTGTGTCGTCAACGACTCGGCCTGCGCCTGCACGCGATCTAACAACGGGTAATGGATGAGGATGGTGTAACCGCCAATGGCCGTCACCACCACGAAAACGCGCAGCACGTTGATGAGCTGTTGAAGCCGCAAGATGTGCGCCGATGTGGCCCGCCCTTCACGCGCATAGGCGATGAGATCAGCGACTAAGCGGGGGGTTTCCGTCTGGACGAGAGCGACGTCAGGATGATCGGCGTTCACCTCGCTGATCGGCACGGCGTTCAGCCGGTCAATCGCGGCGAGGATGTCCTCGGCACGCTGACGCGCCTGCAAGTCCGCGTCCTCGAAGACCGCACGGAAGACGCTGGTTTCAGGAAGAATGTCGATCAGCGCGAGCGCCTCGCCAGCCTGATCCGCCTCGCGCTGCATCACCACCAGCAGGCTGGCGGCCCCTCCCTCCCCAGCATCGTTCAGGCGATCCGCCATGAAGGCAATATCGTTGAGCGGAGTGACGACCTCATTGAGATGGCCGAGCATCTCCGCAGACCTCGTCTCGGTGGAGCGAATCCAGTTGAACATCAATTCGCTGCTGACGACCAGAACGGCGATCAGCACCACAAAGACCAGCGTCGCGCGGCGTGTGGAAAGCGTTAACGTTCGATTCATCACTATCCGAGCACCCACCTTCGCGGATGCCAATGAATGGTCAAGTTATTGTAGCGCAAGGTATCGCATACACGCTCTATGATTTCACATCTTACTCAAAATGGCTGCAAGTGCCAAATCAGAGGCGGCGACGCCGGATTTCTATAGATTTCTGTAGTTTTATGGACATTCACTGATATACTATGCGCGGTCTGGCCGACTGCGTTGGCGCGGTCTGGATCGGCGACCTGACCGGACTCGTTCGACAGCATACGCCGGGCCGACATCGTTGGCCGTTTCTCATTTCAACCCGACGCTGCAGGAGCGACCTTATTGTGAACGACTCTACCCCGCGCTCAAGCTTGTTCAAGCCGCTGTCCGCCCCCGTGAGATACGCGCTTATCGCGCTCGGTTTCGTGTTCGTCGCGGCCGGGCTGATCGGCGCTGTGATCCCCGGCTTGCCATCGACGATGTTCTTCGTCGTGGCCGCGATCTGTTTCGGACGCGCGTCCGAACGGTGGTATCAGTGGCTGGTGACGCGGCCGTTCGTTGGCAAACATTTTCACACCTTCATGCAGGGCAAAGGCCTTACCTCCCGCGCCAAGACCGTCGCCATCGCGGCGTGCTGGATCATGCTGCTTGCGCTGGCGCTCACGGTCGTGATCAGCGTTGGCGGCCGGATCGCGCTGATGGTGACGGCGCTCATTCAGGCGGCGGTCGTGCTGCGCGTGCCGACTTACGTCGAGCCTGAGCTTGTATCGGGAGACTAGCCCGGTCGCTGTTAGAACCGGTATGGGAGCCTGTCAGATTCCAGTTAGCGGCGCTTGAACGCTCTATACTCGTGCGGATGTATCCGGTGCTGCCGGGAGACCCGCCGATGTTCCGCGCGCTGATCCTGATCGTGTGTGCTGCGCTGCTTGCGACGACCGGCGTCGCCGCGCAGGACAATCCTTACCTAACCGGCGAGCTGCGAACCCTCGATGTGGACGGCGTCGAGCGCCAATACGTCCTGTTCGCGCCGGACGGCCTGCCCACCGATGCGCCGCTTGTCGTCATGCTGCACGGACGATCACAGTCCGCGCGGTCGATCGAGGCCCTGACCCATCTCAATGCGGCGGCCGCTGCGCACGGCTGGATCGTCGCATATCCGAACGCCATCAACGGCAGTTGGGAGGACGGCGGGCGCGAATCCGGCCTGCCGCGCACCGGCGAACCGGTCGATGACGTCGGGTTCTTCGACGCCGTGGTGGCCGACGTGACCGCCGACCACAGCGTCGGCTCGGTCAACGCGGCCGCGTTCGACACGGGCGGAACCCTGCTTCAGCGCGTGTTGTGCGAAGCCGAGACTCACCTTGACACCGCGATGCTGGTCGCGTCGGTGGTGTGGTCACACACGCTCGACCGCTGTGCCGGTACACAGATCAACACGCGGATGCTGCTCGTGTTCGGCGCGCTTGACGCGATCTACGAGCCGCTTGGCCTGACTTATCGCGACCTGCCCCGCCCTGACGGCACACCCAACCGGCGCGGTGGATTTGACGAGACGGCCAAGTTCTGGGCCGCACGCGCGGGATGCGACGACGAATCAGCGCAAACCGGCCAATCGGTTGTGTTCGCCAACTGCCCACCCACGAGTCAGGTGACGGCGATGCTGCTGCCCAGCGGGGGGCACGAGTGGCCGCGCTCCGGCGACTACGCCATCACCGGCGGATTCAACCCGCTGAACGACGGCGCGTACCTGCTCGGCGAGCTGCTCGCGGGACGGCTGCCGGTCGATCCGGTCGATCCACCTGACGAACTGGTGCCGCCGCGCACGTTCACCGCCTATGTACCGACGACCTACACCGGCGCTGAGCCGCTTCCTGTGATCGTCGCGCTGCACGGCCGGCCAGACACCGGCGCCGGATTCGCCGCCATCACCGCCATGGCGCCCATCGCCGAGGAAGAAGGATTCATCGCCGTGTTTCCCGATGGCGTCAACAACGAGTGGAACTATCTCGAAGGCATGCTGAACGACATCCCGCATGACTTCGTGAGCGATGTGCGATTTCTCGATCTGCTGATTGACGACCTCGCCGTCGACCTCCACATCGACACCGAACGCGTGTATCTGACCGGTTTCAGCAACGGCGGCTTTATGACCTACCGGATGGCGTGCGAGCCGACGGTCAACCGCTTCGCGGCGTTCGCTGTGGCCGGCGCATTGATGTATGCGGAGTTCCAGCCGCCCTGCCTCGTCAGTCCGCCGCGTCCGATGCTGATCGAACACGGCACCGAGGACATTAGCATTTCGTGGGACGGGATCACGCACATGCCCGCACCCGGCCAGCTTGTCGTAACGCTCAACGTCCTGCAATCGGTGAGCTTCTGGGCGGCGCGCAACGGGTGCGATCCGGCGCTGACCGAACATTTCAAGTATCCGCAGGCGGACGACCGGACTCAAGTCATCCGCTTCGACTTCGTGGAGTGCGCCGGCGCGCCGGTGATGTTCTACGCGGTGATGGGCGGCGGGCACGGCTGGCCGGGCGTTGACGTCGTGCCGGAGCGCATCGCGGGGAACAACACGCACGACATCCACCTCACCCGCGAGATCTGGGGCTTCTTCAAGACGCAGCGGCTGAGGGACACGGAGTAAAGATAGGGGTGAGGGCTTATCGGGGCTGTGAGATGAGGCCAGACGGGGATAAGCCTGTTCCGGGGCGAACGAGACCAGCACGAAAAACGGACGTACTCGTAACCCCACAGCCCGCGTGACCACCGGCGATCCACAAAGACAGGGACGGCCGCGTAGGCCGCCCCTGTGTGGCTCCCCTGCCCACGGCAGAGGAAAGTTCGAGTGTCTTCGAGCGCGTCACCCCGCTTCGGCGCTGGCGTTCACCAACCGGCGCGGGTCAACGCACGCTGGCGCGGATGGCTTATTCGCCGCCCGGCGTGATCTCGACCTCTTCGGCTTCCCAATCCTCGCCGGTCACGTCAACGTCCTCGCCCATGCCTTCCAGCGCGGCCGCCGCCAGATCGGTGCGATACGCGCCTTCGCTCGGTTCCGCGCTGATGACGGAGCCTTCAAGCGCAACCGCGACGGTCTGCGCCCAGAGATCTTCGTCCAGCATGCCGATGCCATCAGGCGACGGCCAGATCAGACGGTTGATTTCGTTGAGCATCCAGCGCATGTGGCCTTCGCCGAGGGTCGGGCCGTTTTCCAGCACGATGTCGACGCACTCGTCGAAGTTGTCACGGCAGAAGATCCAACCCTTCATTGACGCGCGCAGGAAGCGGACGGCGACGTCTTCGTTGCCTTCGCCCGCAAGGAACGACTCGGTGGTGAAGATGTGGTCTTGCAGCATGGCCGTGCCGACATCGTTGAAGTTGATGACGTTCATCTCCTCAGGCTGGAACAGCTCACCCGTCTCCGGGTTCACCTGTTCGAGCACCTGCGCATATTCGTTGTAGGTCATCGCCTCGGCGGCATCGACCTCACCGTTGATGAGCAGCGACATATCGAACGGCTGCTGCACGATCGTCACGTCGTCGGCGTTATCGGGGTCAATACCCTCAGCGCGCAGCGCCGCGAACAGCTCGTGCTCATTGCCGAAACCCCACGTGCCAACACGCTTGCCGCGCATATCCGCGACCGACGTGATGCCGGCGTCCACGAACGAGACTTCCAATGTACCTGAACGCTGGAAAATCTGCGCGATGTTGACCAGATCGGCGCCCGCCTCACGGCTCTCCAGCACCTTAGGCACCCACGCGATACCGAACTCGGCTGCGCCCGACGCAACGACCTGCTGCGGGACAATTTCTACGGCGCCTTCGAGAATCGTGACATCAAGGCCCTCTTCTTCGTAGAAGCCCTGATCGAGCGCGGCGTAGTAGCCGGCAAACTGTGATTGGGCGACCCACTGCAGCTGCAAGCGCACCGGCACAAGGTCTTGCGCACCGACAGTACCGCCTACCGCCAACGCAAACAACATGATGACTGCGAGAACTGCACTTAACTTACGCATAGAACTCCCCCTAAAAAGGTTTGCCTTGCAGGAAACGCAAATGCGCCTCCCCACTGTCATAATCTAGCGAATTTACAGCCAAGTGCCAAAATCTCGTGTGCGCCAAATTTCCTACACCCCGTTGTCCAATCCAGAGCGTCAACGCTACACTGGCGTGACACGCGCCAAAAAGGGATTTCACCTTGTCGATACCCACCCGTGATCTGCTGATTACCGCCATGCTGTCGGTCGTCATTTCAGCTGTCACGCTCACCGGCTTGAGCCTCGTGCCGGCGTCGGCGTGGGATGCGATGCGCCCGGCGACCTGCCTGCCCACGGCGTGTTTCTGCGAGGCGCCGCTGCTGACCGAGTCGATCCGTCAGCCGGTCAACGCGGTCTCGTCGCTGGCGTATGTGCTGTCCGGCGCGTGGATTCTGGTGACCGCCGGTCAGATCGCGGCGGGCGTGCTGTTCGGCGTCGGTCATCGCATCATCATGGGCCTGAGCGCCATCGTGATCGGCGTCGGCAGCACGTACTATCACGGATCGCTGACGTTCGCCGGCCAGTTCTTCGATATCCTCGGCATGTACCTGTTCGCCGCCCTGCTGCTGATTTACGCGCTGCAGCGGCTGTACCGCTGGTCATTCACGACGACCGCGCTCGTCTATATCGCGTTCAACGTCACGCTCACCCTTGTGCAGATCGGCGTGCCGGACACGCGCCGGTACGTGTTCGGGATCGTGCTGGCGCTGGCGCTGCTGGCCGAGGCGGTCGTCTGGCGGGTGCTGCGGCCCATCCGCACCTACGCGTGGTTCTGGGCCGGCATCGGCGTATTCGCCGTGGCGATGGTCGTCTGGGCGCTCGATCTGTCCGCCGCGCTGTGCGACCCGTCATCGCTGATCCAAGGCCATGCGATCTGGCACGTTCTCGGCGCCGTGGCGGTGTTCTGCACGTGGAAATGGCACGCCAGCGAGCCTGCGCCCTAGCGACTGTTCAGATTCTGTATACAGTTCTAAACGCAGCACAGACATTCTCACACCTAACCGACGGAGGGTTCATCGTACACTGGTGGGGACTGTGTGCAACCGAGAGATTCCCGTATGGCATCCCGCCTGAACCCGGTTCAAATGCTGTCCCTGATCGGGCACACCGCGCCGGCGAAATTCGAGCTGATCTACGGCCGCGAGACACGGCTGGTGTTCTATGTCGGCGGCGGCCTGCAAGAAGTCGCCACATCCGACCTTGAGACGATTGCGGACGTGCGCGAGGCCGTTCAGCACATGGGCTACCGGCAGATTGACGAGTGGCGGCGCAAAGGCGAAGGCGGCTACGTGTTCGTGCGAGGATAACGCGGGTTCGCGGGCAGCAGGCGAGCAGCAGACGATCCGCGTGACATCACGTTTCTCCTTGTTATACCCCAAGAACCAATCCGTCGACGGCTACGAACCCGCCGAGGGCGGCGGCGCGACAGTGCGTACGTTCCGTGCAGGTCAGATTCTGCATGGCCGTGAGGTGCGGCCCGGATTCGAGCTTCTCATAGCCGAAATCTTTGACGTTTAACCCGCCTCGCGCGTGCCCCATGGAGCGAGGCGGCGTTCAGCGAACACGATGATCGCATAGAACGCGATCCCGATCAGCGAGGCGATCACGATCGCCGCCCATGCGCGGTCGAAGTTGAAGCCCGACGCCTCTTGTGTGATGAACACGCCGAGCGTCGCGCGCGGCCCGCCGAAGAACTCCGCCACCACCGCCCCGATCATGCTCAACGGACTGGCGACGCGCAGCGCCGAGAAGATGTACGGCACCGCGTTCGGGATGCGCAGCGCGCGTAGAATTTTGAGATCGCTGGCGGCATACGAGCGCATCAGCTCAAGCTGGCGCGGGTCGATCAGCGTCAGCCCGCGCACGGTGTTGATCATGGTCGGGAAGAACACGATGATCGCCACGATGGTCATCTTGGAGACCGGGTTGGTCAGCCCGAACCAGTTGTTCATGATCGGGGCGAAGGCGATGATCGGCACACTGTTGGCCGCGATGGCGAACGGCATCATCGCCTCGCTCAACACCGTCCAGCGCGCAGTGACGAGCGCCACGAGGATCCCGCTTCCACATCCGAGGATGAACCCGCCGAGCGCCTCGTAAAACGTCGCGCCCGCGGCTTGGAACAGGATCGACCCCTGCCCGGTCACGAACAGGTTCACTTCCTCGAAGAACCGGCCGGCGATCTGCGTTGGCTTCGGCAGAATGAACTGCTGGATGTTCAGCACCGTCACCAGCACTTCCCACAGGGCCAGCACCGCCACCGCAACAACGATGGTCGGCAGGTAGTAGCGGAGGCGTTCAAACGACTTCGTCATGAGAATTCCCAGTTTTCAGGCGCCAGTTGTCAGGCTGTCCGGTTCGCATGGGGGAGGGCTGATCGCCACTCGATCACAGCTGAAAACTGACATCTGCCCCCTGCTCACTTCATTACTCGTCAAAGGTGTGTGCATCGCGCAGGAGTTCGCGCACGTGCGTCACGAGTTCAAAGTAGCGCGGCAGTTCGCGGGTTTCAAAGTTGCGCGGGTACGGCAGGTCGACATCCAGCACCGCCGTGATCCGCCCCGGACGCGGCGACATCACCACGACCCGGCTGCTCAGGAACACCGCTTCGGCGATGCTGTGCGTGACGAAGACCACGGTCGTCTGCGTCGCGTGCCAGATGCGCAGCAGTTCGAGATTCATGCGCTCGCGCGTAAACTCGTCCAGCGCGCCGAACGGCTCGTCCATCAACAGCAGCGCGGGTTGAAACGCCAGCGCGCGCGCAATCGCCACGCGCTGCTGCATGCCGCCAGAGAGCTGCCACGGGTAATGCTTGGCGAATTTGCCCAGTTCGACCAGTTCGAGCATCTCGGCGGCGCGCTTCTCACGTTCCGCCTTGTCGATGCCCATGATCTCCAGCGGAAGCTGCACATTCTTGCCGACGTTACGCCAGTCGTACAACGTCGCCGCTTGGAACACCATGCCGTAGTCACGGTCGAGACGGGCTTGAACCGGCGTCTTGCCGTTGATGACCATCTCGCCGCTGGTGGGCTGAAGCAGATCGGCGATCAGCCGCAGCAGCGTAGACTTGCCACAGCCTGACGGGCCAATCAACGATACGAACTCGCCGCGCTTGACATCGAGATGGATGTCTTTAAGCGCGATAACCGGATCGGCATTCTTGACGGTGAAGACTTTGTTGACGCCTTCGGCTCGGATTACTGCGGGTATCTCAGTCATGGCTTTATGCTGTGTGCGGGATAAAGCGCCGCAGAGCGACGCGCTCGATAAGGCTGACGATCACAAAAAACGCGATGCCGACCGACGCCGCCATTACGATAGCGGCGTACAACTTCGGCGTTGAGACTTCGCTGTAACTGCTGCTGAAGTCGAGGATTGCACGGGCTAAACCCTCGCGGATGCTGGACGGCAGCTCGCCGATGATCGCCCCGACGACGCTGGCCGTCGCGCTGACCTTGAGCGCCGTGAAGATGTACGGCACGGCGGACGGAAGCCGCAGCTTGACGAAGATCGTCCAGCGTGTCGCCGCGTAGGATCGCATCAACTCGACCTGTATGTGCTTGGGCGACGTCAGCCCGCGCAGGGTGTTGATCGTCACCGGGAAGAACGTCAGGTAGGCGGCGATCACGGCGACCGATGCCGGCCCTGCCCCCAGCCAGATCACGACCATCGGCGCGATAGCGAGGATCGGCACCGTTTGCGACGCGACGACGTAAGGCAGCAGGCCGCGCTCTAACAGCCGCGAGTGCGCGAACAGCGAGCCAAGCACGAAGCCGAGCGCCGCGCCAAACGCGAACCCCAGCGCCGCCTCCGTCCACGTGTACGCCGCGTTACCGGCCAAAATACGCACCAGCAGCATCGGCCCATTGCGCCGCGCAGGCTGCAGGAACGCCTCGGCGATACTCTGCAAGTGCGGCAGGTTCAGGTCGTTGAAAATCTTGAGGTCAAGCAGCACCCAACTGCGCGGCTCGCCCAAAAACTCGACGGCGGGATCGCCAGCGACCGCGCCCACAGGCCGGCCCACGAAGTCCGCGACCGACGACGCCGTCGCGGCGGCATCCTCGCGCGCGGCGACCGCCAACCGCCCCGGCATGTTCGGCTTGACGGGCAGGCCCAGCCGCGTCTCGTCCCGGTTGAGTGTGGTCAGCACGGTGATGCCTTCAACGTCAGCGCCGGCTTCCGTCAGCGCACCCGATTCCCCGAAAAGCGCGTCGATCTCGCCCGATTGCAGCGCCGCATAGGCCGCGTCGGGCGTGTCGTAGATCGTCGCCGCCCAAGCTGGCACGCTGGCGCGGATCGCGTAATCGTTGGCGCGTGCGAAGCCTTTGATCGCCTCGACGCCGGCAAGCAGCACCGACAGCGCCAGCAGGAACCCGACCACCCGGCCGATCGGCCGCGAGGATAGGCCCACCGCCAGCACGGTCAGGAAAACCGACACGATGCTGAACGTCAACGTGAAATCGCCTTCAACGGCCGGGATGACGAACAGCATCGACATGCAAAAGTGCATCGACAGCATGAGCCACAGCGGGCCGAATCGCCCGGCCCGTAGGAACACCGCGCTTATCAACGCGAACAGGCTCGCCGCGCCCGCCATCAACACGACCGGCCAGCGCATCGCGTCGACCGCCGCCGCTTCGTCCAGCACATCCTCGCCGCGCGCGGATGCCCACGATTTCGCCAGCGCCCCGAAGATCGACTCCGGGGATTCTTCCTCACTCTGGTCAGCCATCCACGCCGCCAGCTGGCCCAGCGTCGACTCCGACACCAACGGATCGTCAGCGGTGGCGCGCATGAAGGCCACGGCGACGTTCAACATCAAGAGGGCGACCACCAGCGCAAACCCGCGCGCGACACTGCTTTGAACCGGGATTCTCACACGCGTGTGGATCGATGAAGATGGAAGCGCGGGGTTCTGCGCCATGCGTAACCTACTTTGAAACGTCCGCGAGGGCGCGCCCCAACAGTTCCATGCCGGTCAGCATGTCCTGCGGATCGATGTTCAGATGCGGCGTGATACGGACGACGTTGCCGTGCAGGCCACCCTTGCCGATCAACAGGCCGTGCTTGCGCGCGACGTTGATGATCTGGGCCGTGCGCGCCGCGTCGGGGGTCTTGCTGCCATCCGGCACAACGATCTCCATACCGGTCATCAAGCCCTTGCCACGCACCTCACCGACAAACGGGAACTCGGACTGAAGTTCTTCCAACTTCTGCATCAGCACTTGGCCCTGCTCATAGGTGTGCTGAACAAGGTTATTCTCGTCGATGTACTTCAACGTTCCCAACGTCGCCGCCATCGTGACCGGGTTGCCGCCGAACGTCGAGAAGGTCGTGCCTTTCAGCGCGTCGGCCACTTCGGGCGTCGCAATCGTCACGCCAACCGGCGAGCCGTTGCCGAGTCCTTTAGCGGACGTGATGATGTCCGGCTCGACGCCCCAATGCTCGATGCCAAACCAGTGCTGGCCGGTGCGCGTCCATGCCGTCTGCACCTCGTCGGAGATGAACAAGCCGCCGTGCTTCTTGATGATGTCGTATGCACGCTTAAAGTAGGTCGGCGGCGGCGTGATGAACCCGCCAACGCCCTGAATCGGCTCGGCCATGAACGCGGCGATCTTGCCATTGGTCAGCGTCGCGATCACCTCTTCGAGGTCGGCGATGCAGTAGTCGACGATCTCGTCCTCGGTCATATTGGCCGGGAAGCGGTAGGTATACGGGTTCTTGACGTGGCGGATGTACGGGTCGGTCACGCCGCCGATACGCCAATTGCCGTGCGCGGTCAAGCTCATGGCGGCCTGTGTACGGCCGCTGTACGCGTGGCGCAGGGTGATGATTTCCATGCTGCCGGTGTACATGCGGGCGGCGATGATCGCCGTCTCGTTCGCTTCGGTGCCGCTGTTGGTGAAATACAGCTTTTGCAGGCGGCCCGGCGCCTTGCTGGCGATCATCTCGGCGACGTCGACCATCACCGGGTTGACGTACAGCGTGCTCGTGTGCTGAACGCGCCGGAACTGCTCGATCGTGCGCTCCGTGATCTCATCGTTGCAGTGGCCGACGCTGACGGTCAGCACGCCGCCGAAGAAATCAAGATAGCGATTGCCCTCGACGTCCCAAATGTACTGGTTCTTGGCATGATCGACGATCAGCGGATTATCGCCGTACATCGGCGCGGTCGCCGGGAAAATATGCTTGTGATAACGTTCCATCAACGCGGCTTGATCAACAACAACCATGGCACACCTTCTTCAGCTCTCTACAGTCCGATCCGTGACGGCCGAGTGTAACACACGACGAGAGTGTGTGACAAAAGAGTTTGGGCCGCACAAAACGCGGGGATATACTGCAACAATGAAATTCCGCCGCTGGATATCGCCATGCCGCATCGCCCTATCGCCCGCGTTTATCTCCGTCCTCTCCGGCCCCGCCGCGCCGCGGCCTACTGCCGGTTGATCGCCGCCTGTGCGCCGGTCGACCATATCGACCCGCGTTCGACGCTGGAGAGTCTGCCCACGCTGAAAAGCGCACGCCTGCTGATGCAGTTCGCGCCGCCCGGCAGCATGATCGGCGCGTTCTCCCGCCGGCAGTTGGTCGGCTTCATGCGCTTGATGATGTGGCCGGAACCCGGCGGCACGATGATCTACATGACTCACGCGCGTGTTCACCCGGAATTCCGCGGCCGGGGCATCGGCAGCAGCCTCATCGCGTGGGCGGAGGACTCGGTAAGGCGCATCACGAACGAAGGCATCCCCGAAGACCGCCGCCCGATCCTCGCCGCGAACGCCAGCAGCACCGAACCGGACGCGGCGCAGCTGTTGAGCGATCTCGCTTCACGCCGGCCTTTACGATGGCGCACATGCGGCTCGCCGGCCCGCTTCCCACCGGCGCGCCTGCGCTGCCATCCGGCATCGTCATCGGTTCGCCAGCCCCCGGAGACGCGCCCGCGCTGCACGCCGCGCAGGCCGGGGCGTGGGGCAGCGACCTGATCGGTGTCGCGGAAGAATCCGACGACGAGCTGATCGCTGAGATCGCCGACCAGATCGCCCGTGGCGAGACGGCGTATTGGCGCGTGGCGCGGGACGGAGACCGGATCGCCGGGCAAATCTGGGCGCGCCTTACAGAGGTCGACGGCGTGCGCATCGGCGTGATCGACGAGGTCGATACGTCCGCCGGGTATCGGCGGCGCGGCATCGCCAGCGCGCTGGTACGCGAGGCCATCGGGACGTTCGCGGCGGCGGGATGCGCCGAGGTGCGCCTGCATACCGACGACAGCGACCGGCTGGGGGCCAAGTCCCTGTATCGAAAGCTCGGGTTCGAGACGCTCAAAACGCATACGCGCTGGCAGCTCCCGCTGGGTTAGCGCGGCGGGCCATGTGGTCGGACTCCGGCCTCACTCGGTCAAGAGCCGGACGACCTGCTCGCGGTGATGCGGCGGCGTCAACACAAGGACACGATCATTCGGCTCAATGACGGTCGATCCGCGCGGCACAACGATCCGGTCGCCACGGCTGATCAACATGAGCAGCGTTTCCGGCGGCAGCTCAAGGTCGATGACCTGACGCCCAAGAATGGCGCAGTTCGGCGTGACCCTGACCTCAAACATGTTGTCCTGAAACTTGCCGCGGTCAAGCAGCTCAGGCAGCAGCTCAGGCGGCGCGACCGGACGAAGATCCTGAAGCCGCAGCCAACGCGCGACCGGCGCCACCGTTGAGCCTTGCAGCAGCACGGACACCAGCACGATGAAGAACACGACGTTGAAAATCTGCTCGGCGACCCCGATGCCGGCCAGCAGCGGGAACGTGGCGAGGATCGTCGGCACCGCGCCGCGCATCCCTACCCACGCGATGTATCCCGCCACGCGCATCGGAACCCGCAGGGCGAGCAGCGGCGGTATGACACTGAGCGGCCGTGCAATCACCATCAGGAATACGGCGATCACCAAGCCCTGTGGCGCCACCGCGAGCAGCTCCGACGGGAAAACTTGCAGGCCCAACGTAAGGAACATCACGATCTGCATCAGCCACGCCAGCCCGCCGTGGAACTGAATCAGGCTGCGCTTATGGATGAAATCGGACTCGCGCATGATGATGCCGGCGAGGTACACGGCGAGAAATCCGCTGCCGCCCAGCACGGCCGTCGTCCCGAACGTCACCCCCACCAGCGCGATCGTCAGCACCGGGTACAGGCCGTCATAATCGAGCCGGATGCGGTTCACGACCAGCAGAATCAGATTCCCCCCGACATAGCCGAACAGCACGCCCAACACGAGCTGCTGCACGAACAGCGGTATCAACCCAAGCGGATGCGACACCTGAGCGGTGATTAGCTGAATCATGCCGATGGTGAGGAACACGGCCATCGGGTCGTTGGAGCCGGACTCGACCTCAATCAAGGATTTGACGCGTGGGATCAACCGGACGCTCTGGCCGCGCAAGATGGTGAACACCGCGGCGGCGTCCGTCGAGGCGACGATCGAGCCGAGCAGGATGCCCTCCAGCGGCGTGATCCCCAGCACGACGTGCGCGCACAGCCCGACCAAGATCGCCGACGCCAGCACGCTGAACGTCGAGAGAATGCTGACCTCTCGCCAGACCCGATGCACATCAGACCACTGGGTATCGAGGCCGCCAGAGAACAGAATGGCGACCAGCGCCGTGACGCCAATTGCCTGAGTCAGCCACGGATTGTCAAACTGCAAGCCGCCCGGCCCTTCCGAGCCAAGCAGCATACCGATCACGATGAACATCAAGAGCACGGGGACGCCGGCGCGTGAGGCCAGCTTGCTGGAGACGACGCTGATGCTCAACACCAGCGCGATAATCAGCAGGATCAATTCGATACTTATCACGCGGAATACCCCATAGGCAGGTGGTTTTGCTTGATAACGATGCGTGATGACCGAAGCGTAAGCTCCTTGACCGGCGTTTTGCCGCGCGGCGGACAGCCAAAGCACGCCGGATTTCAAGCATGGCTAAAGTCTACTTCATCACGACCACCCGACGCATTAGATCAGTGCGTGCTTTCGTGCGAATCGGCGTAAAATAGATTCGTCTGGAACAACACACCGGAGACTGCGCATGCCTGCGACGTTAGCCGACGATGTGTATGCGTACGGCCTCAGCCGCTACCCCGTCCCATACGACTCGCTCATGGTCGATACGCCCCTCGCGCGCACACACGTATTGATCAGCGGCCCCACCGACGCCCCGCCCGTCCTTCTGATTCACGGCGCGGGCATGAACGCGCTGGCGTGGATCAACCAGATCGAGCCGCTCAGCCGGCACTTTCGCGTGGTGGCGGTCGATCTGCCCGGACAATCCGGCTTGAGCGATCCGGTGCGCCTGCCGATGACCGGCAGCGGCGTCGCCGACTGGATGGCCGCGCTCTGTGACGGCCTCGGGCTTGGCGCGGTCAGCGTATGCGGCGGATCGCTGGGCGGATGGGTGGCGCTCAAGTTCGCCAGCGCCTACCCCGACCGGATCGACAAGCTGATCTTGGTCGCGCCCGGCGGTGTGGTCAACGTCAACTGGCCCAAGTTTATCGGACTGCTACCGGCCGTCGTGACGCGCAGAACCGACAGCTACCGCCGCTTCGTGCAGATGCTGTCAGTGCGCGAGATCGCCGGCGACGTACTCGACTTTCTGGTGCGCATGATTATGAACACGCCGGTCACGAAGGCGGTTATCCCACTGGTGCTGGACGAGCGCGTGCTCAAACATGTACGCGCCCCGATGCTGATCGTCTTGGCTGACCGCGATCTGGTCTTCCCGCTTCAGCCGCTGAAATCGCGCGCCGAGCAGTGTTGGCCCGAGGCGCGCATCGTGACGATCAAGGACTGCGGCCACATGATCCCGCACGACCGGCCCGACGTGTTCCTGCGCGAAATCACCGAATTCTTGTGCGCGTGACCGCTTAGCGCAGTTCCGCGTCTGTCACCACGCGAAACCCCACCGCATAACTGCTGTTGAGCGCATTGAAGCCAAACCGGTGCGATGCCCTAGCGTTGGCGGCGTCATGGCCCCACGATCCGCCGCGCATCGCTGGCCGGCCCGTCCCGGCGACGAGGATGTTCGGCGGGTTCTCGAACTCGTTGGCGCACCACTCAATCGTGTTGCCGGACAGGTTCACGACGCCGAAGACGGTGTGAATCCCGCTGTACGCCGTAACCGGCACGGTGCGGCCGATCCCATTCTCGTGCGTGTTGCACTTCGTCGCGTCGAAGGCCGGCCCAAACGGGTACGCCCATCCGGTATCGCCAACGGCGGCCCACTGCCACTCCCACTCCGTCGGCAGGCGAACCGGTATATTGAGACGGGCCGACAGCCAGCGGCAGAACGCCATCGCCTCATACCACGTCACGTCGGTGCGCGGGCAGTCAGGCTCCGGCCAGTGCGACGGCTTCGGCGCGGCGATGCGCTCCCGCGCGGCGCGCCAGTCCGACATCCCCATCTCCAGCTGTTCGGGCGTCAGGGCCGGCGCGTCAACGTCGGCCCACCAGCGCGGATCGGTGTAGCCATCGTCTGCGATGAACGCATCAAACTCAGCGTTGGTCACGGCGTATTTGGCGATGCGAAACGGCGCGACGGAGTATTCACCCTTCCCATCTGCAAGCGTAACCTGACCGGCCGGAACCGGTATCCAGTCGATGTGAAATGGCGGCGCCGCTGAGGCCATGACAGGGTTCCTTCAGTGATGATGTCCGACGCGCACAGTGTACTCTCGCGGGGCGTCCGCACGAAAGGCCGGTTGGCCCGGTTGGACCGTTTACACACGCCTGAGGCGGGCTATACTAGTGGAGTACCGTTCTCTAGGTTGGAGAGTCTGTAATGGGAAAGATCGCAATTCACGGCTTTGGGCGCATCGGCCGTTCTCTGATGAAGGCCGGTCTCAAAGCGAATCTGTTCTCCCCCGTGTCGGTCTCGGATATTCGTGACATTCCGACGCTCGCCGCGTTGTTCGAGGTCGACTCGAATTACGGCCGCTGGCACGAGCCGGTCGAAGCGACCGACAAGGGCTTCATCGTCGGCGGGCGCGAAGTCCTGTACTTCAACACCCAGAACGAACTGCCGAACTGGGGCGATCTGGGCGTCGACGTGGTCGTTGACTGCACGGGCCGCGCTACCTTGCGGGCCGGCGCGCAGGCGCACCTCGACAAGGGCGCCAAGAAGGTACTCGTGAGCGCCGCCAGCAAGTCGCTCAAGGACTGCGACATCGTGCTCATGGCCGGCATCAACAAGGACGCGTATGATCCGGCCACGCATCATATCGTCAGCATGGCGAGCTGCACGACCAACGCGCTCGCGCCGGTCGTCAAGGTGCTGCTGGAGAACTTCGGCATCAAGTCGAGCTTCTTCTCGACCGTGCACGCCTATACAAACACCCAGTCGCTGACCGATCAGCCGATGAAGGATCGCCGTGACTCATGGGCGGCGGCTGAGAACATCATCCCGTCGTCGTCGGGCGCGGCCAAGGCGCTGCTGTTCATCTGGCCGGATCTGAAGATCACCGGCAAGGCCTACCGTGTGCCGACCCGCACCGGCAGCATCGCCGAGATCAACGCGGTGCTCAACCGTGACGTCACCGTGGACGAGGTCAAGGAAGCGTTCATCAAGGCGTCCGAAACCCCGCAGCTTAAGGGCGTGATGGGCGTGCTGCACGACGAGTGGGCATCCTCCCGCATCGTCGGTGACTCGCACTCGTCGATCATCGACCTTCCGCTGATCTCGGTGATCGGCGGCAACATGGTGTCGGTCGCCGCGTGGTATGACAACGAGATGGGCTACGCGACGCGCCTCGCGGAAGTCGCCGCGCATATCGCGGGGTAAGCACGTCCGCGCCGCGTCAAGCCAGCGCGAGCGCAGATTTCGCAGCAGCACAATAAGTTCCGGCCTGTCGGCGTATGTCGACAGGCCGGTTTGTTTGCCACCCCGCCTACAGGGCTTGAATCAGCCACCCAAGGATTGCAATCAGTCCGATTACGGTGAGGATCACCACCAGAACAACAATCCCGATACACGCAGCCGGCATACTCGACGACGGCAGCTTCTCAATATCGAATGCGGCCGGATTGCTAGGGTTGTAATGCGTATGCCCACGGTGAATGCGTCCATTGATATGCGCAGTTGCCGGCCACGCGCTATACTCACGGCTCTGCGTGGATGCGCAGTCTCTGAACGGTATGAGACAACCAGTGAGGACGTTATGGAGTTTGGCATTTGTTTCAAAGGTGACATCTCCCCCAAGCGAACAGTCGCGCTGGCGCGGCAGGCGGAACTGGCCGGCTTCAAGTATGGATGGTTCTTTGACAGCCACATCCTGTGGCGCTCGCCATACGTCACAATGGCGATGTGCATGGAACACACCGACTCGATGCGCTTTGCCCCCTGCGTGACCAATCCCGGTGTGCGCGACTGGTCGGACGCGGCGAGCATTTTCGCCACGCTCAACGTCCAGAGCGGCAACCGCTTCGAAGTCGGCCTCGGCCGTGGGGACAGCTCGATGCGCGTGATGGGCCGCAAGCCCAACACCGTAGAGCGCATGATCGAGTTCGCCGGGGCCATCAAAGGGATGGTGCGCGGCGACAAAGTCTCATACGACGAAATCCACGACGCTCAGTTCCCGTGGGCCAACGGCTATGAGATGCCGGTCTGGATCGCGGCATACGGCCCGAAGGCGTTGGGCGCCGCAGGAAGCGCGGGCGACGGCCTGATTATTCAGCTTGCCGAACCGGCGTTGTGCCGCTGGTTCATCGATCAGGCGATGGCGGCGGGCAAGCAGGCCGGGCGCGATATGTCTAACTTCCGCGTCCTTAGCGCCGCGCCGGTGTGGGTCGGCGATCACAAGAAGGGCATCGAGCAGACGCGTTGGTTCCCTGCGATGGTCGGTAACCACGTCGCGGACATCGTCGAGAAGTACGGCAAGGACGCGAAGGACATCCCGCACAGCTTCCTCGCCTATATCGAGGGCCGCAAAGGGTACGACTACAAGCATCACGCCGACAAGGACGCCGACCACCTCGGCTTCATCACCGACGACGTGGTCGGCAGTTTCGGCATCCTCGGCACGCCGGAGCAGCACGTCGAGAAGCTCAAGGCGCTTGAGGCCGCCGGCGTGACGCAGTTCACGATCTACCTCATGTGTGGCGAGGAAGAGCGCATCGTGGCCGAATATGGCGAGCATGTCATACCGCATTTTCAGTAGGAAGGAGTCAGGAATCAGTTGCCAGTAGTCAGAAGACGCGATGCTTTGTCCTGCCTTCTGACGACTGATGTTTGGTTACTGACTACTGAAACCTGACACCTGATAACTCTCCGAAGGAGACAACTATGGGTACGCTATTCAAAAATGGGACGATCATCACGGCCAGCGACATGGTCAAGGCCGATATGCTGGTTGAGGGATCGACGATCAGCGTGATCGGGCGCGACATCAACCCGGAAGGCCACGAGGTCGTCGACTGCACCGGCAAGTACTTGATGCCCGGCGGCATCGACGTACACACCCATCTTGAACTGCCCTTTGGCGGAACGGTCAGCAACGACGACTTCGACACCGGCCACAAGGCGGCGGCGTTCGGCGGCACGACCGCGCACATCGACTTCGTAATTCAGCCTAAGGGCGGATCGCTGCACGACGGCCTCAATACATGGCGCAAGAAGGCGTCCGTGGCGCAGATCGACTACGGTTTCCATCTCGCCGTGACCGACCTGCGGCCGGAAGTGCTGGACGAAATCCCGTCGCTGGTGCAGGAAGGCGTGACCAGCCTCAAGCTGTTCATGGCCTATAAGAACGTGTTCCAAGTTGACGATGCCACACTGTTCAAGACGATGGAAGTCGCGGCCAAGCACGGCATGATCGTGATGGTACACGCCGAGAACGGTGATGTCGAAGCGAGTCTGACCCCGCGCCTGCTGGCCGAGGGCAAGACCGCGCCGTATGACCACTACCTGTCACGCCCGCGCGAAATCGAAGGCGAGGCGACCAACCGCGCCACCGTGATGTCCGGCATGACCGGATGTCCGCTGTACGTCGTGCATGTCACGTGCGAGCCAGCGGTGCAGGCGATCCAGCGCGGACGTGCCGCCGGTATCCCGGTGATGGGCGAGAGCTGCACGCAGTACTTCTTCCTGACGGCGAAGAAACACCTCGGCGCGCCGGGGTTTGAAGGCGCCAAGTACATCTGCTCGCCGCCGATCCGCACCGAGCACGACCACGGCGTGCTGTGGCAGGCGATCCGCGACGGGTCGCTCCAGCACGTCAGCACCGATCACTGCAACTTCTGGTTTGAGGGCGGCAAAGGCCCGTGGCAGGACTGGATGCAGAAGTACAACGGCGGCAACTGGGTCGAGTACGAGGCGCAGGATCCCTCGTACCGGCGTCCGGGCAAGGAACTCGGCAAGGGCAACTTCGCCAAGATCCCCAACGGCATGCCCGGCCTCGAAGAGCGCATGATGGTGATGTGGGAGCACGGCGTCAACAAGGGACGTCTCTCGCCGCAGAAGTTCGTCGAGCTGATGTGCACCAACCCGGCCAAAATCTTCGGCATGTATCCGAAGAAAGGCACGCTCAGCGTCGGCGCCGACGCCGATATCGTAGTGTGGGATCCGAATCACAAGCACGTGCTGTCGGTCGAGACTACGCACATGCGCACCGACTATATCGTGTACGAAGGTATGGAAGTCACCGGCAAGCCGGTCAAGGTGTATCAGCGCGGGATCAAGCTGGTCGACGGCGAGCAGTGGCTGGGCCACAACGGCGGCGGGCAGTTCATCCACCGCCACCCCAACGCGCCGGTGCTGTAACGCGACGGCCAACGGCCATCCACACCCCGCAGGACGCGTGAAGCCCTCCCCCGTTCCCCTATCTCATGTCAACGAGGTGGGGGGACGGGAACCCGTGCAGCCCATGAGCGTTGTCGGCTCGTCTGCCACAATCCACCGGCGTAACACCCCGTACTCACAGTCCATCACTCGATTACAGGGGGAGATATGCACTGCCGAGCGATATTCGCCTTGCTACTGCTCACCTTCTCTCTGGCCGGCGCACAAGACATCCCGACCTACACAGTCTCATACGGCGATATCACGTTCTCGTTTCGCGGCACGGTCGCAACCGGCGTGGATGTCGCAGAGGAAGCCGATGGTGTGAACGTCTCGCCTTTCGCCATGTTCCCGGCCGAGTCGCCAGCGCATACGCTGTTCACGCTGACCGGCTACGTTCCCAACCCTGCCGAGGATCTCAACCGCGACCGGTTCCACGCGCCGGAAATCCGTGTCTACCGGATCGAGGACGTGATGACCGGCGCGCTTGACGACGCGACCTATGGAAGCGAAGTGGAACTACTGCGCGAGCTGCTCGAAACCCGTCCCGCGCTCGATACGCTGGAACATCTGCCGTTTCTGCCGCTGATCCCCGGCGTGCAGACCCTACACACGCGGGGTCACTATCTTGAGAACGACTCGATCTCCGGGATCGCGTACCTGACCCACCGCGCCGACCGCGCCGGCTTGATCCTCGAAGGCCGCGTGCTGCACACGTTTCAGGGCATCTCGAAGGATGGGCGCTATTACATCGCATCATGGTTGTCGGTGGACAGCGGC
The DNA here is from genome assembly GCA_001567485.1 of Chloroflexi bacterium OLB13. Taxonomy (GTDB): domain Bacteria; phylum Chloroflexota; class Anaerolineae; order Aggregatilineales; family Phototrophicaceae; genus Flexicrinis. The sequence continues at coordinate 29,280 of JZRA01000130.1, forward strand.
GTGCTGCCGGTCGAGTTCAGTTACAAGAGCGATGTCGACGCGATCATGGAGAACTACGACCTCTACCGTAATGCGCGCATCATCGCTCTCAATGACCAGCCGGCTGACGCGTTCTATCCGCCGCTGCCCGACCTTGACGCGATCTTCGAAAGCTTCGTGATCTCAGACTAACGCGATCCGCCGCTAGGTGACGCCCCTCAGACGCGGGTCAAGCGCATCGCGCAGCCCGTCGCCAAGCAGATTGAACCCGAGCACGCAGAACGTGATGGCGATGCCGGGGAAAAACACCATGTGCGGCGCGGTGAACACATACGCGCGGCTCTCTGAAAGCATCTGGCCCCATTCTGGATCGGGCGGCTGCTGTCCGAGGCCGAGAAACGACAGCCCTGCCGTCTCAATCACGGCCGTGCCGATGCCGAGCGTCGCCTGCACGATCAGCGGCGTGAGGACGTTGGGCAGGATGTTGAGGAACATCAGCCGCAGCGGGCCAGCGCCGATTGCACGGCCGGCGATGACGTACTCCATCTCCTTGGCGCTCAAGACACTGGCGCGTGTCAGGCGTGCGTAGATCGGCAGCGAGACGATCCCAATCGCCAGCAGCGCGTTTTGCAGGCCGGGGCCGGCGGCGGTGACGATGGCAATCGCCAGCAGAAGCGACGGGAACGCCAGCAGCACGTCCATCGAACGCATCAGCAGGTCGTCCACCCAGCCGCCAAAGAAGCCGGCGACGAGGCCGATCAACGTGCCGACGGTGACGCTGAACGCGACCACGCTCACACCGACCAGCAGCGAAACGCGCGTTCCGTGTACGATCCGGCTGAAAACATCGCGGCCGTTCAAGTCCAACCCCATGAAGTGCTGCGGATCGGGACAGCCGAGCAGCCCGATACACGGCGGCTTGGTCGGCAGACGCACGCCCGGCACGGCCTCGCCCGGCACGTCGAGCATCGACTGGTTGGGCGGATGCGTTGCGATCACGTCCGCCAGCAGCGCGACGAGGATCAAAATGCTAATCATAATCAGCCCGATCACGGCCGACCGGTTGTGCAGAATACGCCGGATCGTGTCGCGCAGGGGCGACGTCAGCGGCGGCATCACCGACTCATCTTTGAGGGTGACGGGTTTTGAATCAGAGACGTTAGCAGGCATGGTTAGTTTAGCCGGATTCGCGGGTCAAGTAAGCCATAGACCAGATCAACCGCGAGGTTGATGAGGACGAAGGCGAAGGCAGACACAATCGTGACCGCCTGCACGACGTTGTAATCGCGCGCAGTGATCGCCTCGAAAAGCGTTCGGCCGACGCCGGTCAGGCTAAAGACGGTCTCGGTGAGGACAGCGCCGCTGAACAGCAGCCCGAAGCTCAGGCCGATGATGGTGACGACCGGCAGCAGCGCGTTGCGGAAGGCGTGCTGGAACACAACGCGCCGTTCAGACAGCCCCTTGGCACGGGCCGTCCGGACGTAATCCTGATTGAGCGCCTCCAGCAGCGACGAACGGGTCATGCGGGCGATGATCGCCAGCGGAATAGTGCTGACCGTCACGGCCGGAAGGATGATATGCCGGACGGCATCCCAGAACAGCGGCCAGTTGCCGGTGATCAACCCGTTGGCGATGGTGAAGCGGCCGAGGAACACCCACAACTGCGGCGCGACCTCACCGTCCTTCACCCATCCCCACACCTCATAGTATGGCGCCGGGTTCATCCCCGGCGATAAACGACCCGACGGCGGCAGCACGAACGGCGTGTCTTTGAGAATCACGGCGAATAGATAACTCAGCATGAGGCCGAGCCAGAACACCGGCATGCTGATGCCGATGTTCGCGCCGAGCATCGTGCCGACATCGACCGTGGAATTGTGCCGGTAGGCGGAGATGATCCCCAGCGGCACGCCGAACAGGGTGGCGAATACCAGCGCGGACAGCGCCAGTTCGGCCGTGACAGGGAGCCGTTCGGCCAATATCTCAGTAACCGGCTTGCCTAAGCGGAACGAATCACCGAGGTCGCCGGTGACGAACCGGCCGACATAAATCGCGAACTGTTCGGGCACCGACTTGTTCAGTCCGTTGCGTTCATTGAAGCGTTCGCACGATTCTTGTGTCGCACGCTCGCCGAGGATGGCACGGCAAGGGTCGCCCCGGATACCGCGAATAATGACAAACGTGATCAACAAAATCCCTACCATAACGGGCAGGGAAGAAAGCAGCCGCCGGATGAGAAATCGAGACATCGAATTACATTTCTCTGGATCAGAACAGTGATCTGCAATCCCAGCCCCTCACAAGGTGTGGTGAGGGGCTGGGTTGTGCGTCAGGCCGCTTCCTATCGCCGGAGCGATGTCAGAAGCGGGACGTGAAACAAAGCGGTGGAACTACTCGGTCGGCGCGTTGATGTAACCGCCGAAGAGCGCGCCGAAGTACTCGAACTGACCGGTGTTGCCGGTGTGCAGCGGGTTGGACGCATCCCACTGAACCAGCCACGAGGTCACGACGTCGTTGGCGTCGAGGGTGTCGCCGTTGTGGAACACGACGCCTTCACGCAGGGTGAACGTCCACTCGGTCAAGTCTTCGTTGGCGGTGTAGGATTCCGCCAGCGACGGGATGACCGCGGTGCCGCCCACTTCATACGCAAGCAGTGATTCAACGACCTGTTCGCAAGCACGCAGCGATTCGCCATCGGTCTCGTCGGCGCAGTACATGCCGATCGGCTCGGCGTTCTGCATCCACACGAAGGTGTCGTCGGTCGGGTCATCCATCACGGCGAACGATTCGTTGCCCAGCGGGCTGCTGTGCGCGCCGCCGATACCTGCACGGTAAGCGACAGCAGAGCCGCCGTGCGCGACCGGCACCATCGGCACAAGATCGCGAATCGCGGTATTGGCCTCGACATACAGGGCTTGGCGCGCGTCGAAGTCGCTCAGCTGCGCGGCGGCCTTCAGCGGTTCGGTGATCTCCGGGAAGTGGTTGCCGAACTGGATGTTCTCGTTGTCACCGAAGTGATAGTCGAGGAAGTTGGTGGCATCCGGATAGTCCGCGCCCCAACCCAACAGATAGAACGGATCGGTGCCGGCCTGCGTTCCGGCGATGAACTCGCCCGACTCAACGACTTGCACGGTCACGTTGATGCCGATCTCGGCCAACTGAGCCGCGATGTCATTGGCGACCACACCCGGCGTGGGCAGGTAGCTGCGAACCACGTCGCGGTACTGGAGCGTAACGTTCAACGGCAGTTCGAGGCCGCTGTCCGCAAGCAGTTGGCGGGCCGTGTCGAGGTTGTACTCCAACGGGGCGACCTCAGGGGTGTAGCCGCTGGCGATGGCCGACGGCATGAACTGGGTCGCAACCGACGAGCCTTCGGGATAGAAGTTGTCGACGATACGCTGCTTGTCGATGGCATGCGCGATCGCCAGACGCACGTTGATGTTGTCGAACGGCGGGATGGTGTTGTTGAAACCGATGTAGAAGACGTTGGTGCCTTCACGCGGGAAGATCGCCAAGTTCGGGTCGGCCTCGATCACCGCGAAGTCCGCGGGGCCGGGGTTGTCGATCCCGTCAACGGTTCCTGCTTGCAGCTCGGTCACACGGGCGGCCGATTCGCTGTTCCAGCGGAAGATCAGGTTCTTCTCGTGCGCCGGTTCACCCCAGTAGTTCTCGTTGGCCTCAAGAACAATCTCGCTGCCACGATCCCAACGAACCAGCTTGTAGGGGCCAGTGCCGACAGGCGAGTCAACCGGGGAGCCGCCGGTCTCTTCGAGATGCGTCTGCGAGTGAATTCCGAACGCCGAGAACGCCGCCTTCGACGGGAACGCCGGATCGGGCACGCACAGCGTGAACTTGACGGTCAGCGCGTCCACGGCTTCGATGGACTTGATGATCCCACCGTAGTCGCAGCCGCCATCGACACTCAGCCATTCGTCCTGAGCAGCGGCTGGCACCAGCGCCAGCGCCACAAGGGCCAACAGCAACACAAACCTCTTCATGTGTTCTCTCCTTGTGAGTAACATACGGACTCTCAATGAACGCGCACGGTGCGCGCCAAGCGCCCACTTTAACACTAGCCGCGAGGCTATGCTAGCAAGAAGTTGCAGCGTCAATGGAAATTGAGTGACGGTTAATGGAAAATACGCCGATCATCCACCGCAGCGCTCGTGGAGCGCCTGCTCGTTTTCCATTGGGTTGTGCTGGAATCGAAAACGCCCTGCGCGGTGCAGGGCGTTGATCGCCAGTATCGTTGGCCTTCGGCGTCAGCTCGGCTGAGTCAGTCCCTCAACCAGTTCTTCCAACCGATCGTACGTCTCACGCATACCCCACTCCATGCCAGCGTTGTAGTGGCCGTCACGGTGTTCTTTGGACTGGTACTGGACGTGGCCGCGCACGGTGGTCACGCCATCCGCCTCTTCGAGTAGGAGCGTGTTGATGTTCTGGTACTGTGGCATCGGCTCGTAGGTCTCGGACTGCACGATGCGCTCAACCGGGACGAATTCGAGGATTTCGCCGCTGAAGGCGTGTTCGCCGTACTCAGGGCTGGTCGAGATGATCCGCCACCGGCCACCCACCCGCGCATCGAACTCGGCGTGGGTCACGGTCATCGTCCGTGGGCCGTACCAGTTCTTGAAGTGCTCGGCGTTAGTCATCACCTCAAAGACCAGCTTGCGGGGCGCGGCGAGCTTGCGGGTGAACACGATTTCGGTGTCGGACGCAAATTCCAGCGTGAAGGTGTCGCTGTGGGTCGACATGACGGAGGTCTCCTCGTTCGGTCGGTTTACAGGGTGGCGAGCAGTTCGACAAGCTGGTCGAGGCACATATTCATGCCCTCCTCCATGCCCATGTCGATTACAGCTTGCAGGGCTTCCGGCGACGCGAACACGGCACTCGCAGACATTCGCGTGCGGCCGCCGCCGAGGTCTTCAAAGACGATGGTCGTCACCGAGACGGGGAGCGCCGGATTGGTAACGCCGTCCGCGTCGGTGAACGCGTCCTCATAGACGAGGCGTTCCGGCGCGACGATCTCGCGGTAGGTCGCCTTGCCCCACGCTTCCTCACCAGCTGGGCCGGCCATGCAGTAGCGCCACTCGCCGCCGGGGCGCAGATCGACGGTGCAGTACGAGACCCGCCACGGGCGCGGCGCCCACCAATGCGTGAGATGCTCGGCTTGCGTGTAGGCCGCGAACACCGTTTCACGCGGCGCGTTGAAGACACGCTCCACACGGAAGATGGCGTCGGTGCTGGTGGTGGCGTTCCGATTTTCAGTCATGATCTGTTTCCCCCGATTCCCTCGATGTTAGGTCTTGCAGATAACTGTCCAGCCGGTCAAGCCGATCCTCCCACGCGCGCTTGTAGGTTTCGAGCCATGTATGAACTTCGGCCAACGGCTCGGCGTTCAACTCATACCAGCGGCGCTGGGCATCCTGACGCACACGAACCAAGCCTGCTTCGCGCAAGACGCGCAGTTGTTTCGACACCCCGGGTTGGCTGATGCCGACCAGTTCGACGAGGTCGCCCACCATACGCGGGCGTTCACGAAGCAGGTCGAGGATCAGGCGGCGGGTCGGATCGGCGAGCGCTTGATACGGTGTGGTCATAGACATCAATATACCATATCAGTTATATAACCGTCAAGGTATATACGTCGAACAGCACATGAGAGTTTTGCACGCCGTTCCCACTTTATCGCTGAACCTCGGCCCATCGACGGCGCGATCTCTCCCGTCACCTGAACCCTGATGACGCTTGACGGATTCACCGAAGTCCGTACACTGAGAGATGTACAGCCGCATCCGCCGCTGTGCTTTGACGGAATCACCAAGGACGGTTCACGTGGCAGGACGCAGCATCTCCAAGTAACTTGGCGCAAGCCGGGCTGGACTGCTGCTGAACGTGACTCTCCGTTCCGCGCGCTGAGGCGATTCATCGCCCTGCGCGCTCGCCGCTGCCGCCCACGGGCGGCGGTATGATTCCCCGCCCGATCCTCTTGCGCTAAAGGCCCTTACCTGACCGCGCAATGGAGGACTCACGCCGATGACGGCGCTTCAGATCGAACATCTCACAAAAACGTATGGGCCGCTGACGGTGCTGAACGACATCTCGATGACGCTGGCGCCCGGTCAGCGCGTCGGCGTCGTCGGCGCTAACGGAGTCGGCAAATCGACGCTGCTCAAGATCATCACCGGCGAGCTTGAGCCGGACGGCGGCAGGGCGACGCTGCGACCCGGCGTGCGCTTGGGCTATCTGCCGCAGGACGACAGCGCGCTCGAAGGCACAATTGAAGCCTTGATCGAGCAGGCGTTCGCCGACCTGCGAGCGATGGAAGCGGAGCTGCGCACGCTCGAAACAGACATGGGCAGTTTGACCGGCGATGCGCTCGGCGAACTGCTTGACCGCTACGGCGAACTAACCGACGCGTTCGAACGCGCCGGCGGTTGGGATGCCGACGCGCGAGTCGGCGTCGTGCTGGCCGGCCTGCGCATCGACCACCTGCCGCGTGACCGCGACGTGCGTTCGCTGTCGGGCGGCGAGCGCGCCGCGGCTTCGAGCTCGCCCTACTGCTGCTCAGCGCACCAGATGCGCTGCTGCTGGACGAGC